>CAZIDM010000004.1:0-119070 GCA_964537915.1 uncultured Dehalococcoidia bacterium
GTTCTCATGGCCCTGGTTCCGTTGACAAGGTACAAACCCAATGTTACGCTCACCAAGACTGTCATATCTACAATTGTGCGTAAGATATTGAAGCTGAGTCACAGGAGCCCAACAGGGAGGAAAACTATGGGCAATTCCAAAGTTTATTGGATGGACGCTCATTCGACGTCCACCGAAACTAGCCTTGTAGCGAAGATGACCACGGTCTTCGATGCTGCTGGGCTCGACAAGATGATCAAGCCCAACGACGTGGTGGCAATCAAGATTCACTGCGGCGAGTGGAACAACTCCGCCTACCTGCGACCGGTCTATCCGCGAGCGCTCGCTGACAGGATTAAGGAGCTAGGCGGCAGGCCGTTCGTCTGTGACACCACGACTTCAACTTACTCGCCATACGGCTCCCGCTCCAGCCAGCTCGACATCCTGCTGACGGCTGAGCGCAACGGCTTCAACTCGGCAACCCTGGGTTGCCCGTTCGTCTGCGCGGACGGCTGGCTCGGCACCGCCGACTTCAGGGTCGATATCCCCGAGGGATACCTGCTGAAAGAGGCATACGTTGCTGAGGCAATCGCAGCGGCCGACGTGCTGATCGCCCTGACCCACTTCAAGGGCCACGGCATGGGCGTCATCGGCGGCGCGCTCAAGAACCTGGGCATCGGCGCGCAGTCCAAGCGCGGCAAGCTCAACGTTCACATGGGCGGTCACCCGAAGTACGGACTCGGCGCAGCCGCGGTCTTCCATCCTGAAGCGTTCAAGGGCAAGGCCAACACGCCTGACTGGGAGCTTCTCGAAGACTGCTGCCCATACAACCTCTGGAACATCAATGAGAACGACGAGCTCGAGTGGGAGCGCGAGAAGTGCGCGACCTGCCTTGGCTGCTTCGGCGTGATGGGAAGCCGGGGAATCCTCGAGATCCCGCCGGTCAACTTCGACGCTGTCGACATCGCCATCGCAGACGCCTGCCTGGGTGTCGAGAAGGCGCTGAACGGCAAGGTCGGATACATCAACATGGCTATCGACGTTTCGCCTCGCTGCGACTGCGCGAACCATGCCGACATTCCGATAGTGCCGCACCTGGGCGTATTCGCATCCACCGACGCCGTCGCGATCGACATGGCCTGTGTGGACGCCGCCAAGCGCTCCGCCGGCATGCCTGGCTCCGCCGCTGAGCTGATGGAAGCGCATCACCCTGGCGACCGCAAGTTCGAGGCCGCTGCCGCGACATTCCATTCGCAGAGCGAGGTCGCGAGCATCAACACCGGTCACGAGATCGGACTCGGCAGCCGAGATTACGAGCTGATCGACGTCGAGCCTCAGCCGGAAGAGATGCACAGGTTCCCATACGACCGCAGGGCCAGCCGACCGCGCTACATGGAGAAGTTCCAGCGATTCATGCCGTTCCCGTATGACCGGCACGATGGCAGGGGCTTCGACCGCAACGAAGAGGTCGACATCGATGCGATCAAGCACCACTACGAGGAGTCCACAAACGGTCACCACGTAGGAGCCGAGCTCGAGGAGCTTGTACCTGCGGACGATGATGACGACTAGGCGCTTCGGCTAGCTCAGCACGGGCGCTATCGCCTCAGTTGGGTGTGCCCCGCCAGTCGTAAAGTAGTCTGAACAATAGGGGCGGGTCCTGTACCCGCCTCTTTTGCAAGAAGAGAGACCAGGAGAACTCTAAACCCATCCCTCGAAGGACAGGTTAAGCTCGATCTCCTGATTCTTGAATACGGAGGATAAAGAAACAATGCCACCCTCTGGACAGCAGATGCTTGAGCAGAGCATCTCGACATGCCAGCAGATAGCTGACGGACTCGGAAGTCAGAGCTCTGACTGGGAGACCTCGGTCGTAGAGATAGTCGACAAGTTCGACGAGGTCAGCGGGACGTTCTTCTTCCAGACGATGCCCTCGATACCGCCGACTCGCACCGCCATGCGCGCCGCCGACGCTGCGCTCAACCACAAGAACAGCGGTGACTGGGATGCGTTCGGACCTGCGCTTACGGACCTGATCGCAAGCGCGCAGGAAGTCATCGAGGCGGCCGGAATGAAGGGGACGACTCTCACGTGACCGACCCCGCTTCGTCAAGCTCAGCACAGCCGGTACTCATCACCGGGGGCGCGGGCAGTGTCGGACGGCAGCTTGTCGAGATGTTTATCGAGGCAGGCCGATCGGTCCGTGTGTTCGACCTTCCGATGATGGACTTCACAGGACTTGAGGGGCAGGAAGGCATCGAGGTCGTCAAAGGCGACATCACCGATGCTGACGGAGTCCAGGCGGCCGTCGACGGGGTCGACGCAGTCCTTCACCTGGCGGCAATACTTCCTCCCAACAGCGAGAGAGACCGCGACCTGACGTTCAGGGTGAACGTCGAGGGTACGAAGAACATCATCACTGCTCTGGAGCAGAGCGCGCCGGACACCCGGATGGTGTTCACATCGTCGATCAGCACCTATGGAGACACCACCGGAGAAGATCCGCCGGTGCGCATCAGCCACTCACAGAGCGCCATCGACATCTACGCGGATAGCAAGATCGAAGGCGAGAAGCTGATTCGAGAGTCTTCACTGAGCAACACGGTATCCCTGAGAATCGCGGGCATTCTAGTCCCGGCGTTTCTCGAGCCTCCGACACCCTGGCCGTTCATGGAGGACCAGCGGGTCGAGATGGTACACCGTGACGACGTTGCTGACGCGCTGTTCGCATCGGCATCCGCTCATGAAGCCGGGGGCAAGATATTCAACGTCGGAGGCGGTCCAACCTGGCAGCTTCATGGCCGGGACTACGTGAAGGACTTCTTCGAGGTCATGGGCGCGCCGGTCGAGATGGCGGTCTATCGTGACACTCCCGGATGGACGGACTGGTACGATACAGAGGAATCGCAGCAGATACTTGGCTACCAGAATCGAAGCTACCAGCACTACATCGGACAGATGCAGGCCATCATCCAGGAGATGATGGAGGGGTAAGGGTAGCTAGTGCTCAGAGCTTGTTCCGACGCGAGTCGGTGTTACACCCTGAGCGCGGCACACAAGCAGGGCGTAAGAATGCCGCCACTACGTTGCCGCCTCGATTGGAGATGAGAAGTGACCCTTGCTGAGAGCCACTCAGAGGTCAGCCGCCCGTTTATGCAGCAGGCAGACGAAGAGTTGGATCGTGGCGACTATCTGCAGGCATCTGAGAAAGCCTGGGGCGCTGCGGTTCGCGCAGTCAATTCTGTGGCTGGACAACGCGGATGGGAGCATGACAGCCACCGGCAACTGTTCTCGGCTGCACGCCGGATTGCAGAAGAAAACCAAGACCCGGAAGTTCGTGTGTTATTTGGAGTGGCAAGCAGCCTTCATGTCAACTTTTATGAGGGATGGATGGACGAAGCGACCGTTGTGGGAAACATTGACAGCGTGAAGCAGTTGCTGAACAAGCTGGAGATGCTAGAAGATTCACCGGCGACTTAAGTAACCAACTTATCGGAGAAATGCCGATGGCAACCCAGACGGAAATCCAGATAGTAGACAGACACACCGCTGAGGCTAAGATGGAATCCTTGCGCGGTATTCTGCGCGAGATGGGGACCGTCATCGTTGCCTACTCCGGCGGTGTGGATAGCGCGTTCCTGGCAGCAGCCGCTAACGACGTCCTGGGCCATAAGGCACTTGCGGTGACTGCCAAGTCGCCCAGCCTGGCGCCCTCGGAGTTGCGTGAGGCTGTCGAGCTTGCCGAGCGGCTCGGTCTCAATCACCGCGTCATCGAGACGCACGAGGTTGAGCGCGAAGACTACGCCGAGAACAACCCCAATCGCTGCTTCTTCTGCAAGGATGAGCTGTACACGTACCTCGCATCGTATGCTGAGGAAGAAGGCTACGAGCACATCACCAACGGAACGAACACCGACGACCTCGGCGACTTCCGTCCTGGACTCAACGCGGCGAAGCAGTACGGTGTGCGTAGCCCGATGGTCGAGGCTGAGCTCTCGAAGGCTGAGATCAGAACGCTGTCGCGGGGCATGGACCTGCCTACGTGGGACAAGCCCGCTCAGGCGTGCCTGTCCTCCCGGATACCATACGGGACTCCGGTGACGGTGGAGGCTCTGACCCGAATCGCGCAGGCCGAGGAGTTCCTGCACGACGAGATCGGCATCCGGCAGCTGCGGGTGCGCCATCACGACACCATCGCCAGGATCGAGGTCGAAACGGCGGATTTCCTGACCCTGACAGAGGACTCCACCCGAGCCAAGGTGACAGAGTATTTCAGGTCGATCGGGTACTCGTACGTCACTCTCGACCTGGAGGGCTTCAGGTCCGGCAGCCTGAACGAAGTGCTTGCAGGACTGCGGAAGAGGGCTTCAGGGGGATAGGCGCAGGGCCTTTCGTTGATCCGTAAATCTATACGCAAGATGCCGGTTGGAGACTATCCAACTGCACTCCTCATCTGTGCGATCTGCGCGTTCGGATTCTGGATCGTCAGCTCTTCTCTCGACAGTGCCAAAATCTCCGACGTTGAGTTTATCTCTGACAACATGTGGCTTTGGTTAGCGCCTGGTGTGTACATCGCGACATGGTTGATCAAATGGATAGGAATATTTCTGTTCTTTTTCATCCTTGGAAGGTCGATGAGAAGCAGTGCCGACGCGCCCGAACACGGGTGGCACATCGAAGTCAGACCAGGTGAATGGGAGCCGGTCAGTGCCTCACACTTCGACTTTGAGGTTCCGCACGTCAACGTCAAATCAGTCGCGATCGGTACCGTGCTTACATTGGCGGGGCTGGCCCTTGTGGGTCTTCTTGCCAACCTCTACATGGATCCGATCATGAGCGAGTTTGACCTCTCCGCGAGGCTGCGTGAAGACCTAAGGACCGTCGCTACAATGCTCGTGCTTGTGCTTGCGGTCTCCAGCGCACTGACAGGCTGCAAGAACGTTATTGAGGGTCTGGCTTCCAATTCACGCAGAAAGAAGAACTGAGCCCATATCTCGTGTCCCTGAATTGCAGCGGCTATCGACGCACATAGGAGGCCATCATGCAGACCCTTGACGCCATCGCCCACATTCTCAAGAAGGAAGGCATCGAATACCTTAGCTCCTTCCCAACTACCCACGTGATCGAGTCCGCCGCGGACGTCGGCATCAGGCCGATCATCTGCCGGCAGGAGCGCGTCGGGGTCGGTATCGCGGACGGATACACGCGGGTCACCAATGGCCGACCTCCGGGTGTCTTTGCGATGCAGTACGGGCCGGGGGCGGAGAACGCGTACGCCGGTGTCGCAACGGCTTTCTCGGACGCAGTACCGATGCTGCTTCTCCCGCTTGGGTATCCGGGTGACCGTGACGGCGTCTATCCGAACTTCAGCTCGGCGCGGAGCTACGAGTCGATCACCAAGAACGTCGAGCGACTGAAGGCGTCGAACCTCGTAGTCGAGACCATGCGCAGGGCGTTCGCGCGTCTCAAGATGGGCCGACCGGGCCCTGTGATGGTGGAGATTCCATCCGACATCGGCGCCGAGGACGTACCGGACGATCTGGTCGACAGCTACCGCCCGGTCAAGGTCGCGACCGCAGGGGCGAACGTTGCAGCGGTAGACGAGGCGGCTGCGGCACTTCTGGCGGCTTCACACCCGATCATCTATGCAGGACAGGGCGTGCTGTACGCAGAGGCAACGGACGATCTCGTCGAACTTGCCGAGCTGCTACAAGTCCCTGTGACCACCAGCATGGCTGGCAAGAGCGGCTTCCCGGAGAAGCATCCGCTGTCGCTGGGATCAAGCTCCGGCGTCATGAACGGCGCGGCATACCGGTTCATGAGTCGCGCAGACGTGGTGTTTGCGGTCGGCTCCAGCCTGACCAGGCACGGTATGACGACGAACATCCCGAACGACAAGACCTTCATCCAGGCCACGAACGACCCGATCGACATCAGCAAGAACTACGACGTCGAGTACCCGCTGCTGGGTGACGCGAAGCTCATCATCAGGCAGATGATAGAGGCGTGCAAAGACAGGCTCGGAGGACAGTCGAGAGACGGTGATACCGCAGAAGAGATCGCCTCGGTGAGACAGGCGTGGATCGAGCAGTGGGAGCACAAGCTGAACTCTACCGAGGTCCCGATGACCCCGTACCGGGTGATCTCCGAGTTCATGAAGAACGTCGATCCCAACCAGGCCATTGTCACCCACGACTCCGGCAGTCCCAGGGACCAGCTCATGCCCTTCTACCAGGCGGGCGGCCCTCACACGTACCTCGGATGGGGCAAGTCCCACGGACTGGGGACTGGACTGGGGCTGAACATGGGCGCCAAGCTCGCCGACCCGGACAAGTTCGTCGTCAACTTCATGGGCGATGCCGCGTTCGGCATGACCGGCCTCGACTTCGAGACTGCTGCGCGTGCTGGCATACCCATTCTGACCGTCGTCCTGAACAACTCAACGATGGCAATCGAGACGTCCGCGATGGCACGATCACACGAGCTCTACAGCACCCGCGACCTGGGCGGCAGCTACGCCGACCTCGGAACTGCGATGGGCGGCTGGGCAGAGCGAGTCGAAGACCCGTCGGACATCGGAGCCGCATTCCTGCGAGCCAAGGCAGTCACTGAGAACGGTCAGGCCGCCCTGCTTGAGTTCATCACCAGCGAAGAGGGCGAGTTCAGCCACCGCAGGCCATTCGGGTAGGTCGCTGCTTGGGCATTCGTATTTCTGGGCAGGATGTGATGGCACTCCGACTCCCGTTTATCATTGCCGCCGTACTGGCGCTGCTGCTTGGCTTCGCCGGCTGCGGTACAGAGTCGGAAGTCGAGCCGGTACAGGAGGCACAACCCGCGCCGCCGTCAGCGCCTCAAGAGCTTCCTGACGCGATAACCGTCGCTGTGGCTTCGACAGACCTCGCCGTGGGAGACAACCGTGTAGTCTTCGGCTTGATCCGGCAGGGTCAGGGCCCAATCAAGGACGCTCAGGTGAGCGCTGAGACATTCCTGCTCACGGATTCAGGACCAGACGGGCCCAGGCAGACCCTTCCCGCCGATTTCCAGGTGTGGCCTGGAGGATCGGGAGGCGTCTACGTCGTGAACCTGACGTTTGATGAGACCGGCGAGTGGGGACTGGGACTCCGGTTGAATAACCCGGACGGCTCCGAAACCCAGGCAGGTACGCGTGTGCAGGTGAAGTCCGAGAGCGCCACCCCGGCCCTGGGGACTGCCGCTCCCCGCAGCCAGAACAAGACGGCGAGTGACGTGGACGAGCTCAGCGAGCTCACCACGGACTCAGACCCAGACCCAGAACTCTATGCCAAGACGATTGCGGAGGCCCTGGAAGAGGGCATACCGCTTGTGGTCAGCTTCGCCACGCCTGCCTACTGCAAGACCGCCACGTGCGGGCCTCAGCTCGACGCGATCAAGCAGCTCAAGGCGACACACTCAGGCGGCGTCAACTTCCTGCACGTCGAGGTCTACGACAACCCTCCTGAGATCAGGGAAAGCGGGATATCCTCAGCCAGGCTCTCCCCCACTCTCGCCGAGTGGGGCCTCCCGACCGAGCCGTGGACGTTTGTCATCGATGCCGACGGCAACGTGAGCGCCAAGTACGAGGGCTATGTCACTCTCGAAGAGTTGGAAGGCGCGATAACCGCGACGCTCGGCGGTTCCTGACAGCCTGGGATGAGAGTTTTAGACCCAGCCCTATGACAGGCGTTTCGTCGCTGAATCTGGACGATAAAACGGCCCGCTGCGGTGGCAATGCAGCGGGCCGTCGCAAATGGGGGAGGAACTAAGTTTAGGCGTACGTGTGATCCATCTCGCTGTCGATGGCGCCGAAGACGCTCTCCGATTGCAGGATACCGGCCAGCTCACCGCCGTCGACTACGGGGAGGTACTCGAACCCACCGTCGATGACCACGAGGGAAGCGTCCCCGATGTGAGTGTCGGAGGTGACGACCTGGCCCTGTGGGGCCATGTGACGCTCGACGGTGCACTGCCATGGAATGTGGCCATCGGCCATGCAGCCGACGACCATGTCGCTCTCGCTGATGACACCGGTGACGGTCCCGTCATCAGTCACGACCAGGCACGAAACGCTGGTGTCGCGCATGATCTTAGCCGCTTCCGTGACTGTCGTCGCCAGCTCAACTGAGATGGACGTGGGGTGCATAAGCTCGCTGACGTTCATCTTTTGAATTCCCTTCGATGTTTCCGGTTTAGAGGAGGCTTTGGCAGTACCACCGGACTTGGTTCTCTTGTGCCAAATGCCTATTTTGTGAATCTGTTCACTAACTAGTGTACATAAGTTGTATTAATGGCATGTTAAATGGATGTTACAGGTGTGTGACATCTGCTACCACCTGAGTCGCCTACTACGTTCAAGTCCATTTGTGATATATTGCACATACGATGGCACAGTCAGCCACAGCCCCGATTTCAGCCACTGGCCCCGTCCGTCGATTCACCGGCGATGCCCTGCTGGTAGGCAGCGGACTGCTCATGGCCCTCACCCTGTACCTGGTGTACATGTGGGTGCCAACAGAGCAGAATCTCGGAGTTTCCCAGCGAATCTTCTACTTCCACGTCCCGCTTGGCTGGATCGGGATGGTCTCGATCATGGTCGTTGCGGTGGCGAGCATCATGCACCTTGTTACCGGCAGCCAGAAGTGGGACGATCTCGCCTACTCCACTGCCGAGATCGGCATCATATTCGCGAGCCTGATCCTGATAACCGGCGCTATATGGGGCAAGCCGGTCTGGGGAGTCTGGTGGACATGGGATGCCAAGCTGACGACGACTCTCGTGCTGTGGTTCATATACGTCGGATACCTGATGGTGCGAGCGTACGGTCCGGCCGGAACACAGGGCAAGAGGTTCGCGTCGGTGATAGCGCTGATCGGAGCGATCGACGCGCCGATCATCTACAAGGCAACAGACTGGTGGCGTTCGGCCCATCCGGAGAGAAACGTCCCATCCGACCTGGACCAGCAGATGTTGCTGACACTGCTGGTTTCGGTGCTGGCATTTACGGTTTTGTACGTGTACCTGCTCATGGAGAGGTACTCGCTGAGACGATCGGAATCGGACCTGGATGAGCTTCACCAAAAATTTGCATAGCTACGCACGGGGGCGCATAACAGCCGTCGGCGCGACATTGATCATGGTCGTTCTGGCCCTGTCCGCGATAGGCATTGCCGGAGCGTACGAGGGTCCGATGCAGGCGGCGTCGCAAGGCACGGTACCTGCTCAAGAGGGCAGCGGGCCGGAGGCGAACCTGCCATTCCTGTTTGCGGTGTATATCATTACATGGGCGGCATTCTTCGCTTACGTCTTCTACGTGTCTCGACGGCAGCGCGAGTTGCGAAACGAGATCCGGGACCTGAAGCGAGCGCTTGAAGAGCGCGACAGTCGAGATTCATAGCAGAACCGGTACGAGTCCACATATGACAGAAGGACAACTCACTCAAACCCTACCCGAGGCCGAAGGTCCGGTATCGTCCCATCGCATCAAGCTGCTGATCGCGTTCGTCGTGCTGGTAGCAGCCCTGGGCTACTTCGCCTTTCAGTCCTTCCAGGGCGCTACGGTCTACTACTACACCGTGGGCGAGATGATGGACGTCGGGTTCACTCCAGAGGACCGCATGGTCCGTGTCAGCGGCAAGCTGGTGCCGGACTCGTTCCACCGCCAAGACGGTTCTACCCTCGCCGAGTTCAACCTGACAGACGGCGCTGAGAACCTCGCCGCGGCTCACAACGGGGTCCTGCCCGACCTGTTCTTCAACGAGCACTCCGAGATCATCCTGGAGGGCCGCTATCACCCGGACGGCGTCTTCGTGAGCGAGAACGTCATCGTGAAGTGCCCTTCCAAGTACGTCGCAATGGAGGAAGAGACGGGCTGAGCGCGAAGCCCGAAGTCTCTCCAAACTCTGTCGCAACTGCCAAACTCTAGCTCGACCCTCCACGTTCGCGGGTCTGTACGAGAGCTATCCTGGCAATGACCACAGGCTCAGCAGTTGAAATGATCTCAAGGCTGGCCCCGTCATTCGCATTTCGGGACTTCCGGCTCCTCTGGTTGTCCACACTCATGCAGTCGGCGTCGATGGGAATGATCTGGGTCGTCACCGGTTGGCTGGTGTTCGAGATCACTGACTCGGCGTTCATGGTCGGGGTGTCCTCGGCGCTGACGATGATACCGTTCTTCGTACTCGGGCTGGTGTCAGGCGCTGTCGCGGACCGGGTGGAACGGCGCACTCTGCTCATCGTGGTCACACTTGGCGGCGTTGTGGTGTCGCTCGTGATCGGCGCCGTACTGATTACCGACATCGCGCAGCTATGGCACATTCTTGTCCTGATAACGATTGGCGGCTGCGTGACGGCCTTCCAGATGACGACACGACAGTCGCTCACCTACGACATAGTCGGGCCGAGGCTCGCGCTCAACGGTCTGTCACTGAACTCGGTCAGTATGCAGACGGGCAGCATAGTCGGCTCGCTGCTGTCTGGAGTGGTCATCGAAGCATACGGGGCCGGCGGGCAGTACGTACTCATCGGATTGATGTACCTTGCCTCCGTGCTGTTCCTGCTGCCGGTCAACGCGAGGCGAGAGGCGCCGGTAGGTCAGCGCCCCTCTGTCACTCGCAACCTTGTCGACTACGTCCAAATCATGCGAACCAATCGGATACTCGTTACGCTGATGGCGCTCGCCGCGCTGACCGAGATATTCGGTTTCACCCACATGAGCCTGCTGCCGGTAATCGCGAAGGACGTGCTCGGGCTGGGTCCAGTCGGGCTGGGCGTGATGACTGCCACCAGGCAGATCGGAGGAATCGCCGGCCTGCTGACCTTGTCCTCAATGGGGACGTTCCGTCACAAGGGGCTTCTGATGTTCGCGATCATGGCTGCATTCGGAGCCAGCCTGATGGCTCTGATGATCTCGACCAATCTCATCCACTACGTAGCGATGCTGACGCTGGCCACCGGCTGCGCTATGGCCGTGGACACGCTGTACATGACCATGATGCAGGAGAACGTGCCGGACGAGCAGAGGGGGCGGGCAATGGGAGCGTGGACGCTCAGCATCGGCGTCGCGCCCGCAGGTCACCTGGGCCTGGGCGGACTTGCGGGCGCGGTCGGCGCGCCGCTCGCGCTCTTCGCAAGCGGGTCCGTGCTGGTAGTGAGCAGCCTGGTCACGGCTGTCACGCTCCCAAGCATCAGGCGGCTGGAGTGAGAGCGTGTGCACAGAAATCGTTGTCTTATGCTAAAATTCTACGAAGAGTGCAAGTCATTTCTAGGCAAGTAGCATGAAACACTTGCCATTTCAGCAAGACCACTTGCCCGGTGCGTACTCATGACTCACGACCAAACGTGGATGGAACGCAAGCTTGAAGAGCAAGGTCGGATCAAGGATCAGCTCGCTAAAGAGCAGCGACTCTACAATCTACACGCTAAGTACCTGGAGCCGGAGAACAATGGCAAGTTCGTCGCGATCAGTTTCGACGGGGACCTCATTGTAGGCAAGAGGGATGGAGAAGTACTAAAGCGTGCGGTGGACACGTTCGGACAGGGCAACTTCATCATGGCTCGTGTAGGCCATGACGTGATGCACGAATGGGTTACGGTGTGGTAACGAGCGAGGACTTCCCTTACCTATCAATCCGAGTCGAGATCCGAGACTGGGAGATGCGTTGCCGAGCGCTGATAGACACAGGATTCACAGGTGATCTCATTTTACCCGAAGGTTCACTGCCGCAAGACATTGGAAACCCAGACCACCTCAGAATCTACCGTGTCGCGGACGATCGGTTCACACGTGCTCCGATGTTCACCGGTGATCTAGAAGTCATTGGACTTCCTCTCATAGGAGACGTAACAGTAGCCGAGTTGGGAAGCAGGTGTCTTATCGGACTAGGGATTATCGAGCGGTACGTTGTCACACTAGAACACGGGGAGAGGGTGGTCGTGGAAACGTGAACAGAGACAGTGTCCTCAGCAATAAAGGCGTAGAAATATAAAGAGGTCGGCAGTAAGATGCCGACCTCTTGGCTAATCTAGTCTTTCGTTGTCCTGCCCTACCCCAGGCCGGATAGGGCCTCTCTCTGGCGGCTCATGCGGCTTTCGCGTTCGTCTGCGAAGCGCTTGATGCCGGCGTAGATGGAGTCGGCGTCGAGGTGGGCCTCGGCGATTACGTCGGCCTCGGTTCCCCCTGTCAGCCACTGGTTGTCCCAGTCTGACGTCAGCGAGTACTCGTCGGTGAGCGGGCCGACGTTCTGCACGGGCCACATGCGACGTGTGCCTGTGGTGACCACCATCATGTCGTACTTGTCAGCGGTCGACAGGACTGAGTCCTGGTACTCCTGCGACTGCCGCGTGAACAGCTCTTCGCTGATCGCCGCGACGACGCGGACGTTCACGCCCTCTTCTTCAAGTTGCGGCAGTACCGATACGAGATTGACGGTCGACGACGAGCCCTGCACGAGCACGGTGCCGTGCCTGGGCTTGTCGGGGTCGAAGTCGCGAATGAGGTAGAGTCCCTTGGCAGCTGCCCTGAGGTCAGTGTCTGCGAAGGTGCTGCGGTCCGCGACCGGGAAGTCGGGCCTGGCGACCTCAAGGACGATCACTCCGACCTCCTTTTCACGCGCCGCGATCTCAGCGGCGGCGAAGTAGCCGGGAGCGACATCGTTGTAGTCCCAGAAACTCAGCGTGATCGCCTGTCCGCGCGGGAAGAGCTTCCACACCTGAGGTGCGAAGATTCCGAAGTGGGTGCGAGCGTCTGCCGCCGTCTCCGGGCCGGAGTGTCCGGCAAGAATGTGCAGTACGCCGGTGCCGAATGGGCTGTCCTGGTTCTGCTGGCTCCACACGCGGGCGGGGAGATACATGAGCGGCGTGAACGCGCCGTAGGTGCCACTGAGAGCCCATACTCCGACGTGCTCGTCCGGGTCAGGAGAGACCGACTGGCCCACAAGTCCGATCGCAGTCGAGGCGTTGCCTGCCTCCTGGATAGCGGCCTTGAGCCTGCTTCCGCTGGGGTTGGCGACGGGGTCGAATGTATCCCAGATCGCGCCGTGCTCGACGTTGATCGACTCTGCGAGGTCGGCAGCGACCACGACGAAGCGGTTGTTGGTGACGTAGTTGGCCCACTTGATGATCTCGGAGATCGCCCTGCGGGTGCCGCGTACGTTGCCTGGCTCCTCGAACAGCTTTATGGAGAGGTCCTTCTCTTCGCCGCTGCTGGGATTGGTCACTGTGAGGTTCTGCGGCTCGACCGGCAGGTTCTTGACAGCGAGTCGCGAGTCCTTGAACGGGTTTGTTGCGCGGTCTATGCGCAGAGGCAGGCCGTCGTCAACGCTTTCACCGAGTTCGACCAAACGGTCAGCGAGCCAATCGCCGAGCCCATTTTGCTCGAGGACGGACATGGCGATGTCGACATTCTTCTTGAACTGGATGAGTCGTTCGCGGTTGTCCGAGACTGCGCCGTCCCGGATGCCCTCGAACTCGACTCCGAAGCGACGCTCGAAGGTCTCAGCGAGTCCAACGAAGTAGTCGCCGTTCATGGCGAGGTTGTACGGATGGCTGTGGTAGCTGACCACCTGCTCGCCGTAGCCGGGAATCTGGCCATCGACCGCGGCGGGCCACCAGCCCTTTACAGTCTTGCCGACGACGATCATTGGGCGGTCGTCTTCGTGGTCCCACTCTTCCATCGTCTTGAAGGCGGCGACCACCTGGTCGTAGTCGTTGCCGTTGTCGAGGGTCATGACGTTCCAGCCGTAGGCTGCCCACTGGTCCTCGATGCGATAGGCGTCGTAAACGGGGCGGATGACGCTGCCCACAAGCTCGTCGTCAATGCCCGCGTTGTTGTACGAGAGCAGGACTCGCAGCCGCTTGCCGACCTGCTGTGCGACGGCGGCGGTCTTCATCTCCTGCGAGTGGCCCGAGGTCATTGCGAATTCGCCCTCTATGGCCATGATCTTAAGGCTGTCGGGCGCGCCGACGATGTCCCAGAATGCCGCCTTGCCTGCTGCAGTCGCGATACCGATACCGGAGGGACCGCCGTTGACGTCGTTGGTCAGGTCAGTGGTCTCAGAGTGACCGGCCAGCGACCTGATCCCGCGGAGCTTGGCCTGCTCCATGAGCGGGTGATCGGCGAGATTGTTCTCCTGTAGAAGCGTGTCGAGCGCCTCCCTGCCCCGTCGGAATCCGAGGGCGTCGATGGAGAGCATCGAGGTGTTGGGGTCGGCTGCGTACCTGTCGTCACCGGTGAGGGCGTGCTTGCGTGCCAGCGCCTCGCCCATGATCATCCACAGTGCGTAGGTGACCGGGGCGTTGTGGCCGCCGGCCAGCATGAAGCGGTCGGAGTATGGATGCTTCGGGCGACGGTAGTCGTACCTGAGTCCACCCAGATCGGGGCCGACCAGGTGGGACGTGAC
This sequence comes from uncultured Dehalococcoidia bacterium, assembly GCA_964537915.1. Taxonomy (GTDB): domain Bacteria; phylum Chloroflexota; class Dehalococcoidia; order Lucifugimonadales; family UBA1123; genus VXRN01. The sequence continues at coordinate 14,391 of CAZIDM010000004.1, forward strand.
GGTGTATGGCGTATAGGCGAGCGGGCCGCCGAAGTGCCCTGTCTGCGCGTAGTTGCCGAGCAGCACCAGGGTCATGGCGGTCAGGAATCCGACGTCTTCGAGTCGCTCCTTATCGTAGTCCGGCAACTCGACTTCTCGCGCAGTCATGCCGTGTGACAGGGAAAGGGTGTTGACTATAGCCGTAGAGCCGCTTGTTGCCACCATAGAAAGTCTCCGTCCGCAGGTCTTGTTTCAGTGGGAATCGATAGTTTCGCGCATAGTCCAAACGTGTCATACCGACGAAGGACACCAAACTGAATGATAAGCGTTTGCATCGCACGGTTGCAAGATTTCCGGGCTCTTAGGAAGACAGTTTAGATTTGATCGAGATACCTCTCATACACGTTGGAACGAACGCGCCGCAATCCGATCGACGGTCAGGAAATCCTAACGGGATCGCCTACTCATTTTCGGGCGGCTCCTGCACATGAGAGCAGCTGCATGCAAGTCACCTACGAGTCCGTCAATAACTTATTCTAGTGCGACTTGGATTCCCGTGGGGTCGAAATCCGGCGGCTACCTCTATTCTTGTCTGCCCACTTTTCAATCGTCCTCACGTCCAGCCCAAAGGCTAGGCTGTTATCATCTGGCAGTGAATCGATTGGGAACCACCGACCACCGCGAGGTGGAAGTGGGGCACCGTGTACTCGGCCCAGCCAGACTTTAGCGCTATGCCTATTGCGATAGAACAGGCGACCCACCGAGAATTTGATTCCTGTCTGCTTACCCGTGTGGTACGTGGCGGAGACAAGGCGAGCGTATCCATTGGCTGATCCGCCAGGCAGCCCCCACTTTCCTGACCGGATGCCAGACTTTCTCTTCAACAACAGGATCTCGCCGCCATCGTTTACTAGCAGTATGTAGCCCGCCCTCCCCATTTTGGACCGGGGATAGTGCACGCGGCGGCTACCCGGATTTTCGGCAGCCCACTTCCCAATCACGATCTTGTCTGGGCCGAACGCCAAATTGTCATCATGTGTAAGCATGTCCGCTCTGAACCACTTCGCATCTATGCACTCCTTTCGCTGTATCCTCAGGTGACCACCTATGACACTGCCTTGCCATATCTCGTACTTGTGCGTCTTTCCTTTGCGATACAGCCGGTCGGCTTTCATTCTCATACCAGTCTCTTCTCTGGTTTCCCGCACCGCGGTCCGTCTGAGACTCTCTCCTGGATCTTGGTTTCCTCCGGGTAGGCTCCACTTACCCCGCGTACTGCCGTACCCACGTTGAATGAGCAGGATTTCATTCTTACCATTCACCACTAAGCCGAATCCGGCAGCCATGTTGCCAACTCCACGATGGTTTTGGATCCAGTTCTAAGCTGCTTCGCAATTGGCGAGAGCACTGCACGAAGTGATCATGTCGTCTCACCCAATTGGCTGATGACCTCATGGTGATTGCCCGTAATCCTGTGGGGTGGACCAAGCTGTCGCCAAGTGCGATGACCATTCATCGGACCTAAGTCCTCCCAGTTGAGCCAACCGACTCTTCGTAGGATGTCGATTGCGGACTCGCGAAAGCAGATGCTGCTCCTCCCGTCCCACCAGACGTGTCTTCCAAGTACGCTTCGGTCAGGGTGAACTTGACCTTTCGTGGTGGCCAGAAAGACCTTGTGTCTGTTGTATCTGGTCTTGTGATCGAACTGCCACTTGATTTCGGCGCACTGAAGCCCTGTCTTCTCGTACAGGTGCCTCTCAGCAGCAGCGACGGCTGACTCACCGCATCGGATGCCTCCACCGGGCAGAGAGAATCTTCTAGAGCCTCTGTCAGTAACGAGCAAGACCCGGTTGTCTCTCTCAATTGCGATCACAGTTGCGCGATTCCTAACCATTTGGCTACACCTTAGCACTTCAGTTCCATGAATCCATTGCAAGTATCGACTCTGGCGGTGGCTTATTCCAGATCAGACCTGATTGCTTTGCGAGAATTGACAAGTGTTATATCCAGACAATGGAAAGACCCAGGCGATCGGAAGCTGATCCGCCAAACCAAGCGACAGCTTCCGGCTTCACGAGCCGCAGAACGGCAGTCCAACCTCGGAGAGGTCGTTATCAGGGACCTTTCGCAGTTCCCTCGGTATGCACCCAGTCCAGTTGTTACCTGCCAAGTGCAGTAACTCCAGATTGTCGAGGTCGCATAGCCCACTTGGTATCTCACCGGTGAACTGGTTACCGGGGAGATACAATTCCTTCAGTTTTGCAATCTTACACAGTTCGCTAGGAATTTCACCGCCCATCCTAGTGCCAGCAATCGTCAGATCCTCCAGGTTAGAAAGACCGCAGAGCTCAACCGGTAATTCCCCAATGAGTGTAGATTCGATCAAGTGAAGTCGTCTCAGTTTGGTGAGACGACCTAGTTCGCTAGGCATCGTCCCAACCAGACCACAGTTGCTGAGAAGCAGTTCTTGCAAATTGGAGAGGCGGCCTATTTCGGGCGGTATCGCCCCACTTAGGTAATGGAACGCTCCCAGTCAACGTCTCAAATAGCACGATTCCGAGGGAGTAGATATCGGAACGTGTATCGGGTCTCTCACCCTGCGCCTGCTCCGGCGACATGTAATCCACCGTTCCCATCACAGCGTTAGGCGTTGTTATCGTCTTGAGGTCGGACGCGCGAGCGAGGCCGAAGTCCGTGACTTTAGCCGTGCCATCGGGAGCAACCAGCAGGTTCGATGGCTTGATGTCACGGTGGATGATCCCATGCCCGTTTGCGGCGTGAAGTCCCAGCGCAGCTTGGCGGCAGATGTCCACTGCTCTAGCAACAGGAAGCTGTCCTACAGACCGAATCAAGTCAGCCACGCTGCTCGGCAGGAGTTCCATCGTAATAAAGTGATGGTCTCCATCACGGCCGTTGTCCAGAATGCGGATGACGTTAGGGTGCGCGATCTGGGCGGTCAGTTCAGATTCCCGGCGGAAGCGTTCGATCCCGTCTGAGTTGGCCACACCATTCGGCAAGAGAGTCTTGAGTGCGGCTACCTGACCATTAGACGGATCCCACACTTTGTACACCGCACCCTGTCCGCCGGAGTCTATCTTGTCGAGGATTTGGTATCCACCAATGGTCTGACGTTGCATCGTCGACTCCCACACGATCAGTCTGTGGTATCACTCGTGCTCAAGCCCGATGATAGTCTACGTGCAGACGGCTGTCATTTATTAAATTTCAGATTTATGCCGCTGGCTACGGCGGAGCCGAGATGCCATACCATCTCTGGATTCCGGCTTTCGCCGGAATGACGGAAGAGCGATGCCTACCAACATCGGACACAATCACTTGTGAGGCGCGCATTCAACGCGAACCGGACGGTGGTGTATGCCGTACAATTGCGCCAGTGGATGTAGGCGATTCGCGATCACTCAGGGGGTGATTTATGAGGCTCGAGGGCAAGGTAGCTTTGATAAGCGGCGGTGCACGTGGACAGGGGGCAGTCGAGGCCAAGCTATTCGCCAGTGAGGGAGCGAAGGTGGTGATTGGCGACATACTCGACGACCTGGGCAGACAGGTGGAGGCTGAGATCGCCGAGGCCGGTGGGGACATTTCCTACGTCCACCTCGACGTCACCAGCGAGGCCGACTGGAGCGACGCCGTGCGTACCGCGGTCGAGAGCCATGGCAAACTGGACATTCTGATCAACAACGCTGGGATTCTGATCCGTGCAGGCGTCGAGGACACGACGGTGGAAGACTGGGACCACATTATGGACATCAACGCCAAGGGCGTGTTCCTAGGAACCAAGGCGGCCATCCCGTCGATGCGCGATGCCGGCGGGGGGTCCATCATCAACATTTCGTCGGTTGCCGGGCTACAGGGCAGTCCGCAATCGGCGGCGTACAGCTCGACGAAGGGTGCAGTGCGCATTCTGACAAAGTCGACGGCAATCCAGTATGCGAAAGAGAACATCAGGTGCAACTCGGTGCACCCCGGAATCATCTACACCGACATGACAAGCGACTCACTCGACACTGATGAGGGACAACGTAACTGGATGAATCGTGTGCCGCTAGGCAGGCTCGGACAGTCGGAAGACGTGGCGAACGGCGTGCTGTTCCTCGCCTCGGACGAGTCGTCATACATGACGGGCAGCGAGCTTGTGATCGACGGGGGAATCACTGCGCAGTAGGGCCGGCCCATTACTGGCCGCCGCAGAATGGGACATCGCCGAGTAGACCGTCGACGCCCTTCAGTTCCTCCGGCAAACACCCGGTCAAGCTCGTGTCGTAAATGCTCAGGTACTCCAGCTTGATCAGGCCGTCCAGTTTACCCGTGATGGATCCTGTCAGTTCGTTTCCAGCTATTACGAGCCACTCCAGGCGTTCGAGATTGGAGAGTTCGCCGGGAATGGGCCCGGTCAGGTCATTGAAGCTCACGTCTATCCACGTCAGAGTTGCGATACTTCCCAGCTGTGCCGGAATTTCGCCAGTAAGCTTGTTGCCGCCAAGGTCGAGTATCGTGAGGTTGCCAAGCCGGGACAGCTCCTCAGGAATCCGCCCTGTAAGCTCGTTGCCGTAGAGATGGAGGGACTGCAACCCCGACAGCTGTCCCAGCTCTGGAGCAATCTGCCCTGACAGCCCACTGGTGGTGAGGTCCAGTGCCACGACTCGTGACTGGTCTCCCGCGATGATTACGCCCTGCCACTGTGTGATGGGCTCATCGACGTTCCAGTAGAGTTCACCGTCGCCGACCAGAATCGGCAGCGCAGTCAGCAGCGCGGCGCAGTCTGCTGCCAGTCCGCCTTCTGCGGTCGGATGATCACTCGGCGCTCCCCCCGGGCACACGATTGGCGGAGCCACTCCCTGCTGAACAATGGAGAACCCGCCTGAAGAGGCTGCCGGCCTCTCAGGTTGCATAGAAAGGCTTGCTATCCCCCGGTCCTGCGAGACTATCGCGCCACCAATTGCAGCAATGATGCCCAGGACTATCACTACCTGGGCGATCAGATATTCGCGCGACCACGAGCCGTCTCGTTCCTCGCCGTTTTCGCCGTTTGCGGGCGTCTGACCCGCGTCGCGATCATTCTTCACGGCAGATCACCACGCGAGCCAGGACTGGAGAGCAGAAGTAGAAAGCAATCAGTGTGCCAGCGTACTTGGTACCCATCCGCCGTACAGGGGGTACTGTGAGCAAATGAACTCGATGTAGGCGGGCTGTCCAGACTCGTTGGCCGCGAGCGCGCGTTCCAGCGCAGGAATTACCTCGGACGGCTCAGACACCCTCTCAGTGTGAAGCCCCAACTGGCCGACGACCTTGGACATGTCGACGTCATCGGGTCCAAGCACGACGTGGGTGTAGGGATCGTGCCCCTCACCCCAGAAGCCCGGTCCGTACCCGGCGAAACCGCCGTTGCTGATGTGGGCGATGGTGATGCCGATTCGCTCACGCAGCGTGACCTCGAGGTTGCCAAGCATGTAGCCGACACCCGCGTCGCCGGTGACCGCGACACACTGTCGGTCCGGGTATGCCAGCTTCGCTCCAATCGTGGACGCGAGGCTGAAGCCGAGCGTGGACACGTTGCCCCATCCGAGGAACCCCCTCGGGATGAGCGTGTCGTAAATCGTGCTGAGCTGGTCGCGCGTGTTGCCCGAATCGTGCGTGACGAAGGAGTTGTAAGGATCCAGCACCTTCATCATGTCGCCATAGACACGATATGGGTTGATCGGCGTGTCATCTGACGCCATTGCTTCGCGGTAGCCCGAATAGGCTGCGTCTCGTGACGCTTCGATCTCGGACTCGACCCCTGGAGCAGTCCTGCCATCGCCCCCGGTCCTGTCTGAGACCTCTGCTGCAAGTGCATCAAGAGTGAACTTTGCATCGCCGATCACGGCGTGGGCAGTCGGGTAGATGCGGTTGACGTGCAGTTCGTCGAGGTTGCACTGGATGATCTTCTTGCTGGCGGGGTCCGGTATGGCGTGGCTGAAGCGGCCCGGCGAGAGGCTCGACCCCACCGCGAGAATGACGTCGCTCTTGGCAAGGTACTCGGCCGGGGCATCTCCCCGGACGCCTACGAAGAGTGGGTGGTCCTCGGGGAACGCTCCCTTGGCCTTCAGGGTAGTGATTACAGGGGCGCTCAGCAGCTCTGCGAGAGCCTTCAGTTCGGCCGACGCGCCTGCGTAGATTACGCCCTCACCTGCGTAGATCAGTGGGTTCTCGGCGTCCAGCACGATATCTGCGGCGGCGGCAACATCGGCGGGATCAGGGGCTGTCTTCCAGCCCTTCACCGGCGTGTATGGGTCTGCGGTCTCGTCGTACTCCCCCGCCGCCTCGGGCACGGACAGCACCACAGGTCCGGGCCGACCGCTTCGCAGCATGGTGAACGCGCGTCTCATGAACTCCGGCACCCTGGACGGCCTGTCGATGTATCCATACCACTTGGATACGGACTTCAGGCTCGTTGTCACGTCGAACTGCGAGTTCTCAGTGCTTCCAGCAGGAACGCCGTCGGTGATGCAGAGAATGGGCGAGCCGTCCTCGAATGCCTGGGCGAGACCGGCGTAGGCGACCTGGATACCCGCGGCGTTCACGCCTCCCTGCACCGTGCATACGCCGATGCGCTCGCCAGCGGTCGCACGGGAGAAGCCGTCCGCGAGCGCGATTGCGTATCGGTCATCGCGCATCATGACCATGGGGACGCCCTCGCGTCCGAGGGCGTTGTTCACCCTGCACACCGGGAAGGTCGAGACCCACTCGATGCCTTCCTGCTTCAGGATTCTTGCTATTGCGGTTGCTACGTCGATCGTCAATTTCCTTACCTCTATCGTCGGGCAGGGTTTTCACCCTCACCCCAGCCCTCTCCCAACAAGGGAGAGGGGGCTTGTTGGATTCGCTATGCGCCGTTTGTAAGGTCGGCCAGCCTTGGCATCACCTCCTGTGAGAGCAGCCGGACGGACTTTTCATAGGCGTCTCTATCTTCCGAGTGGTCGAATGTCAGCCAGAGAAGTGTACCGAATCCGCCGACAGTGTCGTACAGGGAGCGAAGTTTCTCCTCGACTGTATCCGGAGAGCCGACTATCCACAGGTTGTCGAGCATGTACTCGAGTGTAACGTCGTCGTCTGGCATAGATTCGTCGTGCTTCATGAAGCTGACAAACGGGTATGCGCCCATGGAGAACAGTGGGCGCAGGTACTCGCGCCAGCAGCGACCGAGCATACCGTTCATCGCGCCCTCACGCGCCTCCTCGTCGGTGTCGGCAACCCAGACGTCCCTCACGATACGCCACTCGCTGCGCGAAGGCGGCTCGCGCCCAGCCGATTCCGCCCCTTCAACAACTGCGTCCCAGTGACTGGCGACGTAGACGGCGTTGAGTCCCAGGCTCATGGGAATGTACCCCCGCTCGCCAACTATCTTCAGCGTGTTGGAGCCGGGACTGGCGCCGGCGACGCCTATGGGCGGATGCGGCTTCTGGTAAGGGGTCAGGAAAGTCTTGAGCGTCGCGTACTCGTACTCGGCCGGGTCGGGGATGTTCACATTCCAGAACTGGCCCTTGTACTCGAATGGACCATCGATGTGCTCCCACAGGTTGAGGATGATATCGAGAGACTCACGCGTTCTGGCGTGATGCTCTCCCTCGTCGAAGTCCACGTCGAACAGCTCGTGGTCCGAGAGCAGACCGCCAGAGCCGATGCCGAACATGTAGCGACCCTGCGCGAGGTGGTCCAGGTAGGCAACCCTGTGCGCCAGTTCCACCGGATGATGGAACGGGAGCAGGTGAGCTCCCGTCCCCAGCTTGATGTTCCTGGTTCGCATCAGAGCCTGCGCTATCAGCAGGTCGGGCGCGGGAACCGGCTCCCAGGGTGACGTGAAGTGCTCCCCGATCCAGGCTTCGCTGAGGCCGTAGCGGTCGGCCATCTCGAGACAGTCCAGGTTCCACTGGTGGGCGTCCCAGGTAGAGCGTTCCGGCGGGTTGGAAGGCATTAGGAACAGTCCGAGCTTCATCTGGGACCTCCGTGGCTGGCGTCAGTCGACGCCTGTGATGAATCCTAGCGCACAGTATATCGTGTGAGCCGACCGCTGTGGGGATGCAGGATAAGGTGTTGGTTTCGCAGCGCGGCTACCATACCAAGGTGACGAGACTCTCCCCTCATCCTAACCTTCTGCCCAAGGAGAAGGGACTTTAGCTGCGGTCGAAGACCGCCAGGCCACTGGTCACGGCTGCGGCCATCAGACCGTAGTCGGGTCCGTATTGGATGAAGGTGAATCCCTGAGCCTGGCGGTCCCGGAGGCCGTCGGGGGTGTTGGCCGACACGCCGATCTCAACACCGTGCCTGCGGGCAACTTCCAGAGCGTTCACCGATATCTCCTCGATTTGTGGCAGCGGTAGCTGGCGGGGGTCGAGCCCCAGTTCAAGCGAGAGGTCCCACGGGCCAATGGTCAGGACGTCGATACCGGGGACGGCGCATATCTCGTCGAGGTTCTCGACTGCGTCCTTCGTCTCCAGGATGAGAGAGACGAGTATGTTGTCGTTGGCGCGTTCAAGGTAATCATCGTTGTCGAGCGTGTACGCAGACGCCCTGAGCGGTCCCCAGCTCCTGACGCCTACAGGTGGGAACCGTGTGTACGAGACAATGGCGCGGGCCTCTTCGGCAGTCCTGACTCCGGGCACGAGGATGCCCATTGCGCCCATGTCCAGGGCGCGCTGGATGTAGACCTGGTCGCGGTTGGGCACGCGCACGATTGGCACGGCATCGGTGTTGCCGATGGCCGTCAGCATTTCCTGGACTTCGGCGGAATCGAGCGCGTTGTGCTCTGTCTCAATTACCAGCCAGTCCATGCCTGCGAGTCCCATCATCTCGGCAACTACCTGGCTGCCCAGTCCGAGAAAACAGCCGATGGCCGGTTTCCCGCTCTTTACGAGTTGGCGTACGCGATTGTCCTTCATGAGGTAGTCGCCTCCGGGTGAGGGGTGAGCGCAGTCTATGCAGGGTGCTCGACTGCGTCAACATCAGATTGACCCTCAAAATTCAAGGTGCTAGGATTATGTGAGACCATTCACAATCAGGCCCAGTCTGTGGCTATGTTTGCCCCGGATACAGGGTCTAGCGAGCTGTTTTGGGGCCTTGAAATTGGCCCTACTACCAGGGGGAATTAGGTGACGAAACTTGCAGTAGCGGCGATCCTGGCAGCAACCGTCGCCATTGCGGCTGTAGCTTGTGGCCAGGCCGCGCCGACTGAGCCGTCCGTGACCATCATCCAGCGGGCGTCGCCTCCGATTCCGGCACCCGCACCCACGAAGGTACCCGGCGAAGGCGAGGATGCAGCGGAAGCCATTGTCGGGACCCCTGTCACAGTGAACATGATAGACAACGGCGGCGCCGGCCCGATGGAGTATGACCCCGTTGACTTCACATTCGCGGTCGGAGAGGGTGTGAACTTCACCTTCATAGCAGAAGCGGCGTTCCACACGTTCACCATCAATGATCTTGACATTAATATTGAAGTGAACGCAGGTGAGACCGTCGGCTTCGACTTTATCTTCGATGAGCCGGGCACTTACGAGCTGGTATGCGTGCCTCACGAGGCCCTGGGAATGGTGGGCACCATCACGGTGCAGTGAGGCCACTCGCGCCTGAATCCTCGTCAGTGATATTGCGAGCGTCCATACGGCTCCTGACCGCCATTGGTCTCATCGTGGTATTCGTTGCATGTACTGAAGATTCCGAGCAGCCTTTTTCGGGGATCATCCCGACAGCAGCCCCCATCCCTACCGCGGTATCAATTCCGACGGCCGTGTCGATCCCCACAGCGGAGTCCATACCCACGGCGGTATCAATTCCGACGGCCGCTGCCATACCTACGGCAGTGTCCATCCCTACAGCCGAAGCCATACCTACTGCGCGCTCGATCCCGACTGCACCGGCCATTCCAACTGCGGTGTCGATCTCGTCTGATTCGGACGGAGTGACGGTAGCTATTGAAGAGGCATCGATGGCGCGCTACATCGTGGGTGAGGAGCTGCAGGGCGTCAACCTGCCCATCAAGGCCATCGGAGAGACTTCGGACGTCTCCGGCTCGATCGTATTCGAGGATGACGGCGAAGTGGACTCAGAAACGTCCCTGCTTCAGGTCGGACTGTCCGGGTTCAGGAGCGACGAGGACAGACGTGACCGGTGGGTCAGGTCCAGCCTCTTCGATACGAGACAGTTCCCGAACGCCGAGCTTGTTGTCAGGGGATTCGACTACCTCCCCTGGCCGCTGCCCGAGTCGGGCGAGGCAACCTTCGAAATGTATGGCGACCTTACGATCCAGGATGTGACGAGGTCTGTCACGTGGGACGTCACCGCGCAGTTCGATGGGGACGCGGTAACAGGTCTCGCGAAGACCACGATTACGTTCGACCAGTTTGAGCTATCCAAGCCCACGTTCGCGTTCATCCTGAGCGTTGAGGACGAGATCTTCCTGGAGATCGACATAGTCGCGTCGGTCGAGTAGTCCCGGGATATCCCAGACTCTCCACGAACATCCCGGAATTGGTCCCATATGTGGGCCTTACTTGAACCCAGTTCTCGTTGACCTTGGAAAATTCCGCCAACTATACTACTCGTCAACTCAGCGAGCAGCGGTCGTCGGGACAGTGCGCATTCGACATTAGCGACGATCTAGAAAAACCTGCCAGAGAATTCCGGACCACAAGGATGTAACCGATGCAGCTTTCATGTCTGCAAGAGAACCTCAGCCGGGGGCTGTCAGTAGTACAGCGGGCTGTGGCCACCAGGACGACCCTTCCAATCACCCAGAACGTGATGATGTCAACCGACAACGCCCGTCTGAAGCTATCGGCGACCAATTTGGAAATCGCCATCAGCACGTGGGTCGGCGCACAGGTCGAGGAAGAGGGGGCGCTTACGGTTCCAGCGAGACTGCTGACGGAGTTCGTAAACTCGCTGCCAGCGGCTCGAATCGACGTCACCTCGTCTGCCCAGCCGCTCAATCTTGGTCTCAGTTGCGCCCGCTTCGAGGCGAACATCAACGGGCAGGACGCGGAGGACTTTCCTCCCATACCGACCGTTGACGAAGGTTCGGTCGGTCGGATCGACGCAGAAGTCATGCGAGACGCCATCAGCAGGGTGGCATTCGCCGCTGCGACTGACGACTCACGTCCTGTGCTGACAGGCATCAAGGTCGAAATGTCGGGCGACAGCTTCACGTTTGCGGCAGCGGACGGCTTCAGGCTGGCCGTGTACGATGGGAAGCTCTCAGCGCCGGTCTCAGAGGACATCAGCTTCACGGTGCCTGCCCGGGCGCTGCAGGAAGTCGGGCGACTGATTAGCTCGCAGTCGGACCCGGTGGAGTTCACCGTCACGCCGCAGAAGAGCCAGGCGCTATTCAGACTCGAAAACGTCGAGCTAGTGTCACAGCTCGTTCAGGGCACGTTCCCCAACTACCGTCAGCTGATACCGGAAGAGTGCACCACCCGCGTGGTGGTTGGTCACGAATCGTTCACCCAGGCGGCGAAGGCGGCGTCGACGTTTGCGCGCGACGGTTCGGGGATCGTCCGCCTGAACGTGACAGCCGGCGAGAACGGCGCCGACGGCAAGCTGGCAGTCTCTTCCAGGGCTGAAGAGCTTGGGGAGAACGTGGGGGAGATCGACGCCAACGTAGAGGGTGACGACGCGAAGATCGCCTTCAACAGCAGGTTCCTCAGCGATGTGCTCGACGTGCTCGGCGATGACGAAGTAGCCCTGGAAACGACGACTCCGTCAAGTCCCGGGGTCATCAAGCCAGCGACCGAGCCGGAAGGCTACACGTACACGCATGTCGTGATGCCGATGTTTGTTCAGTGGTAGATGGTTCCCGATATGGAGCACTCGTCCCAGCGCGGCCATTCTCGGACACTGAACCTACATCGTACTCGGTCATGGTACCCTTAGAGAGCGTAGACTAGATCCTTGAGAGGGAAGCCATGCTGACCAAGCCTTCACAGAATACTGAAGAGATCCCCCAAGTCCGTATCCTCACCGAGCAGGAATTTCTGGCGATGAAGGAAAAACTCGCCCAAAAGAGATTCGGCATGAGCCTGGAGGAGTTCACGAAGGCGTGGAAGGCTGGAGAGTTTGACGACGATGCAGAGAGGCACGGTGACGTCGTCAGTCTGGCAATGATGCTGCCCGAGTACTGGACCGATTGACGCTTGGCAGAAGCGCCGCAGAAGCAGTCAACAACTATCTGCGCGGTATCCAGAGACTTGCATCGTGCGTAACGGACTCTGTGATCGACGTCGGTGGCGGATATCATATCTCCCCAGTTCCCCACACCCTAGCTGTTAACGGCGGAGACCCTATCGCTCTTCGCGGGTCGTCAAGACTCATGCTCAGTTTGCAGCAGGACTACCGGATAGCTGAGACCGATACGCCAAGGCAGACTTATCGAATTGAGTTAGAGGCGTACAACTACGCTATCTACGACTCTGAGCGCAGAGAGGTCCTGATCTACCACTGGCACCCTAATAGCCGCAGCCCCATTGCCACGCCTCACCTGCACCTAGAGCAGGGTGCTAAGGTCGGTCGGTCGGAAGTGCGGGACGCGCATCTTCCGACCGGATTTGTCTCTCTAGCTTCGTTTCTGCGGCTGCTCGTTGTGGATCTCGGAGTACAGCCTCAGAGACCCGACTGGGATACAATTCTGACCGACCCACGCACCTAGCATGACATTGAACTATTCTTGAGCAGAATTTGACGCCCAAGACAGTCACTCACCCATGCGGGGCTTGATGATCAGAGTGTATGCCTGATGTGACATTGATGCCGAGTTTGTTCAATGGTAGAGCCGGATGTGTCGCGCGGGACATAACCGGTCCGAGTCAGGGACCCAACCCCTCTATAGCATCTCGCTGTATGTCGATCAGCCGACTTATGCCAGACTCGGCCAGGGTCATCATTTCGTCCAGTTGAGTCCTCGAGAACGCTGACTCTTCGGCGGTGCCCTGGACTTCCACGAACTCCGACTGTTCGGTCATTACGACGTTGAAGTCGACGGCCGCGTCTCTGTCTTCCACGTAGCAGAGGTCCAGCATTGGCTCTCCACCAACTATGCCGACGCTGACGGCCGCCACCGCAGCCTTGATGGGAATGCTATCCAGCTTGCCGCTCTCGCGCACGGTGGTCAGCGCCTGGTAGAGGGCGACGTATGCGCCGGTTATGGACGCCGTACGGGTGCCCCCGTCTGCCTGGATGACGTCGCAGTCGACGTTCAGCGTGATCTCGCCCAGCCTGTCCATGTCGACCGCGGCGCGCAGCGAGCGTCCGATGAGGCGTTGAATCTCCTGGGTGCGCCCCCTGGGCGTGGTCTCCCTCCTGGTGCGGGTATGGGTAGATCTCGGAAGCATGGAGTATTCGGCGGTCACCCAGCCCTGCCCAGAGCCTCGCAGGAAACGGGGCACATCGTTTGCGACGCTCACCGCGCACAGCACACGGGTATCGCCAGCAGAGATCAGGGCTGAACCCTCGGCGTACTTCTGCGCGCCAAGCTCGATGGTCACCGGCCTTAGCTGGTCGTTGGTACGACCGTCCGATCGGGGCACTTCCCAGTCACCTCCAGAAAAGTCCGGCGGAGTATAGCACAGGGGGAAGATTCAATTGACAGACGGCCACGCCCTAAGTTGGTACCACTCAGTGGTGACGTCCAGCGTCACACTCAGTCCACAGTCGAGAAATAGATCCTGACCATGGCTAGAATCTGTTCGCCTGTGATAACTCCATCGAAGTAATCTCTTACCGCGATGAGAATTTCATCCCCATGGATCACACCGTCTCTGTCGTCGTCATAGGGAAGCCCCAGAGACAGCTGAAGTGCGGGCGTATTGCTGTTCCCGTCGGCATCGACCGCAACGTCACCTGGGATGTCCACCATCACCCCTCCGAGACCATTTGGCGTCACATTAAACATATAGACGGCGTCGCCATCACTTCCGACAAAGTTGTCTAAAGACCCATTAATCGAGCTTATATCATCGATGGTGAATGAGAACACCGGCTCACTAAACGTGACGGTCACAGGGATCGGCGAATCTGGCCTCACCAGCGGCAACTCGTCCCCGGCAGAGTGGGCCACTTCTACACTGGGGGCAGCCTGTACGGTTATGCTCGAAACGCCTGTAACTGGCCTTCTCGTAAAGCCAAAGTCCGTTGTTGAACCGTAAAACGAATGTGAACCCTCATCCGTGGATGCTGTAACTGTGTATTCAACTACGGATCTGCCGATCAGAGTGACCCGGAATCCTCTATTCAAGACTGTGATAAAGTCACTCGGCACGTCGCTGGACACATATGAGAACCCGTCCGGGAATGTCTCGGACAGCATCGCGATGACGCCAAGTCCAGTAGTAGTGATCGTCACAACGACCTCACCTCCTGGTTGAACACGAGCGTGCGAGATGGATCGTATGGCGCTGACTCTTGCCGGAATTCCGGCAACCTCGGTGAAAGTTTCAGACCAGGGGCCGTCACCTACGGGGTTAGCCGCCCGCAACTGAACATCGTACTGCGTTTTGTCCGCGAGACCGGCCAAGTCGTAGATAAGGGCGCCTGTACCAATCGTCCAGATCTCGTCCACAGTCGTCCAGTTAAACTCCGTCGTCTCGTCTGCCGACGTCTCAATGTAACGTAGGTCGTAGCTGAACACCGCCGACCCATCTGCCTGTGTAGGAGCGCTCCAGGTGATGAAAAGGGAACCTACCTCCCCTGACATTGACGTAATGGCTGGGGCCGAAGGAGCACTTGCCACAAACATGGATGGGTTGACCAGGTCAAGCTCAGAACAGCCAACATTGTTGCAGGCTGCAATCCAGTAGTAGTTTTCGGACTGGTCCGGACTAGTGTGCAAGAAGGTCGTTGCAGTAACACTTCCGGCCAGTTCTTCGCACGAGCTCGGTCTGTCGGCTGAACCAGACCCGCAGTTCAAGTCTATAGAGGTGTCGTGATAGACCCTGTAGTGAGTGGCCTCTGGTGAAGCATCCCAACTCACTACAATGGATGAGCCGTCGCGGTTGTGCCAGACACTGCCCGGGGAAAGCGGTGGAAGATCGTCCGCAGTCGGCGTACCGTTGACTACAGCCGACCATGGTCCAGAGCCGACCGCATTGATTGCTCGAAGCTGAAGGTCGTACTGAGTCTCGTTGGTCAGTCCCGTGAGCTCATAGGCCAGGGCTCCGGAGCCTGTTTGCCAAACACTTTCCAGTAACGTCCAAGCGGACTCTACTGTCTCGTCTGCCTGTGTCTCGATGTAGCGCAGGTCATAGGAGGTAATGGGTGGCCCATCAACCCGGCGTGGCGCGCGCCAATTGATGCCAAGAGAGCCCACACCTGGCCTGACCGAACTTATGAAGGGGCCTGTGATCGGCAACGCCGTACACGGCGGCAGACCGAGCAGATGAAGGTCACTGCTGGGCCCCTCCATCAGTCCATCAGGGATACACCCGGTCAGGTTGTTGCCTGAAAGGTGCAACACTCTCAGTTCGGAGATGTCCACCATTGACGCAGGTATCGACCCGGTCAACTGGTTCATTGAAAGGTCCAGCCACCTCAGATTAGAGAGCGCGCCGATACCTGACGGTATCTGCCCCGTGAGTTGGTTCCTCGAAAGATCCAGTGAGAGCAGGTTGGAGAGGCCTACAAGTTCTGACGGTATCTGGCCTGAGAGCTGGTTATCATCGAGTCTCATCGACCACAGTCCTGACAGGTTGGAAAGCTCTGACGGTATGGTCCCGTTTAGTTGACTGCTCCTTAGATCAAGATGCTTCAGGTTGCCCAAACTGCCTAGCCACGCCGGTATTGGCCCGCCCAACGGATTCCCCGAGAGGTCAAGGTCTTCCAACCTGTCGAGGCTTAACAGTTCGGTCGGTAGCGGACCGACCAGTTGGCAACCACTAAGATCCAGGATTCTCAGGTTTGTCAGGTTGCCCACCCATCCTGGCATAGGTCCGGCCAACCGGACTCTCGAGAGCACCAGTTCTTCCAAGTTGCCGAGATTGGACAACTCGGATGGTATCGGACCGCTCAGGTAATTCCTCCCAAGGTCAAGCACCTCCAGATCTGAAAGGTCGCCCAACTCCGCCGGAATCGTATCGGTGAGTTCATTGAATGAAAGATCGAGTTTCACGAGACCTGATAGCTTACCCAGGGTTGCCGGAATTGATCCGTCCAATTCGCTGCGTGACAGGTCGATCTCCGTAACACGTTGTGCGGCTTCGTCAACGCTGACGCCATTCCACGTATTGATGGACCTACTTGCAGACCAGTTCAGGTGCTCCCTTCCGCGTAAGGTGTCCCGAGCCGCCAGCAGCACCTCACAGTCCGACACGAGACCCGGGTAGTTGGCGGGATCCGGGATAACGATGCCGTTTGTGCAGTCGCTCGCCTGTGCCGCCTCGGTGACAGTGGGGGCTTGGGACCAATCGTGACCTGTCACCGCCACGATCAATATGAGCACCGCAATCGTTGCGAGTACTGAAGTAGAATGTCTTCTCTTCCTCACGCCAGTCCACTGCTCCACTTTGACGCTCAAGGCTATCAGCCCGATCGAGTGTATCACTGTGGATTGCGGCAGCCCATCCGATGCTATGATTCAAGCTACCCGCAGATCGCCGTTAGGTCGGCGTGAACGATGATGTTCCCGACATGTAGAGAGGCCCATGCCCTACGTACAAAGCTCAGGCTCACGAATCTATTACAGGACTGAAGGCGCCGGACCTCCCATCGTGATGGTCCACGGGTTCAGCGACAGCCTTGTCGACTGGTACGAGGCTGGGTACGTCGGCGCTCTCAGGGACGACTACCGCCTGGTCATGATCGACTGTCGCGGTCACGGCCTTAGCGACAAGCCTCACGCTCAAGAGGCGTACACGATGGAGATGCGGGTCGCGGACGTTCACGCCGTAATGGACGACCTGCAGATCGACGCCGCCCACTACTGGGGGTACTCGATGGGCGGGCGGATCGGGTTCGGCGTGCTGGAGAGCGCGCCGGAGCGCGTACTCGGGGTGATCATGGCGGGTATCGACCAGCACGGCACCGACCCTCGTCGCTTCCAGAACCGCATCGGCTTTCTGTGGAGAGGGATGAAACCGTACCTCGAAGGCTTCGAGTCCAGGTTCGGACGGATGAAGCCGGACTCCAAGCGGGACCGGTTTCTCGAAAACGACTACCTGGCGATGATGGCCAGCACGCTCGCCCTTCGGGACCACGTAATGGACTACACCGGCCTGGCTGACCGTATCACGATGCCGTGCCTCTATTACGACGGAGATAGGGACGCCTTCCACGACAACGCCCGTGACTTTGCCGCAACTCTTCCAGATGCGAGGTTCGTATCGCTCCCCGGTGAAGACCACGGGGGAACTTTCAATCGCAGCGACCTGGTCCTGCCGCACGTGCGCGAGTTTCTTGCAGTAACCACGGGTGAGGCCAGATACGCCTAGCTGTACCAAGTTAGTCGGTGCCGCCTTTCCGTCATTCCCGCGAAAGCGGGAATCTAGGGGTGCGGGGATGCCTCACGCGGAGACCGCCGACCAAGTTGATGCAGGCTTTAGAACGCCGCCGACTTGACGGCCTGAAGCTATCGGCGGTTAAGATAGCTTCAGAATCTTTCGAAGGAACTCCCCAAACATGCCCTCCCCTATTACCGCCGACCTGGTCTATGAGCTTGTAAGCGTTGCCTCTCCATCTCTGTCACCGGATGGGTCCAGGCTTGCATTCGTTCGCTCTCAAATCGACAGAGAGAGCACGGAGAACAGGTCACAGATACTTGTGATGGACGTGGCCTCCGGCGAGACCTCATCGTTTACCAGTGGCACGAGCGACTCCAGTCCGAGGTTCTCGCCAGACGGACGCTATCTCGCATTCGTACGTCCTGACGACAAAGGCAAGGCCCAGATCTGGACCATGCCCACGGGCGGAGGTGAGGCTCGAAAGCTGACTGACGTTCCCGGAGGCATCACCGACATCGCGTGGTCGCCGGACTCCAGCGCGCTGGCGTTCGTGTCGGACGTCGACCCGGACCGCGCGCCGGATGATCACGACCCGAAGAAGGACCCCCGGGTCAGTGTGGTCCGTCGTATCAGGTACAGGGCAGACGGCCTCGGATGGAGAGGCGAGGCGTTCAGGCACGTATTCGTCGTTGATCGCGAGTCAGGCGAGACCCGCCAGCTCACGGACGGCGAGGGTGACGATAGCGCGCCGTCGTGGTCGCCGGACGGCTCGCAGATCGCGTTCGTGGCAGACCGTAGGGCCGACCGCGAGATCGCTACTCACACGGATGTGTACGTGGTGCCGGCGTCTGGAGGGGACATTGAACTGCGGTCGCAGGGACTTTCCAGCGTTGCCGCGCTGTGCTGGTCGCCATCAGGGGATGCTCTAGCGGTGGTCGGCTCGGACGACGACGTTGTAGGAGCCGGCTGGCAGTCCTGGATATTCGTGATCGAGCCGGGACACGAACCACGCAAGCTCACCGAAGACTCGATCAGTCCCGCAGGGGGATACGCTCCGCTCGTTCCTGCCCCCGATATGCGCTGGACTGACGACGGACGCATTTCGTTCATCGCGGACGCCCGGGGAGAGTCAGGCATCTACCAGGCCGACGCCGATTCGGGAAGTGTGAGCAAGATAACCGGAGGCGGGCTGATGTCTCTCGTCTCGTTCGACGCCGGCGCAGGCACGGCAGCAGTGCTGACGACCAATCCAGACTCCGCCGGTGATCTGTACAAGGTAGATATGAAATCGGGAGCCGTCACGCAGTTGACGGACTTCAACCGGGAGTTCTTCGAGGAGCACCCTCCAGCCAGGCTGGAGAAGTTCAGCCACAACAGGAACGGCTTCGAGATTGAGTCCCGCGTCTTGTTCCCGCCTGAGTTCAATCCCGATTCACGCTATCCACTCGTGCTGGACATTCACGGCGGGCCACACGGTGTCTTCTCCGATAGCTTCAGCGCTCAGCAGCAGGTGCTGGCGACCGCAGGGTATATCGTGCTTGCGGTCAACCCCCGAGGCTCATCGACATACGGGACAGACTTCCTGACAGCCGTTCTCAACGATTGGGGCGGCGAGGACTACCTGGACATCATGACGGCGGTCGACGAGGTCTGTGAGAGAGACTACGTCGACGAGTCGAGGCTCGGCATCACCGGTTACAGCTACGGGGGATTCATGAGCTCGTGGGTAATCGGTCAAGACACCCGCTTCAAGGGCGCCGTGGTCGGCGCGCCCTGCATAAACCTCTCGAGCATGTACGGGACCTCAGACATCGGCGTGCGGTTCGGCGAGGTGCAGTGGGGCGGCAAGCGCTGGGAGGCGTTGGACGCCTTCCTGGAGCACTCGCCCCTGACGTACGCTCCAAACGTCGAGACGCCGGTGCTTCTCATGCACGGGGAGTCCGACCATCGCTGCCCAATAGAGCAGTCTGAGCAGTACTTCGTGACGCTCAAGCGACTCGGCAAGGAGGTCGAGTTCGTCCGTTTCCCGGACAGTTCCCACGGCTTCGTCAGATCAGGACACCCCAGGCTCAGGGAAGAGTACCTGACCCGACTCGTGGACTGGATGAACACGCACGTCTCCTCCGCTCGATAAATTGCTCCTCTCAGCCTCCCAGTTACGACTCTTCTACGGCGACATCGAGGTCTTCGCGCGCGTCGACGCCGACGTGAATGAGCAGTCGCGCATCGGACTCGTGGGACCCAACGGCGGCGGAAAGACGTCGCTGCTGCGGGTCCTGGTCGGGGAACTTGAGCCTGATGCAGGCACGGTTTCGACCAACTCTGGACTGCGGCTGGCGTACGTCCCGCAGCTCGCTGAACACGACGCGCCCGGCACTCTGCGCGAGGGGGTGGAGTCGGCCTTTGCCCGTCTATTCGAACTTGAGGCCGACCTGGCCGATACCGCGCTGGACATCCAGCAACGGCAGGGCAGCTCCCGCACGGCGGCTGAAGGCAGGTACAGCAGGCTGCTCTCTGAGTACGAATCGCTCGGCGGCTACGACTACCAGAGCCAGGTCGAACGGGTCGCGCAGGGAGTCGGACTGACGCAGGAGACTCTCGACACAGAGGCTGCAGTAGCGAGTGGCGGAGAGCGAACTCGGGCCGCGCTTGCGCGCGCACTGCTCACTGATCCCGATCTGCTGATACTCGATGAGCCGACCAACTACCTGGACTTCGACGGCCTGAATTGGCTCGAGGAGTTCCTGTCCGAATTCAGGTACGCGGTGCTGGCGGTGTCCCACGACCGCTACTTTCTCGACCGAATCTGTACCGAGATATGGGAGATGGAACGCGGCCGCCTCCAGAGCTTCCCCGGAAACTACTCTGCGTACCGCCAGCTGAAGCATGACCAGGTGCTGCGCCAGCAGCGGGAATACGAGCGCCAGCAGGAGTACATCGCCAAGGAAGAGTTCTTCATCCAGCGGTACAAGGCCGGGCAGCGCTCGCGCGAGGCCAGAGGACGGGAGACTCGCCTGGGGCGCCTGGACCGGATCGAAGCGCCTCAATCCGAGAAGACCATTAACATAGGTTCTTCTTCTGCATCGCGTACAGGTCACGTAACGGTGAGCCTGAAAGGTGTGTCGGTCGGATTCTCGAACAACGGCACAGAGACCAGGCTGCTGTCAGTTCCCAACTTCGACCTGCTGCGTGGATCGCGTACCGCCGTGGTCGGGCCAAACGGTATCGGCAAGACCACGCTCCTGCGGACCATACTCGGCGAACTCAAGCCGCTGACAGGCACGGTGTCCCTGGGTCACAACGTCCAGACCGGCCATCTCAACCAGGGAACCTGGAATCTGCCCGACGACAAGAACGTGCTCGACGCCTTCCTGGAGATAAAGAACACTCCCATTGGCGATGCGCGGGACTACCTCGCCAGGTTCCTGTTCCAGGGCGACGACGTGTTCAAGATGGTCTCCTCGCTCTCCGGCGGAGAGCGTACACGACTGTCGTTGGCGAGACTGCTGATCACCTACCCTAACGTTCTCGTGCTGGACGAGCCGACCACTCACCTGGACATAGCCAGCCGCGAGGCGCTGGAGTCCACACTGGAGTCTTACGACGGCACGCTGCTGTTCGTGTCCCACGACCGCCACTTCATCAGTCTCATGGCGGAGCGAATCCTGGTGATCGAGAATGGGACCGCGCGGCTGTTCGACGGCAGCTTCGACGAGTGGGTGCGTATCAACCGGCCTCCCGAACCGGAGCCGGTCTCGCGCCGCGCGCGGGCACGTCACCGAAGGCGGGACCGCGAGACCAAGCGACAGGAACGCGCGTCAGAGTCGAATAAGCAGGCCCAGGCCATCGACTACGAGGCGCTCATCCAGCAGCTTGAGGCGGACGTGGCAGAGATTGAACGGCGTCTCGAAATCGCCTCGGCCAAGCAGAATCTCAAACAGATCGAACGATTGGGCCGGAGACACGCAAAGGCACAGAAAGCCGTCGAGGACGCGTGGGCGAATTGGGAGCAGGCGTGAGTATCTGAGCTGAATGCCACCTCATGTCCCTCAGGATGCTACGATGAATCCATGACGAACATCGCCAAGCCAGAAATGCACATGACCATGGCCTTCCTCCCACCGGTCATGGAGCCGGACTATGCCCTGTCCGTCATCGACCGTGCCCTCGCCTATCGGGACGACGCATCTGACAGTGTCCGCAGCAGGCTCAACTCCGCTATCAAAGACAGCGTGAAAGTCTCCGGTTTCCATGATGCAAGCAGGGCCAACCGTCATCAACTGCGAGAGCCTGTACTTGCGGCAATCTTGACGGGAACGAGCGAAAAGCTCGCAGGTGAAATACTGCGGTGCTGGACCGAGTCGAACGATGCTCTCAGAAGCGTCGTTACCGACCACCTGAGGTCAAGGGACCTGGCAGCGGAAGGGCCGGATATGCAGAGGGGTGTGTTCAGGTCCGTCTGGCTGCGTCATGAGTGGACTTCCGAGATTGACCTGGTCGCCGCCGGAGCGTCCAATGGCGGTTTCAACCCGGAAGACATAGGCCTGATGCTATGTTACGTATCCGGCAGGGCGCCGACCCTCGAGTCGACGGTGGAGATGGAGTCTCCCCTCTTCCAGAAGTGGCTCGACGAACTCCACGAGCTTCCACCGGATGCTACGGAGTGGGAGCACGTGGACGAGTTCGCAAGCTCCCTGAAAGGGCTGGCGATTGAGAAGATCACGGAACGTGTGACGGTCCAGATCGAGGCCATTGCTGACTACATCAGTGAAGTAAGGGATGACTACCAGGACGAGCTGCAATACCTCGAATTAGACCTTAGTTCGTGGTCTGCGGACGACGCTGTGCGAGCCGGTCAGACAGAGGCCGCGCTGGCACATGTCACGGAACTGAAGAGCGTGCTGTCCGAGTATCGTCTGATTCGTCCGCAGGCATCCTCCAGGAGCGAAGAGTCGTTGAGGGCTCCTGAACGGGAGAAGTTCGAGAAGTCCATCATCGACATGGTTGAGTCGTGGGACGAACTGATCAGTGTCCCTGACGATCCGGTCGATAATGCGACACCACAAGACACTCCCGTATCAGTTTGGGACCTTGATGACGAGCCCACAATTGGAGTTGACTCCGCGAATGGGGGCAAGAGTCCAGACAATCGGCGTGGCTTACCCGGCCCCGAGCTGGACTTGCTCCGGCAGAACGTCAAATCCCTTAGTACCGAGAACGATCAACTCAAGCAGGAAGGTCAGGACCTGCGGGATGACAAGGTCAAGCTCGGCGAGCAGGTCAGCAGGCTGAGGCGCGAACTCTCCCGCAGCCGGGAGATGCAGGAACACTGGCGAAAGGGCTACGTTCTCGCGAGCGCCGGGCAGGCACGACCTGAATCTGAGGAGCCCGTGCAACCGTCCAACGTGCACGACGCACTAGAGCTTGCGGAAGAGAGCTTCCCAGATCGCCTCAGGCTGGCCCTGAATTCCAAGTCAGACAGCGGCACGCCGTTCCAAAGGCCTGTTGAGGTATTCAACGCGCTCTCGTGGCTGGCGACCGAGTACCACCGGCTTCGCACCAACCCTGGCGACGCGCCGAACTTCGACAAGCTAATCAAGGAGGCCTGCCCGGGCTGGTCTTACAAGCCCAAGCAGACCGAGGTGACGAAGGACCAGTTCACTGAATGGTACACCACCACCCTCAACGGAAAGTCCTACGAGTTGGACGCGCATATCGGCAAAGGCACCAGCTTCGACCCCCAGCTCACGATACGCATAGCGTTCGACTGGGACGATGAGATGAAGCAGGTCATCGTCGGCTTCGTCGGCAGGCACCAGAAGAACCGCACCTCATAACGCAGCCCTGATCTTTTCCGCGTTCCCCCGGCTTTTTTCAGCGAGGGCGCACCGGATTTCTCGAATGACCTCAGAGGTCGTGGGGTTACACGCGTCCATACTTCTGATAGGCGGACTCGTACAGTTCGGGAGTGTTGAGGTCCAGGCGGACCATCGGGTCGTCGAAGTGGACCTCGGTGATCTCGGCCCGGTGTCTCTCGAAGACCTCACGCAGGCCCTGGTTCTCCTCTGAGATCAGCCTTAGCTCAGGCAGCAGGCGAGCCGAGAACATCAGCGGGTGTCCTCCCCTGCCCTCCAGTCTTGGTGAAGTCAGCAGGGCTGAAGCCGCCACGTGGGTGTCGACCACTCGTTTGACGATCTGTGCGGTACGCGGTTGGTCCACGCCGATTAGCAGAATATCCTCAGCCTGCTCCGGGACCGCCGCCAGCCCGGCCTTGATGGACGACGTGCGACCTTCCCGGTACTGGTGGTTCACAACGTACGAAGCACCGGTGAGTTCGACGAAAGGGGTGATCTCCTCTGACCTGTGGCCGAGAACTACGATGACCTCGGATGCACCGCCTTCCAGAAGTATGGACACCTGGTGTTCGACAATTGTCCTGCCACGCCATTCGAGGAGCGGCTTTGGGCGGCCCATGCGCGAACTGAGTCCTGCGGCTGTGAGTACGGCGACGATCATTCAGATCAGGTCAGGAGCAGTTTCTGAGGCCCGTGGAATTCGTTCGTGGTGAGCCTGACGAACCATGAACCGTCCTTCGACAAGCTCAGAGGCTGCCCCGTACGTGATACGGGGACGAACGCCAGGTCAGCACTTTGGAAACACCCTTGGATACCCTTCAGTCGGCGACCGCAACTGCGGGCTGCTCAGCTTCGACCTTGGCAATGATGCGGTCGATGCGGTGCTGCTCCAGCTTCATCTCCCGGCCGGTGCCGCCGAGCCTGAACATCAGGATCTCGCCCATGATGCTTACGGCAATCTCCTCGGGGGTGCGCGCGTGGATGTCGAGGCCGATGGGCGACCGGATCTCGCGCAGCCTCTCCTCGTCGAGTCCCATGCGCACAAGGTCCTCGTAGATGAGGATCGTCTTGCGCTTGCTGCCCATCAGTCCGACGTAGCGGGCTGGCGTGTCGGCAGCGGCGGCCAGCGCGACGTTGTCGAACCTGTGACCGCGCGTCGCCACAACGATGAACGTGTTGGCGTTGATCGGAAGCTCCTTGAGCGCGTCCTCCGGCTTCTTGGCGACCACCATATCGGCCTCAGGGAAACGCTGAGGATTTGCGAACTCCTCGCGGTCGTCGGTGATGAACAGCCTGAAGCCGAGAGGCTTGGCGTGGCTTGCGAGCGCCCTTGAGACGTGTCCGCCGCCGCATATCACAAGCTGGGGCGGCGTGGTGTACGCCTCTATGAAGTACTCGACGCCCTCGTCGGTAATCACGTACTCGTTTCGGCCCATAGCCATCAGGTTACGCGCGCGATTGACGGCGTCATGGTCAAGCCTGAGGTCGCCGAGCGAGCCCTCGGTAGAGCCGTCTTCCCGTATGAAGATCTTGGAGCCAATTGAGCCGAGTCCGTTGGCAGACCTGATGAGGCTGGCGAGAGCGACCGATGGGCCGCCCTCATAGGCGGCGTCGATCTCCCTGGCGACGTCAATGTACTGCTCGGGACTATAGACAGGATCAATGAGGAAGAACATCGTGCCGCCGCAGACGAGCCCGTCTTCGGCAGCGAGGTCTTCGTTGAGCTCATATTCGCGGTACTGAGCGTCCCCGCCTCGCCTCATAAGCTGGCTCGCGGCGTACCAGATGTCGCCCTCGACGCATCCTCCGCCCAGAGTGCCGACACCGGTGCCGTCCTTACGGACCAGCAGCTTCGCGCCCGGCTTCTGGGGCGTGGACCCCTTGGTGCGAATGACCGTGGCCATCACCAACTGCTCGTCTTTTTCGAGCAGGTTCACAGCTTCATGAAAAACATCTTGCATCGTGGCTTCCCGCCTTTGTAGACAACCGCTTCCGGTTGGTATTGTCTCGTATCCAGCTTACCACAAGTGGGATTGCGGGATGAGTTCCGGATCACGAATGTACCTGTATCAACTTAGTGGTGCCCTACTGTGGGATCGAATGTCCCCTCTCCCTGAGGGAGAGGGTTAGGGTGAGGGGGAAATACTTGCCGACCAAACTGATACAGTCTCATCACGAATGAAACTAGTGACCCACAAGCTCAATCCGATCACCATAGCGCCGAAAGTCTGAGTCATTGAAAGTCAGCAGCCTGGTCTCTCCATGCGCAAGCATTGTCGCCACAACATTGGCGTCGTGAATCTGCCGCCCACCAGCAGGTACTTCACGGCACAGCATGATCAGTCTGTCGGTGACAGAGGGGCCGTCCTCCAGTACCTCGAAGCTGCTGGCTAACCTGTGAGCGTCGTTTAGGGCGTTCTCCAGCGTGATGGCAATTGGCCAAGTCTGGGGTCGAGTGACTACGGAGAGGTATTCACGAATTACCTGACGACTGATCCTCAGCGGCTCCGCACCTTGAAGGGCCCGATCCAGCAACTGCCGGGCGACGGTATGGTGTGGCGCCTCAAGGAAGCGGGAGTACACAAGGACGTTTGTGTCAATGAACATACGACGCTCTATATCCTGTCCTCATAAATGCTCGCTCTACTTAGGCCAAGGCCTCCCGGCCAGGCTCCAGCCTGGTGAACAGGCCATATTTCGTCCAGCCTGCGTTTGGGGTGTGGCTTGGCAGTCCTCGTACGCCTGAACAATAGAGTCTCAGCATCCATGTCGACATCGGACGTCTCCCACCCAGCAACGCCCCAGGCAAGGGCCTGGCTGTGACCATTGACCCCTCTATGATTCGCCCACCAGGGACGGTGCAGGCGCGCGGACGGAGGCAAGTCAAAGCCCAAGATCGACTCGACCTCTCCAAAGGAAGTCCTCCACTGGTCAGCAGCGAAGCGGGACAGGTGCTCGTACAGGTTTTTATACTTGCAGCGAGCCGCCATTTCGCGATATCTGAGGTCTCGGTCCAGCGTCACACACGCCTCCAGAGTCACCAGCGATGTAGTCAAGGCTAGTCGAATATCCTAATTTTAGTTAGTTAGTATCTCCAGAACAAGTCGAACGTATCTCAAACGGCACACGTCCAGATTCAACTCCGAGCACCTCATCTGGCAGTCACGGAGCCGTCGCGCTTGAAGACTGGATGCAGGGCAGCGAGACGTTCCAAACTGGTATTCGCCCTAATTGGCTGCGGAAGAACGGGTCTCAGAGCGGCGTAGAGTTTGCTCTGGGTGCATGAGCCCTCATTCTGGAGACTTTTCAGCCCCTGACAGTCTCAGATCCTGCCCTCAGATCCCCGATCAGGGCCTGAAGGACGTACCTCGACCATGAGGCACTATCCGAAGACAGGCACCTTAGCCTCCCGCTCAGCTATCAACCGCGACACTCTCACTAGGTTGTACGCCGTCGCCACCAACTCTCCACTGAAGCTCTTTATGCTGGCTGCCGCCTCTATCAGTGTCCCGTCCACGCTGAAGTGCTCATCTGACATCAGCCCACGACGGTCTGCCTCATACGCCACCTCCTCGAACAGCTTCCTCTCCACCTTGTGACGTAGCAGTCGTCTCCTGTTCTTGGTGAACACCGTCGCATCGAAGCTCGGCTCCATAAGGTCCATGTCCAGGAACCAGCGGTAGAGCAGGTTGTAGTCGAGCTCCTGGCAGAACGCCCTCTCGCTCCTGACCGAGTACAGCGAGATCAGCAGCAGAGACTTCAGGCCCGCCTTTTTCAGCAGCCTGCTAGATCATCTAACGCCAGGAGATCACACGAGATATATGGTGAACGAAATGGAATGTCGAAAATAAGCCCTACCCCACCCTCTCGAAGATGGTGGCTACGCCCTGGCCTCCGCCTACGCACATGGTGACTAGGCCGAGGTTCTGGTCGCGCAGTTCGATCTCTTCGAGCAGCTTGACCGTCATGACCGCGCCGGTGGCCCCGACGGGGTGGCCGAGGCTGATGCCGCTGCCGTTGACGTTGGTCTTGTCGAGGTCGAGGTCAAGCTCCCGGATGCAGTAGAGCGCCTGGGCCGCGAACGCCTCGTTGAGCTCGATCAGGTCAATGTCACCGACGTCCATACCGGCCTTGCCGAGCGCCTTCTGTACGGCGGGCACAGGCCCAATGCCCATGATCGCGGGATCGACTCCGGCGACGCCCCTGGAGTGCCACCTGAGCCTGGGTGTTATGCCTAGCTGCTTCGCCTTCTCCTCGGACATGAGCACAACAGCCGCCGCGCCGTCGTTGATGCTGGAGGCGTTGCCGGCGGTCACGGATCCGTCCCGCTTGAACACAGGACGCAGGCCAGCGAGACGCTCAAGGCTGGTGTCGGCCCTCGGCCCCTCGTCGGTGTCGACCACTATGGGGTCTCCACGACGCTGAGGGACGCTCACTGGCGTGATCTGGCCGTCGAAGCGGCCGCTCTCCATGGCGGCAACCGCCCGCTGGTGGCTGATGAGAGCGAGCTCGTCCTGCGACTCGCGGCTCACCTCGAACCGCTCAGCCACGTTCTCGGCGGTCATACCCATGTGGTAGCGGTTGACGGGGCAACCGAGTCCCTCGATCAGGCCATCTCGTAGAGTACTGTCACCCATGCGCAGACCGTCGAATCTCACGCTTGGGTCAAGCATGAACGGCGCCTGGGTCATGTTCTCGGTGCCTCCGGCAACTGCGATGTCGACCTCGCCGGTGCGGATAAGCTGGACGGCCATATTGATGGCCTCCAGGCCGGACGAGCACTGCCGGTTGACGGCGATTGTGGGAGTCTCCTCAGGAATACCGGCGTTGAGCGATGACAGCCGAGCCGCGTATCCGGCCTCCTGCGCCTGGAGCGCGTTTCCCATCACGACCTCTTCGACCATTTCAGGCGACACGCCGGCGCGCTCGAGCGCGGCCTTTATCGCTGTCGCCCCGAGATCAGGGGCCGCAACGTCTTTGAACGATCCGCCGAACCTCCCCATGGGTGTTCTCGCGCCGCTGACGATTACCGCGTTCTGCATTGCCATTCTCCTTGTTGGGTTATCTGGTGGTTGGGGCGATTATACGATTTTCCGTGACTGAGTGGAGAGGAGGTGTAGGGGCGGTTCGCGAACGGCTCCTACTTGGTGCAAGTGGGTCTGCAATCTCAATTGTGTTGCAAAGTAGTACAGCGTGGGGTATAAATGCGTCGGCCAAAATACGTCCAGCCTCGAGCTGGTAGTTGGAGAGAGATCACATGAGAGCAGCACGTATTAGCGCGCCCAAAACCTGGGAAATAATGGATGTCGAAGCGCCAACGATTGACGACGGCCAGTGCCTCATCAAGTTGGAGCGGTGGTCTGTGTGCGGCAGCGACATCAGACACGGCTACGGCCCCCTCTACCCTGAAGAGGAATACCCGATGCGAGTCGGCGGTCCGTGCCACGAGTGCGCGGGCACCATCGTCGAGAGTCGCAGCGACCAGTTCCGTGAGGGTCAGAGGGTAATCGTGCTGCCCACACAGGGCGGCAACGGCGGGCTGGTCGAATTCATGGCCAGCACACCCGACCGCATGGTCGCGCTGCCAGACGAAGGCGACCTGTCGGAGTGGGTCATGTGCCAGCCGTCAGGCACAGTGCTGTACTCCTGTCAGCAGATGGACACGATCGTCGGAAAACGCGTGCTCATCTTTGGACAGGGAAGCATCGGCCTGTCGTTCACGGCAATCACGGCTCGGTCAGGGGCGAGGCAGGTCATCACTGTCGACCTCGAGGACTACCGGCTGGAGTACTCCAAGAAGTTCGGCGCGACACACACCCTGAATCCGACGAGGGACAATCTGGATGAGGCGATCGCCGAGATCACAGGCGGACGCGGAGCTGAGATCTCCGTAGAAGCCGCCGGGTATCCCGACACGTTCAACAACACGTTCAAGTACGTATCCCAGTTTGGACGCTGCATCATCTTCGGGCTCGTCGGCGGGACCGAGGACATGGCGCCGCTCCACTACCGGCAGTTCATCATGAACCAGCCGACGATCATTCCGACTCTCGGAGCCGCCAGCGGAGACGCCGTCGGCCACATCCAGAGAATGGTTGAGCTGAGGGAACGTGGCTGGTGGGACCCGGGAGAGATGGTCACACACCAGATGCCATTCGACGACGTCAAGAACGCCTACGACATGTATGAGAACCGCGAGGACGAGATCGTCAAGGCGGTGATGAGTCCGTAGGTTGATTGGAGCCGGAGTTTCCCCTCGCCTCAACCCTCTCGCCAGGGACAGGGGCCAGACGGACTGATGGAGTCAGGAGCAAAGGACAGAAATGAGAGCAGCGAGAATCAGCGCACCGAAGACTTGGGAGATCATGGACATTGAGACGCCGACCATCGACGACGGTCAGTGTCTCATCAAGCTGGAGAAGTGGTCGGTATGCGGCAGCGACATCCGTCACGGATACGGGCCTGTACTGCCTGAGGAGGAGTACCCGATGCGCACGGGCGCTCCGTGCCACGAGTGCGCCGGCACCATCGTCGAGAGCAGAACGGACGAGTTCCAGGTCGGCCAGCGCGTCATAGTGCTGCCGGGACGCGGAGGAACGGGCGGCCTCGTAGAGTACCTGCCCGGCACTCCCGACAGGATGGCGCTGCTGCCGGACGAGGGCGACCTCGCCGAGTGGGTCATGTGCCAGCCGTCAGGGACAGTGCTCTACTCCTGCCAGAAGATGGGCACGATCCTCGGCAAGAGCGTCGTGGTGTTCGGACAGGGCAGCATCGGACTGTCGTTCACTGCGATTACGGCCCGCGCTGGGGCTCGCGAAGTGATCGCCATTGATTACGAGGACAACCGGCTGGAGTTCGCCAAGAGGTTCGGTGCAACGCAGACGATCAACCCGGACAAGGTCGACCTCGATGAGGCGATGGCCGAGCTGACCGGCGGCGTAGGCGCAGACATCTCGGTTGAAGCGGCGGGCTATCCCGACGCGCTCAACAACAGCCTGAAGCACGTGAACCAGGATGGCGGCAAGGTCATCATCTTCGGCATCCAGGGCGGAGGCGGCGATGGCACGGTGCCTCTGGTATTCAGGGGCCTCTTCAGAGAGGGCATCACCGTGATCCCTACACAGGGCGCCGCAAGCCCAGACGCAATCGACCACATCCAGACGATGATCGAGCTAAAGCAGCGCGGATGGTGGGACCCGGGAGAGATGGTCACCCATCGAACCAACTTCGACAACGTCAAAGAAGCCTACGACATGTATGAGAACATCGACGACAACGTAGTCAAGGTGGTGATGGGAGAGTAGTGATGGGTGAGTTCGACGGCAAGGTGGTGATCGTCACGGGCGGCGCTCTCGGAATCGGGAGAGCCACAGCCATCGAGTTCGCGAAAGAGGGCGCAAGCGTCGTGATCGCTGACGTGAATGAGGAAGCCGGGCGAGCCGTCGAGTCTGAGCTAAGCGAACTCGGACCGGGTGGACTTCTGGTCCGCGCGGACGTTGCGCAGATGTCCGAGTGCAGCCGCGTGGTTTCCGCGACCGTCGAGGCGTTCGGTGCGGTGGACGTGCTGTTCAACAACGTCGGCATCCAGTCTCCCGACTCGTACAGGAACGTTGAGGACACGCCGGAAGATACCTGGGACCGCATCATCGACGTCAATCTCAAGAGCTACTTCATGATGTCGAAGTTCGCCATCCCCGAGATGCGAAAGCGGGGCGGTGGCGCGATCATCAATACGGCCAGCGTGCAGGGCCTACAGTCCCAGAAGCTCGTGCCTGCCTACGCGGCCAGCAAGGGTGGCGTGCTGTCACTGACCCGGCAGATGGCGCTCGACTATGCCGAAGAGAACATCCGCGTGCTCGCCGTGTGTCCGGGCACCATCGACACGGAGATGGTGCGAACGGTCGCGCGCATGGAAGAGGGCGACCCGGACGAGACCATCGCAGTCTGGGGCAAGGGTCATCCGATCGGCAGAGTCGGCCAGGGCGTGGATATCGCCAACGTGGTCCTGTTCCTGGCCAGCGAGAAGGCCAGTTTCATGACGGGCGAGCACGTCAGCGTCGACGGTGGATTCATGGCCCTCGGGGCGTGGGCCTCAGGCGCGGGGTCGGCCCAGGACTAGTCTTCCACATGAGCCAGTCCGGCGGGGCCAGATTCTAAGCTGTCGCGAGGAGGTGGTGCATGAAGGGCAAGGTGGCTATCGTGACCGGAGGGGCTGGCGGCCTTGGGTCTGAGATCTGTCGCAGGTTCTCGTTGCGTGGGGCAGCCGTTGCCGTTGCCGACGTGAACGGGGATGCCGCATCTGAAGTTGCCGGGACGATAGGGTCAGGCGGCGGCAGCGCCATCGGCGTCCAGGTCGAGGTGACCGATGAAGACTCGGTGGTCGCCACAGTCCGGACTGTCGTCAGCGAACTCGGTCGCGTGGACTACCTCGTGCACTGTGCAGGCACGAACATCAAGGCCCCCGTGCTCGACATGTCGCTCGACCAGTGGAACCTCTCGCTCGAAGCGCACCTGACTGGCGCGTTCCTGTTCTGCCGGGAAGCTGGCAGGCAGATGGTGGAACAGGGAGACGGCGGCAGTGTTGTGCTCATGTCTTCCGTCACGGCGATGTCTCCTGTTCCTGAGCGCGGCGCGTACGGCCCGGCGAAGGCTGCGCTGATCAACTTCGCCGGACAACTGGGGCTCGAGTGGGCGCAGTATGGGATCAACGTAAACGCAGTCTGCCCGGGTGTCGCGGAGACGGCCATGACCAGGATGGTGTACGAGCGAGAGCCGGACCTGCGGGAGCAGCGACTGAAGCGATTTCCAATCAAACGCGAAGTGCTGCCGGAAGAGGTCGCCGAGCTCGTGCTTTTCCTGTGCAGCGACGAGGCGCGATACATTAACGGTGTGGGCATTCACATCGACGGCGGATTCCTGAACTCAGGGTTCTACCAGGACCCTGGCGGCTAAGTCGCAAACCGGTGCAGACGGAGCAATCGCATGGCGCTTCTGAACAACGACACTGACATATCCGTCCTCGTAGATGGACTCGACCACGTGGAAGGCGTTGCATGGGGCCTGGACGGGTACTGCTACGCTGGAGGTGAGGCAGGCCAGATCTACCGGATCGACGTGGAGCGCAAAGAGGTAGAGCAGATCGCCGACACCGGCGGGTTCATACTCGGCCTCGCGCTCGACGCGGAACACAACGTCTACGCCTGCGACACCGGCAACGTGGCCGTGATGAAGATTGCTCCGAGCGGAGAGGTATCGACCTACTCGACCGGCGCGCCGGACGAGCCGTTCGCCACTCCCAACTACCCGGCTTTCGACGCCGCAGGCAACCTGTACGTCTGCGACTCCGGCGAATGGAGGTCGGATGACGGCAAGATCTACAGGATCAAGCCCGGTGGTGAGACCGAGGTCTGGAATCGTTCGCTGTGCGAGTTCCCCAATGGACTCTGCGTAGGACCGGAGGGCGGCAGCCTGTTCGTGGCGATGAGCCTGAACCCACCGCGGGTCTCTGAGATCGAGATAGCGCCAGACGGCTCGGCTGGCGAAATACGCACGGTGGTCGAGGTGCCACACTCCGTTCCTGATGGCGTGGCGTTCGATACCGACGGAAATCTCTACATCGCCTGCTACCGGCCTGACCGCATCTATCGATACAGTGCATCCGGCGATCTGGAGATACTTGCCGACGACTTCGAGGGCACACTGATCGCCGCCCCGACCAACATCGCGTTCTGCGGAGCCGAGCGTGACGTTCTGCTGAGCGCAAACCTGGGTCGGTGGCACATCACCCGTTACGAGACAGGTGCAAAGGGCATCTCACTGCACTACCCTAGACTGGGGTAGTTATTTCGGGCATGTGGGGAAGAGCCGGGTTCGGTTGAATACCGGGATGTCGCCCTCACCCTAACCCTCTCCCCCAGGGAGAGGGGACTTTAAGGCCGCGAGGCAGTCCCTCCAATCTGAGGCAGCAAACTTAGGGAGACGTAACCATGACGCACTACCAGCTCGAACGCAACTACGGGTGCCGGGTTTCGGACGCCTGGACATTTCGGGGACTCAAGACGGCGGTTATCGAGAACGAGTTGCTGCGGGTGGTGGTGCTGATCGACAAGGGCGCGGACATCTACCAGTTCGTACACAAGCCCACAGACACGGACTTCATGTGGCGTTCGCCGTGGGGCGTGCGTGACCCATCAGTGCGGATTCCTACCACCGGCTCAGGCGAGGGATCGTGGATGGACGTCTACGAAGGCGGCTGGCAGACCGTCCTGCCGGGAGGCGGCTTCCCTACCCAGTACTCGGGAGCCGACATGGGGCTGCATGCAGAGGTCAATACCGTTCCCTGGGACGCCGTTATCGTCGAGGACACCCCTGAGATCGTCTCGATGCGTTTCTGGGTTCGCGCGGCACGCACCCCGTTCTTCTTCGAGAAGACGCTGACCCTGCGCTCCGGCTCAGCAGTGCTGGAGATAGAGGCCAAACTCACGAACGAGGGTGAGGAGCCCGTCCACTGCGTCTGGGGAGAACACATCGCGCTCGGACCGCCGTTCCTCAGCGAGGACTGCGTCATCGACCTGCCGGGCGGCACTCTCATCAACGAAGAGGGAGAGGACTGGCACCCGAACGTCAAGCTCAAGGGCGGCTACAGGGGGCCGTGGCCGATGTCTCAGCTAAGGGACGGCACGCCAAGGGACCTGAGCAGGATTCCTCCCAAGAGCTTCCGGTCGTACGACATGTCGTACATCTCAGACATGCCCGACGGCTGGTACGCCGTGACGAACCAGAGGACGGGTGTGGGATTCGGATTCCACTATCCGACCGAGGTGTTCAAGTTCCTGTGGTACTGGCACTCGTTCGGCGGGGGATTCGGATACCCGTGGTGGGGACGCACCTACAACCTGGGCCTGGAGCCGTTCACGAGCTTCGGCAACGGCGGGCTGGCCGGCGCGGTCGACAACGGCACGGAGATGCTGGTGCAGCCAGGAGAGACTGTCGAGACGTCGCAGCGCGCGGTCGCGTTCAGCGGCGCAAACCGTGTGGCGTCGATTTCCCCCAACGGCGAAGTGACGCTGGGTTAGGACTATCCAACACCCTCAGCGATTGCCGGGCGTTGAGTTTCCATTCGTTCGTACCCGTATCACGTACGGGGCAGGCTCTGAGCCTGTCCAGGGACCGTGCATGGTCCTACCAGGGTCGGGCTTCGGCGTGACGGACTCTGGCGCTGGCCTGCGATCCGCTGTTACGAACTTCGTGAATTCCTTGTCACTACCGAGACATCGGTGTTAGACTCGTCTGACATTTCTCGATCTCCCCGCAAGGCCGTGCAGACCTGGGTGCGTCGCGAGACGGAAGGACGGGCCACTTGGCACGAAGAGCAGCCGGCAACCCCATCTTCTACGGATGGTTCATAGTCGCTGCGGGATTCTTCTCCCTGTTCGTCTCGATGGGCGCGAGGAACGGCTTCGGCGTTTTCGTCGTGCCGATGACCGACGACCTGAGCTGGACTCGCACCGAAATATCTGCGGCCATCGCTGTCGGCATCCTCGTCAACGGCCTGTCGCAGCCGTTCCTTGGCAGGCTCTACGACAAGTACGGCGGACGCATAGTCATATCCCTCAGCCTTCTCGTGCTGGGCGTAATGACCATGCTGCTGGCATTCACCAGCAATTTCGGCGCCAACTTCGGGTTCAGGCTTAACTTCGGGGTTGTAGACGTCACACTCACGGCTAGTCTGCTCTACCTGATCGGGATCTACGGCCTCGTCATGTCGACGGCATCGAGCGGCGTATCGCTTGTGACGGTACATGCCATACTCGCGAAGTGGTTCTACCGGCGTCGGGGCATTGTTCTCAGCGTGTGCACGGCCGGGACCTCTGTGGGCGGTTTCATACTGACTCCATTCGCGGCATCCCTGATTATCTGGGCGCACTGGCGCGTCGCATGGGTGGTGCTCGGAGCCTTTGTCCTCATACTCGCGCTCCCTCTGGCGGCTCTCATACTCAGGGACAGCCCGGAAGAGATCGGCGAAGTGCCGGACGGTCGAGAAGGCGCGTCGATGTCCCCAACCGTGGCGCTTGTACTCAGGTCCGTATGGATGGTGATGTGGCTGGTTATCCAGCTCTGTGCGCTCCCACTGGTGGCTTTCATCAAGTTCGTCGCGCTCATTACCAGGGACAAGACCGAGTCCCAGACTGCACAGACCTCGTCGCCGCCATTGGAGTCAGATAGCTGGAGGGACTCGTTCAGAACTCCACCTATATGGCAGCTTTCGGGCGCGTACTTCGTCTGTGGCGTCACGACACTGATTATCTCCACTCACTACGTTCCATTTGCCATCGATCTCGGAATCAGTCCCGCGGTGGCGGCGCTCGCTTTCGGGATGATGCAGGGACTGAACGCAGTCGGCGTTCTGGTCGTCGGAATCCACTCGGACAAGTTCAGCCGCAAGAACCTGCTTGGAACAATCTACTTCATGAGGTTCTTCGCTTATGTGATGCTGGTAGTCCCAAGCATCCTGAGCGACGTGGTGGGAATAGGTATTCCGCCATCCATCGGCATCTGGGGATTCGCGTACCTCGCAGGAATGTCCTGGATTGCCACGCCGCCCCTGACGTCGTCGCTGACCGCCGACATCTACGGCACCAAGAACCTCGGCACGTTGGGCGGGTTCACAACGTTCGCCCACCAGATAGGCGGCTCGCTGAGCGTGGTGGTTGCCGGAGTGCTGTACGACGTGACAGGTACGTACGTCGTCCCGTTCGGGCTTGCCGGCCTGACCCTGCTGGGAGCGACAGTGGCGAGCTACTCGATCAGGGAGCGCACGTACTCGGTGCGGTACCAGACGCCGTCACCTACTCCGGCAGTAGCGTCCGCCGCTGACGGCGACTGATGGTCCTGCTGTCCGCGCTTACCCACCACGGGGAGCCGGGCGACCCCGTGCTCTTACAGTGGATCAACGACCAGATTGACGCGATACTGGGACTCGGCGACTTCGCAATGGTCGCTGTGCTCGGAGCGATAATCGTAGCCATCCCCATCGGAATCTTCGGATTCCTGGCACTCCAGCGACTTCGGGGCTGGAACTAGATCCCGAGCGTCTCCCCTATCCGGCGACGGTGGAAACGTGGGTCTCCGAGGTAGTGGTAGAGGGTACGCGACATCTTCGTGTGGAGCGTCAGGCCGTATTCACGAACGACTCCGATGCCGGCGTGCACCTCGTGGGAGTGGTTGCAGCCCTGGTAGTAGCCCTCTGACGAGACGGCCTTGGCCAGGTGGACGCTGGTTGGGTCAGGTCTGCCGGAGTCGAGCTTCCACAGAGCTTCGTAGGTGGTCCATCGCGCCGAGTCGAGGTGGTTGACCATCTCGACTATGTGGTCCTGGACTCGCTGGAACCGACCGATCGGCGTGCCGAACTGGATGCGCGTTCGCGAATACTCGAGGGTCATGTCGAACACCGACTGCGCTCCGCCCACCTTGTAGGCGCAGAGAATGGGGATGGCCTTGTCGAACGCCCTCTGCATCGGCTGCCATCCGCCTCCGACTTCACCGATGACAGCGTCTGCCGGTACCTCGACGTCCTCGAAGGTGACCTCCCCTACCCAGCCCATGAATCCTGAGAGCAGCCTCGTGGACAGACCAGGCGAGCGCGCGTCGACCATCAGCAGGGTGACGCCCTCGTCGCCGCGTCCGCGGACAGGGCAGATGAGGGTCGTCGCGGAAGCGGCATCATGGATGAACAGCTTGGTGCCGCTGAGCGCGTAACCCGAGTCAGTCGGCTGCGCTCTCATCTGGATGCTGCCCGAGTCCCAGCCGTATTCCGGCTCGGTCAGGGCGAGAGACACGATCTCGCGTCCGCTCGCGATGTTGGGCAGCCAGCGCTCTTTCTGCTCGTCTGTACCGGCCTCGGCCACTATCAGGGCTCCGAGTACACCAGACGAGAAGAACGGACCTGTAAGAGGTCCGGCGCCTAGCTGCTCATATACAACGGCAGCGTCGGTCAATGAGCTGCCGGATCCTCCGTACTGCTCAGGCACGAGCATCCCGAGCCAGCCGATTTCCGAGGCCTTCTGCCACGCGTCCTCGGAGCAGCCCATTTCGGTCTCGTCGAACTCCAGCAGCGCCTCCTTGGAGCACTCGCGCTGCATGAAGTCCCGCGCGGTGGTCCTGAGAAGTTCCTGCTCTTCAGTCAGGGATAGGTCCATTCAGAATTCCTCGATTCGGCTACCTACGCCAGTCTTCCGGCCTGCTCACGCACCTGTCGCCCGATGCCCAAACGGCGAGCCATGATGACCTTCTGGATCTCCGCCGTGCCGCCGGGGTGCATCGCGACTATGCTGGAGCGCTGGAAGACCTCCATGTGGCCCTCGGACTGGTCCCACCTGGGATCGTCGGTCAGAGCGTAGGGGCCAAGCACTTTGAGCATGGCCTCAGCGGACCTGAGACCGGACTGCTTCCTGTACAGCGAGTGCTGAGGCCCCTCGTGGGCCAGCTTCTGACCCGCGTGGCGCATCCAGTAGTTGCGCAGCCCGAACAGGCGCGAGATCTCGGCCTCAACGAAAACGTCGACCAGAAGCTCGCGTATCTCAGGATCCTCAGTCAGCGGCCTGCCCTCTTGCCTGAGGTCGGCGGCGTACTCGAAGAGCCTGTCGACCAGCCTGTTGCGACGGATGGTACCGCCGGAGCCGTGTTCGAGCTCCAGGTGAGTCGTCGCGACCTGCCAGCCGTTGTTTTCGCCGCCGATCAGGTTGAACGCGGGTACACGAACGTCGTCGAAGAAGATCGTGTTCTTCTCGCCAGTGCCGGCTCTGCCCTCGCCGCTGGTGATGAGCAGGTCCATCGGCTGGATCGTGATGCCTTCAGTTTCGGTCGGAATCATGAACCAGCTCAGGTTCTGGTGGCGGTCGCCGTCAGGATCGCTTCGCGCGATCGTCCACAGCATCTCGGCCCCGTGCGAGCTGCCAACGTACACCTTCTGCCCGTTGAGCACGAAGTCGTCGCCGTCGCGAACGGCGCTCATCTGGACGCCTGCCAGGTCAGAGCCTGCTCCGGGTTCAGTCAGGAGCTGCCAGGTGCGTACCTCGCCCTTGAAGATGGGCGGGAGGAAGTGTTCCTTCTGCTCTTCCGAACCCCAGACGAGAACGCTGGCGCCGCCGAGCCGTCCTCCGCTGTCGTAGTAGGGAGGCAGCGATAGATCGTACTGGTCGAGTTCCTCCTCGATCACGATAGCGTGGTCTATGGAGAGTCCACCGCCCCCGTACTGCGTCGGAGCGGTGGGCCACAGCCAGCCCTGCGATCCAAGCCTTCGTCCGAGTTCGCGCAGCTTCAGGTAGCCCTCGTAGCTGAGGTCCATCGAGTCTGCCGGGTACTCGAGGCCATCGGGCACGTTGTCTACCAGCCAGTCCTTGACCTGCTGTCGAAACTCCTGCTGCTCGGGCGTATATCGAGGCTCGAAGTCCATAGTCCAGACGCTCCTGGGAAGTTGCTTGCACGTTCCAACCGTCATTCCGGCGTAGGCCGGAATCCAGTGGTGGGTGGGGGAGATTGTAGTACCGAAGGAAGGGAGGGTCAAACGCTGGAAGAGTCCGGGATTCGCGAGGAGAACCAGAATCTAGATCTTCAGGATCTCCCGCGCAAGCTCTCTCGCATCGTCCAGAGTTGCGACATCATGGTTCTCGGGAAGGCTGTGCAGGACGTTCAGGGCATGGATTGTGTCCGAGGGCTCTCCGGAGAGTCCCACAACTATGCACTCGGTATCCTGGGCAATTGCAGAGTCGATCATCTGCTCCACGACAAGCGCCGCGCTGTCGTCGACGTAAACGGAGTCGGAGAAGTCCAGGATCACGAGCTCGTGCTCTCGTATGTCCTCGCTGATCGTGTTTATCAGCTTGTTCGAGGATGCGACCGTGAAGCTGCCCCTGAGGGCCACCAGTCCGACCTGCGCCGAGAAGGGGTCCAGGTCGTCCGAGTCGTCCAGACCGAAGAATGTCTGGTCGAGAATCGGCACGGAGATCACGCTGTCGAGCTCCAGGCGCTCGAACTGACGCGCGTTCGCCAGGCCCGCGGCGATCAGGCCGATCGCCACCGCCGTTATCAGGTCCAGGAACACGGTGAGGAACAGGGTGATGAACATCACCAGTAAGTGTTCCCTCTGAACATGGCGTATCCGCGTCAGGAAACGCCAGTCAATAATGTCCCAGCCAACCTTCATTAGAATGCCAGCCAGCGCCGCGTGAGGAATCGACTCGACGTACTGCCCGAGTCCGAGTACCAGCGCCAGCAATATGCCGGCGCGAATGGCTCCCGAGACCTGGGTACTTCCTCCGGCGCGGATGTTGACCACCGTGCCCAGCGTGGCCCCCGCGCCCGGAAGCCCCCAGATGAATCCGGCGGCCACGTTGCCGATGCCCTGGCCCACAAGCTCCTTGTCGGGGTTGTGTCGGGTGCGGGTCATCGAGTCGGCTACGAGGGACGTCAGCAGACTGTCAATCGAGCCTAGCAGGGCAATCGTCAGTGCGGGCTGCACCGCGCTCGCCAGCACGCCGAGGGAGAAGTCAGGAAGCTGCAGGACCGGCAGCCCGGTCGGAACGTCGCCGATTACAGGCGTATCCTTCAGCCAAAGGACTCCCAGGAGTGTGCCGGCAACGAGCGCGACCAGGGTCGGGGGAAGGAACTTACGCAGCTTTTCCGGCCAGATTATTCCCACTATGAGGGTCGCGACAGCTATGACCAGAGCGCCGTAGTTCACGTCGCTTAGCGCATCTGGCAATACGCGTAGTGTGCCAACCGGCCCACCGGTGGCAACGGCTTCTCCGAGGAATGGCAGTACCTGTATCAGGATGATAATTATCCCGATGCCGGACATGAAGCCGGAGATGACCGAATAGGGTGTGTAGGACACGAAGCGTCCTATCCTCAGGACACCCAGAAGGATCTGGATCGTCCCCGCCATGATGACTATGGTGAACGCCTTGGCGAGGCTGTCCGCGTGGGCCGTGACAATTACGGCCATGGCAACGGACATCGGGCCGGTCGGGCCTGAAATCTGGGAGCGAGTTCCCCCGAACACCGCCGCAAGGAATCCCACGGCGATTGCGCCATAGATTCCGGCCAGCGCTCCCAGGCCGGACGCGACGCCAAAGGCGAGCGCCACAGGGAGACCAACTACTGCCGCTGTGACGCCTCCAAAGACGTCACCACGGAACGTCTGGAGATCGTAAGTGAAGTTGAGCTTTAGAAAATTCAACTAGTATGAAACTCGCGACAACTGCCCATCATCGCTGTCGAAACCGCCCGGGTCCAGTTCGGACTCCTCGCCAGTGCGTCACAACTCGGCGCACCAGGCTGGCAGGTACCCGACAATCATAGAACCTGACAATAAATCAGGGATGCATAATGCATCAATGTCTATTTATCTGAATCAAGACCGTAAGTCAACAGCACCGAGACTCAGGGTCTTTTCGTTTTCGCCTCGTCGCAAGTCTCTCGTTCGCCCTGTTGAAAATCCGCCGTGGCGGGAGCTTTTCGAAGGGCCGCCCGTTCATGGTTCGACAAGCTCACCACGAACGAGCTACTCCAGTGACACTCAATAATGAAAAGGCCCTGCCCGAGACCGGTGCCATACCTGGTGATAAGATCGTCTTATGACCTACACAGCCGACCTGCATGTCCACTCTTCGTATGCGTACGCCACGAGTCGCGACCTGAACTTCGAGAACCTCGCTTACTGGGCGAAGCTCAAGGGAATCGACCTGCTGGCGTCTGCGGACTTCACCCAGCCGGAGTGGTTCGAGGAGTCGCGCACCAAGCTGACCGACCTTGGCAACGGGCTATACGAACACGATGGCGTGAAGTTCATTCTTGGCACCGAGGTGAGCTGCGTCGCCAAAGTGAACGGTCGCAGCCGGCGGACTCACGTGCTGGCCTTCGCGCCGAGTCTCGACATCGTGGCACGGATCAACACGGCCCTCGCTGCGACTGGCGCCAAGCTCGACGGAGACGGTAGGCCCACGCTGACGATACCTCCGAGGGAGCTGCTGGAGATACTGCTTGGGATCGACCCTCGCTGCTTCGTCATTCCTGCCCATATATGGACTCCGTGGTTCGGCCTGTTCGGGTCCAAGTCCGGATTCGACTCGCTCGACGAATGTTTCGGAGACCTCACGAAGCACATCATCGCAGTGGAGACCGGACTGTCGGCAGACCCCACGATGTGCTGGCGTGTGCCTGACCTGGACGACCTGTCCATCGTCTCGTTCTCAGACGCCCACTCGCTGCCGAAGCTGGCGCGCGAGCTGACCGTCTTCAACGGCGAGCTGAGCTACAACGGCCTGGTCGAATCGCTGAAAACTCAGGACATCGCCTACACAATCGAGTTCTTCCCTGAAGAGGGGAAGTACCATCTGTCAGGACATCGCAAGTGCGGCGTTCGATACGAGCCGGAAGAGGTCGCCACCATCGGAAGCGCCTGTCCCGTGTGCGGGAGGGCGATGACGCTCGGCGTGATGCAGCGCGTCGAAGACCTGGCCCGGAGGGAGGCAGCCGCCCCGGAGGTCGAGGACGGTCTGGTAATGTCACCGGACGGAAGGCCGCCGTACAGGTCTATGGTGTCGCTCCAGCAGGTGCTGTCAGAGACTCTCGGCGTGGGAGTAAACACCAAGCGTGTCCGCACGGCCTACATGGGCCTCGTGGAGACGTTCGGAAACGAGATGAATGTGCTGATCGACGCACCAGTGTCTGAACTGGAAGCCGCCCTGCCCTCGCATGGCGAGCGGCTGGCTGAGGGAGTCGAGCGAGTGAGATCAGCCGACATCCACATCGAACCCGGCTTCGACGGTCAGTTCGGTGTTGTCAAAGTGTGGCCTGACGAGACAAAGTCCGGCAAGTCTCGACAGCCTCTGCTAATCTGAACGAAGTAACCTCGTCACTCCCGCTTTCGCGGGAGTCCAATATGGCGGCCCCTCGTGGATTCCCGTTTACACTGGAATGACGGTAAGAGAGGGATGCCTAACTTTACATGTCCAGCTTTAAGCAGGGGCAGGAGGGTGACATGACCACAACCACTGAGAAACTGCTGAAGGTCGGAACCGTGGAGGAAGTCCGTCAGCGAGGATGCAGGGTCGTCACCGGAGGCGGTCACACGATCGCGGTGTTCCCGTGGGGCGACGACTTCGCCGCAGTGGACAACCGGTGTCCGCACATGGGTTTCCCCCTGGACAGGGGCACGGTCAGCAACGGCATTTTGACATGCCACTGGCATCACGCGAGATTCGATCTCTCCAGCGGCGGCACGTTCGACCCGTTTGCGGACGACGTTCGCTCCTTCCCGGTGTCGGTCGTAGAAGGTGAGGTGTGGGTCGATCCAAGCCCGCCCGAGGCTGACCCGGTCCCAAGGTGGTCACGTCGACTCGAGGACGGCATGGAGCACAACATCCGGCTGGTGATTGCCAAGTCTGTGCTCGGACTCAACTCCGCCGACGCCGACTATCGCGTGCCGCTGAGGATCGGCGCGGAGTTCGGCACAACGTTCAGCGACGCGGGTTGGGGTCAGGCGATGAGCATGATGACCTGCTCGGCCAACATGCTCGACCATCTCTACCCG
This sequence comes from uncultured Dehalococcoidia bacterium, assembly GCA_964537915.1. Classification (GTDB taxonomy): domain Bacteria; phylum Chloroflexota; class Dehalococcoidia; order Lucifugimonadales; family UBA1123; genus VXRN01. The sequence goes on from CAZIDM010000004.1 coordinate 57,296, forward strand.
GACGACCGCTCTCTGGCCCTCTACCAGGGAATACGACACGTGGCTGCCGAGTGCGCCGGGAGACCGCCGAGGTTCCTGGTGGATCCTCTGCCGACAGGTGAAACGAGGCCGGAGGTGTTCAAGCAGTGGTTCCGGGACTTCATCGAGGTCAGGGACGACGAGGGCGCGGAGCGCTGCCTGAGAACGGCCATCGACCTGGGCATCTCCCAGCGGGAGATCGCCGACATGATCTTCGCCGCCGCGACCGACAGGGTCTACATAGACGCTGGTCACGTCGTCGACTTCTGCAACAAGGCGTTCGAGCTTCTCGATCACATCGGATGGGAGCATGCGAGCCAGGTGCTGACCAGCCTTGTTCACGGCATGGCAACCGCCCGGAGAAGCGAGGAGCTAAACTCGTGGCGCAACCCGATCGACCTCATTTCCCTGGTCCAGGAGGCGCGGGCCGCGCTGCCCGATCTGTGGGCCGGGGGCGCGGCAGTACGTGGTGAATGGGACGGTGAAGACGCACTCGTCGCGACCATCCTTGAAGACGATCCGGCTGCCACGCTCAATGCGCTCAAGGAGGCCGTAAGAGGCGGGGCGTCCGCTGAACAGATTGGCAGCGCGGTCGCGTACGCCGCGTTCCTGAGGATGGCGCGTTTCCACACGTCGAACGAGTTCGGCGACTGGGACACCGTTCACAACACGCTCACGGCTGCGAATGCGCTGCACCAGGCACTGATCCGCGCGCCGTCTGTTGAGCTGGTCCGCGCGGCATTCGACACTGCGATCAGCGTCTACCTCGACAGGTTCCTGAACATGCCGGCGCAGCGGCTGCCAGAGCCCAACGGTGCGGGAGCATCGGAAGACGTCGGACAGGAAATCCTCGATACCATGAACTCGCAGCAGCAGGTCGAGCAGTCAGCGAGGCTGGTGACAGACTACGTAGCCGGGTCGGACGACCCGGATGGCGTGTTGGCCGTGTTGGCACACGCAATGCTGAGGGAAGACTCGACGTTCCACCACTTCCAGATCGTCGACGCCGCAATCAGGCAGTACGAGCTTCGCAGGGGCACCGACTCGGCGCGGCACGTGCTAGTGGGCATGTCCAGGTTCCTCGCGGCCCACTACCCTACCCCAAGGTCGGTCAACCAGACGTTCAACATCGCCGTCCGCCTGAACCGCGGCGACGAGATCTTCCGAGAGGAGCCAGCTTGAAGCTGGACATATAAATCAGCCCAAGGCCGATCTCTAAACTTAGAGGACGAATCTCATCCAAGAATGAGCGTCACTGACGCCAGTACCCGACATGCCCGCACGCTGCCGGCTGCCATAAATGATCTTGAACAAGGAGCAACTACCATGCCCGACCGACTTGCTGAAATCGTCGAATCGTCCGAGCCTGAACAGCTCGCAACAGGGTTCCAGTTCACTGAGGGACCACTGTGGCACCCGGACGGCTACCTGCTGTTCGTGGACATCCGAACAAGCCGGATATTCAGGCTGGCGCCGGGAAGCGAGCCGGAGCTGTTCCGCGAGGACAGCGGCGAGTCGAACGGCATGACTTTCGACTCTCAGGGCCGCCTCGTAGTCTGCGAGATGATCAACCAGCGGGTGACGCGGCGCGAGGACGACGGCTCGTACACTGTACTCGCAGACTCATGGAATGGGCAGCGGCTGAACCGCCCGAACGACGTCGTTGGCAAGTCGGACGGCAGCCTGTACTTCACAAACCCGGGAAGAGAACGGCTAGATCCGTCTCAGGTCGACCTCCAGTACAACAGCGTCCACAGGATCAGGCCGGACGGCGCGGTCGACATGGTCGTTCCCGGATTCGGATACCCCAACGGCATCGCGTTCTCTCCCGACGAGAGTATTCTGTATGTGGCGAATACAAGGCCCGGTCAATATATCCTGGCGTTCGACATCGACGATGACGGCGACGTGTGCGGCATCAGACACTTCGCCGACATGCCGTCCGAGACCGATACCAACGGCGTACCGGACGGCATGAAGGTGGACGTGGAAGGCAGGGTCTACTGCACCGGCCCGGACGGGTGCTGGGTCTTCGACCCGAGCGGCGAGCTTCTGGGAATAATCCGGCTGCCTGAGTATCCAGCCAACTGCGGCTGGGGCGGCGAGGACAACCGGACGATGTTCTTCACGGCCAACACGTCCGTGTACAGCCTGCGGATGACCACGCCAGGCACGCAGATTCCCAGAAGCTGACCCAGCCCTCCACAACCCTGACGCCCCCTGCGACGTTGTATCCTGTGTGAGGAGCAACGACACAACTATGAGACGAGTACGCCAGCTTAAAGCTGGACATACAGGATCAATGAGCAAGAGGGCTGCGGTAGGCGCGGTCGCCCTCTTCATGGTCGTGTGTATCATCGCTGCGTGCGCCAACGAGACCCTCTCCGAGCAGCCTCCGTCCGAGACAACTTTGGTCCCTTCCACGCAGGCAGTCCAGGCAGAGGCGACACAGGTACCCGCGCCCCAGAGACATCCCGCCGTGTCATCCGCCAAGGTCACGCCGAAGGCGGTTGAGCCTCCTGCCGCTCAGAATGCCGCGCCTGCCAAGACCGCACCGGTCTCCGAGCAGTTAACTCCAGAACTCCCTGAACGGGTCATGCTGAACCAGGTCGAATACCCGGACCGGGACCTGGCGGATCTCGCCGTTCGATTACGCCAGCCTAAAGCTGGACATATAGAGCCGGTCGAACGCGACGGCTCCCCGGCAGCGGCGGCGACAATGTCCGAGGGCGACAGCCGGGACTTCACAATCACCAGACTCGCAGACGGCTCTCCCAGACCCATCACTGCAACGCTGCAGGTGGTCAGCGACAACGCCTACTGGTTCGTCGAAGACGGCGTCAGACTTGGCAGGGACGACCTGACCCTGGCAGCAGAAATATATGAGGAGCAGGTACGTCCCGCAGTAGTCGGGACGCTTGGCGACATTGCCAACCCGGGTCTGGACGGCGATCCCCGCCTCTACATCATCCATGCCGTTCTCGACGGGGCCGCAGGGTACTTCGGGTCCAAGGACTCGTATCCGACCGAGGTGCATCCTCACAGCAACGAGAGCCAGATCATCTACCTCGACAGCCGTGTCGCCGAGCATGGGACAGACACCCACCTGGCCATCATCGCCCACGAGCTCCAACACGCCGCGCACTTCGACAAGGACGTCGGAGAGGAGTCCTGGGTCAACGAGGGACTGTCGGAGGTCGCGACGCAGCTGGCAGGGTACAGCGTGCAGTCGCCGCGCGCCTTCATGCGTCGTCCGGACACGCAGCTCAACTACTGGCCCGACTCGCCAAGCTCCACGTACCCCCACTATGGGGCGGCCGCGCTGTATATGACCTACGTCGGACAGCGGGTTGGAGGGGTCGAAAACCTAGCTGATCTCGTGAACGAGCCACTAGACGGGATTGCCGGGGTCGAGTCGTTCCTGAACGAATATGACCTCACCTGGCGTCAGGTCTTCGCCGACTGGGTCGTCGCCAACTACCTGGATGCCGACGACGAGCGCTATGGGTACCTGCACCGCAAAGTAGGCATCGGGCCGGTCAGAAATCTGAACTCAGGCGATGGCAGACCCGACAGCCTGCCCCAGTACTCGGCTCGCTACTACCGACTGGACACAGACGCCGACTCCGGGACGATCAGCTTCGATGGCGACACAGAGGTCAGCCAGCTTGGGACCGAATGCCCACGGGGTCCCAAGTGCTGGTGGAGCGGTCGCGGCGACGGCATCGACACCAGGCTGACGCGCGAGTTCGACCTCACCGGCCTCGACAGCGCGACACTCGAATTCCAGGTCTGGCACGAGATCGAAGAGGGCTGGGACTACGGGTACGTCCAGGTGTCGGACGACGGCGGCGAGTCGTGGCACATCCTGGAAGGGGCGCACACGACTACAGACAACCCAAGTGGAAACGGTTACGGCCCCGGATACACCGGCGAGAGTCGCGGCTGGAAACAGGAGTCGATAGACCTCACCCAATTCGCAGACGGCCCGGTGCTAGTCAGGTTCGAGTACGTCACCGACGACGCGGTCTATCTCGACGGGATGCTTGTTGACGGTATAGACATCCCCGAACTCGACTCCGCAAACACTGATTCCGACTGGCAGGCCGAGGGCTTCAGCATGGCCGGACACAAGCTCGATCAGGACTTCGTAGTCCAGGTGATTACTTCCACGTCCAACGGTGATTACACCGTGTCGCAGATGCCGCTCGACTCCGCCAACACCGGCTGGATGAGTCTGACCACACCAGGCGACGGCGGCGAGGTCGTGATCGTCGTCTCCCCGGTAACAGCGGGCACCCGCCACGAGGCCGGCTACGTGCTGGAGTTCGAGGCGAACGAGGGCTGAACGACTGTCACTTGAATAGTCCGTTCGTGGTGAGCCTGTCGAACCATGAGCGGACGGCCCTTCGACAAGCTCAGGGCGAACGAATGATTGACGGCGAGACACCAGGACTGAAACCAGCCCAGTATCATCTGTCGCGCCGCTGTATGGTAGGATACCAGCGATGCTGGAAACACTCTAAAACACTTACCAAGAGGTACGACTTATGACAACGGCAACGCGCGAGTACAAGGTGGTCGGCACAAGACCAATCAGGCATGACGGAGTGGACAAGGTCACCGGACGCGCCGTCTATGGCGCAGACATGAACCTGCCCGGAATGCTCTACGGCAAGGTGCTGCGCTCACCCCACGCCCACGCGAGGATCAAGAGCCTCGACACCTCGAAGGCCGAGGCACACCCTGAGGCGCGAGCGGTGGTGACGTCGACGATCTTCCCGCCATCGGACCCTGTGGGGCCAGTGGCAGTCATGGGACAGATGCCCCAGGACAACATCCTGGCGAGGGACAAGGTGCTGTACAAGGGCCACGCAATAGCGGCCGTGGCAGCATCCAGCCCGCACGCCGCAGAGGAGATACTCTCCCTGATCGAGGTCGAGTACGAACCGCTTCCCGCATATAGAGATGCCCGCGAGGCCATGGCTGATGACGCCGTATCCCTTCACGACACATGGTCGAACAACCCCGACCTTCCCGGTGGCGTAAACGTCGCCGCCCAGGAGGTCTACGACTTCGGAGACCTCGAGGCCGGCTTCGAGGAGGCCGACCACGTCTTCGAGCGGGAGTACACCACGAAGACAGTTCACCAGGGATACATCGAGCCCCAGAACGCGACCGCCTGGTGGGCGCCGGACGGACGACTGACCGTGTGGTGCTCCAGCCAGGGCCACTTCGGCGTCAGGGACAACATCGCGCGCATACTCGATGTGCCGGTCTCTCGGGTAAAGGTGGTCCCGCTGGAGATCGGCGGCGGCTTCGGAGGAAAGATCCCGCCCTACCTGGAGCCGGTCGCAGCGATGCTGTCCAAGCTGAGCGGGCACCCGGTGAAGATGGTCATGGACCGCACCGAAGTCCTGCTCGCGACCGGCCCGACGTCGGGCGCGCTGGTGCGCCTGAAGATGGGCGTCACCAACGAGGGCAAGATCACCGCAGCGTACTGCTGGATGGCACTCGAGGCCGGAGCATTCCCTGGCGCGCCGCTTTCGGGCGCCGCCTCAGCGGTGTTCTCCCCCTACGCGATCGCGAACGTGCGAATTGACGGCTTTGACGTCGTCACCAACAAGCCGCGTACGCAGGCCTACAGAGCCCCGGGCGCGCCGATCGTGATGTACTGCACCGAGTCCATCATGGACGAGATCGCCGATGCGCTCAACATCGACTCCGTGGAACTGCGCCTTCTCAACGTCGCGCGGCAGGGCGACCGCCGTGCAGACGGCGTGATGAACGGCCGCATCGGAGCCGAAGAGGTCATGCAGGCCGTCAGGGAACATGACCACATGACCACGCCTCTGGAGAAGGAGGAAGGCAAGTTGAGGGGACGCGGCTGGAGCATGGGCTTCTGCCGCAACAACACCGGCATGGCGTGCGTTGTCGCAAACGTGCTCCAGGACGGAAGAGTCAGCCTCGTCGAGGGGTCCGTGGACATCGGCGGCTCCCGCACCGCGATCGCGCAGCAGTTCGCCGAAGTGCTCGGCATCCCGGTCGAAGACGTCAACCCGTCCATCGGCGACACCGACACCATTGGTTACACCTCAGTCACCGGCGGAAGCGGAGTCGCGTTCAAGTCCGGTTGGGCGGCACACGAGGCTGCCATGGACGTGCGCCAGCAGCTCATCGTCCGCGCCTCCCTGCTGTGGGACACCGATCCCGATAACGTCGAGTACGTCGATGGAATGCTCCAGCACAAGTCGGACTCCGAGCTGAGAATGTCGTTCAGGGACATCTCCGGCAGGCTCCCCGAGACCGGCGGACCCGTGGTCGGGCGCGCCAACATGAACCCCGGCGGCTCGGGCGGCTCCTACGCGGCGAACATCGTGGACGTCGAAGTCGACCCCGGGACCGGCAAGGTGGACATTCTCAGGTACACCGCAATCCAGGACGCCGGATTCGCCATTCACCCCTCGTACGTGGAAGGGCAGATCCAGGGCGGCGCCGTTCAGGGCATCGGCTGGGCGCTCAACGAAGAGTACTACATGGGCGACGACGGCTCCATGATGAACACGAGCCTGCTCGACTACCGGATGCCCACCAGCCTCGACCTGCCCATGATCGACACGGTCATCGTCGAGGTCGAAAACCCGGGCCACCCGTTCGGTGTAAGGGGAGTCGGCGAGGCCAACATCGCGCCACCGCTGGCTGCGCTGGCCAACGCCATCCACGACGCAACCGGCGTCAGGCTGAACGACCTGCCGATGAATCCGCAGTCCGTGGTGGCCGCACTGGAAGGCTAAGAAAACCAACGAGGCCGACGCCTGTTTGCGGGCGTCGGCCTCGTAATCTCTTTCTTTGGGTACGATTACGCCAGCGCGCGGCGCAGCGACTTTCCGAACTCCTTACGCTGCCAGCGACGCACCTCTGGGTCCTGCATCTCCGACTCCAGCTTGTCGGGCTCCCGCGCGATGCGCTGAATGCTCCTCATCGGCCACAGAAGCGCCGGATCGAGAGACAGCTCCTTGCCCTGGGCTATGCGCCACTGCTTGAGCTTGGCCAGACGCCTGCTGATGACCTCGCGCTGACCTCTTGGGACCCGCGGCGGTCGCGGCTGGACGGGACGCTTCGGCGGCTTGGACTCCTTGCCCTCTGAGATCGCCTTCCGAATCCCTCTTGATAGGCTGCCTCGGGAGAAATTGCCGAGCCCGCGCACACGGCGCATATCGGAGTTGGGCTTATTGGCCAGCGTGATCAGCGCCATGTCCGGTATCACTCTGAAGTGCGGCCTCCCCATCCTGACGGCGTGGTCTTCGCGGTACTCCACGAGCGACTTGAGTATGGCAAGTCCCTCGTCGTCGAGGCTGCGCCACCCCTTGACGTTGAATACGGCCATCTCCGGGTCCGGAGCCTCGTAGCGAGTCTCAGCAAGCCTCTGGCACTCCTCTTTCACCCAGTCCTCGCGGCCCAACTTCCGCAGTCGCTTCCCCAGGGCGTCTCTGAGCTCGTGCAGGTAGCGAACGTCGTTGGCAGCGTAATCGAGAGCCTTCTGACTGAGAGGACGGTTGCTCCAGTCGGACCTCTGGATCCGCTTCTCCTTGGGGATGTCGACTCCAAGCTCCTCTTCAAGCACGTTGCCGAGGCCGAGGCGCGACATACCCACAAAAGCCGCCGCGATGTTCGTGTCGAACAGGTTCTCGATTCTCATGCCCCAGTCGCGGTCGAGACTCAGCACGTCGTGGCTGCCGGCGTGCAGGACGATCTCAACCCTCTTCCTGGCCAGAACCTCGCCCACCGGCTTCATGTCATCGAGCGCAAGCGGATCGATCACATACACGTCCTGCGGCGTGGAGACCTGAATGAGGCAGACCTGCTCGGGGTATCTGAAAAAGCCGTTGGACTCGAGGTCCAGACCTATTCGTCGAGCCCTGGAAATCTTCGACATGGCCTGTCTGAATCCGGCCTCGTCGGTTACTAACTCGTACTCGTCAGTCAAATGTCCGCTGTCTCCACTGTTTGAATCTTCAGCCTATGATACTAGGAATTGCCGCCGACCGCTGGTTTCGGCTTAAACACAGCCTCAACTCCGCTTTGCCATTCCGCTAAAGCTGTGCTACCATTCGGGACAAATGTTCTTATATTCAAGTATGACGACTCTGTGGCACAATAATACAGTTGGCCTTCCGGCCAAATCCCCCAAATAGTTTCCTGAGGTAACCTTGCCATGCGAGTCGTATTCTTGGAAGATGTGCCCGGCGTAGCCCAGGGCGGAGATGTAAAAGAGGTCAAAAACGGCTTTGCCCGCAACTACCTGATACCGAAAAGCCTGGCTACCCCGGCAACGCACAACGCGCTTCAGCGTATCGAGAAGCTGCAGCGCCAGGCCCAGGTCACCCGGGTCAAACAGCTCGAAGACATGAAGGAGCTGGCGGCGGAGTTGGACGGGAGCCAGATCAGCGTCGAGATGCGCGCAGGGAGCACCGGACGGCTGTACGGATCGGTCACCACCGCGATCATAGCGGCCAGACTGGGCGAGATGACCGAGAAAGAGATCGACCGCCGCACGGTTACGCTAAGCGAACCGATCAGAGACCTCGGCGAATACGACCTCACCCTGGACCTCCACCCCGACGTGCAGGCGGGAGTCTCAGTGCTGGTCTACCCGACAGGCACTACCCCTGAAGAGTACGTGGAGTCGCTGAGGGCAGCCGAAGAGGCCGCAGCAGCCGCTCAGGCGGAAGCTGAAGACGAAGATTACGACGACGACGAAGAGGAAGAGTACCCGGACGACGAAGCAGGGCCTGACCTGCAACCGTAAAGGGAAATGGCGGGCGACGGCCGGGCTGGCTCAAGGGCAGACTTTAGACCTGTCCCTACTTACTACTTACGGGTGCAGGGCTCGCCCTGCTGATCCACCGTGCGGAGGCAGCCGTGGTTAGCGACCGTCTTCAACCCCATGACATTGGCGCAGAGGAGTCGGTAATCGGCTCCATCCTGATCGACGGCGAGTCGATCGCGCGCGTAACCAGCATCCTCAAACCGACCGACTTCTACAGCCAGCGCAACCGCAAGTGCTTCGAGGCGTGCCTCGCGCTGTATGAGAGAAACGGCGCGATCGACCAGATTTCCGTAGCGCACGAGATCTCCTCCACCGATGACGGCGCTCTCGAACAGGTCGGCGGCTCCGAGTACCTTGCCCGGCTCGTGTCGACTGTTCCCACGTCGTTCCACATCGAGCACTACGCCAATATCGTGCGCGGGACATCGATCCTCAGGCACGTCATCCGCGCGGGCGGGGAGATTTCCGAGCTCGGCTACGACGGCGGTCCCGAGATCGAACCAGTGCTCGACAAGGCCGAAGAGGTCGTCTTCGGCATTCGCAGCGGGCGGAGCGACAGGGGCTTCACCCACATCCGGCAGTACCTCGACAACTACATGGAGGAGGCCGGTGCGCTGCACGACCCTTCCAGGGTGTCGCTCGCACCTGTCGTGACCGGTTACTCCAGCCTCGATGAACTCCTGGGGGGCGGACTCCAGCGTTCGGACCTGATCATCCTCGCGGCGCGTCCCAGCCTCGGCAAGAGCACGCTCGCGCTCAACATGGCGCGAAACTCCGCCGAGCAGGGATTCTCAGCCGCGCTGTTCAGCCTCGAGATGAGCGGCGAACAGATTGCCGCCAGACTGCTCGCGTCAGAGGCCGACATCGACAGTCACAGGCTGCGCATGAACCTGATCAGGGAAGACGAAGAGGTACGCGTGCTGGATGCCGTCGGTCTGCTGTCCGACCTGCAGATCTACGTGGACGATACCCCGTTCCAGTCGGCCATGGAGCTGAGGAGCAAGGCCCGCCGTCTCCAGCAGGAGAGCGGCCTCGACCTGCTCATCGTGGACTACCTGCAGCTTGTGGACGTCGGCAGGAACGACAACCGCGCGGTCGCCCTGGGAGAGGTATCACGCTCGCTCAAGGCGCTGGCGCGAGAGCTGGACATCCCGGTCATGGCATGTTCGCAGCTCAGCAGAGCGGTCGAGCAGAGGCCGAACCACAGGCCAATGCTCTCCGACCTCAGGGAAAGCGGCTGCCTAACTGGCGAGACGACAATTCCCCTCGCTGACTCAGGTGAGCGCATACCCCTCCGCGACTTGGCTGGCAATGCTAACTTCGCAGTTTGGGCACTTAATCAGCAGACCTGCAAGATCGAGCGTGCCACAGTCAGCAACGCATTCTCTACCGGCGTCAAGCCTGTGTTCAAGATGGTCACCCAGCTTGGTCGCAGCATCCGTGCAACTGGCAATCACAAGTTCCTAACCATCGACGGATGGAAACGCCTCGAGGAGCTTCACCCTGAAGAGCGCATCGCGATCCCCCGTCTGATTCCAACCCAGCAACGCCAGGACATGACCAACTCCGAACTTGCGTTGCTCGCTCATCTGATCGGCGATGGATGTACTCTGCCAAGGCACGCTATCCAGTACACTACTCGCGAACGTGATCTGGCAACGACGGTCGCCGATCTTGCCAAGGACGTGTTCGACGATGCAATCGAACCGCGCATTGTGGCGGAACATCAGTGGTTCCAGGTCTATCTGGCTTCGACACGGCACCACACGCACGGTGTTAGAAACGTGATTGCCGAGTGGCTCGACGGTCTGGGCATATTCGGACTGCGCTCACACGAGAAGCGAGTGCCCGATCACGTTTTCAAGCAGTGTGCAGATGGCATCGCCCATTTCCTGAGACACCTGTGGGCTACTGACGGCTGTATCCGGTTGCGTGGAGGAAAGACCACGTATCCAGCCATATACTACGCTTCCAGCAGTGAACAGCTTTCCCAAGACGTTCAGTCGCTGCTTCTCCGTATTGGCATAAGTAGTCGCCTGAAGAGGATCTCGCAAGGAAGGAAGGGGCGCGACCAGTTCCACGTGATAGTCAGCGGCAAGGACGACATTGTTCGTTTCTCATTGCATCTAGGAGCCGTGGGCGAATACAGGAACGACGCTCTCAATTCCGTAAGCACCTACATAGCACAGAAACAGGCGAACACAAATCGAGATGTCATACCTGCCAGAGTCTGGCAGAACATCGTAAAGCCCGCTATGGCCCATGCAGGTGTTACACATCGCCAACTGCACAGCGAACTGGGGATGGCTTACAGCGGTATGACACTGTTCAAGCAAAACTTGGGTCGGGAGCGCGCCGGTCGCATAGCTGAAGTCGTCTCATCGGAGCCTTTGAGAGCTTTGTCACAAAGCGACGTTTACTGGGACAAGATTTCCTCAATTGAACCTGACGGCGTTGAGGAGGTCTTTGATCTAACTGTACCGGGCCCACACAACTTTGTCGGCAATGACATCATCGCCCACAACTCCATCGAGCAGGACGCAGACATCGTGGCGTTCATTCATCGCGAGGACCAGTACACCTCACGCGAGGACTGGGAGCGCAAGTTCCCCACCGATCAGTACCCGGAAAACATCGCGGAGATAATCGTCTCCAAGCACCGAAACGGACCTGTCGGCACAGTGCCTCTGTACTTCCGCAACGACCGGGTTCGCTTCGAAACGCTGTCAGAAATGAACCCGGCGCGAACCATGGAGTACGCGCCGACTTAGCCTCGGCTGCGCCCAGGTATAGGATAGTCCACTGACTCCAAAATCCAGGACGACGGAGACCTACCCCGGCTTTCCAAGTGGCGTACACAGGGTACCTGTGCCGGTGCCGCTGCTCGGGAATCTGCTCGCCGAGATCGACGACATCGCGGAGTTCAAGTGCACCCTGCGGGCGATAGCGCTGATATATGAAAAGCGAGGATACCCGAGGTTCGTTGAGCTCAGGGAGTTGCAGAGAGACGAGCACCTTCTGCGTGCGATGTCATCGGAAGGCGGGACAAGTCCCGCGCATTTGATCGATGAAGCCCTCAGGAACGCCGTGCGGCGAGGGACCCTGATCTATGTAATGGTGGGCGCTGGAAAAGACCGGCAACCCGTGTTCGGAATGAACTCGGACTACGACAGGAGAGCGCTTCAACGGGTCGCTGACGAGCCACCGCTCTGGTCTGGAACGCTCCAGGAGCCGCCTGACCCTTCCGTCGAACGTCCAAACGTGTTCGAGATGTACGAGCAGAATATCGGGATGATGAGTCCCATGATCGCGGACGCGCTGCTCGAAGCCGAGGCGATGTACCCTGAAGAGTGGATTGGGGATGCGATTGAGGAGGCGGTGGTGCAGAATAAGCGGAGCTGGCGATACATCTCGCGAATCCTCGAACGCTGGGAGCTAGAGGGCAGAGGTCCGCAGGACGGCAGCGGAACCCCGCGAATGGCAGGGAGATACTAGGCTCTGTCACACGATGCATCTGCGTCGAAGACATGCAGGTTGAGGTTATGGAGAATCTCGGGGACATCCTGAAGAGAATGCGGGAGAACCGTTCTGTCAACGGTGACAGCGCGGGACATATTCCGCCGGAAGAGCCTGTCGAAGACGCCTGCCCCATTTGTGACGGAAGGCTGTGGCTGGCGGTCGACGCTCCGGTCGGACACACGGACTTCGGGAAGGTGGAGCCCTGCCAGTGCCAGGCAGAGAGCGACCTGAGCGAACGGGCAACCAGGCTGCGACGCTACTCGAATCTCGGTCCACTGTCCAGGCTGACCTTCGGCTCCGCAGACCCGGAAGGCATAGCCGTCGATCAGGAGAGCAAGCGCCTGTACAGGATTGCCTACGAGGCAGCGCTGGCCTACGCTGAACAGCCACTGGGCTGGCTGGTAATGACCGGCCCGCACGGCTCCGGCAAGACACACCTCGCGGCGGCCATCTCCAATCACTGCATAGAGCAGGGACGACCTGTCTTCTTCGTGCACGTCCCCGACCTGCTGGACGACCTGCGGTCTACCTACTCTCCGATGAGCGAGCTCTCCTACTCCGAGCTGTTCGAGCAGGTCAACGAGGCCCCGCTACTGGTGCTGGACGGGCTTGGAACTCAGAGTCCCACGCCGTGGGCACAGGAAAAGCTGCAGCAGATCTTCAACCGCCGGGCGAACTCCGAGCTTCCGACGATCGTCACGACAGCCGCCCAGATGAGCGACATCGACCCGTACATTGCCAGTCGAATGAGTCGCCCGACGCTCAGCCGTGTTGTCGAGATCCGGGGCGACAGTCCTACCCCAACCCGGAGCCTGGGACGCATACCATCCGAGATGCTAGGGCGCATGACCTTCGACACGTTCGACCCTCGCGGCAACTCGGCCTCAGCCGAGCAGGGCCGGAGCCTGGCGTACGCGTTACACAGCGCAAGGGCATGGGCTGAGACTCCGGACGGCTGGCTCACCCTGTTCGGCGACACTGGCGCAGGCAAGACTCACCTTGCGGTCGCGATTGCGGGAAGTCGTCTGGCACAGGGACTGCCCGTGTTCTTCGCGTTCGTTCCCGAGCTGATGGACTTCTTGAGGTTCACATTCGATCCCAACAGCCGCGTCGCTTACGACCGCGTCTTTGACGAGGTCAGGAACGCTCCCATGCTGATTCTCGATGATCTTGGCGTTGAGTATCGCAGCGACTGGGCATACGAAAAGCTCTACCAGATCGTCGTCCACCGCCACAACCAGCGAATGCCAACGGTCATCACCACCAGCCTCAACGTGCTGGACACGGCCGGCCCGATCGTCTCCCGCATCCGGGACGAGTTGAGCGGTATGCTCATTCGCGTGGACGCGCCCGACTATCGTGTCAAGCGGCGCAATGGAAACAGGCAGGGCACTCCCGAACATCGTCCGAGACGGGGCAATCGCCGGTAGATGACCCAGTACTGCACCTTCTGCGAGATTGTCGAGGGCCGTCTGCCCTCCAGGGTGGTCCACGACGAGGACGACATCCTGGTGTTCAAGAACCGGCTGGACTGGTACGACGTTCAGCTGCTCCTCGTGCCCAAGGCACACATGACCCAGGAGGAGCTGTGGGCAAGTGGCGACCTTATGAGCCGCATTGGCGAGCTGGCGGTCAAGCTCGGTAGAGAGTCATGCCCCAAAGGGTACCGGATCGTCTCCAATTTCGGCGAACATGGCCTCCAGACGCAGTCACACGGCCACATCCACCTGATCGGTGGTGAACCGCTGAAGCTCTACGTGAACGGGACGCTCCCGCAAAAGGGTCTCGACTACCTACGCAAGATGGAAAACTCGAGCTAGCCTGATCGCCAGCATCAGCACCGGCATCAGCAGGTCGCGCAGCCTGAACACCAGGTAGGTGACGGGAGCCGCGATGACTGCTCCCGCCAGTATGTCCAGCGGATAGTGAACGCCCGCATACACCCGAGCCAGACCGTAAAGGCATGCCGCCATAATGGCGGCGTAGCCGAGCTTGCGATTGACTCCCCATATCCCGAAGGCCAGCCCGAGCGACGCGGCCGCCGCGTTCGACGGAAACGACGAGTCAGTTGGCTCATAGAACAGCAGCGAGACTTCGTTGTCCACGAATGGTCTGGGCCTGAAGTAGTAGAAGTTGAGTATGAAGACAGTCGCGCTGGACAGCGCCATCGAGGTCAGCGCCACGAAGACTCCGAGCTGGTGCTGGACACGTACCTCGCGGTCTCTCTCGATAAACCACATGAATATGAGCATAAGCGCGAGCACGATCGGCATCAGGTAGTCGCTGACGACCCACCTGGCAAGCCTGTCGAGAATCGGTACTGTGCCGACGAAGCCGTTGATCAGCAGGAACAGACCAGTGTCCGGGCCGTTCAGCGCCTCAGGCACAGCTTCCACCAGTACCTGAGGCTGCGGGCCAGCGACAGCGCGTAGTTGGTGTCCCTCAGACTGTCGATGCCTGATTCAGGTTCGGCCTCAGGACCGCGCATCCGGTGGTTGACTATCGACGAGACCACGAGCGTCACCACGACCGCCGCTGAGGCTCCCAGAAAGAAGAATAGTGCCTGGGTGGGCGCGTCGAGTCCGCCCTCGTAGTCGTTGATGTTGCGCGTGCCGGTCGAGAAGAACAGCACGAACCCGCCGGCTGCCAGCACGATACCCAGAGTTCGCGCAGCTATCCGTGACTTGAAGAGCAGAAGCCCCCTGACGTCACCTACCGAGAAGGCAAGCTGCAGGACACCCAGGGTCGAGACAAATACGCCAAGACTGTAGTCGGTCGCGAAGGTGAACATGGTCGGTAGTGGTGGTTGGGACCGGCCGCTACACGTCGATGGCGCCGGAGGCTACTCCAGCGGGATCTCAGTACACCAGTCCTGGTACTTGGGGTTACCGCCCCTGATCAGGTCGACGTAGGTGTCGCTGATCTTCTGAGTGATGGGGCCGACTTTGCCGTCGCCTATCGGCCTCCTGTCCAGCGATCCCACCGGTGTGATGTGGGCCGCCGTTCCGGTCAGGAAGACCTCGTCGGCGAGGTACAGCTCACTCCGGCGTATGTTGCGCTCGACCACCTCGATGCCGAGCTCTTCGCGCGCGAGGGTCATCGCGGAGTCACGGGTTATCCCAGTGAGGTTGTTGTCCGCAACGGGGGGTGTGAAGATCTGGCCGTTATTGACCAGGAAGAGGTTCTCGCCCGATCCCTCGGACACGTCGCCTCCCTGCGTCAGCATGATCGCCTCGTCGAACCCGGCCAGTGTGGCCTCGGTCTTGGCGAGTATGGAGTTTACGTAGTGGCCGCTGATCTTCACCCTCGGCGGTATGATCGTGTCGTCGATGCGCCTCCACGACGAGGTCGTGCAGTGGATCGCTCCCTCAGCCTCGATGTAACTGCCGAACGGAACGGCGATCAGGGTGAAGTCGCTATCGAGTTCCTGGAGTTTGAGGTTGGCCACAAGCTCCTGGCTCTTGTACGCCAGTGGCCTGATGTAGAGGTCTTGCCTGTAGCCGCAGCTCTGGAGCAGCTCGATTGTGATGGTGCACAGGTCCTCGGTGTTGTAAGGGATGTCCATCATCATCATGCGGCATCCCTGGAGCAGCCGGTCGTAGTGCTCAGCCATGCGGAACACGTAGAGCTTGCCCTGCTCCTCATTCCAGTTGCCGCGTACGCCCTCGAAAACGGCAGTGCCGTAGTGGAGAGCGTGGGTCATAACGCTTACCTGAGCGTCTTCGATTGGGACTATCTGTCCACGGAAGAAGGCAAGCGATTTAGGCATCTGTTTACACTCCCTGAGTAGTTGGGTCGCCGCACATTATAGCCAATGGCTTTCACTCGAACAATGAAACAACTGGCTTCGTATAGGCGAGTTAGGCGTCTTCATCGGTCTCGGGCACGGGACCGATGCAGTAGTAGGCACAGTTGTCCAGCAGGCGCTGTATGACCTCCGGTGACGTTGTGCGCGTCATGGGCCACCTTTCGGAGAGGTCTGCACTGATCTCCTCGGCGTCCATTGGCTCGTTCGCGTTGCCCAGAAGAATACGGAATATGGCCTCCTTCATGGGCGTGTCGGGAAGGAGGAAGTCCTGCTCGTTCGAGCAGTGGCCGACAATTAGGTCGATGAAGTCCTGCGAGTCTGCCGTGACGATCTGGTCATCCTCGTATCCCTGCCGGCACATGTAACAGAGCCGGTTGGCTACAAGAACAGGCAGAGAGCGCCGTGACGCCTCGGCTCCTTCGGGATCAATGAAGTAGGGACGATACTGAGGACCTTCGTCCTCGGTCCGCGTAGCACTTGTCATCAGAAAACATCCTCGGGCCAGTCTAGCATCTGAACCTCGACAGTATCCCCAGGCTGCTTGCTGGGGAGGTCTTCAGGACACACGGCAAGTCCGTTGGCGCCTGCCATTGAGGTGAGCAGATTTGAGCTCTGATTGCCGGTCAACCGGGCGCGATATGCGCCGTTGTCTTTTGTAATCATGGCGCGGGCGTAGACCCGGCGACCGTCTGTATTGTAGATCGGCTCGTCGAGCACCGCTTCGACTCTGGGCTTCTGAATGCCGCTCTTGCCCATCATCTTGTGGATGGCCGCCCGGCCGAACTGCTCGAAGGTCACCATCGCGCTGACGGGATTGCCAGGCAGTCCCAGGTGCGGCACCTTCCGTCCATCCTCAGCGTGCAGCAGTCCGAACGCCAGCGGCTTGCCGGGACGCATACGCACCGACCAGAAGTCTATGTGGCCATGCTGGGCAAGCACGTCCTTCACCATGTCGTAGTCGCCCTTGGAGACTCCGGCCGATGTGATTAGCAGATCGGCCTTCAGTCCTTCCGCGAGCTTGGAGTTCATGGATTCCAGATTGTCCCTCGCGATCCCGAGCTGCAGGGGAACGCCGCCGTAACGCCGAACGCTCGCAGCCACCGAGTAGCTGTTCGCGTCGTAGATCTTACCCAGAGCGTACTCGTCGCCCGGATAAAGCAGTTCGTTTCCAGTGGACAGTATGGCGACCACCGGGCGTCGCACGACGTTGACGGTGTCGAATCCGAGCGATGCAAGCACACCGATCTCGGCTGGCCTCAGCGTGGTGCCCTTCGAGAGCACCAGCGTGCCACTGCGCACGTCCTGGCCGGCGGGTCTAATGTCCGCGCCCAGCGTTGCCGGGAACCGGACGCCGATCTCATCCAGGGTTGCGCCGGAGTTGCGCCGGTCGACCTCGTCCGTGTCTTCGAAAGGGACGACAGTATCCGCCCCCTCGGGAATGGGAGCGCCGGTCATGATGCGTACGGCGGCCCCTGGAACGACGGTGTCCCTCGGAAGGTCTCCGGCAGTGACCAGACCAACCACCTTGAGAGTGACCGGGGAGTCCTCTGAAGCGCCGGAGACGTCGGCGGCCTGGATCGCGTATCCGTCCATCGCTGAGTTGTCGAGCGGAGGGATGTCGTGTTTGGCTGTGGCGTCCTCCGCAAGCACCTGGCCCAGAGCGTCGAGCAACGATACTCGCTCAGTCTCCAGGACGCTGAAGTTGCCAAGAATGCGCTCAAGCGCGTCTTCCACGCTGAGCATGGCTTCTCGGGGGTCGTGCCTGTGTCCGTGTTCGTGGGGGTGCATTCTTTCTTTCTCAGTTAGGAATCCGGGGAAGGCCCTACCCCATCCCCGGATTCCCGCGTTCGCGGGAATGACGATTGGCGTGAGGGAGAGGGGGCTGTTGGTGGCAAATCTCTATTGCTGTTCGTTTCGTTGATCTCGGAGGTACTGGTAGATGCTCTCGATGGTGCCGTCTTCGCTGACCCTGAAGGCCACGCCGCCGCGCTCAGCCTCGATCACCGACATCGCGATCTCCCAGCCCTGGTAGGCCGGCCCAATGCGGCAGTCGTCAGGTACAAAGACGTTGTCGAACGTCACCCTGCGCTCGCTGCCCATCAGGACTCGCATTGTACGGATCTCCAGCCCGGGGCTGTTGGCGTCGACCATGAACACCCCGAGGTTGGAGCGTCGCGGACGCTCAGGGTCGGTATTGGCAAGTGTAATCAGGTAGTCGGGGTCGAACCTGCCTGTGATGAACGCCTTCTGCCCGGAGATTCGCCACCCGCCATCCTCGGGGACGGCACGGGTATTGACCATGGCGAAGTCGGAACCGGACTCCGGCTCGTTGAAGCACTGCCAGGTGATGGACTCGCCTCTCAGGCATGCTGGGATGAATCGCTCTTTCTGCTCCTCAGTCCCCCACACCATCAGCGCGGGCACCCAGCGGTTGTTGTCGCCCATGCTCGGGAGAGGCAGGTTGCGCATCTCCTCCATAAGAACTACGTCGAAGCCTGCGGTCAGCCCACCACCGCCCAGGTGTCTGGGCCACGAGGGCGCAAGCCATCCCTTCTCACCGAGCTTTCGCCTGAAGGTCTTGACTCTTTCCTGGTTCTCGGCATCCAGCGGACTGCCGTCCGGCGGGACCTTCAGATCGCGTGGAAAGTTTTCTGCAAGCCAGGCGCGAGCTGCCAGGCGGAACGCCTGCTGCTCTTCGGTGTACGGAGATCGGAAGTCCACAAAGTCCCCCTGCGATGACGCGCGACTCTGCGGAGGCCGCACCACTATCGACATCCTATTCTATATACGCGGGGTGGGGATGTCGAATTGAGGTTGTCTGAATTGAGTTTTTGTGATTGCAGGATTTTCGCGATTACCACGTAGGCAGGCATACACGGTACGTAATCATGCCAATCAGCAAATCAGAAGAATCAGAGTTCAGACAGCAGCCTAGATCTTGCCCCTGAGCCTCGGGTCCAGCACGTCCCTAAGGCCGTCGCCGACGAAGTTGAACGACAGGACCAGCAGGAAGATCGCGATTCCGGGCGCGAAAGACAGCCACGGAGCGCTCCTCAGGTTCACGAATGCCAGGTTGAGCATGCTGCCCCACGTGGCTGTCGGAGGCTCGACGCCGACGCCTATGAAGCTCAGGCCCGCCTCTCCGAGTATCGCGAAGCCCATTCCAAGGGTCGCCTGCACGATAACCGGCTGAATGGAGTTCGGCACCATGTGGAACAGCAGCATCCTCCAGGGAGGCGTGCCGATCATGCGCGCCGCCATGAAGTACTCGCGCTCCTTAACGGACAGCGCCTGGCTTCGCACCAGCCGTGCCTGGGTGGTGAACAGGTTTATTCCCAGCGCGATGCTCACCGTCAGAACGCTGCCGCCCATGACCAGCAGAAGCAGCATGGCGAACAGCAGGCCGGGGACGGCTATCATCGCGTCTATCATCCGCATTATCGAGTGGTCAACCCAGCCGCCCGCGTACGCCGCGACTATGCCCAGCGGCACTCCTATGAGAATTGCCACCCCTACGGAGAGCAGACCTACGATGAGCGACACCCTCGCTCCGTAGATCAGGCGCGATAACTGGTCTCGTCCCACGTGGTCCAGGCCCAGTGGATGCTCCAGGGAGGGCGCCTTGAGCGAGTTGATCGGGTCGATGTCCAGAGGGTCGTAGGGCGCGATCCAGGGTGCGAACACGCCGACGATGAGGATCAGACCGATGTAGGACAGCCCTATGACTGAAAGCTTGTGCTGCAGAAGCTGCCTGACGTTGTCGCTGGGAAGCGCCTCCAGCGCACGTCCGATGGCCCCGGTACGGGGTGCGGCTGTCTCTCTGTCCCTCATTGCTCGTACCTGATCCGGGGGTCGAGGTAGGCGTACATTATGTCTGTCACGAGATTGGCGACGAGAATCGCGACCGCGGACATCATTACGATTGCCTGGATCACAGGGAAGTCAGACCGCTGAAGCGCGAAGACTGCCAGCCGACCCACTCCCGGCCAGCTGAACATGGTCTCGATGATCACCGAGCCGCCAAGTATGTTTCCGAGCCTGAGTCCCAGGATCGTGACCACCGGGAGCATGGAGTTCCTCAGCGCGTGCAGCCAGATGACCCTCCGCTCGTACAGGCCCTTGGCCCGGGCCGTGCGGATATAGTCCTCTCCCATGACCTCGAGCAGCGATGAGCGCGTCTGTCGCATGATCGTCGCTGCGCCATTGAGACCGAGAGCGAGCGCAGGCAGCGCCATGTGCCTCAGCCCGTCGATTGGCTTCTCCCAGACCAGCTCCGAGCCGAACACCGGCAGGATGCCCAGGGTTACGCCGAACAGCAGAATCAGCATGAGCG
This sequence comes from uncultured Dehalococcoidia bacterium, assembly GCA_964537915.1. Lineage (GTDB taxonomy): Bacteria > Chloroflexota > Dehalococcoidia > Lucifugimonadales > UBA1123 > VXRN01. The sequence continues at coordinate 77,804 of CAZIDM010000004.1, forward strand.
CGAACCAGAAGTCCGGCATGGCAATGCCGAACATCGCGCCGCTTGTGGCGACCATGTCCGTAATCGAGTTGCGTTTGAGCGCGGCGATGACCCCCGTAATGATCCCCAATACGAGCGACACGATGAAGCTGGCGGCGGCAAGCTGTAGCGTGTGCGGCAGCCGGGCGGCAAGCTCGGTTGTGACGGGGCGCTTGTTCTGGAACGACTTGCCCCAGTCCCCCGTGACCATGCCTCCAAGCCAGCTCAGGTACTGGATTGGCAGCGGGCGGTCGAGGCCAAGCTGGCGCATCATGGCTTCGCGGATCTCCGGCGTCAGCGCCTCGCTGTCCTCGCCTGCCATCGAGTAGATGGGGTCGTTCGGAAGCACCCTCATCAGCAAGAAGATCATCACGCTGATGATGAACAGCACCGGGATCATATGTATTAGCCGGTTGGCTATGTACCTGCGCATGGACCTGTCTGTGGATAGTCCCCTACCCCCAACCGTCATTCCCGCGAAGGCGGGAATCCGGGGAAGGGAATGGGCTGATTGCGTCGCTTCGATGGTAGGGGCGGTTCGCGAACCGCCCCTACCAGGTTTCACATCGACAAAGTAATGATGATGTTCAGGTCGACCCTTTCACCCTCACCTCCGTATCTGGTTCGGGGCAGATACGGAGAGAGAGAGCGGGGTTGGGGCAAATGCCTACTGCTCCAGCCAGACGTCGTGAACCTTGAGGGACGCGTCAGACGGGTACTTGACCCACTTCGGGTCCGGGAACTCGGCCCACATCACGTTAGACTGCATGAAGTGGTATGACGGGTTTGCCGCGGTGCGAACTCCGCCTAGAGCATTCTCCATGTAGAGGCGCTGCGCCTGCTGATACAGGTAGTTCTGGTCAGCAGGGTCGAAGGTCTGCGCGGCCTTCTTCACCAGGCGGTCGATCTCTAACTGCGCCTCGCTCGTGCCATAGCCGCCGTTGTTCCAGTATCCACCGTAGCCGAGGTAGGAGTTGAACGTTCCCGACGGGTGCGGCCTGAGACCGAACCCTCTCAGCGAGAAGCTGGCCTCCTTGGTAACGAATGTGCGCTTGGCTTCGTCACCGCCTCCAATGTCCATCTCCACCTTGAATCCAACGGCCTCATAGTAGGCCTTGGATATCTCGGCGCGGCGTATGTTGTTCGCGCTGGACGCCGCGGTAATGGTGATCGGCTGTTCGGGCAAATCGTGGCAGCCGAGTTCCTTCTGCTCTTCAGTGCAGGTGAACGCCGACATCATGCTGATTGGAAGTGAGATTCCCTTCTCAGCCGCATACTCCTCAAGCAGCGCTTTGGCCTTCTCAGGGTTGTATGCGTACGGGTACTCGTCCTCGGGCACCTGGAAACTTGCCGCGTGTGCGGGCGGGACCAGCGATCCGCGATACGGGAATCCCTCACCGCCGTTCATCGCCTGGTTCCAGGCGTGGCGGTCCATCGCCATCTGTGCGGCCTGCCGGACTCTGATGTCATCGAAGGGCGCCCTGGCGGCGTTGAAGTGGTCCATCCTGGGGCCGGCGAAGCCCTTGAACTCCTGGATGCCGGGTACGGAGCGAGACGCGGCTATCGCGTCCAGAGCAGACTGGGATATGACCGCTGCGTGAATGTTGTCGGACTGCAGCGCCGCGGCGCGTACCTGGTCGTCGGGGATGACAACCCATGTCCAGCCATCCAGGTATGGTAGTCCATCGCGGTGGTAGTCTTCGAATCTGACGAAGTCTATGTGACTGCCGGAGACCCACTCCTCGACCATGAACGGACCGGTGGATACGGTGCCGTTCGCCTCCAGGTCGTCCTTGCCCCGCTCATTGAACGCCGTCGGCGAGACGGGCATTCCAGCGGTCATGCCAAGGTTGGTGATGATGGGCGCGAACACGTCACTGGTGGTTATGGCAACAGTCAGGTTATCGATTACTTCAACGTTCTCGATAGCCTGGATGGCCGGCCTCGTGACTGCGCCGTTGTTCTCGTCCAGCACGAACTCAAGGCTGAACTTGACGGCGTCGGCGTTAACCTCAGTTCCGTCGTGGAACAGTAGCCCCTGCTTTAGATCGAAAGTGATGGTCTTCTTGTCCTCGCTCATCGAGAACGACTCGGCGACTGACTTTTCAGGCCTCCACTCGGAGTCCGGTCCGTACGCCGTGAGTGGATCACCCACCATCATGCACCAGGCTGCGCACGCCCCACCGCTATAGGTGAGGTGGAACAGGTGCTCGACGTTAGGGCCCTGACCATACATGAGTACGCCGCCGCGGCGGTCGTCCATCCCCATGTCGGACTCGGGCATCATGGCTGGCGTTGGAATGGCCATGGCAACGGCGGACTGAACAGCCGACTCGATGTCGGCCTGGGTAACACCCGGCCTGTCAGCGAGGGCCCTGGCTATCGCTTCAGAGACCTCGGCTTCGGTAAGGCCAGGAGTTTGCTGCGTGAGAGCATCGGCAATAGCGCTTGCCATCTGACCCTCGGTCACGCCTGGCCTCTCAGCCAGGGCGCCCGCGATGGCATCTGCCACCTGTGTCTCGGTGACGCCCGGCTGGGCGGCTAACGCCTTGGCGATGGTATCGGCCACCTGCGCTTCGGTGACGCCCGGCTGGGCGGCCAACGCTGACTGCACCGCCGAGGCCACATCTTCAGGGGTCGCGCCAGTCGGCTGTGAACTCATGGCATTCTGGATCAACGCCGCAAAGTCTGGAGTCGGCTCCGGAGCCACTGTCTCGCTGCTCGAACAGGCTGCCGCCAATAGCGACAGAACCAACGCCGGCACCAAAATCATCATCAAACGTGAACTTCTCATTCCGGCCTCCTGGCTGATCTGCAATCAGAGATCATGACTTTCCTACTTCTCATGTACTAAGTCCCATGTTGGCGGCCATTATACGAGAATCGCGCCAACATGCAATTTTCGAGCGCGTGCGGAAACCGTGTAAGCTTCTGGTGCAATCAGAACGCCTCAAAACAGATTACGAACAGCCCGAGGGAGACTCTGGGATGAACAGGTTCCACATATTCAGATCAATGGACTTGTCGGCGCGAGAGGCAATGCTGCTGCGCCTCGAACGACTAACAGAGCTCCCACTGCTGCTGCTGTCCTTCGCGATGATCCCTCTGCTGCTCGGGCCTCTGCTATGGGACCAGTCTGAGACTGAGGAGTCGCTGTTCTTTACGCTTGACGTCTTCATATGGGCGATATTCGCCGCAGACCTGATTGCGAAGCTGGCAATAGCGCCGAACAAGATCGCCTACGCAAGGCGGCACTGGCTGGAAGTGCTGATCGTGCTCATCCCGTTCATTCGACCTCTGCGAATCCTGCGGCTGTTCGTGTTCGGCGCGCGGGCGTTCGGAGGCGCGAGGCGGCTGGTCAACGTGGACTTCCTGCTCGTCTACGCGATCGGCATGGTGATCATTGCCGCGACATTCGTCACCTCAGTCGAGCGGGGCCACGACTCCATCACGTCGTTCCCTGACGCGCTGTGGTGGTCCTTCGTAACGGTAACCACTGTTGGCTACGGCGACCTGTCGCCGGTCACACCGATGGGCCGCGCGATTGCGATTGTGCTCATGCTGGTCGGCATCGGGCTGTTCGGAGGCCTGACAGCGAACCTGGCATCGGCCATCGTGAAGTCTGAAGACAACGTGGAGGGGAAGGTCGATGCCCTGCTGGATGAGATACGGGAACTGCGAACGCAGGTCAGTGAACTGGAGACAACCTCCGAGGTATCCGTCGAGGCCGTCGCTCCTCAGGGCCCTTCGATCCTTCAGGGCTTTTCATTGCCTGGAGCCGCTAATATAATCCGAGGGCGGCTATCCGGCGCCTTCGGCAGGATTGGCCGCAGGCGCGCGACGGCGGCAGCCGGCAGCCGGCAGACGGAAGAAGCAATTGAAACCAGAGGTGTAGATATGCCCGATGCACAGACCTTCCGACAGGCGTGGGGGAAGTTCGCCACTGGCGTGTCCATCGTCACCACGGCCGACTCGGACGGCAACCTGCACGGCATGACCGCCAATGGGATCAACTCGGTCTCCCTCGATCCGCTGCTGGTTCTGGTGTGCGCGGGACACACGACGACTTCGTACCCGCTCATCAAGGACTCCGGCCGCTTCGCTATAAACATTCTCAGCGAAGACCAGCAGCAGATCGCTGAGTACTACGCCCGTCCCACCGACCAGAAGACCGGCGACCTGCATATCGCGATCAGTCAGACTGAGCGCGGAGGTTTCACGGTTGACGGAAGCCTGGCCCAGATGGACTGCCGAGTGGTCACCGAGCACGAGGCCGGCGACCACACGATCTTCATCGGCGAGGTCGAGGAGATCAACGTCTCCGACGGCAGGCCGCTGCTATTCTTCGAAGGCCGCTTCGGACAGATCTCCGAGGGGTAGGCGCAGGCAGGAGACCTGCTCCTAATGACTGCGCCAGTTCAGGGCCTGGTCCACGATGTCCAGACCGGCCATCTCGCTCCACGCGGCGAGCATCTGCCTGCTGACAGGGCCGGGGACCTGGTCGCCGATCCTGCGCTTGTCTATGGTGCTAACGGGAAGGAGCTGATAGCTGGAGCTTGTCATGAACGCCTCGTCGGCGGTGTAGGCGTCGTACGGCTGCAGGTCTTCTTCTACGACCTCTATCTCCAGTTGCTCAGCCAGTTCCAGTGCGACCATCCGAGAGATCCCCTGGAGGATGCTGTTGTCCTTCGACGTCCGGATGACGTTGTCCCTGACGATGAAGAAGTTGGACGCCACGCTCTCCGTAATATTCCCCCTCTGGTCCAGCATGATGGGATAGGCGTGCGGGTCGACGTCGGCGACCTGTAGCTGAGCCTGGACGAAGTTGCCCCTGCTGTAGTGCTTGGCCTTTGGGTCCATCGAGTCGCTGCTGTAGCTGCGCGCGCTGGGGATCACCGCCGCGGCCCCGGTCTCGTAGTAGTGCGCGTAGGAAGCAAAGTCGACCGGGGTAACTATGTTGACTACGGTTGGAGTGAGTTCGGGGTCGGTGACGTTGCCCTGCGAGCCGGTGATCGTAGGCCCCCTTGTCACAACCTGTCTGACCATATAGTCGCCGCCGGGAGGGCGTACAGCCTCATTCCGGCGTACCAGTTCCAGCGTGATCTCGGTCATCTCATCCTGGGTCATGCCGGCGTCCATGCGGGCATACTGGAGTGACCGGTAGAGCCTGTCCATGTGGTCTTCGAGCCTGAAGACCTTGCCATCGAAGGTACGCTCGACGTCAAACACGGCGTCGCCCATGGTAAAACCGCGATCGAACAGGTCGATCACCACCTCGTCGTTTGGGACCCATTCGCCATTGAAGTAAGCCGTAAACTCGGACATCCTGCACCTCCAGTTACCGTGTGCGGCGGAGCTTGATTGAGCCTGATCGCGATTGTACCAGTCTCAGTCGAATCCGTGGCGATTGTCTGTATCCGCGCCACCGGCTGACACATCTATCTCGTCTTGCACTAAAGGCACGCGCCTTAGCTATGGATTCTGCACTTTCAGCATCCCAAGGTTCTGTGTTACGCTTATCGAAGTGGCAGCACACAGAGTTCCTTCGGTCGCCGCCTGGTACCCCACCCTTCGGTCCCTCCCCTGCTTCCCAACGGATCTCCCGAGACGTATTGCGTCCGATTGAATGCTGCCCACTAAATTGAACAACTTGTAGTTCCGATGACAGGAGGAGAGTCTCATGATGAACTATCAGGATCGAACGCTTTCATGCGTAGAGTGCAGTGATTCGTTCACCTTTTCGGCAGACGATCAGGCGTATCACGCGGAGAAGGGCTACACGAACGAGCCCAGGCGATGCCCGTCCTGCCGCCAGGCCAGACGCGGTCAGCGCGACAGGGGAGGCTTCGGCGGAGGAGGCTTTGGCCGGGACACTCGCGAAATGCACCCCTCTGTATGCGCCGAGTGTGGCAAGGACACCACCGTGCCTTTCAGGCCTCGGGGAGACCGTCCGGTCTACTGCAACGACTGCTTCAGGAGCCGGCGCGGACAGACCACGTCGCGACGCTTCTAGAACCGGGCCATCACATGGCCCGCTGAATATCCGGCAACGGGTCGAATTCTTGACAATGGAATTTGCCCGTTGCTACGATTTCGATTGCTCAAATCCCTTCCTGTAGTGAAACAGGCTGATGCCCGTTCCCCCTGGATTTCGATTCGTCGTTCCATTTTGTCTTAACAGGGATTTTTGCGTGGAGCGGACACCGGTTGCCGATGGTGGAGGAGTGCGGAGTTGTCCCACGTAAAGTGTCTGCGTTGCCGTGGGTGTGACAGGGAGTACCCTGTCGAAGCCCTCAATGCGTGCGACTTCTGCTTTGGACCGCTGGAAGTCGAGTACGACTACGCCAGCATCGCCAGGGTGGTGAGCCGCGACAGCATTACCGAGGGACCCCACACCATGTGGAGGTACCACGACTTTCTTCCCGTGGCCGCAGACAGGGCGCTCGACATGGGCACGGGCTTTACGCCCCTCATCCACGCCGTAAACCTCGGCCGTCAGCTTGGACTTGAGAACCTATACATCAAGAACGACAGCGTCAACCCGACGTTCTCGTTCAAGGACAGGGTAGTCTCGGTAGCAGCCGCAAAGGCGCTGGAGTTCGAGTTCGATACACTGGCGTGCGCGTCAACCGGAAACCTGATGGGTTCGGTGGCCGCACACGGCGCCAAGGCCGGCGTCCCAACAATGGTCTTCTTCCCGGCCAACCTCGAGAAGGGCAAGGTGCTGGGCGCAGGCATCTACGGCGCGACACTTATCGCTGTGGACGGCACCTACGACCAGGTCAACAGGCTGTGCAGCGAGCTTGCAGACAACCACAGGTGGGCGTTCGTCAACGTCAACATGCGGCCTTACTACGCGGAGGGCAGCAAGACCCTCGGCTACGAAGTCGCCGAGCAGCTCGACTGGCAGGCCCCCGACCACTGCATAGTGCCGGGCGCGTCGGGCGAGCTCTTCACAAAGATACACAAGGGCCTGACCGAGATGGCCGACGTCGGGCTTATCGGCGATGTCGACACCCACATGCACATCGCCCAGGCCGAGGGCTGTGCCCCCATTGTCCAGGCATACAACAGGGGCGACACCGATGTGAGGCCCGTCCGTCCCGATACTATTGCGAAGTCCCTCGCGATCGGCAATCCGGCATCCGGGCCATTCGCGCTGAAGACGATCAAAGAGTCTGACGGCTCCGGCGTAATCGCATTTGAGAACGAGGTCGCCGAGGGCATAAAGCTGCTCGCCGAGACCGAGGGCATATTCACGGAGACCGCCGGAGGCGTGGTGATCTCAGGCCTGAAGCGCCTGGTCGAGAATGGACTCATCGGCTCCGAGGACGTCACCGTGGCCTACATCACAGGCAACGGCCTGAAGACGCTTGAAGTCGTCGAGCCCGTCGTCGAGACGGTCCATATTGCGCCAACGTACGACTCGTTCGAACAGACGATGGCGGCGAGGGCTCGGTAGTTACGACTGCCTGAAGGAGGCGAGGGATGGCCAGAAGGCGCGTCAAGTTCACATTCCCCACTGACCTGATCACAGACCCGATCATCTACGAACTCGGACACCGCTTCAAGGTGGTCACCAACATCCGGCGCGCCGACGTTCGTGAGGATATGGGCTGGGTCGTCCTCGAGCTGGAAGGCTCAGAGGACGAAGTGGCCAACGGTCTCGCATGGGTGACGAGCACGGGTGTGCGCGTCGACCCCGTAAGCGGCGACGTGATCGAGGGTTAGGGGGATTGCCGGTAGCTCGTGGTGAGCCGTTCGTCCAGCTCACGAGATCCCTGTCGAACCACGGGCCGTCCTTCGACAAGCTCAGGACGAACGGATAACATGGCTCAGCAAAATTCTCCGACACGCACCGAGAGTTCCTTGAAAGACTTTGGGAGGTCCCAACGGATATGGCTATTACGGTGAGGATTCCGACTCCGCTTCGCAGAGTGACGGACGGTCAGGACAAGGTGGACACTGAGGGCGAGACCCTCAGGCAGCTAATCGACTCCATGGAGAGTCAGTACCCCGGCATCAAGGAACGTCTCTGCGACGAGGACGGCAACCTGCGAAACTTCGTCAACGTGTACGTGAACGGGGAAGACGTCCGCTTCATGGACGGGATCGACTCCGCCACCGGCGACGGCGACGAGGTCAGCATCGTTCCGGCCGTAGCCGGCGGGGCGTAGCCAGCTCCCCTACCCTCCTAGAACGAGGTGTACCCTCCGTCGACCGGGAGCGATACGCCCGTTACGTAGTCCGACGCGCTGCTCGCCAGGAATACGGCGGCGCCGCCCATCTCGTCGGGCTCGCCCCAGCGTCCGTGCGGGATGCGCGACTGTATGTACTCGTAACGGTCGGTGAACTGCGTGCGGATCGGGGCGGTCAGGTCCGTGTGAATCCATCCCGGCAGGATGGCGTTGACCTGGATGTTGTCCTTGCCCCACGCGACGGCCAGGCTCTTGGTGAGCTGTACCACACCGCCCTTGCTCGCCGAGTATGAGGCGACCCAGTCCGAGCCGAACACGGACGTCATCGAGCCAATGTTGATGATCTTGCCGCCTCCCGCGCTCTTCATGTGCGGATAGATCTCACGGGAGCACAGGAATGTTCCGTCCAGGTTGATCCCGACCACCCGCTGCCACTCTTCGAGCGAGTAGTCCTGTGGAGGCTTCCGAATCCCGATCCCGGCGTTGTTCACGAGGATGTCGATGCCCCCGAACTCGTCGGCGGTCGCCTGAACGACGTTCACCACGCTCGTCTCGTCTGCAACGTCTACCTCCAACCCGACGGCCTTCACCCCGAAGGCTGCAAGCTCATCCACTGCGGCATCGGTCTTCTCTCTGTTGCGCGCGGCAATGGCCACGTTGGCCCCGGCGTCTGCTAGAGACCTCGCTATGCCCAGCCCTATGCCGCCATTTCCTCCGGTTACAAGTGCCGTCTTGCCACTCAGGTCGAACTGATTTGCCATGATGTGTACCTCGATTTCTATGAATCAGCCCAAGGCACGGCACGGATGCCCAGTGGGTAGGCTGTGCCATGGACCGGTGCCGCGATTGTACACGCTGGAGCGTGCCCTGAGGGGGGATCAGGTGATACGGCGGACCGGTCCATCGGGACGATGCTCGTCCAGAATGGCCGAGGTGTCCCTGTGGTGTTCCACGCCGGACTGTCGCTGCTTGGCAAGCAGGTCCAGCGCGAATTCCGAGAGCTTCGGCTCGATGCGAAGCTCCTCGGGAATGTACCGCATACAGCGGCGCATCATTACCTGGGCCGGACGGCGTGTACGCTCGGTGCAGCCATAGGCATATACGCACATGTACGCGATGCACTTTGTCGTCTCGCGATATATGGGAGGCACGCGGCTCGACGACGGAGGCACATGCCCACTGAGGTACTGCTCCAGCGGGCTGTCCAACCGCTGGGGCAGAGGAGTAACGTGTCGCACTTGCAACCTCGCCTAGAACACAAATGCTAGAAGCAAGTTAATCTCTTTCTTATACCCATGCAAGGTGTTAATAGGCCAATTCTGCACGAGTTTTTGAGATTCTCAGATTCCGTAAGCAACCCCCAGTCGTGCTAAAGTGTCTGCGGACAGTAACGACAGCTGATCGGCAAGGCTGAGATTACCGCCTTAATGGTCAGGAACACATACAGGAGCAGAAAATGCCCATACTGGACAAGAACGGAGTCGAAACGACGGAGATGTACAAGGGCTTCAAGCGGACGTCGGTGGTCGACGGCGACCGGGGCTCGACGCAGCTATCGGTATCTGAGGTGCTGATGGAGGCGGACTCCGCGCCCCCGCTGCACGCTCACCCAACTGAAGAGACGATCCTGATCGCCGATGGCGAGCTGGAAGCGTACGTCGGGGACGAGACCTACACCGTCACGAAGGGGCAGTTCGTGCTGGCGCCTCCTGGGGTCAAGCACGGCTTCGCGAACAAGTCCGGAAAGCCCGCGCTGATCTACGGCATACATCCTACTCCTGCAGTCCAGACCGAGTGGGACCCGGAATAGAAACAGGCAGCCTAGTCTCTATACCGCCTGCCGAGGTCGGCCGCGTCGGATAGCTGGCCATCTCGGATCTCTTTCACCTCGTCGGCCATAGCGAGCAGCGTCGAGTCGTGTGTGGCTGAGACCACGCTGATTCCGCGTTGCTCGACCATCTCCTTGAACAGGCCGAAGATCGAGCGCGCGTTGTTGGAGTCCAGCTCGCCGGTTGGCTCGTCAGCGAGTATCAGGGGAGGCTCGTTGACTATGGCTCTGGCAATGGCGACGCGCTGCTGCTCTCCGCCTGACAGCTCGTAGGGACGATGATTGGCGCGGTTCCAGAGACCGACGATCTCCAGCGCCTCACGCGTGCGCTCTTCCCTCTCGCGGGTACGGACTCCGGCGATGCGCAGCGGCAGTTCGACGTTCTCGAACGCCGACAGCAGCGGCAGCAGCCCGAACGACTGGAAGACGAAGCCAATCTTGTGACGTCGCAGTTCGGTGAGGTCGTGCTCCCCCATCTCGGCGATGTCCCTGTTCTCGAAGAGCACCTGCCCCGACGTAGGCTTGTCGAGTCCGGCCAGGATGTTGAGCAGCGTCGTCTTGCCAGACCCGGAGCGCCCCACGACCGCGATGAACTGCCCCGGCATCACGCTGAAGTTGATGCCCCGCAGGGCGTCGATCTGCTCTGAACCGAGGAAATACGTCCTGCGTAGGTCCACTGTGCTAATCAGCGGGAGGACTCTGCTCATCAATGCTTTCTCCTGATAGAGAGGGTGGGTTGGGATGATCGCCCGGGGCTACTCGCCCGGCACTATCGTGACCCTTCCGTCTTCGACTTGGACACGCGCCTTCTCTCCGATGTTCAGTTCGTCGAGAAGGTCCCTGGGAATCTGTACACGCCCATTGCCGTCCACGAGCACGAACTCCTCCAACGGCTGGTCCACTTCGGCCTCGCCGCGAATGCGCTGGTACGTCACCCTGCGCCTGATCTCGGTAGACATCTTACCGTCGCGGATCATGACGACCCGACCCACCTTGTAGGCGATGTCGGGGTCGTGTGTGACGATGAGTATGGTGGTGCCCATCTCCCGGTTCACGGTGCCGAACAGGTCCAGGATCTCCGCGGCAGTGGCATCGTCGAGCTCACCCGTGGGCTCGTCCGCCAGCAGGAGCGGGGGGCGATTCGCCAGCGCGACAGCGATCGCGACGCGCTGCTGCTCTCCTCCCGACAGCTTCTCGGGAGTGTGGTCCAGCCGGTGGCTCAGCCCCACGAGTCCCAGGAGCTCCTCTGCCCGCTCCCTGCGCTCTGCGCTGGGAGTGTTGGTCAGCATCATCGGGAGCGTCACGTTCTCAAGGGTGCTGAGATACGGGAAGAGGTTTCGGCTCGTCTGCTGCCAGATGAATCCGACGTCGACGCGGCGGTACTCCTCAACCTCACGGGCGGACATTCGAAGCAGGTCCTTGCCGCCCACCATCACTCCACCGGCAGACGGCGAGTCGTACCCCGCCAGGATGTTGAGCAGCGTACTCTTGCCGCTGCCGCTCGCCCCGACGATGGCGACCACCTCGCCCGCGTCGACAGCAAGATCGAGGCCCCTGAGGGCAACGACTTCAAGGTCGGCGATCTTGTAGATCTTGAACACGTCCTGGCAGAAGACGTATGAGGAGTTGTTGGCAGTTGTCATGTGGCTTACTCCGACGGCTGACCGGTTATCGGTAGGAACGCCAACATCATGTCAACGGTCGGCTCGATACCCTCGCTCGTCTGTCTGACCAGTCCCATCGTCTTTAGTACGTTGATGTCGCGCGTTATGGTCTTGTTCGTCTTGTTAAGGTATGCCTCTGCCAGCCTGGGCGTCAATGTCCGGACGTTCCGAGGGGGGACAGGTCCATCCACATCGGAGAGGTCGAGAACGAGGTTTCTGCGCCTGGTGTTGGCGAAGCCCTTCCGGTCGTGGAACTGAGCATGGACGTAGTTTGTCCAGGTGTCCCTCAGTATCTGCCTGCGGATCACGGTGAGCTGTTCAGATAGGCCATCCACGAAGCCCTGCAACGCATACGTGAGGAACGCGATCACGCCATTTGGAACTCGGGACGACCTGTCGAGCGTCCGGTAGTACTCTGACCTGGTCTCGTTGTAGTGATTGCTAAGCAGGTGAGCAGCCGGACTGGGAATACCGGAGCCGATGAGCATCTGAAACTCGACGAGCCTTGCGGTACGCCCATTGCCATCTCCAAATGGGTGTATCCACGCCAGGTATAGATGAGCGACGATGCTCTTGATGACTGGAAGGACCAGTGCGGAATGGCGCGAGTCTATGTCCATGCGTTCCAGCCAGTCGCAGAGGCGACCGAGCAGATATTTGCAGTCTTCAGCAGGAGCGCCCCTGTACCTGGCGACCCCGACTTCGTGGGTGCGGATTTCGCCGGTCACCGCGTCGTCCCCCATAGGAAGTCCGTACAACACCTGAGCATTCAGATACTTTAGGCGCTCGACGTCCAGAGGCAGGTCGTGACCGCCGCTCAGGGTGCTTAGCATCTCATTGCAGGCGTCCAGTATGTTCTGGACCTCCCTGCCGAGATACTCCTTGGATGGCGGCAGCCTGAGCTCTCCACGCGCGAGCCTGGACACCTCGCTTTCAGAGAGAGTGTTCCCTTCGATAGCTGTAGTGGCGCGAGCGCCCCTTTCGAGAGAGACCTGGTGCAGCAGTTCCGAAGTCTGGGGCGCCAGAGGGATGCCAGCGATGTTCTCACACTTGGCGCAGGCCTCCCCAAGCAGCATCCAGAACCTGGGCGGAGCGTGCCTGAGATCCAGATCAAACATGATCCAGGGATGCGTGTCCCGGTATCTCAAAGTCCCCTCAGATCCTTCCCGGCAGCTGATGTAACTCGCGTATTCCTGAATTATAGCCTCATTTTTGTCCGCTGAGGATGTCCATGTTTATCCAGCGCTCCCTCACACCTCTCCCAGCCTCAGGATGCGTTGCAGCGAGATGCGGCGGACGAGGATGATTACGCCGGCGATGATGACCGCGAACAGCAGGCCCATCGCGATGTACATGATTGCCAGCGTCCCCCAGTTGACGTCCACGACGAACGGCGGGAGAACGCGGGTGCCGCTGTCGTCGTGTCCCAGGAAAGGCATCATCGTCGCGCCGAGTCTCCCTCCCATCCAGGTGCCGAGCGCGAGTCCTGCTCCAATCACCAGCACTTGCTCAAGCAGTACGAGCGTACTTAGCTGTCTCATGGAGAAGCCGACCGTTCTCATCAGCGCGAACTGTATCTCCCGGCTCCTGAACGACACGTAGGCGTGCACCAGGAACCCGAGACCGCTAAGCACCAGCACGGCGGCGAAGGCCATGAACAGCAACGCGCGCCATCCAGCCTCGACCAGCGGGTCCACTGTGGACTCAGCAAGCACGTGCACCCGGTCGTGGACTTCCCGGCTCGGGAACGGCTGGCTGTCATCGAGCAGGGACAGGAGCCTGTCCCTGTCTGACGACGACCCGTTGGTGGTCATCCACACCTCGTTGGGTCGGAGCTCACCGCCTGTCGCCTCCAGGTTCGTGTAAGCGCTGACCGAGTCCAGGTCGGCGATCAGGTAGGAGCGCTTGAACGTGTCGAGTGTCGGGAAGAAGTCGACCACGTCGGTCAGTTCGACGTCGATGCGATGACCCTGCGCCGAGACCTCGATCACCTCGCCGATGCGATGTTCGTTGACTCGCAGGAACCTGCTTGTCGCGATGACGGGAATCGGCTCCAGGACCGGACCGTGATATATGCCGCGACTGACGAGCGGACGTCCCTCCACCCAGATGAACGAGGCCGAGCCGCTTGTTCCGTTCAGCCCGTCATTGGTCGACTTGAGCACGTCCGACTGAGACTCAGGCACCGAATTGAGCGTGGTCCACTCTGAAACGGTGTCGAACGACTCCAGCACTTGCCTCCCGCCGTCGGACCGGGTCGCGAATATCTCGTCCACTGCGACGGAGCCGGCCCTGAGTCGATTGCGACCGTTGGTCTCGAACAGCGTCAGGGATACCAGGGTCAGTGGACGGGCCGGTTGAAGCGTTGCAAACTGCCTGATGCTCGAGCGCGTCACGGGCTGTTCCATGGTCGTCCACGCCGGGTTGTTCAACTCGCCCATCAGGTAGGTGAAGTACCTGCCATTGACGTCGCGCATTCTCAGGGCGAGTGCGACACTCGAATGCGGTCTGTCGGGCTTGACCGTGACTCCGATCGACTCAGCGTCGGAAGGGACCTCGATCCCAACGGGTAGCGTCCTGGACTCGAGGGTCGATAACAGCGAGTCCATAGGCGTCTCTGAGAAGTCGTCCCTGAACCAGCCCATCTCGCTGATCTTCTCGCCCTCGACGGCGAACATGGTGTACGAGTCGGCCAGCAGCTTCGACAGGTCTGAGCCGAACCCCCTGAACGCGAGGCCAACGTCTTCAACCGCGGGCAGGTCTTCGTAAGACTCTCTCATCGGGACGGACTGCCCCCTGGTGTTAAGCAGGGTGCCAACCAGCCGGACGTCAGAACCGGTCGAGTACAGCGCACGCTCCGAGAAGCTGCGCTGCAGGGTCCCTCCAAAGCTGGCCGCGAAGATGCCGAGTCCCGCCATCAGGATCAGCATCAGCGACAGCCGTGCGTAGTGGGTCGGGTTCCTGGCCATCTGCCAGATGCCCAGCACCAGTCCCGCGGACAGGAACGACGACAGCAGCGCGCTCGAAATCCTCATGAACAGCGGGAACAGTCTGAGCAGCACGAGTGCGGAGGCCACCAGCACAATCGCAGGCACTGCGAGAAGTAGCTGGTCCGTGGCAACTTCTCCGAACACTCCAACCGCCACGACCGAGCCCTGCTCGGAGAGCTGCCTTAACAGGAGCACGCCTACTACAAGTAGCAGAACGTCCAGGAAATAACGCTGATAGAACGGCTGCGTGTATGGCCTGGAGGACTGGTGCCGGAAGGTGGTCACGCTCATGCGCGATGCCTGTACCGCCGGGATCATTAGCGCCGCGAAGCTGAGCAACCCTCCCAGCGCGCTCATCATGTAGGCACCGGGCGAAAGCGAAACGGAGAGCAGCTCGCCGCCGCTGAGGTCTGAGAACGCAGGAGTAATGCCGAGCAGGCTGATTACTCCTGCCGCGAGCAGTGGGGCGACCGCTACCGCCAGCACGGCAATGGTCACACCCTCCAGTACGTACACAGAAAGCACCTGGGCCGCGCTCGATCCCCTGCTCTTCAGGAGTACGATCTCCCCCCGCTGCTGCTCCACCACCAGCGAGGACAGCGTGATCACGTAGTACAGGATTACCACCGAGATCAGGATGAGTATCACGAACATCGGCAGCTTGGAGAAGAACAGCCTTACGTCGTACTGGAAGAGGGCATCTTCAAGCTCCGTAATCTGCCGGTAGCTGAACAGGTTCGTGGAGAGCCGGTCCTCCATTGCATTGATGGACCGCCGCGCAAAGGTCGCGTTCCTGGCATTCAGCGTACCTGTGTCCACCATCAGCAGCCAGCTGTAGACGCTGTCGAGCTGCCTGAAAGTATCTCCCAGGACCTCGTAGTACGCCCTCTCCGTGAGATAGAACGGCAGCGTCTGGAAGCTCCTACCGGTGGCTGCGTTGAATATCTTGTCGTTCAGGTACCAGAACTCGTCGTCCGGGTTGGTTCGGGTGAATGTGCCAGTAATGACGACGTGGATGTACGGAGAAGAGTCCGACCAGTATGGGACCGCTGCGAGCCGGTCGCCAACCCCTACCCCGAGATCGTTGGCGGCTTCCAGGGGCACGATGGCCTCGATCGTTGGCTCACCGCCCGGGGCGTTGACGTACCCATCGCCGGATGGCCTGCCCCCAGGCTGCACCGTGATGTGGTCGCTGAGTCTTGGGAGATGGCCGAAGAAGGCACGAGGGTTGTCTGTGTCGGCCGTTTCCTCCTGTCCGACTTCCGACAGGAAGTAGGTGGCCGTCTTTACGCCTGTTGTCTTGTCGCGGAGCATCCACGAGATGCGGTCGTCGATCTCGCGCTCGGTCTCAGCTACGACCTTGTCCCGCTCTTCGTACTTGGTCGGCCCGCGGTCGGACTTGATCGCGATGTTTGAGTCGTTGACGCTCAGCTTGCTGAGAGCATTCTTGAGGGCCAGCTCCCTGAGCGCGTCGAAGTAGATGACGGTCCCGGCCATGATTGTGGCGGCCAGCAGAACACCGACGACGACCGTGGACATAAGCTGCCAGTTGGCGAGCGTCCTGCGGGCTACCTGTGGCCATGCCGAAATCAGCCTGGAGAGGAGACCCATCACTCACCCTCCATTCGGGACAGTTCGTGGATGTTCACTCTGGACACTGACCTGGCAAGCCAGAGCAGCGCCCCGACGAATGTGACCACCAGCGCACCATAGATCGGCACCATGAATTCCCAGTCCGTTGTCAGAATGAACGGAGGCACGACAGGATAACCGTCTTCTGTCACAGCGAGAGCTGACACCATGATGTTGCTCATGGCGAATCCGGCGATTGTGCCCAGCCCCAGTCCCATGGCCACAACCACCAGGTGCTCGGAGCTGAGGAGCTGCGTCATCTGGCTCCGCCTCAGACCAAGCGCCTGCAGGAAACCTGTCTCTGCCCGACTCTGCCCGGCAAACGAGATCAGGTAGGTGATGTACCCGAGCGCGGACACGAAGACGATGACGGCGAAGGTGACGAGCACCATTGCGCGCCATCCAGCGGTGATGAGCGGGTCGAGGCGGACAGACTCCAGCATCCTTGTGCGGTCGTGCACCAGGTGCGGCGACCGGGCAAGGGCAAGCCCGTAGAGATAGGCCTCGTCTCCCGCTCCCGGAGCCTCCTTCAGGATCAGCTCATTGGGCCTGATGCTTCCGATTGGCGTCAGGATGTTCAGGTGGCGCAGGAAGCTGTCCAGGTCCGAAATCAGGAAGCCGTTGCCGGCCGGGTCCATTGTCGGGAAGTAGTCGACTGTGTCCATGATCCGCACCGGAATCAGCCTGCCAAACACGTTGACTATCAGGGCATTGCCCACGACTGTGCCGGTGCGCCTAGTGAAGCTCGTGCTGGCAACCACGGGAACCGGACCGCCGGTGGGGCTCCTGTAGAACCCGCGAATGCCCCTGTCCGTGTCCTTGCCGAAAACGAACGCTCCAGATCGCGAGCCGTTCTTGACGTCCTGGAGAGTGAACCCGATCGAGTCCCTGGAAATCATCGACGTCGAAAGCGGAGTCCACTTGTTAAACCCTTCGAAGTCGTCCAGGATATGTCTCTCATCGTTGCCCCTCACCGACGCCTGGATGTCATCGAGAAGCACGGTGCCCGCGGTTCCGGCCGGGCCGAATGCGGGCTCGTATACCTGAACGCTAACGAGATTCAGGGGTGGCTCAAGGTGTCGCGGGATCTCGGCGCTCCGGAGAGTCCACTCCTCACCCGTCACAGGACCGAAGGTAATGGTGTCCGTAACACCTCGATGGTCCTGGAGCACCATCCACAGGAACATATTGGGGTACTCGTCCAGCGTTCGGGTCCAGACGTGAATACCCTCGGCTCCCTCCGGGAGATCGATGCTGGGCTGGTTTGCGCCCGACCTGAGCAGGCTCATCACCTGCGGCAGGGGACGCTCAGAAAAGTCGTCCCGGTACCACGTGACGTATGGAAAGTCATCCGACTCGATCGCCAGCACGCCAAAGCTGTTGCCCGAGTACGTCGCTCCCACCGACCCCTCTCCCCTCAGGCCGAGCGAGACCGAGGTTACGCCTGACATGGTCAGATACCTGCGCTTGATCTCTTCTGTCCCCTCCGCAAAGTGGGTGGGCATGCCGGTGACGCGGAGGTCGGACGCAACCTCATACAGAATTCGCTCCTCGTAAGACCGGTCCAGAGTACCGCCGACAGTCGTGGCCAGCACACCAAGCCCGGTTACCATCACGATCAGCAGCACCAGCCAGCTGTACTGGAGCGGGTTGCGTCCCATCCGCCAGATGGCCATGGACAGCCATACAGGATAGACCCTGGACAATCTGCGCAGGGCGACGAACGCGACCTGTAACGGCACCAACGCTCCGAGCATTACGGTTGGGATGTATACAGCCGCACCCGAGTCTGGGACGTCGTTGTAGATGAAGAGACCAATCAGGACAGCCTGCACGATGAGACCGGCGATGAAAAGTACTCGACGCCGCGTCTTCCAGGTGCCGAAGTACGCCAGTCCTATGATCGCAAGGTAGACCGCGCTGCCGATCCATCCCAGCTCGTCCCCTGCCCTGACATGCTGAACTACAACTATGAGAGCGAGACTTGCCAGAATCACCGACGCGCCAAGGTGCAGTAGAGAGGGGGAGTCGCCGCTCATGTAGCGTACGATCAGGGGGAAGAACCTCATGAACAGCAGCGCGACGACCGTCAGCAGCAGCACCGGTGCGAACAGCAGAGCCTCGTTGATCCCTCTGTCGCCAAATAGCCCGCCGGATATGATCTGCCCGCGAGCGAACAGCTCCCAGAAGACCAGTCCGCCAATGACCATGAGTCCGACGTCTATGTAGTAGCGCTGGAAGAACGGCGCTGCAGGGGGCCGCGAAGATCGCAACTTGTGCACGATCAGCCCTGTCCTGGCCCCGACTACGCCCGGCACTATGTAGATTGTCAGGCACAGAAGCCCGACTCCGGCGGCCACCAGGAACGGCATCGCCTCAAACGAGACCGGCAGGAACTCGCCAAGGGTAATTTCCTCGAAGTAGCCCAGCTTGCCTGAGAGCGTGATGGCGCCCATCGCCAGGAACGGCGCGATGACCGTTGCGACTACCGTGATCGCAATCCCCTCCAGGGCATAGATGCGCGCAAGCTGCCAGGCGCTGACTCCCCGGCTCCTGAGCAGGGCGACGTCCGCCTCACGACTGGACACCAGGTACGAGACCATCATCAGAATGTAGTACAGCACCGTAATGGCCGTAACCACGAGCAGCAGCAGGAGCGGGACGCTCGTGAAGAAGCTGCGCTTGTCGAACGCGTCAAGCAGTCCCCTGATGCCCGTCAACACGACCGAGCCGGGCATCGCGTCGGTGACCTCGACCTCCATCTGGTCCAGCCGCGAACGTACCTCGTTCTTGTCCCACTCCTTCAGCGCCTCCCTGTCTACGGACACGAACCAGCTCGAGTTGACGAGCGTGCCGGGATAGGCGCGCCCGACACCGTCGACCAGGACCGGCTGTGTGACGAACACCGGCAGCGGCGGCTCATCGGGGTCTACCTCCACCTCGGCGTCCGGAAGCTCCTCCAGCGGCGCGGGGTCCAGGAAGATGTTGGGGTTCTGCTGCCAGTACTCCTCCGTGGGGTCAGTAGGCTCAACGACTCCCACGATCTCGACCCTGGCGCGCATCGGATGGTTGAGCGAGGGCGCAAAGTGGATCACGTCGCCCAACTCGAGATCGAACGCGTCCTTCGCAGGCTCGCCGATGATGGCTTCCATCGTAGGTTTGCCGTTCTCCCAGACGACCTGGTCCACTGCCATTCGACCCTGCAGGAACGTGACGTGCTCGTCAATCTTCTCGATGTGCTGGAAGTACCCGCGTGAGACTCGTATGCCTTCTTCGGGCTGCAGTGAGAGCGGGTACAGCGGCGACTGGGGAGTTCCTACCAGGAAGGTCGGCGACTTCAGGTAGCGGACGCGGCTCCTGTTGATCTCAGCGATGTTTCCGGCCAGCGCCTGGTCGAATGCCTGGTCAGTGGCGTCGAGAGATCCCCCATCCAGGGTTATATATGGCGACGCCGCATAGATATTGAGGTAGGACTGGTTGGCACGGTCGATCGCGGTGTCGATTCCCTGGCGTTCGAGCGTGCTGATATAGACCGGAGCCCCTGCAAGGAGCGAGGCTGCAATGGTAATCCCAAGGAATATCGCCGCAAGCAGCTTCCAGTCGTCAGACAGACGCTTGGAAATGAAGGATAAGATCGTCATCCCGACCACCGCCAGCCACAGGCTGGACGTACAAATGGGCCAATAAGATGGTCCCCTGACTTAAGAGACCGATAAGCTCCCACTCAGCTATCGGCAAATTCGAGAGCAGGTTGTCGCTGGGCGACGCGCTGGACAGTTCAGTCCGGCCGGGCCCTGTCGCAAGAGTTCACAGCCCAATCGCAGATGCCACCGCTTCGAGGTGGAGGTCCGCGTCTCCGAACATGAGCTCAGCGGCCTTCGCCCTGCGTGAGTATAGCTGCAAATCGTACTCTTTGGTGAATCCCACGGCCCCGTGACTCTGGTGAGCGAGGGAGCACACACGCTGGTATGCGTCCGACACCCACGCTTTCGCCATTGAGACCTCGCGGTCGGCGGGCAGGCACTGTCCCAGCGTCCACGCAGCCTGGTAGGTGATGTACCGGCACCCATCGACGTCGGCCGCCATGTCGGCAGCGTGATGCTGGACTGCCTGGAACGACCCGATGGCCCTGCCGAACTGCATTCGCTCCTTCGCATACCGGACAGTCATGTCCAGTACCCGCTGCGCTCCACCCAGCATCTCGGCGCATTTCCCCACCGCGCCCCACTTGAGCACGGTCTCGACTGTATCCCAGCCGCCGTTGAATTCCCCAAGAAGTGAAGTCTCGTCAACCGTTACGTCGTCGAACACCAGCTCGGATTGCCGGTCCGAGGCGATGGTGGTGAGCAGCGTCTGCTTCAGACCATCTGCGTTGGACGGCACTATGAACAGGCTGACCCCTGTCTCGCAATCTCCCGTCCGGGCGGCGACGATGACGTAGTCTGACACATGGGCGTTCGGCACGTAGAGCTTTGTGCCGTTAATCACGTAGCCGCCGTCTGTCCGTCGCGCGGCGGCCTCGATTCCGCGCGGCTCCCATAGCCCGCTGGGTTCGGTTATCGCCATCGTCACAATTAGCTGACCCCGGACTATGCGTGCGAGGTACTCGTTCCTCTGGTCTTCGGTACCTGCCTCGGCCAGCGCCACGCCTGCCATTACGACGGTGGAGAAGAAAGGCCCCGGCAGCAGCGCCCCTCCCATCTCTTCCAGCAGGATGGCAAGCTCCACGAAGCCGAGGCCCTCGCCCCCGTAACTCTCCGGGAAAGCCAGCCCGAGCCAGCCCATCTCGGCCATCGAGCTCCAGAGTTCCGGCGAGTAGCCGCGCTCGTCCTGCTCCATGTCTCTCACATACGAGAGCGGACACTCGGCTTCGAGAAACTCGCGAGCACTGTTTCTGAGCATCTGCTGGAACTCATTGAGTCCAAGGTCCAAGGCGGAGCCTCCCATAAATGCGTAGGGGCGCACATTGGTGCGCCCCCGGCTTGATCGAGTCCCGCATCAGAGTACGGGACGTGTCTTCAGTTGTCGCCGTCTACACGGCATACCGGGCCTAAGAGCCGCCCACCACCATGCAGGTAACGGTCCGAACGATTCCGGATACGGTGTGGACTTCCCGTGTCACGATCTGACCGACGGCGTTGAGGTCGTTCGCCGACACGACCGCGATGATGTCGTAGGGTCCCGTGACCATGTCAACGGCATCGACGCCAGGCAGCGCATCGAGTGCGCCCGCAACTTCTTCGGACTCACCCACAGCGGTCTCGATCAGAACATAGGCCTTTGTGCTCATTGGTTTTACTCTCCGTGCGCGGTGCCGCGCAGCATAAACTCTCAGCTTGAAAAAGTGCCTGCATTCTAAAGTTGGCCGTCAAATGGTGTCAATCGGAGTGTCATGGGCGCGATTCCACTAGTCGAGAGGGCGTTGCACAACCGGCAAAATATGCCTGTTTTTTCATGTCTAAATTGACAAGTATTCTGCTGCATTGTATTGTGCGGCTCAACCAGCACCTTCCAGACAACATCGAATGCTGCAAAAAATTAACCCCAATTCCGGGTGGTAGCCAAGTAGAGGAGAGGATGATATGGGTCTAAGGAAAGCGGGTCTTATAGCAATAGCCGTACTTGTTGCGGCACTTGTGCTTGGAGCCTGCCAAGGTGATGCCGAGCCGGAGGTTGTAGAGAAGGTAGTTGAGGTAGTCAAAGAAGTTCCCGTAGAAGTAGAAAAGGAAGTCGTCAAAGAGGTCGAAGTCGAGAAGGTCGTAGAGAAAGAGGTCGTTAAAGAGGTCGAAGTCGAGAAGGTCGTAGAGAAAGAGGTCGTCAAAGAAGTTGATGCCCAACTCTCACCGGCACTTGCACTTGAAGCGGCACGCTACGGAGGCGACCTCAGGGTAGTTGCTCAGGCCAGCATCAAGTCCCTCGATTGCGACTTTACCAGCGCGTATGTGTGCGGTGCGGTCCACCTCCACTACCAGGAAGGACTACTCGCTTACGACGATGACTTCAACCCCAAGCCGCAGTTGCTTGAGGACTGGTCGGTTTCGGGCGATGGGACAACGTACACCTTCACCTTGAGAGAAGGTCCTACTTTCCACAAGAGTGATGGCCGTCACATCGCCTCCTCAGATGTCCTCGCCTCAATGGAACGCTGGATGAAGCGCCAGCCCGCAGGCAAGACGCTGAGCAAGGTCCTGGCCGAGCCCGGAATGGCAGAGATAGACGAACTCACATTTGAGATCAACCTGACCCAGCCGTACGGCGCGCTAATCTCTCACCTTGGCCAGCTTAGGTCCAGGGCGATCATGTGGCCGCAAGAGATAGCCGTTCTGGAACCCACTGAGGATGTGGGTGTGGACAACTATATTGGCACGGGTCCATACGAACTGGAAAACTGGGAAGTCGGCAACAGGGTCATTCTCAAACGCTTCGAGGAGTACGTGCCCAGGTCGGACCCACACAGCAACTTCGCCGGTGCGCAGATTCCCTACATGGACAGGGTAATCTGGCTCGAAGTTCCGGCTGAAGAGACCAAGATAGCCGGCCTCAAGACTGGTGAGTGGGATATCGTTGACGGTGCCAGCCTCGACTTCTACGCGGAGATGGAGGCACACCCCGAAATCGACGTCGCACTGGACAAGCCGGGCAAGAAGTCTGCACTTGTCTTTAATGCGTCAAAGTGGCCCACCAGCGAAGTGAAGTTCCGGCAGGGAGTTCTGGCGGCCATCGACCCCGCGGCTTACATGGCAGCGCTGGGCCCTGAAGAACTCTGGACACTTTGTGCAACCGTCTTCCACTGTGGAACGCCACTGGAGTCCCACGAGGGTGACGATCGGTACAACCAGAAGAACATAGAACACGCGAAGAGTCTGATTGCGGAGTCTGGGTACAACGGTGAGCCAATTCTGCTGATGAATCCCAATGACTACGGCACTATCACCCCTCTTGGACCTGTCTTCAAGCAGCAGATGGAAGAGATCGGTGTCAATGTAGATATGCCAGGTATGGACTGGGCAACCCTGATATCCCACATCGGGGACCTCGATTTCTGGCACATGCACAGCACGTGGCATGGCTTCTACGGGATTCACGACCCGATTACCGACGGCTGGGTTAACGGCTCCGCCCGCACGGGTTACGAGAGTGCAAGGATGGTGGAACTCTCTAACGAGTACGCCTCCGCCATGGACCCCAAGGAGAGAGCCCGAATAGTCAGCGAGATCGAGGACCTGTTCTGGGACGATGTCCCTTTCCTTGGTCTGGGACAGTTCTTCCTGACAACCCCTTACCGTAAGTGGGTCAAGAATTTCACCGTGATCAAGGGGATGCAGAACTACAACAATGTCTGGGTCGAAGGCCGCGAATAGGCGGAAGTACGACCTGGACGCCCACTAACCTGGGCAACTCAAACTAGAGGAAGCGTCGGAGGCGTGCAGGTGCCACGCTGACACCCGCACTCGCCGACGCTTCCAAGAACTCTCTTTGCAAGGATCGGCATGGCCGGATACGTCATCAGAAGGATACTGTCCACATTTCCAGTGTTGCTGGTCGTGTCTCTCGTCGTATTCGCACTGATTCGCCTATCTCCCGGAGACCCTGCAGCACTCATCGCGGGACACGAAGCCCTTGAGGGAGAGGTAGAGGCCATCCGCGAGCAGCTGGGGCTGAACCGACCCCTTCCCGTTCAGTTAGGAATCTGGTTCAAGGACATCCTGCGCGGCGACCTCGGCCGTTCCATTGTCTCAAAACACCCCGTGCTCGACTTAATCCGCCAGTGGGCTGTTCCAACGGTGTCATTGGCGATCCTGACGGAGATAATTGCAGTTAGCCTGGCAATACCCCTTGGTGTATTGGCAGCATGGAAGGCGAATTCCTGGATTGACAGGTTCGTCATGGTATTCGCGACCCTGGGGTTTTCAATACCGGTCTTCTGGTTAGGCTTCCTGATGATCTACCTGTTCGCCGTACAGCTGGACATCTTTCCGGCGGCAGGATACGTTGCGCCATCCGAAGGATTCCTGCCCTTCCTCCATCGCCTGATCATGCCCGCAGTCGCAACCGGTGTGATCTTGATGGCCCTGATTGCTCGAATGACGCGGGCGACCGTCCTGGAGATTCTGGGTGAAGACTACGTCCGAACTGCGCGAGCCAAGGGTCTGGCGGAAACGTCGGTCCTGATCCGCCACGCTCTGAGAAATGCGGCACTCCCGATCATGACAGTAATTGGACTCGGGATCGCTGGGGTTCTGAGTGGGGTGGTAGTAACCGAAAGCGTCTTCGCAATACCAGGGCTCGGCAGGCTCCTGATCAATTCGATCCTCGCCAGGGACTATCCAATTATTCAGGGTGTAATACTGGTGGTGTCCTGCGTATACGTCTTCGTTAACCTGCTCGTAGACATTTCCTACGCTTACTTCGATCCACGTGTTAGGTACTGATGGCAGAGGAACGACAGGCAGACATCTCCCTCAAGTCGGCAGCCGCTCGCGAGATAGCCGGCAGTCTCTTGACGAGTCTCAGAAGGGTCTCGGCAAGAAATCCGACTATGGTCGCGGGCATAGCAGTTGTGGTGCTAATGCTGCTGATCGCCATATGCGCTCCGCTAATCGCGTCTAGCGACGCGGGAGACGTTGACCCGTTCAATCGGTTCGCAGAGCCACAGTCCGGGTTCTGGTTTGGTACTGACAACCTGGGTCGAGACGTGTTCTCCAGGACCATTTTCGGCACCCGAATCTCCCTGACAGTCGGGCTTTCTGTGGCATTGGTATCGCTCATTAACGCAATCCTGATCGGACTTCCCTCCGGATACTACCCGAAGGTGGACACGGTCATAATGCGATTAATGGATGGGCTGATGTCCATCCCGTCCGTCCTGCTGGCCATGGCCATGATGGCGCTGCTGGGGGGCAGCATGCAGAACGTGATAATCGCTCTGACCGTGGTGGAAACGCCGCGTGCCGTACGCGTAGTGAGGTCTTCAGTCTTGAGCCTGCGAGAGCAGATGTTCGTTGACGCCGCGCGTGCAGTGGGTGTACCTCCGTATCGCATACTGGCCCGTTACATTCTCCCCAACACAATGGCGCCGTTGATCATACAGGCGACTTTCATTTGCGCGGCAGCCATATTGACGGAGGCATACCTTAGCTTCTTGGGAGCAGGCCCCCCTCCAGAGATACCGAGCTGGGGTAACGTCATGGCTGAAGGCCGCAACTTCATATCCCGGGCCGTGTGGGTCATATTCTTCCCCGGCCTCTTCCTGACCATTACCGTACTTGGGGTCAACCTCGCCGGCGACGGACTGAGAGACAGTCTGGACCCCAAACTGAGACGCCGGATGTAGTACCCTGCTCAAAAAGCTTGGTGGGATCATTCAAATGCGCTCTCTACTACTGACATTCCTGATCATCGGCGGCCTCGCACTGGTCTCGTTCGCCTGTGGAGGAGGATCTGAGGACAGTGATGAGGAACAGGCTGTCCTGCCTACGCCGATGGTCGTGATGGATACTCCAACTCCTCTCCCGACCAACAGCATGTCTTTCGCCCGGGGCACCCATACGACCACCCTGCTTCAGGACGGACGACTTCTTATCGCAGGGGGCGATGACGGCAGCGGACGGCTCGAGGCAATCACTGATACTTCTGAGCTCTACGATCCGTCTACAGGTCGCTGGGAGCCCGGAGGAACCATGGGCCGCCAGCGGACACAGCACGTCGCCTTGCTGCTCAGTGATGGTCGCGTACTCTTGGTGGGAGGAGCCGGAGTACTTCAGGCAGGCATCCAGGAACAGCAACTCGAACGACCGCTAATTGAGACCGACCTATTCGACCCTGACAACGAAACATGGTCATTCGCAGGTGACATCAGCACGCCGCGAGACCACATTGCCGCAGCCCTCCTATCCAACGGATCAGTCCTCGTCGCCGGCGGTAACGACGGCAAGGGCACTGACTCGTCTGTGCTCAGTTCTGCCGAGATCTTCGACCCCGCGACCGGACAGTGGTCATCTGCGGGCTCCATGTCTCAGCCCCGTCAGGGACACTCCCTCGTGCCGCTCCCGAACGGTGCAGCGCTGGTTGCCGGTGGTGATGCAGGCGACGACCCATTCCAGTCGGTTGAGATATACGACCCGTCTTCCGGTACATGGTCTGCCACTGCCGACATGACTGACGCGAGGGAACGCTTCGCGGCAGTAGCACTGGAGGACGGCAGAGTTCTGGCGGTAGGAGGCGGAGGAACGGACGGACGCCTGGCGTCCGTCGAGCTATACGATGCAGCCAGCGGCACATGGTCTGCGGCGGCTGAGATGAGCACGCCTCGCCTCAAACCTGCGGCGGTGGTGCTTCAGAACGGCAAGGTGCTGGTCGTGGGAGGCTTGGGAGCCGGTCAATTCCTGACCTCAGCGGAGGTCTACGACCCAACCACTGATAGTTGGTCAGATGCCGGCTCCATGGAGACCGGGCGAGGGTTCCACGCAGCAACGCTGATTGACGATGGAAGAGTAGTTGTCACAGGCGGCTTTGGATTCAGCGGCCCAATCAACTCGACGGAAATATACGATCCAGACTCAAACTCCTGGTCAGTTGCCGATCCCCAATAGTGTCTTCCCGGCCAACGCGTTTGTGATTTCACATGGCTGACCACGGCATAACCTCTGTGCCTGGAATCAGTGCCGGGCACTATACCGACCTGGAGAACGCCACCGGCTGCACTGTCGTTCTGTGCGAGGATGGGGCCGTGGGCGGCGTGGACGTTCGCGGCTCGGCCCCAGGGACACGTGAGACCGACCTGCTGTCGCCGACCGCTATGGTCGACAGGGTCCACGCGGTGATTCTCAGCGGCGGCAGCGCCTTTGGGCTTTCGGCGGCCACCGGAGTCGTCGAGTACCTCGAGGAGAAAGGCGTCGGCATCGAGTTCGGAAACGCGACGATTCCGATAGTTCCGGCTGCGATTCTGTTCGACCTCGGACTCGTCACCCACAGAGTCCGACCTGATGCCCGGGCGGGAAGGCTCGCCTGCGAGGCAGCCCATAGTGGCGAGATCGCCGAGGGCAGCGTTGGCGCGGGCACAGGAGCCACAGTAGCTAAACTGCTCGGTCGTGACCGGTGCATCAAGGGCGGCATCGGTACGGCAAGCGTTCATCTTGGCGACGGAGTGACAATCGGCGCAATCGTCGCGGTCAACGCCGTAGGCGGCGTGGTCGATCCAGAGACGGCTCATATCATGGCAGGGCCGCTCCACGATGACGGTGTCACCATGCTGGACTCGATGGCCCTGATCACCGATCCCGGCTACGAGGACTCGCGAACGCCGCCTGGCGAAAACACTACCATCGGCGTGGTAGCGACCAACGCGACCCTGACCAAGTCCCAGGCAAACAAGTTCGCTCAAGTCGCCCACGACGGGTTGGCGATGACAGTCAGGCCCGCGCACCTGATGAGCGATGGTGATACCATGTTTGCCCTGTCGACGAGGAGGCACGAAGTCCCGGTCAGTATGAACCGCCTCTGCGCCGCCTCAGCAGTGAGTGTAAGTAGAGCCATCATACGAGCCGTGCAGAATGCCACCGGACTCGGCGGCGTAAAGGCCGTCTCTGAGTTAACCGAATGAGAGATATAGACAAGTCCACACCCATCGGCTTCATCGGCGCTGGCGCCGTAGGAGGTTCGATCGCAGTCGCACTGCACAACGCCGGATACCCCGTGGTTGCCGCGGCTAGCCGGACGCACGCCTCAGCGCAGACCTTTGCGGACCGCATTCCGGGATGTGTGCCCTACCGGAGCCTCCAGAAACTCGTCGACTCGGTGGGCTTCTCCTTCATCACGACACCGGACGACGCGATCAGCGCCGTATGCGAGTCGCTGAAGTTTCGCGAGGGGCAGGGCGTGGCACACTGCTCAGGAGCGGCGAGTCTCGATCTCCTCGATGCGGCGGCGGCACAGGGCGCGCTCGTCGGGGCATTTCATCCGCTGCAGGCATTCTCATCCGTGGACGAGGGAGTCAAGAACATCCCTGGCACAACATTCGGCATCGAGTCCGCACCTGAAATACGGGACTACCTCGAGCAGATGGGACATGACATCGGCGGCAACCCAATCTTCCTGCGACCCGAGGACAAGGTACTGTATCACCTGTCTGGCGTGCTGATGGGCAACCTGCTAGCGGTGCTGGCCTCTGTCGCGGCCTCTGTGTGGCCGAAGTTCGACCATCCGCGCGACGAGGGCATCCGTGCCCTTACGCCGATGATGGGCGCAGTCGCCCGGAACCTGGACGCCAATGGCGTGCCGCAGGGCGTCGCCGGCCCCTACCCTCGCGGCGACGTCGGCACGATCCGCAAGCACCTGGAGGCACTGAAGTCACACGCTCCAGAGTACCTGCCGCTGTACTGCGAGCTTGCCCTGGCCGGACTGCCCTTCGCTGTTGAGAAGGGTGCGCTCAGCAAGGAACTCTCTGCCGAAATCGAACGGATAGTATTAGAATACAAGACAGGCACATAGTCAGGTCATAATCGACGGACTTCACTCGATTCGAGGAGGTACCAATGCGAGTTACGATCCGAGACCTCAGCAGGATGAAGCGGAACGGGGAGAAGATCCCCATGATTACCGCCTACGACTACACCTCAGCCCAGCTCGTGGAGCGGGCGGGCATCCCCCTGATTCTCGTAGGCGACAGCCTCGGACAGGTGGTGCTGGGATACGATTCCACGGTGCCGGTGACCATGGACGAGATGGTCCATCACATCAGGACCGTCGTCCGAGGCACCCAGCGCGCCCACGTGGTCGGAGACCTCCCCTTCCTCAGCTACCACGCCGACATCCCGGAGGCGATCCGCAACGCAGGTCGCCTGCTCAAAGAGGGAGGGGCGCAGTCGGTCAAGCTGGAGGGAGGACGCTCCCAGGCCGAGACAGTGGGCCGCATCGTCGAGAGCGGCATCCCGGTCATGGGACACATAGGGCTCACGCCGCAGGCCGTAAACCAGCTCGGCGGATACAGGGTCCAGGGCAGGAGCCTCAAGGAGGCAGTGCGTCTCATGGAGGACGCCAGGGCGCTTGAGGAGGCCGGAGCTTACGCCATAGTGCTCGAGTGCGTTCCCGCCCAGCTTGCCGGAATGATCACGGAGCGCGTTGGCGTGCCGACCATCGGCATTGGCGCAGGCGCGGGCTGCGACGGACAGGTGCAGGTCTTCCACGACATGATGGGTCTGTACCAGGACTTCGTTCCCAAGCACGCCCGTCAGTATGCGCAGCTGGGTCAGACTATCGTCGAAGCGACCCAGAACTACGTCGCCGACATCGAAAACGGTCAGTTCCCCGATAACTCGGAGAGCTTCATGCTGAGCGAGAGCGTGCTCGAAGAGCTGTCCGAGTACTCGGCACGCCACGGCGCACTTTCAGCAAGGCCGGTCTGACAGGGTGACGTCACCCGCAGACCTGGCGGCTATCATCGAGGAGATGACGGCCGCTATCGAACTCGACCCTCACAACGCCGAAGCCTGGTTCAGACGAGGGAACGCCCACTCCAACAGGGGCGAGTACGCCCAGGCCAGGGCCGACATGGAGCGAGTCGTAGAACTCGATCCCGACAACACGATGGCACACAACAACCTCGGAGTCGCCAACCTGTGCCTCGGCAGCTTTCAGGATGCCGTCGACAACACCTCTCGCGCTATCGAACTCGACCCGGACTACCGAGACGCCTACCACAACCGGGGACTGGCACGCTCAGAGGTCGGAGACCTGGAGCAGGCCCTCTCAGACTTCAACCGCGCCATCGAACTCGACCCGGGCTACTGGCCCGCCTACCGCCACAGAAGCGTCGTAAACCACCTGCTCGGCAACTCCGAAGCCTCCTACCAGGACTTCCTGAAGGCCCGCGAGCTGGAGTCTAGTTGATGAGTCTGGTTATGAACCGGCGGTCTGAGAAGTCTTCGGTCTGAATATGCCGAATGAGCTTGTGTAGCCGTGCAGGTACGTCGAGCCTGACACCTGGCCGATCTCGCCGTTGCAGAAGAAACCGGCCAACGGTATGTCCCCGACCTTGTCGCGGAACATGTCAGTGTCGTGGTCGGGTCGCCCATACAGGTACTCGCCGCGACCGAGGCACTGGAACAGCAGCGCGCCCGTACCGGAGGACTGTACACCGTCCGAGGTGTACTGGTTCAGCATGTCATTGAGGTCCTGCGACGACGTCTCGGCGTCCCTGAGATGGAACTGGACGATCTGCCCCTCCTTCAGGTACTCGCCCACCGCAAGGGCGCCCAGCTTGGCGTCCATGCCTATGATGTTCCTGATGAGGAAGTCCCCAAGCTTTGGCTCCTCGTTGAACTCGTCCATGACCACGCCCAGGAACAGCGAGTGCTGGGCGAGCTGCTGGTCTCGTTCGCTCATGCCTGCAAACAGCTCCCGCAACACGTCGAACGTACCGCGCCCGTCCAGCTCCATGAGCATGTTGCGGTCGGAGCCGGTTATCTGCATCCGTCCACCGATGGGTCGACAGCCCTGCGCGACGATCGTATCGACGGCCACGTTCCCATGCAGCGCGACACCGACAGCGCCCGACCGGGGTACCTCGTCACCAAAGTACAGAGCGTTCGCGCCGGGCTGCTGACCGCCGGACGCCAGTCCGCCGATCTTCGCGCTTCTTGGGAAGGCGTAGTCGAGCCCCATCAGCAGGTGCTCACCCTGGACGCTGAACGGGTCGGACAGGATCAGGAACTGCGGGTCCTCCTGCGCTGTCACGCCCATCAGCTCTTCCCACAGGTGAGGCGGAGCGTCGCCGTCAGGCAGGTCTGAGTTGTTGATGTGGAACGCTTTCACGTTCGTCTCAGGCAGCACGGCCACGGCAATCGAGAAGCCGGGACGGTTCTCCACCTCCCTGCCGGCGCCGATGACCCCCCCTCCCGAGCAGCCAATCAGGACACACTCCCCGATCAGTTCCCTCACGAGTGCCGGAAGCTCCTCGTAACGTGCGGCATGGTGAGCGGAGACGAATGAAATTGCAAGGTCGGGGCTTTGTTCGCCGAGCGCAGCCTTGATCTCGGTCGCGCACTCAGCCACCGCGTACTTCAGAAACCTGTGCTCCGATACGGCAGTTACCCACTTCATCGTCCGCCCTCCCGATGAAATCCTAGTCCCGGTGGCCCTACAGTACGCCATTGTATCAGGGGTGTCCCACGCAGCGTGCATACATCACCGTAAGTGCCTGAATCAACTTGGTCGGCGCTCAACTGTGGGATCGAATGTCCCCTCTCCCTGAGGGAGAGGGCTAGAGCCTGCCCCGGACTTGATCCGGGGGTGAGGGGGAAATCCTTGCCTACCAAACTGGTACAGGCTCTCACCGTAACTCAACATCAGGTCAGGACACCGTTCTGGGTTAGAATGTACCCAACCCCTCTTTCGGGGCGCCGAAAGTTAAATCCAAACACTTGAGGAAGGCAAATGCTCTCCAATAAGCTCCAGGACGCAATCAACAAGCAGATCAACAACGAACTCTACTCGGCGCACCTCTACCTCTCCATGGCGGCGTACTTCGAGTCGCTCGACCTCAACGGCTTCGCCCACTGGATGAGGCTTCAGTTCGACGAGGAGACCTCCCACGCACTTAAGCTGTTCGACTACGTCAACGACAGGGATGGACGCGTTACGCTCCACGCCATCGAGCAGCCCCCAATCGAGTTCGAGTCGCCCCACTCAGTCATGCGCAGCGCGCTCGAACACGAACGGCTGGTCACGTCGATGATCAACGACCTGTACGCGCTGGCGATTGCGGAGAAGGACAACCCCACCCACGTGCTCCTCGAGTGGTTCGTCACCGAGCAGGTCGAGGAAGAGAAGACCCTCAACGAGATCAACGCGCACATGGACCTGATCGGCAACGACGGCACAGGTCTGCTGATCATGGACCAGCGCCTCGGCTCCCGCACCGCTGAGGCCGAAGCAGGCGGAGAGGCAGAAGGCGCCGAAGCGCTATAGCTGGCAGAAACGGCTGCAACCGCTGACCCCACCGGGTCTACGCCAGACCTCGCTGGCAGACTGGCCGGTCTCCCCTCGCACCTGATCTGAACACGTCTTAGCCGGCCTTCCAGATCATCGCCGGGCCAGTCGGCGTTCTACCTACTCGAACGCCTCGAAATTTCTCATACCGCATTAGTTATTCTAAATCTTCTATAGCCTCATCAATAATTCTGTCTTATCTTAATTGTAAGGACGTTCTGATGAACGCTGGCAGAGCAAGGTATGAGGCGATATGGAAATGCACGAACAACATGGATGGTCAAGCTTCTCGAAAATCATCGGCCTGTTGGCAATTGCGCTGATTGCGGCAGTCACAGCCAGCGGGACCGCACAGGCATGGGCCGTGAGCCCACGCGATGGACCTGCGATGGGGGAGGACGTTCACACGAAGATCAGCCAGCAGATGCTGCCGGAGATCACAATCAACGCCAACAGGAGCGACTACGCTGCCGGGCTTGGGTCACTGGTGTTCACTCTAACCAGGACCGGCGACGCGTCGTCTGCACTGGACGTGACGGTGGGCATCACCCAGGAACAGACCTGGCTCTCGTCCACATCTCATGACGTGACTTTCGGCGCAGGAGAGGCGACCACGACTCTCGCTTTCCAACACTCGGCCTTCTCGTCGGATGTAACACAGAGCGGCACACTGACCGCGACCGTGGCCGCGGTAACCGGCTACGAAACCACCGACGCGACAGTGAGCGTCAACGTCATCTCCCAGGAGGGTCCGGCTGTCACGGTGGCGTTCGAAGAGCCCGCCTACACCGTCGCAGAGGACGCGGGCAGCCTTGAAGTCGTCCTGTTGGCACAAGCGGCGACGGGCGTCCCACATGTCGACGAGTTCGCAGTGTCGGTCAGTACTGAGCCCCTCGGGGCATCCTCCACGATGGACTACGTCAGCTACAACGGATCTATATCCTTTGGCCCCACTGACTTTGCCGAAGTGGAGGGCTCACTCGTAGCCACGACCACACTGACTCTGACCATCCTCGATGACGATACAATCGAGGAAGATGAGCAGCTTGGGCTAAGGTTGGCATGGACACCCAACCATTTTCCTGAGATCGACGTCGTCAATCCCAACGGCGACGCCTGTGACAGAATCTGCCAGGTCCTCTACCCGGTGACCATTCTCGATGACGACGGCCCCCAGATTACCATCGAAGCCAGCAGGAGCGACTACGTTGCCGGCCTTGGATCACTGGTGTTCACCCTTGGCAGGGAGGGCGACACGTCCTCCGCACTGGATGTGACAGTCAATATCGACCAGGACGAGACCTGGCTCTCATCCACCTCACATGACCTGGCTTTCGGCGCAGGAGAGGCGACCACGACCCTAACTTTCTCCCACTCGGACTTCTCTTCGGCTGTGACCCAGAGCGGCACACTGACGGCGACCGTGGCCCCGGTGTCCCGTCACAACACCATCAACGCAACTGTGAGCGTCAATGTCATCTCGCAGGAGGGTCCGGCTGTCACGGTGTCGTTCGAAGCGTCGGAGCACAGCGTCGAAGAGGACGTGGGTTCTTTCGGGGCTCTCCTCATAGCGCGGGCGGCGGCGGGTGTTCCGTACGTCGAGAAGTTCAGTGTGTCGGTGAAGTCATCCGACATCACGGCATCCTCCACAGCGGACTTCGCCGACTATTCCGAAGAGCTTACCTTCGTCCCCACTGACTTTTCCGAAGTAAACGGCTCCCTCGTCGGAAGAATTGCGGTGATCCTGACAATCATTGATGACAAGATTCCTGAAGATGATGAGCAATTCGGACTGGAGTTGTCTAAGGCAACAAGCACGCCCTCGCAAGTTAGCATCCGGGATCCCAACGGCGATCCCTGCCAACTGATTTGCAGCGAACTCTACCCGGTAATCATTATCGACGACGACGGCCCCCAGATTACCATCGACGCCAGCAGGAGCGATTATGTCGCCGGTCTTGGCCCGCTGGTTTTCACGTTGAACAGGACCGCAGACGCGTCGTCTGCACTGGACGTGACGGTCAATATCACCCAGGACGAGAGCTGGCTCTCATCCACCTCACATGACCTGACTTTCGGCGCAGGAGAGGCGACCACAACTCTGACTTTCCAGCACTCGGACTTCTCTTCGGCTGTGACCCAGAGCGGCACACTGACCGCGACCGTGGCCGCGGTAACCGGCTACGACACCGACGACGCTACGGTGAGCGTCAACGTCATCTCGCAGCAGGGTCCAGCGGTCACGGTGTCATTCGAACAGTCAGAGTACACCGTCTCCGAGGACGCGGGCGAATTCAGGCCGGTCCTGGTCGCACGCGCGGCGGCGGGTGTCCCCTACGTCGACACATTCAGAGTGTCGGTCTCGGCCTCTGCCAACGAGGCATCGTCCCCTGACGACTACGCCCCCTATTCCGAGATTCTAGCCTTCGTCACTTCTGAATTCACAGAAGTGGAGGGGTCTCTCACCGCAACTACGTCTGTTGTCCTGACCATTGTCGATGACGAAACCCATGAGAGTGACGAGCAGTTCGGGCTGTCGCTGGGGGGTTCGCCCGGAATGTCATCCGAAATCAGCCTACTGGAACCCAACGGCGACCCGTGCGGGACCGTCTGCACTAACCACTACCCGGTGACCATAATTGACAACGATGGCCCCGCGGTAACAGTGTCTTATGAGGAGCCCACATATTCGGTCGCCGAGGGCGAAGCAGTCACGATCAAAGTTGTCCTGAGCGAGGACTCTGAACGCCACGTCATCGTGCCGATCACGGTAACTGAGCAGGGAGGCGCATCCATCTCGGACTATAGTGTCGATGACGAAGTTGTCGAGTTCAGCCCCGGAGAAACTTCGAGGACACTCTACATCGAGGCTCCCCAGGATTTCTGGAATGACGACGGCGAGAGCCTGCTGCTGGAGTTCGGAGAACTGCCAACTGGCGTGACGGGAGGTACCCATACCACGACAACCGTCACCATCATCGACGACGACGAGGGCGACCCGGCTTTGAACGTGGGCACCCCCGCAGCGTATTGGACGGTGAGGCCACAATCGGATGAGCTCCACCCCGATGTCGCGGACCTCAACGCCAACCTGTTCGTCCTGGATAGCTGCAGGGGCTCCAAGAGCTTCAAGGTCTTCTGGAATGGGCCTGGAGACGGCCGACAGGCTGACCGGTGGGAGGCGCTCATCAGCGAGCACGGTGCCGTTGGCGACCTGCACCACCAATTCAGGACTGATCGAAGTGATCCACGTTTTACATCCCTCTACGGCACCGTGTGGGCTGATGGCGAAATCAACCTCAGCATCCGCGTACGCGGATGGTTCGGCAGCGACGGTCTGGGAGAGTGGTCGCCCGCCGTCAGCCTCGTCTGCCTTGAGGAGCAGGAGTAGGCCTTGTGGCGACCCTGTGTCAGCCTGGCAGGTAATCCATGCAGGGGCGGTTCTCGGACCGCCCCTGCGGGTCAGGCCAGATTGACCCCGTCACAGACTGATCGCTAAACTGCCGTTGGACTATTTCCAGCCCGAATTCCCAGGTCCGCCTGCACTCCCCCGGAGCCCCGAACCTGCAAGAACAGCCCAACAACGGCAGACTGTGGCTTACCATACTGGGCTTACTGACTCTGGGCATTCCCGCCATCATCCTGGGTGCTCCCGAGTTTATGGGTTTCGGACCCGTCCTCGGCCACGCGCCGACGGCCGTGATCATCTTCGGCATCGGGATCGTCGCAGGCGCGTTCCTGCTGTCGTGGGCCGCCGAGGTGGCGCAGATAGACATTTCGGCGTCCCTCGCTATCGCAGTGCTTGCCCTCGTCGCCGTCCTGCCGGAGTACCTCATCGAGTTCGTGCTGGCACGGGATGCAGGAGTCTCGTTCAACCTGGCAACTCGTGAGACCACAGTGGAGATCTCAAGGGTCGCCGCAAACGTCACCGGCTCCAACCGCCTGCTGATCGGCCTCGGCTGGTCCGCTGTGATCCTCATCTACTGGCTGAAGCGGCGGCGGCCGCTGGACATGCGCGGCGAGATGGGTCTCGAGATAACCATGCTCACGATCGCAACACTGGCTACCCTGCTCGTCTTCTTCACGAGACAGGTCCCCTTCGTCCTGGGAATCGGACTGGTCGGACTCTACGCGGTCTACCTGTGGATCAGCTCAACGAGGGAAGTTGAGGAGCCGGACCTCGTGGGCGCAGCAGCGATGCTAGGCGCGCTGCCCAATCTGAGACGCCGGCTGATGGTGATTCTCATGTTCGTCTTCTCGGCCACCGTAATCGTCTCGGCAGCCGAGCCGTTCGTTCACGGGCTGATTGAGACCGGCACCGAGTTCGGCATAGACGAGTTCACGCTGATCCAATGGGTCGCGCCACTGGCATCGGAGTCGCCTGAGATTATCGTCGCGGTGCTGTTCAGCCTGAGAGCGAACCCGGTTGCAGGCCTAACCGCGCTGATATCGTCCTCGGTCAACCAGCTAACACTGCTGGTCGGCAGCATGGTGCTGGTCTTCAGCGCGACCGCCGGGGATTCGCTGTTCACCCCTCTCAACTTCCCGCTGGACTGGCGACAGACTGTCGAGTTCCTGCTGATGACCTCGGTCTCGGTGTTCGGACTGATGCTGATAGCCAGGCGGGTCGTACACTGGTGGGCAGGAGCGGTCCTCCTGACGCTGTTCATATTGCACCTCCCGTTCCTCGATCTCGTGTTCAGGCTTGGCATCGCAGCCGTGTACTTCAGCCTGTCCGCACTGCTCATAATCGTGGACTGGCGGCGGGTAAAGTCCCTCTTCCGAGAGGAGCCTCACGAGCTTCCAGCCTAGCTCCCCTCGGCGATCCAGTCGGCGGCGCGCTCGGCGATCATGATCGTCGTCGCGTTGGTGTTGGCCCGTACGACGTCCGGCATCACCGACGCGTCGATCACCCTCAGTCCCTGCAGGCCGTGAACCCGGAGGTACTGGTCGACCACTGCCATCGGGTCCGACGCGGGCCCCATCTTGCAGGTGCCCGACGAGTGATGCTGGGTCCCGACGTTGGCGAGCAGCCACGCGTCCAGCGCGTCGTCCGAGACGAGGTCTTCGTCCGCTGGGCTGATCCGCTCCGCGATCACCTCCGACAGCGGGGGCCGCTGTGCCAGGTCGACGCACGTCCTCACCGCCCCGCGCATCCGCTCCCTGTCCCACGCGTCCACCAGGTAGCGATAGTCCAGGTTGGGCTGGGTGCCGGGATCGGTGGACGTCAGCGTGATCCGTCCGGCTGATGCCGCCTTCTGCAGCGCGACGCTGAAGCCCGTGTACGTCTCGCCCTCGGGGATGTCCACTGTCGTCGGGCGGTGCTCGCTCGTGAGCAGGATGGGGCTCATCTGCATGTCGTTTCGGTGCGGCGATCCGGGCGTGGTGTAGCGCATCCCGACCTGTATCGACGGCGCGTTCTCAGGCGGGTCCTCGGTGTTCGCCTTGTACAGCATGAACGCCGCCGGGTGGTCTCTCAGGTTCTCGCCAACACCCGGCAGCTCGCGCACGACAGATATGCCGAACGACTCAAGGTGCTCCCGAGGTCCGACGCCGGACAGCATCAGCAGGTGCGGCGAGTTGATCGCGCCGCCAGACAGGATGATCTCCTCACCAAAGACCTGGAAGACGTCTCCGCCGCTCTCGGCCTCGATGCCGATGGCGCGGTCGCCGTCGAACAGGATCCGGTGCGCCAGCACGTTCGCCCTGATCGTCAGGTTCAGCCGGTGCCTGGCCATCGAGAGATACGTCAGGTTGGTGCTCATGCGCACGCCGTCCACGTTGTTCAGCGGGCGCGGCCCGACGCCCTCTGCCTCGGGATGGTTCTGGTCCAGCGCCTCAGGGTATCCGGCAGCAAGGCAGGTCTCCCAGAAGCGCTGAGGGATGGGTAGAGCCTCGTCCTTCGTGTAGCGGCGCACCGGGATGGGACCTTCTCCACCGTGGAAGTCGTCGGCGCCGAACGTCAGATCCGTCTCTGACTTTCGGAAGTACGGCAGCACGTTGGTGAACGCCCACTCCGGCGAGCCTAACTCGGCCCACTCGTCGTAGTCCTCCGGGATGCCCCTGAAGAAGACCTGTCCGTTAACTGAGCTTGATCCGCCGGTCAGCTTGCCGCGCGGCAGCGGGAACGGCTCGCGGTCGGGAGTCGCGGTCGCCACGTACCCCCACGTCTCGGCCTCCGGCCCGTAAGCCGCAGGCCACACGCTGTTGCCGAACTTTACGCTGTCCGGCATCGTGTCGAAGTCGCCGTAGTCAGGTCCCGCCTCCAGCAGAAGCACAGACTTATCGGAGTCTTCGGTGATCCTGGAGGCCAGCACCGCACCGGCGGACCCTGCCCCAACGATGATGTAGTCGTACTGCATGTCAGATTCCCCCGCAAGAGATTTCGTCAGACGATATATCCACCGCCACAGAGCGTCAACCGGAGGGTCCTGATAGTGCCCGCCCCGAATTGATGGGCACCTACTATTGGAGCGCGGGCATCTTGCCAGCATCCGCTCGTCCTGAGCTTGTCGAAGGGCGGTCACCCACCAAGTCGCCCACGAATCCGGCCAGCTTCATCCTAAAGTTGTGACTGGCACAAAGGACGATGGCGAAGCAGAGTTACGCCACAAAACTAGGGCGGGTTCAGTTGAATGTGACAGTCTGATTCGCCCCAAAATCGTCATTCGCCGCGGCGAATCCAGAGTTCGCGGCAGGCCGATGTATGTCAGAACCATCTGGACACGGTACTAGGACGGGTTCAGTTGGAATATCACCTTGACAGACCTGCCCTGAGAATCGTGATGGAGTTCGGGTTCCGTGCCGTTGAACTCACGCATCGCCCTACGCATAATGGGCCATCCCCTGCCCCTCTGCTCCATCAGTCCTCTAACTACCATGTAATTAGCCATCAACTCATTACGCGATCTCGGTACACCACCGGCGCGGACGCTCTCCACGCCCATCCGCAACCTGTAGCACATCGGAAGCCCTGTCCTCACCGTAGTAGGCGACGCACTCGACGCGGAAGTTGCCGGTCTGCGGGTAACGCTGAGGCTCCTTGCCAAACGCCAGGATGCCGTAGAGGGTAGGATGCAGAATACCGCCCAGGTCGGCTATTACATTGCGATTACGAAGATCGCTCTCTGTATCTGGTTGAGGCTCCTCAACGGTCTCCAAGCCCTGTCCAGCAAGGTAAGATCGAAAGCCTTGGACATCGACCTCATCTACAGTCGCAGCTTGTATGACGCGCTCCTCTGTCACAATGGCCCCAAAAATGTTGTACAGCTCCTGTAGTTCCGACGACGAAGGTTGGACGGAACTACGCCCCCGCCGGACTCGATACGTCGGAGAATATCCAGCCAATCCATGCAAGACCCTCATTACCCATACTTGAGCCGACGGGATCTAAGAGCCTCAGATCCCATCATCCACTTCAAACTCGATCATGTGACCGTCATTGCAGCCAATGTCAGCCGAATCTCGAAGTCTCGGCTCCGCCCTGGAACTTTCGCATAATGGTAATACAACGCATTGAGACGTAGTCAGGCTGTGGCGCTCTCAGATCAGGCTGTCCATCTTGACGTCACCTTTGATCTCCCCCAGTAGACTCTCCACCTCGCCAGAGTGAGATTCTACACATAGGACCTGCGACATGGTGGTGGCTGGAGTCAACACCCCAACCTCCACCAACTCATCCAGCGCATCAGCGCGTGCCTCCATGTTCTCGGGACGCTCGTCGGAAGCCCACACTTCGGCAAGCAAATCAGAGAAGTCGTCAGACACATCGGTCAGCGCTTCTGCAACCTTCACCCGCGCCTCGGCTGCATCGTAACGCGCCGCCGACACACCCCGACGGGCAGACCGCAGAGCCACAGCCCAACTATGTCACGCACCAGAGGTCACAAAAGGTCACCCAGTACCGATTCCACGGGGTACGGGGGAACCTCAATCTGACACCGACACTGCTGGTACGACATGTGGATAAGCTAATGCCCATTTTCGTCAAGATATAACTTGACATCGCAGGTTAATCGTAAATAGGCTGAACTAACCCCACAGTGAGGTCGAGGCATGGTCGCAAAGAGAGAGAAGTTCTCTAGTCAGGCTGCACCGGAGTTGCTATCGAAGATGCGCGAGATCGCCAGAAGCGATGGCCGCCACTTCCAAGCCGTCCTGGAAGACGCAATGAGCAGTTACATTGAGAGCAGGGAGAGTCCAAACGTTCGCCCAGAGGTGATGGCACACTTCAGGGCCAGCGTAGAGAGAAATAGACGGCTCCTTGAACTTCTCGCAAAATGACTCACGAATTCCCCACTCTGGATGAGGTCTTAGCCATGCACGAGGTCTTGATCCACGAGTTCGGTGGCAGTATGGGTCTTCGCGACATTGCAGCCCTGGATTCAGCTCTTATGAGGCCTCAACTTGGATACTACGACAGCCTCATCGAGGAAGCATCCGCCCTCATGGAAAGCCTCGCCATGAACGATCCGTTCATCGACGGCAATAAGCGTGTGGCCTTCGCCGTCACTGATACCTTTCTGCACATGAACGGCTATTTCATCGACTGCGATAGCGAAGATGCCTACGATCACTTCATGCGTCTGTTCGAGACGAACTCGTTCCGGTTCGCTGATCTGCACGAGTGGCTTGAGGATTTCGTGAAGCCTCTACCGGAGGCTTGAGGAGATCGCCGCGGACTTCGCCTCTGATGCTGAGTAGGTTGGAGGACTAAGTATTCACCCTCACCCCAGCCCTCTCCCTCAAGGGAGAGGGGGCCTTCTGGTCGCTGGTGGCCCATTTAGGTCCCCCAGTACCCAATCCACACGGTACTCCCGAACCTTGACGCCATACTCGCCTGTTATAAACTTCGACTCAGAGGGTGCCAGAAGGGATGATTGATCATGCCCCTCTCCCTTGTGGAGTGGCTCATTTTGCCCCCTCTCCCTTGAGGGAGAGGGCTGGGGTG
>CAZIDM010000005.1:0-74213 GCA_964537915.1 uncultured Dehalococcoidia bacterium
CGCACCCGCAGCCGCGCCTTCTGGAGCCGCGCCTGTCGCCGCCGCACAGCCGGCCGCGCCAGCAGCCGCAGCGCCAGCACCCGCAGCCGCGCAGGCCCCTGCAGGGACCAGCGCCCAGGCGCCGTCGGTTGCCGCGCTCAGGCCTCAGAGAGCGCCTGTTCAGGAAGCAATGATGGGTGAAGGCAAGTTCGGCGGCACCCTTAAGTATGTCCCTCAGGGATCGATCAAGTTCATCGACCCAATGGCGACAGGAGCTATCGTAACCGGCACCGTCGGACGACACGCCTACGACCAGCTCTTCTGGCGGAACGCCAACTACGAGATCTTCCCGCAGATGCTCGAAAGCTGGAGCATCAGCGACGATGGCACTGAGTACACCTTCAAGGTGCGCCCCGGGCAGACCTTCCACAACGGCGATCCGCTGCGGATGGTCGACATAGCCGAGTCTCACGACCGCTTCGCGCGCGTCGACCCTCTTGGCCGCCAGCTTCTCGGCATTTCCGCCGGGAACGAGGGCAAGGACAGGGGGGACCAGAAGTTCAATCACACCCTCGATGAGGACAACCACACAATCGTGATGCAATTCGAGCAGCCGACGGCGATGGTGCTTGAGTTCCTCGCGCAGCTCGACCCGCGTCAGCCCTCCATCATGCACGAGAGCCTCTGGTCTCTTTCGCCTGGCGAGCCTATCGACGTTGCGGTGGGTACAGCGGGTTACAAGCTCGTCGAGTGGGTTCCCGGTGAGGTGCTGAAGTTCGAGAAGTTCGAGGGCTACGTCCCCAACGAGGGAGAGCCGTGGGACTTCACGAAGGGTGAGATCACGCAGTACCTCGACGGCTTCGACGCGCTGGACGTGCCCGACCACGCCACCCGCGTGGCCGCCATTCAGACCGGAGAGGTCGACGTTCTTGACGACTTCAGGATCGACCTCGCAGCCACGCTGACCGGAGCTCCCGGTGTGATGTGGTCGCCGATCCGTGACGGCAACTACGGCGGAACGGCTTTCAACGTGTGGCATCCCCCATTCGACTCCAGCGAGGCAGGACGCCTCGCACGCCAGGCCGTGCACGCGGTCGCGCCGAATGACAAGATCATGCAGGCGGCAGTCGGCGACTCCAGCATGTGGACTGAGTGCTACCTCGTCATTCACTGCGGCACCCCATGGGGCTCCGTAGCTTCCGATGAGGTCCAGTCACAGGGTCTCAAGACCATGTCGGGCGACCTCGAAACTGCAAAGCGTCTGCTCGACGAGGCAGAGGCGCTCTCCCCAGGCATCAAGGACCTTCCGGTACGCATTCTTGCCGCATCAGACATGCCGTTCATGCCTGAGGCCGGTCTCGTGATGTGGGAGGCCATGAAGGAGATGGGATTCACCCAGGTCGAGCTGGTCTCCCTGGACTGGGCGAGCCGCGTAGCTCTTACCGGCTCCGACGGCCCATGGGAAATCGCGACCACGTGGTCCAACTTCGCAAACGGCCTCAATCCTCTGGCTCCGCACATGCCGGCCAGCCCCTCCAACCTCGGTTGGGAAGAGCCACGGCTCACGGAACTGAGGAACCAGTTCCTGACGGAAACTGACCCTGAGAAGCTGCAGTCGATCTACGATGACATGAACAGGGTCATCTATGAGAATCCTCATGGCATCAACCACTTCATGTTCTCGCCGCCACGAGCGATCCGCTCGGACGTCAAGGGCTTCTGCATCGACTGCCTGTTCCCCATCCTGCACAACGTCTGGCTGGACAGGTAAGCGATAACGTATTCCAATAGTCAGGGCGGGGGACCTGAACATCCCCCGCCCTGTTGAACTAACGCAGACTGACCAAGGTCTGGCTAAATGCTGCCTTACATACTAAGAAGAGTGGCGCTCGCAGTCCCGGTGCTCATCGCGGTCTCGATTATCACTTTCTCGATCATGCAACTGGCGCCGGGCGATCCGGCGGCGATCCTGCTTGGCGGAGACTTCCTCCAGATTGCAACCGAGGAAGACATCGCCCAGGCGAGGGCCGCGCTCGGAGTCGACCGTCCCGCCATCGTCCAGTACCTGGACTGGGTCGCCGGATTCTTCGTCGGCGATCTAGGCACTTCGCTGTTCACAGGGAAGTCCGTCGGGGAGCTGATTGCGCCGCGAATCGAGCCTACGGTCTCGATGATCTTTCTGGGAATATTCCTGGCCGTGGTGCTGGGTATTCCAATGGGGATCCTGGCGGCTTGGCGCGCCAACACCTGGATAGATCGCGTCGTGATGATCTTCGCGGTAATCGGGTTCGCCATGCCGGGGTTCTGGCTGGCTTTCAACCTGATCTGGCTCTTCAGTGTGACGCTGGGCTGGACACCGGTGTTCGGGTTCGTGGACTTTTCGGACGACATCGGACTGTTCTTCAAGCACCTCATACTGCCCGCCATTGCGGTTGGGACGTCGTTCATGGCGCTCAATGCCAGGATGACGAGGTCCAGCATCCTCGAGGTGCTCCGCGACGACTACATTCGCACGGCGCGGGCCAAGGGGCTGGCTGAGAACGTGGTGCTGTTCAGGCACGCGCTGCGTTCGGCTTCGATGCCGATCGTGACCATCGTCGGTCTCAGCTTCGCCGGAGCTGTTACAGGCGCGGTGCTGACCGAGACAGTGTTCGCGATTCCGGGCATGGGTCGGCTGTTCGTGGGCGCGGTCGGAGACCGTGACTTCCCAGTCATCCAGGGCCTGATGATGATCTTCGCCGGGGCCTACGTGTTCATCAACCTTGCGGTGGACATCATCTACGCCTATCTCGACCCCAGGGTTAGGTATTAATGGCCTCTGAACAGTCAGGATATAGACGGGCAGGGCTGGAGCCGCGTTCGAAGTGGGCCCAGCGGTGGCGATCCAGCACTCGTGCTCTGGGCAAGAACCCGAACATGGCTATCGGGTTCGGCATACTGATCATCATCTCGTTCTTCACGATCTTCGCTGGATACGTCGACAGGTATGACCCGCTAAAACTCCAGCCTCTGGACAGGCTCCTTGCGCCATCGGCCGAGCACTGGTTCGGCACCGACAACACCGGCAGGGACGTCTACTCGCGCACCGTGCATGGCGGCAGGGTCTCGATGCTGGTTGGATTCAGCGTCGCGGTGCTGACGGTCGGCGCCGGTATGTTGATCGGCCTGATTTCAGGCTATGACCGTCGGGCCGACATGGTGATTCAGCGGTTCATGGACGCGATAATGTCGTTCCCTACGCTGCTG
The DNA here is from genome assembly GCA_964537915.1 of uncultured Dehalococcoidia bacterium. GTDB lineage: Bacteria > Chloroflexota > Dehalococcoidia > Lucifugimonadales > UBA1123 > VXRN01. The sequence goes on from CAZIDM010000005.1 coordinate 3,226, forward strand.
CTTGCGCTTGCCCTGATCGCAATGTTGGGCAGTTCGGTTACCAACGTCATTATTGTAATCACCATAGTGGACACGCCCCGGATGGTGCGGCTGGTCCGCTCACAGGTATTGAGTCTGCGCGAGTTCCAGTTCGTGGAGGCTGCGCGCGCCATCGGAGCGCCGACGTGGCGCGTCCTGCTGCTGCACGTGGCCCCTAACACGTTCGCGCCGGTCATCGTCCAGGCGACGTTTGTATTCGCGTCTGCTGTCCTGGTGGAGGCGGGTCTGAGCTTCCTCGGACTCGGTATCCCACCGGAGCTGCCTAGCTGGGGCAATATCCTGGCGCTTGGACGGACGTACCTGCAGACGGCGGTCTGGGTGGCGTTCTTCCCGGGTCTGATCCTGACGATCAGCGTGCTGGCGATCAACCTTGTGGGTGACGGACTGCGCGACGCGCTCGACCCCAAGCTGGCCCGGAGAGCATAGCCGCCCTTCATGACGACTCACAGCGTCTTCTTTCTCCGAGCATTCGCCGGATTCGGTCTTTCCGTACTTTTCGCCTTCAGCGCGCTGATCCTGGCGCGGGTGCTGTTCAGGCTCGTGTTCGGCGACCTGATCATCAGGGGATATCTTGCAGCGGGGGACGTGTACGTGATCACGCTGTTTACGGGGATTGGCATCGGCGGCGGAATTGGGGCCGCGCTGGGATGGTTTGGCTCGGACGTCACTCCAAGACTGCGGTCCTTCCATGCGCTGGGCTGGGTCATCCTGGGAATCGCGGCATCGTGGGCCGCATACTTCTACAAGACGGAGATCGACGTTTATGCCTCGTTTGAGAACAACGAGGTGTCCCAGGTCGCCATACTGTGGGCAATCGTGGCCCCGAACGTGATCACGTCGGCCATCGGCCTGTACAGGCACATCCGGCTGGGTCCCACGTAGGCTGGTCGTCTGCTACTCGCCTGCTGCCGGCTCGGTTATTGCGAGCACCTGGTTGGCGGCGAGTCCGGTCAGCACCTGGGTCCGTCCGCTGGGCCACGTGATCCTGACCTCGTCGACGGTCGTGGCGCTGCCGAGACCGAATTCCAGCTCCACTGTATCCATAGAGATGTAGCTGGAGCCTGCCTTAACCTCGCGGACCTGCGTAACCGGGCCTTCGCCCTCTGATACCGACGCCGTGAGGTGGACTCGCGCTCCGATGCCGTCGGCGTTGCTGCCGGTGCCGTCGATGGCCATCCGGCCCTGGAGTCTCAGGGTGATCCAGTTGTTGTCGCCGGGTTGGTTGATCCACATGAACATCGGGCCGGGACTCCAGTCGAACTGCTGGCCGTCTCCGCCGTAGTCGAGTCCGCTGCTGTTGGTGCCGATGAGGTCGACGTAGCCGTCGCCGTTGAGGTCGCCGTGCGCCACGCCCTTGCCGTTCTCGTGGTACTTGGCGGACAGCTTGAAGGCGACGGGGTCCTGCCCCGGCTCAAGCTCGTGCAGCCGGTCGTACTTCACTCCGAGAATGTCCAGCAGGCGGGTCTCGACCGTAACGTCCTGGAAGCGCTGACCGCGGTCGTTTCTGAGCATACGGCCTGCGGCTGGGTACACGTTGCCACCCGGACCGCCGCCCGCGGCAAGCTCGGAGCCGAGCCAGTAGAGGTCCTCGTAGCCGTCGTTGTCCATGTCGAAGAACGTCGAGCCATAGCCGAAGTCGTACGCCGAAAGGCCTGTCGGAACAGGCCATGCCGGGTTGATGTTGTCAGGGTCCAGCGACTTCGGAGGCATCAGCGCGCTGGGCTCGACGTCGATCTCCGGCGCGACGTCCTCGAAGACGCCTGCTTCATTCAGCTTCAGCATGGCGTTCAGGCACGACCCCCACGCGAACTGCTCGTTGTACTTGCAGTCGGGGCCCGGACTCGGCTGGGGCGGTCCAAGCCGCAGGTGGTAGCCGACGTTGGTTGCGAACACGTCGAGCTGGCCGTCTGCGTTGTAGTCGCCTATGGCGAACCCCATCCAGTTGCCGACTCGTGGAAAGCCCATCTGCTGTGCGACCGGCTCAAAGCTAATCGCACCGGGAGTGGACAGGTTCTCGTATAGCTCGAGGTGGTCGCCGTCCGTGGCGACGAACAGGTCGGGCAGGCGGTCGTCGTTGTAGTCGAAGAAGACGGCGCCGTGCGATGGTCCGGTCGGATCGGCGACGCGGTTGCCCTTCCGGTCGACGTGTGACGGGTCGTAGCCCTCGTAGCTGACGCCCGAGTCGTCCGCGTAGGTAAGTGGCGCGCCCGAGGGATCTCGCATCCAGACCTCGTCTCCTCGAACGCCTGCGGACTCTGAGACTTCCTCGAAGGTCCCGTCGCCCCTGTTGTGCAGCATGACGTTGAAGTGGCCCGGATGGTTGGGGCCACCCAGGAAGAAGAAGTCCTCGTCGACGAGGTTGGCGACGAAGATGTCGAGCCACCCGTCGAGGTCGACGTCGGCGCACACGACGGTCGCGGCTGAGCGGATGTTTGGCGAGCCTCCGAATGCGGCCTCGGTAACGTCGTCGAATGTGCCGTCCCCGAGGTTGATCAGGAGCCTGTCCTCGTGTGCCGCCCGAAGTTCGTCATCGCCTGATAGCGCCGAGCGGAAGTCGAGGCCGTCGCCCTCCACGCCGCGACCGCCGACGTAGAGGTCCTGGAAGCCGTCGTTGTTGAGGTCGCAGGCGACCACGCCGCTCGAACCCTGCTCTGCGGCGGCGGCGCCCGCCTCTTCGGCGACGTCGGTGAACGTCATCTCGCCGTCGTTGCGGAACAGCCGGTTGGGGCGACCGGCCTGTTGCGTCACGTAGAAGTCGAAGTCGCCATCGCGGTCGTAGTCGAAGATCGCCACTCCCGGTCTGTAGTTCGACACCTGGAACAGGTTGCCCAGGACCCTGTGGGCGACGCTCTCGAAAGCGGGCAGTGTGGCGCTGGGAGACTCTTCTGCCTCCTCCGGGGATTCGCTGAGCGAACACGCGACAGCCAGCGTGAGCAGGGCCACAGCCGCGAGGGCTGCGACGGTTCGCAGGCTGGTCTTCATCGGGGGCGGACGCATTGAACTCGCTCGGCTAGGTAGAGTCGTCTGGCGGAAATCTCGCCCTCAGTCTAACCCTCTCCACCAGGGAGATTACAGGGGTAGGTACCTACAAACCGTCATTCCCGCGAACAAACCGTCATTCCCGCGAAAGCGGGAATCCAGCAGCGGGGTGTCCTTCGACAGGCTCAGGACGAACGATTTACTGAACTACATACCCATCTCAGATCAGGGAGAGGGAGTAGGACGCAGGCCGTGTGATTCCAATAGGGTAACATGGCGGGCGGGACTGGTGATTCACTATGGCAACTGAGCACGAAGCCGGGGAGCGAGTCCGGTTTGGACTCGGGAGCTGGTCGGACATCATCTGGCTGGTCGCGATCAGCTCCACGCTGCTGCTGACGCTGCTGCCGTTCTCGAGCTACATCGTCTCCGTGCCGTTCGTGCGGGACGAGTGGGCGATGAGCAACACGGAGGCGGCAGTTGTCTTCAGCGCGTACCTGGTTGGGAGCGCGCTGTCAGCCGTCTTCCTCCTGCCTGTCACGGACAGGGTCCCGGCCAGGAAGGTGCTGATTGCCAGCATCGTGGTCATGGCGGTCGCCAACGTGCTCTTTCCGATATTGGCGCGCGACGTATGGACTGCGTCGGTGCTAAGGTGCCTTGCCGGGGCGGGACACGTCGGGGCGTACATTCCCGGCGTTCGCCTTGTGTCCCTGAGATTCGCGGGGAGGATGCGCGGGACGGCAGTGGGGGCGTTCGTCAGCATCGGCTTCCTCGGTACCACGGGCTCATACGCATTCACCGGGGTGCTGCTGGACCTGACGGACTCATGGCGGACCGCGTACCTGCTTACGGCGCTGGTCGGGCTGGCAGGGGTAGCTATCGCCCTCTGGGTGGTCCGGGACAATCGCTCTGACGAGGACATGACTGACTCGCCAAGATCGTGGGGGCCTGACCTGAGGGTCCTGAGGGGCGGGTCGATCCTGCTGCTGAATCTCGCCTACGCGCTCCACACGGCCGAGCTATATCTCGCCAGGCTGTGGCTCCCGCTGCTCCTGGTGGCCGCGCTTGTTGAGAGCGGCCGGGAACCGGGAGAGGCGGCAGTCATCGCGGCGACGTGGTCGGGGCTCATGTTCATGAGCGGCAGCGTGGGAGTGTTCCTCGGCGGAGTGATCTCTGACCGTCTAGGACGCACGGCGGGGGCCGGGGTGATATTCGCCGTCAGCGGGGCGGTGTCGTTCGTCGTGGGCTGGCTGCTGGGAGCGCCGATGGTCGTTCTGATAGTGCTCGGATTCGTGTACGGCTTCGCGACCGCTGCCGACTCAGCGATCTACTCCACGGCTGCGACAGAGCTTGCGCCGGCAAATCGCATCGGGTCGACGCAGGGCGTACAGAACTTCATCGGCTTCACAGTTGGGGCGATCGCGCCAATCGTAGCGGGTGGGATACTCGACATCGTAGAGGGCGCGGCAGGTTGGGGACTGGCATTCGGTTTCAACGGCCTGCTCGCCGTGGCAGGGCTGCTGTCTCTCTGGTTGCTACGCCGCCACCCGGACTCCACGACGATGGCCGAGGGCCGGAGGTAGCTCCTGCTACAGCGAGCTCGCCGTCGGCAACTGGCGTACTGCGGAGCCAATTCGTAGATCTGTCTCGGCCAGGTCGAACTGGGTCTGGAGGTTGAGCCAGAACTGAGGGTCGACCCCGAACCAGTGTCCAAATCGAAGGGCGGTATCGCTGGTTACGGAGCGCTTTCCAGAGATTATCTGGCTAACCCTGTTCGGTGGGACATCGATCTGGCGGGCGAAGGTCGTCTGCGACACCCCCAGCTCTTCGAGCTCGTCCTTAAGGACTTCTCCGGGATGAACTGCGCGTCTGAACATGGCTAAAGCCCCTCGTGTAGTCTAGTGATAGTCCACGATCTCGACATCGTCTGGGCCAGGCCCATCCGTCTATGTGAAACTAAGAGGGACCTTCGTCGCTTGTTTTTGTATGCGCCCAAAACACATTGACGAATACTAAGAAAAGTTTCAGAATAATATTGGTAGATGTACAATCTACTATAAAGCCCCGTGCAGAGATTCGGCCTACGCTTCCCACCCTGGTTGGTTGGGTACGATCCCTTAAGAGATTTGGCCACGCCTTCCCATCCTGGATGGACGGGTGCGATCTCCATCGGGAGTAGCCTACGCACCCTTCTGGGCTAGAGGGATGCGCTCACTGGACGGGGCTGAATCCATTGTACGATGCGCCTTATTTTCGAAGAAAGCGGCTATGGGTACAGTTTTGAGCGAATTCTTTTACATGTAATCGCTCAGGACGCGGCCAATTGTAGCTAGTCGGAACCCATCCTAGCTTCGTGACCTCTGTTAACTCGCTAGTAGGGGAAATAGGTTCAGCCGCCGTCTTCGGGGTAGGCTCCGAAGGTGAAGGCGTAGACTGCGAAGCGGTCGTCGGCGGGCCTGAGCAGCAGGTCGTGGGACGTGACGTCGATCTGTCTGACCAAGCGGTACATTCGCGATGAGTCCACGGTGACGAAGCTGTTGCCTTCGTCATCGTACTGGATGTCAGCACCTGCGGACGACTGCGGCACCGGTCCCCCGTCCAGCTCCACGCGGAAGTCGTACGACTCTCCGGGCTTATGATCGAGGACGGCGTTCACCTCGTTCGCGAAGAAGCGGAAACCGATGTAGCCGTCGTAGGTAGACTCAGTCCCCGCGTACTCCAGGCTCTCCTGTGTGCCAAGCCACGTCCCCTGCAGGAACAGGAAGTGGTTCCTGTGCTCACCGGGGTAGGTGTACTCCTGGACGGTGCCCGCTGCGTTGTAGTACTCCTCGTTGAGGATGTACGCCCCGCCGAAGTCGATGTTGCGCCGTGTCCCTGCGTAGAGTTCCCTTGTGAGCAGCTTCTCCATGTCTGAGGTGCGTGTGCCCGTGATCGGCTCAGGGTCTTGGTCTGTGTTGGGGTCGATGTGTGAGACGTCCAGTCCCATCTCTTCCAGCAGGAAGCGGATGACCACCTCCGTGTCCGCGTAAGCACCCTCGCCACGGTAGAAGTAGCGAACGAACCCGTTGCTGTCGACGATGTACTTGGTGGGCCACGCCTGGACGCGGTAGGCGTTCCAGGTCATGCGCTCGTTGTCCTGGGCGACGGCGTAGCCAACGCCGAGGTCGGCGACGGCCCCCGCGACGTTCTCGTGCAGCTTCTCGAAATCGAACTCCGGTGTGTGGACTCCGATGATCAGCAGACCCTCGTCCGCGTACTTATCGTGCCAGTCCTGCAGGTAGGACAGGGTGCGTACGCAGTTCACGCAGGTGTACGTCCAGAAGTCGAACAGGACAATCTTGTCCGCGAAGTCGGGAATGCTCAGCGGCTCCGAGTTGATCCAGCCGTCGAGTCCCACCGGGGCCGGCGCTGGTATGCGACCCGGCGGCTCGTATCCGATTATGTTTGGAGGTGTCGGAGAAGCCTGCTCCCCCTCTGAGGCAGTGGTGAGGACCGGAGTCTGAGTGGGTTCGGCGACGACAGCAGGCGTCGATTGCGGACCCGGCTGAACTGACGCTGGTGTGGTGGTAGGGTCAGGGGGGAGCGGAGTTTGGGTCGGCGGGGCCGGAGTTGGCTCTGCCGCAGGGGGAATGGCCGTTGCTGTCGGCGCGGGCGGCGGCGTCGCAGTCGGAACTGGCTCGACGGTCGGAGCCTGGGCAACTGGCGATGGCGCGAGTGGAGCCGGTGGCGTGCCGCTGTCGCCGCATGACAGGCAGACAATCAGGAGCACGGCTGCAAACGTCAGGCCTGCCCCACTTGGATAGGACAGGCCTGTCATTCTGAACAAGGTGCCATTGGAGGTGGAACTAGAATAGAAGTTCGTTATTCCGCTTGACCACCGCGCCCTGTGTAACGATCGTATTGACGTTGTGAAGCGCAGTGATGTCCTCCGATGGGTCGCCGTTTACAATCACGACGTCCGCGGACTTGCCTGCCTCGAGCGTGCCGATCTCGTCCTCGAGACCCAGGCACTCAGCAGAGGTCTGGGTCGAGCACACGATCGCCTCCATCGGAGTGATGTGCATCTCCTCGACCATAACCTGCGGGATGTAGGCGAAGTCGTCGAAGTTGGCGTTGGTCATCCCGGAGTCCATTCCGGTCACGAACTTGACGCCGCGGTCCCACATGTCGCGAAGGATCTCGAAGCGTCGCCCGGGGTCTCCCATGCCCTGTCCGCCGCCGGCCCTGTTTCGACCCCGAAGCTGGTTCAGCCGGCCGAGCGCGAGCGTGGGGTCTACGTAGATGCCCTTCTCCACGATCATGTCGGTGTACTCGGTGTCGTAGTCGTACATGTCCTCTTCGTTCTCGGCGAGCCAGGAGCAGTGGATCAGGTTGTGTATGCCCGCGTCCACGCAGTTCCTGACACCTGCCGAGGCGTGGCAGTGTGCGGCGACGCGCAGGCCCAGCCTCTCGGCGTCGGCCACTGCGGCCTTCAGGGTCTCGACCGGGTACTGGGGAGCGCGGACGTTCGTGCCGGGCGTGAATCCGCCTCCGGTAGACATCATCTTGATGCAGTCCGCGCCGAGCTTGAACTGGTTGCGAATTGCAGTGACGACCTCTTCTGCGGTGTCGGCCTCGGTGCCGAACATGTTGCAGTGGCCGCCCGTCGTGGTGATGGGAGTGCCGGCGGCAAGCAGCCTGGGACCGGGAATGATGCCGTCTTCGATGGCAGACCGGATGGGCAGGATTACCTCGTTCCGGCTTCCCAGGTCGCGCATCGTGGTCACGCCGGAGCTGAGAGCAGCCCTGACCGCGCCCACACCGCGCATGATAAAGGTCTCGTTGCTTTCGGTGGTGATGTGGGCGTAGGCATCCTCGCGCGCGCTGCAGTGGATGTGCGAGTGCATCTCGATGAAGCCGGGCATCAGCGTGCCTCCGGCTACGTCGACAACCTCAACGTCCTCACGCTCGCCAACCTGGAGCTTGTCCTGGGTGGTCACCTCCGAGATTCGTCCGTCCTTGACTACGACGGCCGCGTTCTTGACCGGATCGCTGCCCGTGCCGTCGATCAGGCGGTCCGCCTTCAACACTAGCTTCATCTTGATTAGTCCTCCCACCGGTGGTGCGGGTCTGCCCACAGGCTACTTGCGAACTTCGTGCTTAGACTTACGAGGCGGGGATTGCCGACCTCGCGATTTCGATCAGATCCTCTTCAGAGGCGTCCAGGTCCACGGGGTCGCCGTGTGGCTGAGGCACCGGGAATCCGGTCTTGTAGTAGACCTCGATGGTGTTGCCTTCAGGGTCGGTTGCGTACATTCCGAACGCGTTGCCGTGGCTGACGGTGCGCTGGATCTCAACGCCCTCCTGCTTGAAAACAGTGTGGAAGTCCTTGAGCTCTGCGAGGGTGTCAACCTTGAACGAGAGCTGCTGGATCACCTGGGCGTCGGAGCCGCCAGTTCGCCCCTTCATGATGACGAACTCGTGGTGCTCCTCGTCTGGATGGGCGCTGAGGAAGACCATGCCGCGGCCTTCGAGGTCTTCGTCGGCGATCTCCAGCCCCATGACGCGAGAGTAGAAGTCGCGCTGCTTCATCAGGTCGTGAACGAAAATCCCAACGTGTCCAAGTCCGCTGACTTTTGGCATAACGTACTCTCCTGTCTATCGTAAAATAGGCTGCCGCAAGCGCCTATTCTCAGGTTGTTGGAGTCTATATTACGTTGAACTCGTTATCAAGCCGAGCTGCCGTTTCGAGCCGAGCCTGTGTCAGTTTGGTAGGCAATCGATGTAGGGGCGGTTCGCGAACCGCCCCTACGGGACATGCGGGCGAGACGCCCGCGCTCCATATGATGGCCGGGCCGACGCCATTGCCGCCACCTCAGAGAAAGATGCCGCCGCCAGGCTGTCAAGTATCACGTCGGCCCTGTCGAGGTTGTGGTACCTGGTGACGGGGTTGGGAACGGCGACCGTGAAGAGGCCCGCCGCCGTCGCCGCCGCAACGCCGCTGGCGGAGTCTTCGATTGCGATGGCGTGGCTGGGGTCTGTCTTCAGGTCGTGCAGCGCCGCCTGGTAGATCTCGGGATCGGGTTTGACGTTGACCACGTCGTCCCTCGTCTTGAGCACGTCGAACTTCTCGAAAAGCCCAAGCTCCCTGAGATTGGAGCCGACCCAGCCGATGTCGGAGTTCGAGGCGAGGCCGATCCTGAACCCACAGGTTCGCGCCTCGGTGAGATAGTCCCGTACCCCCGGCAGGACGGTGTTGCCGGCGACGTGCTCCTGGTACAGCGCTCTGCGCTCGTCCATGAGGGTCTGCCTGTCGAATGTCAGGCCGGTCCGCTCTTCGAGATTGGCGTGGAAGTCGAAGTAGTCGGCCCCGCCTATGTAGGTGGCGAACAGCTCAAGATCCAAGTGTACGCCGTACCTTGAGTACATCTCCTCCCACGAGGTGTACAGGGGCGTCTCGGTGTCCAGAACAACGCCGTCGAAGTCGAACACAATTGCCAGGTTAGACATCGGTCCCGCTTTCCGTCGTCTATAATCAGTCGGTCTGCCATGTCCAGAATAGCGAAAATCATGCTCGGCGCGCTCGCATTGATGGCTGTTGTAGCTTGCGGCGAGGCCGCGCCGGTGCCAACTCCGACACCCGAACCAACGTCGACACCGACGCCGTCCCCGACTGCCACGCCCACTCCGGCGCCCACGGCTACGCCCACACCACTTCCGACTTCGACACCCACGCCGGAGCCGAGTCCGACACCTGAGGCGCCGACGGCGACCCCCGTTGCGGATGCCAGGGATGCTGACGAAGACAATGAAGACGAGGGGGGCGCGCCGGATGCTGAGCAGGTACTCGCGAACTCCGCCGAGGCGATGTCGGAGGTCGAGTCGTTCGCCTTCGAGGTCACAGGACACCTTCTGGTGGACTCAGCGGACAGCGAGGTCAGGATTCCCATTACGTACAGCGGCGTCTCGGCGGCCCCTGACCGCAGCGAGGCTACTCTCGTACTCAACGTGTTCTTCTTCTCACTCCAGATTGACCTCATCATCATCGGAGACAGGGTCTGGACGACAAATCCGCAGACGGAGGTGTGGGAAGAGGCGGAACCGGGGTCGATAGCTCTGCCCAACCCGGCGCTGCTGATTGGTGGTGATACCCCGGCGCTGGCAGACCCCGTCATCCTGGGTCCTGAGACGCTGGATGGGATTGAGACCCTGCGGCTGATGGGGACTCCACAGATTGAGGCGCTTAGCGGTCTGGGCGACGAGATCGCGTCCGCGGACGTGTGGATAGGCGCTGAGGACTGGCTGGTGTACCGGATCGACGCGGGCGGAGAGATAGACCTGGACGCGCTCGGCCTGCCACTCGCCAGCGCGGGGATTACGGGCGTCGCCGACCTCGTCCTGGAGATTCGTCTCTCAGACTATGGCACGCCCGTCGAGATAGAGCCGCCGGAGACGAACTAGCTACAGCTTCTCTGCTCGCTCTGCGGCGAGCTGTCTGACGTGCTCGACGATCTCGGATGTCGGCGCGCCGGGGCCGTAGACTGCGCGGACGCCCATCGCCTCGAGCTCGGTCCTGTCGGACTCGGGGATGATGCCTCCAGCCACCACCGCGACGTCGTCCATCTCGTTGAGTCGCAGGCCTTCGAAAATCTGCGGGAAGAGGTCGAGATGCGCGCCCGACAGGATGCTCAGCCCGATGACGTCGACGTCCTCTTCAAGCGCCGCCTCGACGATCATCTGGGGGGTCTGCCTGATTCCTGTGTAGATGACCTCCATCCCGGCGTCACGGAGGGCGCGGGCGATGATCTTGGCGCCCCTGTCGTGACCGTCCAATCCGGGCTTCGCGACCAGCACTCGTACGGGGTATTGATTGGACATGCCATCTACCTCCGCGCGGTGTCCTGGTCCACCAGCTCGATGAGCACGCCCCTCGTGGAGCGCGGGTGGATGAACCCGATCATGCCGGACAGCCCCTCTCGTGGAGCGTTGTCGATGGTCCGGACGCCGTGTTCGTTCAGGGCGTCCAGGCTGGCCTGGAGGTCGTCGACCTCGAAGGCGATGTGATGGACCCCCTCGCCCCGGCGCTCGATGAACTTGGCCACGCCTCCCTCAGGGTCGGTGGGCTGTATCAGTTCGAGCTGCGAGCCGCCTATCCGCACGAGCGCGGCTCGAACGGCCTGGTCTTCGATGTCCTCGACCTCGGATTCGCCTGTGCCAAACACGGCCCTGTAGAAGGCGAGCGTCTCATCGATGTCATTCACCGCGAGGGCGACGTGGTTGATGTGCCGGGCGGTGCAGGGGGAGTCAGCCAATCTGGTTCTCCTTAGTCTTTCAACAGGTTCCGGGCGATGATGAGGCGCTGGATCTCAGACGTACCCTCGTAGATCTCCTGGACCTTGGCATCTCGGTAGTAGCGTTCAACGTTGGTGGGTGCGAAGTAGCCGACTCCGCCGTGCATCTGGACGGCCTTGTCTGCGCACTCGACGGCGACGCGGGAGCAGTACAGCTTCGCCATCGAGGCCTCGGTCAGGAATGGCTTGCCCTCGTCCTTGAGAGTGGCAGCCTTCAGGGTGAGCAGACGCGCCGCCTCGATGCTGGTAGCCATATCGACGAGGTACCACTGCATCCCCTGGAACTCGGCGAGCTTCTGTCCGAATGCCTCGCGCTGCTTGATGTAGGCGAGGGCGGCATCGTACGAAGCCTGGGCGATTCCGACGCACTGGGCCGCTATTGCCATCCGGCTGGCGTTGAGCACCTCCATCGTCATGCGGAAGCCGTCGCCCTCGTTGCCCAATCGGTTCTCATCCGGCACGGCGCAGTCCTCGAAGACCACCTCGGCTGCGGACGACGCCCGTATCCCCATCTTCCCGTGGAGCGGATTGACCGTGATGCCAGGCGTGTCGCACTCCAGGATGAACGAGTTGATGCCCCGTGAGCCGAGGCTGCGGTCCTGCGAGGCCATTACGATCATCGTGCTGGCCTCGGGGGCATTGGTAATGAACGTCTTGGTTCCGTTCAGGACGTAGCCGCCATTGGAGCGTGTGCCCATGGTGGTCATCGAAGCGGCGTCGGAGCCTGCTCCCGGCTCCGTGAGCGCAAATGCGCCGATGTTCTCGCCGGCCACAAGGGGCGGAATGAACTGGCGCTTCTGACCCTCGGTGCCGAACATGTTGATGTACTGCGTGCAGAGCGATAGCTGTGCGCCAAGGATCGTCGCGGTCGCCGCGCATCCTCGGGAAATCTCCTCGACCGCGATCACGAGCTGGCGTGTAGTTCCGCCGCTGCCCCCGTACTCCTCGTCGATGCCGAGTCCGAGAATGCCGAGCTCCGCGAGTCCCTTCATGTTCTCCCACGGGAATTCACCGGTCTCGTCGTAGCCTGCGGCCCGCGGGGCAAGCTCAGCGTCGGCGAACTCGCGCACGAGGTTCCGCAGCATCAACTCTTCTTCGTTGAGTAGCATTTCAGTCATGGTCTAGGCTCCGGTGGCAGTCTTGTCGAACAGACTCTCGTCGACTCCTCGTGAGCCAACTATATCAAACGAGGGCACTGTGAATGCCAGATACGCAGGCAGTTGCCATGACCTAGAACGGCGCGAACTCGTGCTGTTCGCCAAAGACTGACCTGAATACGTCTGAGATCTCGCCTAGTGTGGCGTACGCCTCGACGGCCTCGATGATTGCGGGCATCACGTTTTCGGAATCCTGGGCGACGTCTTTGACGCGTGCAAGCGCCGCGCTGACTTCTGCGTCGTCTCGCTCCCGTCTCACTCGGGACAGCCTGTCGAGCTGGTTCTGGGTCTCCAGCCTGCCTATCGTCTGAAGGCGTTCGATCGGTGGGGTAGGGGCCTGGAAGCGGTTGACGCCTACGACGATTCGCTCCTCGGACTCGACCATCTGCTGGTGCCTGAACGCGCTCTCGTGGATCTCCTGGATCTGGTAGCCCCTGTCGAGTGCCGAAAGCGCACCGCCCAGATCGTCGATCTGCTGGATGTACTCGAACGCCTTCTCCTCGACCTCGTCGGTCAGACTCTCGACGTAGTAAGAGCCCGCAAGCGGGTCGACCGTGTCCGCGACGCCCATCTCATACGCGAGTACCTGCTGGGTGCGGAGCGAGAGCTGCACCGACTCCTCAGTCGGCAGAGCAAGCGCTTCGTCCTTCGAGTTGACGTGGAGAGACTGCGTGCCTCCGAGAACGGCCGCGAGAGCCTGGATCGTTGTGCGGATCGTGTTGTTGTCGGGCTGCTGGGCAGTGAGCGTGACGCCGGCGGTCTGTGTGTGGAACCGGCACGTCCACGACCTGGGGCTCTCTGCTCCGAATCGCTCCCGCATGATCCTGGCCCACATTCTGCGGGCTGCCCTGAACTTGGCGATCTCCTCGAACAGGTGGCTCTGGGCCACGAAGAAGAAGCTCAGCCGCGGCGCGAACCTGTCAACGTCGAGTCCGGCGTCGACTGCGGCCTGCACGTAGGCGATCGCGTTGGCGAACGTGAACGCTAACTCCTGAGCGGCTGTCGCTCCGGCCTCGGCCATGTGGTAGCCGCTGATGCTGATGGTGTTCCATCTCGGCACATGCTCCGAGCAGTACTCGAACGTGTCGGTGACCAGCCTCATCGAAGGCTTGGGCGGGTAGATGTACGTCCCGCGCGCGATGTACTCCTTGAGGATGTCGTTCTGAATGGTGCCGTTGAGACCGGTGGGATCAACACCCTGCTCCTTGGCGACAGCGATGTACAGCGCGAGCAGAATAGGGGCAGTCGCGTTGATCGTCATCGACGTGCTCACGCGGTCGAGCGGGATGCCGTCGAACAGCGTCTCCATGTCGGCGAGGCTGCTGATGGGTACTCCGGTGCGTCCGATCTCGCCCTGCGCCATCGGGTGGTCGGAGTCGTACCCAGTCTGAGTTGGAAGGTCGAACGCGACGCTGAGTCCCGTCTGTCCATGCTCGATCAGGTAGTGGTAACGGCGATTGGACTCTTCGGGAGAGGCGAGGCCCGCGTACTGGCGCATCGTCCAGAGCCGGCCACGGTACATGGTCGGCTGGACGCCGCGGGTGTAGGGGTACTCGCCCGGATAGCCGAGCCGATCAGAGTAGTCGGCGCCGTCACGGTCCTCCGGCGTGTACAGGACGTCCTCGGTGATGCCAGAGGCAGTCTCGAATGAGTCCTGTCGCTCTCCGAAGCGTTTGAGTACGGGGTCTAGCGTGGACTCCGTCCACTCCTGCTTGTCTTCGCTGGGCATGGTTGCCCTCCGTTCAACTCCCGACGGGGTCTGTTAACATGTTTGGGACGGACTCATTCTAGCATTCCAGACGTTGGGGCTCGACGCGCCCCGACATGTGCCAAAGCGTGCAATGACCCAGAGTCAACGAATCATATCCGGCAGCGCCCAGGACGACGACCACAACCTGGACAGCAGCCTGCGCCCCCGCAGGTTGCGTGACTATGTCGGCCAGGACCTGCTGAAATCGAACCTCGACATCTCGATCAAGGCAGCGCTACAGCGCAACGAGCCCCTCGATCACTGTCTCCTGTACGGGCCTCCCGGCCTTGGCAAGACGACGCTCGCGAACATTCTCAGTGTGGAGATGGGCGTGAAGGTGAGGACGACTTCCGGTCCGGCCATCGAGCGTCCGGGCGACATGGTTGCCATCCTCACGCAGCTTCAGGAGAACGACATCCTGTTCATCGACGAGGTCCACCGGCTGAGCCGCATCGTCGAGGAAGTGCTATATCCGGCCATGGAAGATCGGTTCGTCTCGTGGGTGATCGACAAGGGTCTCAAGGCGCGGTCGATGAACCTGAGCATCAAGCCGTTCACTCTGGTCGGCGCGACCACGAGGTTCGGGATGGTCAGCGCGCCTCTCAGAGACCGCTTCGGACAGGTGCACCGTCTCGACTTCTACGACCGCAAGGCGATGCGCACGATCGTCTCTCGCTCGGCCAGGATCATGGAGATAGAGGCCGAAGAAGACGGCGTAGTCGAGATCGCCCGCCGTTCTCGAGGGACACCTCGTGTCGCAAACAGGCTGCTCAGGCGCGTACGCGATTACGCGCAGGTCGTTGCAGACAACAAGATCACAGCCGAGGTCGCCCGCGAGGCGCTCGACAGGCTCCAGGTGGACGAGATCGGGCTGGACGACATAGACCGCCGAGTGCTCGGGTCGATTGTCGAGAAGTTCGCCGGTGGCCCCGTAGGTCTGGGCACGCTCGCCGCCTCCATCAGCGAAGACCCGGACACCATCGAGGACGTATACGAGCCGTACCTGCTCCAGCTAGGCTTCCTCGAGCGCACACAGCGAGGCCGTGTCGCCACACGCAACGCCTACCAACACCTCGGCCTCGAGTTCGACTCAGGGCCGGTGGAGACTCCCCAGGGGCGGTTCTTTTAGCATCTAACCGTCAAATTCTCTCCCGAGAATTTAGATCGTGCATGTCATGGAGCGCGGGCGTCTCGCCCGCATCCAACCTACCGATTCTCCGGGCAGCGCTGCCCCAACGCCAATCGCCCGCCACATTCACAAGGCCCGCCTTTACGGGGTTCTCTTCAATGTAGGCAATAGTGGCGGCTAAGTGTTCGTCGTCGCGGATGTACCTGTCAAAGTAATCGACCGCCCAGAACCTTCCTCGTCGACCTAGTAGCTTATTGGCCTGCTTAGCAGTAAAGGACTTCCACGAATGCACGACACGATCCATGGGGAATCCGTCGAACACTTCAAACAGCGTATGTACATGGTTGGGCATAACTACCCATGCGAGTTGACGGTATCGCTTACCGTCGAATTTCAGCAGTGCACTTTCCACTGTGTTCGCAATGCGCTCTTCGCGGAGCCAACATTTGCCCTGACCTTGGTCGAGATATCGTTCGATGCGCCTGCGCAAGAGGGCGGCTCGATTTGAGGATGTAAGGGCACTGTCCACTGTGAAGTACTCGCGTGCCCACTCAGCCAGAACATCCGCAGGCAATGAGTCGGACAGTCGGAACGTGACAAACTGAATAACGCCCGCCTCATCGAAGTGAGGCAGGTATCCCCGTGAATGCCATGACCTGTGCTCCGTCTTGTCGTTGCTCGTGTCACTACCCAGGTGCGGGCGGGACGCCCGCGCTCCCAGGGCGGAATCGCAGTCTTCGCGCATCCGAACGCGGCCTCACCCAGGGCTATTCCATTTCCCTAACAGTGCGTTCGGCCTTGTCATCCTTGGCGACCCGGGAGATATGTTCAAAGTTCTCGGGTCTATGAAAGGGCTTCACAGAGCCGTAGGCCGATTCCAGGTTGAAAGTGGGTGTAGTCGAGCTCGGGTCTTTGGTGTCATCGCTCGCGTCGGTTGCCGCACCTGATTCTTTCATGAGATTCCCTGAACCTGAATTGATGTTGGTGAAGGCTGATCTGGAGAGGCACGGAAAGCCAGTTTCATTCGATAGTCTATACTGACCGAGGCTTCAGCGTACAACCAATTAGGAGAGTTGAAATGGCTGGATATGTGATTGCTGACGTGGATGTGACAGACCCTGAGCTGTTTGCGGAGTATCGCAAGCTGGTGTCGGCTACGGTTGAGCAGTATGGGGGCAAGTACCTGGTTAGAGGTGGCGAGTTCGTGGTGGCGGAGGGGGACTGGACGCCGACCAGGACCGTGGTGATCGAGTTCGAGAGCTATGAGCGTGCCAAAGAGTGGTACTACTCCGACGAATACGCGCCCGCCCTGAAGATGCGGATCGAGTCAACCAACTCCAGCGTCATCATCGTCGACGGGGAGTAGCTGACTTATATTCAGTGCAGAGGCGGCCCGAGCGCGTATGGAGAGGTGAAGACATGGCTGACTATGTACCCCTGGACCTTGGCGAACACCGAAACTCGGGCCTGGACGCGCTCGGGAAGGGTGAGACAGCCGAGATCGGTCCCAGGCACTTCCGGGGCCTGCCGTTCGACATCGGGGAAGACCCATCCAGGTGCTTCATATCGCTCGATGGCGAGGACGAATCGGTCACTGTTTCCGTTGGCGACACAGCTCACAGGGTCGTCTTTGCACACAGGCTTCTGACCACGGCGATCGATGACGGCGGCCCGGTTGGCTCGCACGTCTCGGACTATGTCTTCACGTTGGGCAACGGCCGTCGCCACGTAGTGCCGGTGCGAGAGAGGTTCGAGATCAGCTCGGTGCCCATGGACTCATTCCGTGGGCCGTCGGGACTGCCGTTCCTCGCAGTGACCGATGGCAAACACCAGATGTTCCATCGGACCGAGGGTCCGTGGCATGAGATTGGTCGGCGGCAGACAGAGTACCTGCAGGCCACCGCGAAGAGCTACTTCCTCTGGAGCTGGACAAACCCGGAGCCGGGCGTGCCGATCGAGTCGATTGAGATCGTTCCCAGGGGGCCTGCGTTCATCGTGGCGGGAATTACCCTCGGACACGTGGACGAGCACCCGTTTGCAAGGCAGGGACGCCGGGAGGCCAAGATCACCATCACCGATCCGGTGCTGGCAGTCTCGCCGTTCGACGTCGACATCGAAGTCGACAGGGGAGACTCCACGTACGCCTTCCCGCTTCCCAGTGATCCGGACGAGGGATTCGTATCCGGGTATCACCGCGGCTTCGGGGAGCAGCCCAACGATCAGGCGAGTCCATCGTATGCGGAGATTTCGGCGGTGCCGTCGGCGACTGTATCGATCAAGCAAAACGGTGAGACCGTGGGACAGGTGCCGTGGGGAGAGGTTGAGCAGACGGGCAAGGTGGAGACTCCCAGGGTGAGGGTGGAGCTGGCAGACCCCGGGCGGAACTGGGTGAAAGTGTCGGTCCTGGACGATGACACCGGCAGACCTGTGCCGTGCCGGGTCCACTTCAGGTCGCCGGACGGAATCCCATACCAGCCGCACGGTCATCACAACCAGGTGAACTCCAACCTCGAGTCGTGGCATATCGACATTGGTGGCGACGTGCGTATGGGTCAGATCACCTACGCGTACATCGATGGTCGATGCGAGGGCTGGCTGCCTCGTGGCGACGTGATCGTCGACGTCGCGCGCGGCTTCGAGTACGAACCGCTGCGCTCCAGGGTGCGAATCGAACCGGGCCAGCAGAGGCTGGAGCTTAGGATCAAGCGCTGGACCGACATGAACGCCCGGCGGTGGTACAGCGGCGACTCGCACGTTCACTTCCTGTCCACGGACGGCGCCCACCTGGAGTCGAGCGGCGAAGACTTGAACGTGGTCAACCTGCTCCAGGCGCAGTGGGGCAGCCTGTTCACCAACACGGAGGACTTCACCGGCAGGGCCAGCGTACAACAGAACGGCAAGAACATCGTGTACGTCTCACAGGAGAACCGTCAGCACTTCATGGGGCACATGATCCTGTGGGGACTGAAGGAGCCTGTGATGCCGTGGTCCTCGGATGGACCGAGTGAGGCCGAGATCGGCGGCCACCTGGAGACCACGATGGCACACTGGGCGGACGAGGCGCACGCTCAGGGCGCGTGGGTGATCAATCCACACTTCCCGAATCCGAACGGCGAACCCGCTGCGCTGGTCGCGACAGGTCGGCTGGACGGCGTCGAGATGCTGCGACAGACCCGACCCAACCACATGGAATACTATCGCTACCTCAACTGCGGGTATCGACTGCCGCTCGTCGGTGGAACGGACAAGATGAGCAGCGACGTCCCGGTCGGCCTGTACCGCACGTATGCGAGGCTCCCGTACGATCAGGAGTTCACCTACGAGAACTGGTGCCGCTCTGTCGCCGCCGGCAGGACGTTCCTGAGTGGCGGGCCGATTATTCACCTGGCTGTTGACGGCGCCGAAGTAGGGGACACTCTGTCCATGTCAGGGCCGGGGACCGTGGAAGTCACGGCGTGGGCTGAGAGCGTTCTGCCAGTGTTCTCCCTGGAGATCGTGCAGAACGGCCGTGTCGTAGCGCGTACGGACAATCGCGGGGGCTCACGCAGGCTCGAGCTGCGCGAGAAGATCAGGATCGACGGACACTCCTGGATTGCTGCCCGCACTGGCGCTTACGACTACTTCGACATCGTCCCGCATCACGACGTCTGGAACAGGGGTGTGTTCGCTCACACGTCACCGGTCTATGTGGCCTGCGGCGGAGAGTGGGACATGTTCGACCCGACGACCGCCCAGTACATGCTGACACTGATCGATGGCGACCTCGCATACATCGCGGAGACCGCCGGAGTGCGGCCGGTCGGATCGGTCACCCACCGCCACGGAGAGCACGACCATCTGGCCTATCTACAGAGGCCGTTCCTGGAAGCCAGGGACGCCATCCTCAGCAGGATGAAGTAGAGGCAGCAGACAGTCGCACCCCGCAGCGAAGGCGAGGTGCGACTTCGGTCGACTGGAGAACCGGCTCGAACTGCTGTTAGCGTCCAGCGGCGACCGCTGCGTCTATTGCGTGTATCGCGCCGTTCAGAGAGCTGAAGTACACCACGCCGTCTGAAACGGTGTACGTGCGAACTCCTGAGAAGTATCCCTTGCTGAATCCCCACAGGGGCAAGGCAGTCTGCGCGTCGAAGGCAAGCAGGTTGCCGTCGGACGATTCCACGTATACCACCCCGTCAGCAACTTCTGGCGACTCCAGGGTGTTCATCATGGAACCGAACGACCACAAGACATCTCCGGTCTGCTGGTCCAGGGCGTACAGGATGCTGGTCGCCGACGCAACGTAGACCATTCCGTCGGCAACGATGGGCGCTGAACTGGCCATCTCATCCAGGCCGAACATCCATACCTGCTCACCAGTCTCCGCATCCAGCGCGTAAATGTGAAGGTCAGGGGCGAAGATGTACATATCCCCATCAATCACCGGCGCGAACCCTCGGGCTGGGAACGTCCCCGTGCTGAACTTCCACAGCTCATCTCCGGTCTCCAGGTCGAGCGCGTGGGCCGTGTTCACTGCCGTTACGTAGACCACGTCTCCGACCGCAAGGGGAGGCGTGTCCGTTCCCACCTCGCCTCGGAAGCTCCACACGGACTCACCTGTCCCGGCGTTAAGGGCGTGGAGACCGCCCCGGTCGTTGATCACGAGTAGCGTGTTGCCAGCCAGTGTCGCGCCGATCCCTGATTCCCAGCCTGTGTCGAACGGGTAGTACTGGGACGCCACCCAGAGCTCGTCGCCAGTGGCAGCGTCGAGGGCGTGTATCTTGCGATCTCCCTCGGATATCGTGGGTACGAATACCGAACCATCGCCCACCAGGGGAGCGTACTGCACGGGGCTGCCCGTGTCGTGCTGCCAGGCGAGGTCACCGGTGTCTGCATTCAGGGCGTAAAGCATGTTGTCGTTCGAGCCGACATATACGAAGCCGTCCGACACGACTGCTGGCGATCTGACGATATCGCCTGTCTCGAATGTCCAGATTGGAGCGCCGTTAGCAGCGTCCAGGGCGTACACGCTGCGATCGTCCGCGCCGACATACACCTTCCCGTCCGCAACGGTCGGGGCGTTCATGGCCCACCCGGGAACGCTGAACTGCCATAGTGTGGCCTCGAACGGAAGAGGCGGGTGTTCTCCGGTGGGGGGCGGCCCTGTCATCCCGGTCGGAGGTGGAGCGCCGCCTGGTGGTGGACCGCACATCTCCATGCCCATTGCGAATTCCATGATCGCCGGGTTGGGAGCCTGTCCCGCAGTTGGGTCCTGCAGCACACCGGCGATCAGCGCGCCGATGTCGGTTTCCGCGAGCAGGGCCTCGATGCACTCCCTGGCTTCCGGCGGGATCTCAGCCTGACCGGCTTCTCCCAGAATGACCTCGTTCACCATTAGCGAGAACATCATCGCTCCCGGCAAGGCAATCGCGGTGTCGGGAGTCAGGCATTCGAACAGCGCAGGCGCCCATTGCGTCTCGTCTGGGGCGATGGGCTGCCCGACGATGTCCAGCAGCTTGTCTTTGCCCAGTTCCGCGTTCAGGCAGTCCTGCTCGGCGTTGGAGAGCTGCTTGAACAGGTCTCCCCACACAATCGCGACCGAGTCCATGTCTGGCTGCATCTCGGTTGGCGGCGCAGCTGTTGCGGTAGGCACTGGCGTCGGAACGACCGGCGGGGGTGCTGGAGTTGGCGACGGCGCAGCCGCAGCTGTGGACGGGACGCGCGTCGGCCTTGGGGCAACCGTGGGCTGCGTCGGGGCTGAGGTCGGCGCCACGGTCGGAGGAGGAAGCGACGCGGTCGGGGCGGGCAGCGGGGCTACTCGCGTAGTCTGTGGAGCAGTGTCTATTGGAACGGCTGTAGGCGCTTCCGCCGGTGAGAGCGGCTGTTGAGGAGGCGGAGCAGGCTGCTCTTCTGCACAGGCCGCTGCGAACAAAAGGAGGGATAAGAGCATCAGTAGGCCGGCGCCCATGATCCAACGGGAAGGTCTGAATGACGAGGGACCGAACCTCATTGTGACAGTCTCCTTATAGTGCTTTTGTTTAATTCTAGGTCTAGTTTATAGTCTAGTCATTGGCTTATTTGGCTTGTTTACGTGGAGATTGACTGCTGCGGATTGCGACGGTGGTCAGGCGGGTTGTCCCTGCAACTTCATCATGTACAATCAATCGCGATTAAAGTTGCAACAGAGCGTGTGTAACACGCAGAGTCATTGCAAGGGGTGTGTCATGGCCTTGATTCCCAAAGTAATGAGTACTCAACATCCGGACAACGCCAACCCGGCGCCTTACGCCGACGAGAAGGGTGTGCTGAAGGGGGACGGAGAGGTCGATGAAGCGGTGGACGTCTTCTCCCTGGGTTGCGACGAGCAGATGTGGGACTCGGAGGGTAAGGAGGCGGACAACCAGGTGGTGCGCAAGCTGCTCACCGGGTACCCGGACTTCTTCCAGGACAAGGTCCAGCTC
This sequence comes from uncultured Dehalococcoidia bacterium, assembly GCA_964537915.1. GTDB lineage: Bacteria > Chloroflexota > Dehalococcoidia > Lucifugimonadales > UBA1123 > VXRN01. Next base: position 25,047 of record CAZIDM010000005.1, read on the forward strand.
GGGCTCGACGTTGCCCTGACACTGCGGGTGCCGAATCCCCGCGTGGAACGGGACATGCGCAAGTCGATGGTGGAGGCGCTGCACAGCGTGTCGTCCTCCTGGGACATGGCGCAGGGCTTCTACGGCGATGGGCACGTAGCTCCCATCCAGGAGGTCATACTTCCTCTTACTACGTCCGCAGAAGAGATCTCCATGGTGGAGGCCTACTATCGAAATGTAATCGTGGGCCAGGAAGACCAGACGGTGCTCTACGGGCAGTCAGTGAAAGATTGGGTGGGTGAGTTCTACCCCAAGACGATCCGTGTGATTCCGCTCATCGAGGACATGGAGCACCTGTTTTATTGCGACCGCATCGTCGAGGAGTACCTGCAGGACCGGGACCTGCCGTACCAGCGAGTGTTCCTGGCGAGAAGCGACCCGGCGCTCAACTATGGAATGGTGGCTGCCGAGCTAATCCTGAAGGTCGGGCTGCTCCGTCTCCACAACCTCGAGGTAAAGCTGGGCCTGCCGCTGTATCCGATCATCGGGGCGGGCTCCGTGCCATTCCGCGGCCATCTCGGGCCCGTTAACGTCGAACGCTCGCTGCAGGAGTACCCCAGCGCGCAGACGTTCACCGTCCAGTCGGCATTCAAGTACGACTACGACAGGGAGACCGTCAGCGAAGGCATACAGAAGATCCTGGACCACAAGCGGACTGAGCCCACGTACATAGATCAGGAACGTGCGAAGACAATAATCGACAAGTCCACAGAGGAGTACCAGGCGCGGGTGCAGGAGATGACCGACGTCATCCGCGCCGTCTCGTCACACGTGCCAAGGCGTCGCGAGCGCAAGATGCACGTCGGGCTGTTCGGTTACGGACGCTCGCTCGGCGGAGTCGGCGGAGTCACCCTTCCAAGAGCCATCGGGTTCGCGGCATCCCTGTACTCCATAGGCGTGCCCCCGGAGCTGCTCGGCCTTGCCTGCCTGACCGAAGACGATCTCAGCTTCATCCGGGAGTCCTATCCAAACCTGGATGGAGACCTGCGTGCCGCCCTGCGGTTCACGAATGAACGTCACGTAAAGGAGCTGCTCGGAGAGCCGTACATGAGCCTGGTGAGTCAGTTCACGGACGAGATCGATCGTGTGCACGAGGGACTAACGAGCGCGATCTGGGCGAGCATCGGAAGTGACGACCCGACGATGCACGTCTTCCACTACGTGGAAGAGGCCGCACACCTGCGCAGGTTCCTGGGCTAGAACGAGACTCCCGCCTGCCGTCAGGCCGGAGTTGCGAGCTGCCGCTGGCTGAGGTCGATGCGTTCGACGCCCTGCTCGATCTGTTCCGCCAGCAGGAGGCAGATGTGCTCGTACGGAGCGTCCATGTCGGCGGTGAAGTGACCGGGCCAGACCTTCGCCCGCTTGGCCTCCGGCGTTCCCCACCAGAGGCTCCAGTGATTGCGAGGCGGCTCCTCGTCGAGGAGCAGATTGTGAATTGCGAAGAAGGTGCAGCCCTCGTAGGGATCGCCGACCCATCCATTTCGCGTAGTTATGGAACAGGCCTTGTGGAGTACGCCGGCGTTCTCGCCCTCAGCGAACTTTACCTCGAGCCGTCCGCCGTCGGAACGCCTCACGAGTATGTAACGAGTGAGCAGGTGTCCCTGATCGTTCGTCCGTATGAAGGGCCCGGCGACTTCATAGTCCTGACGGTTGATCTGGAGGTATCCGCAGTCATCTTCGCTGAACATGTTCATGTCCCACGTCCACCTTCCTGGCCTGGTGCATCCTCTAGCAGTCTCACTCCGTTGATCATTCAGGGAAGTTTGAGTGTCAAGCACATTATAGACCATCTGTCAACCGAAATCTATCACGACAGGCCAGCGACACGAGCGTTATCAACAGTATTGGACGAATTTAGGCCATATCCTGTGTACTGTACCAGTCTATTGTTAAGGACGGGAGCGCACTGTAACACGTTAACTCCTTGCTGAGCAGTCAGTCGTCATTGTGTAGTATTCGAGAGCAAGTCTTGACCGTCAGTTAGGAGATGTCCCGATGAAGTGGAAGCAAAACGAAACAGAAGACGTCATCAGCACGGCCGGAATTCACGATGGAGACGGCGTCATCACGCGTCGCAGGTTCTTCCTCGAAGAGACCCGGCTGCCAGTACGCATCGAAATATGGGAGCTGCCGCCGGGGGCGAGTGAGGGCTCCCACATCCATGAGGGTGAGAACACCCTGGAGGAGTTTTACTACTTCCTCTCCGGGCAGGGCGTCATGTGGATGGGCGACGAGGAGCTGCCGGTGGGACCGGGAGACGCCGTGATGGCGCCTCCCGGTGTCGATCATGGTTTTCGCTGCTCAGGTGACGAGACCCTCAAGCTGGTCATCGCGTGGGGCAAGCCCCTGGACAGCGTCTAGTACGGTTGTCTGCTCTAGATTCCCGTTACCAGGTAGATGAGCAGGATGACGATAAACGCCGGTATGGCTGCTATGAGGATGACGAAGAACGCTCGCAACGTCGACGTGAAGTCCAGGCTCTGCCTGATGGCCACAACCATTGCTGCAAGCTGCCAGATGAACGACAGGACGAGGATAATCCCGCCCACGACGGGGATGAAAACTAGAATGTTCAGGATTCCTGGCGACTGGGCAAAGCCCGTGCATCGTGCCACCTGACCCCAGTCGGCCTCCGTGCTTGCGGTCTTGAGAATCGTAGTGCCAACCAACAGGGCCACGAGCGCCCAGACGACCCAGCCTACAAGTCCTCGTATCACGCCGAAGAGCAGTCCATCCAGGATGCTGGTGTCGCCGCTCAATATGCCGCCGATGCCGCTTGCGATTGCAACTATGATGACTACCAATAGCGCCTGAATCGTAGCGCCGCTATCGCGTTCGACCTCCTCGAAGGTGTCGGAACTCAACCGGGCTGCGCCCAACATTCTGCCTATCATCGGACAGTCCTCCTCTCTTGATTTCCGGGTCCGTGCCGTGCGCGAGCAGTGCGCTCCCACGCGCAGACATGGTAGCGCATGTGACCGATTTTGGGTAAACGCCGGTTGGACGCTACAGTTCGGTTACGCAGACGGCCATCTTGCAAAGCGAGTCAGGTGTCAGCCGGTCGAATTGGCGATATGATTGGAGTGATCCGGGTCCACCATGGGTCGAGGTACTTAAGGGAGTTCAAGTTGTCAGCATTTGATTGGGAACGTCTCAGGGCCACGGTCCAGGGTGCGATTGAGAGAGGTCAGATAGGCAGGCCTGCGTCGCTTCGGTTGACCGTGCATAGCCCAGGAGGAGTCAGCGAGCTTCGAGCCCTGGAAACCGATACGCGTGACCTGGCATGTGCGTGGTTTGGTGGGCCTTGCGAGTCCGAGTACGAGGCTGGCGGCGAGGGCGGGCCTTCCGTTCTCGCGCTAAAGTGGTCTGGAGGACAGTCCGCTGTCTTGTCATTGAGCGCTGGCCCGGGTCGTACTGGAGGCAACCTCGTTCTTCTCGGCTCGAACGGTGCGATCTACCACGACATCGATCCGGTGGCACATATTGCCAGCATCGGGGGTGAGTAGATGGCGAAGTACGGAGTGGTGGCAGTAGGTGGCAACAGGACGCACCAGGAGACCTATGCCCGCGAGTTCGCCTCAGACCCTCGATGCGACCTGATCGCGGTCGCCGACGAGCCTGGACTCCCAGAGTACAGGGAAGGTCTGAACCGGCTGCTGGCAAGTGAGTTATCTGTACCGTACCTGTTCCTCGATGAGGCGCTGGCGCGCGAGGACGTGCACGTCATCGACAACTGCGCTGATGTCGAAAGGCGCGCAAGAGTCGCCATAAGGACTCTCGAGGCCGGCAAGCACCTCTACATGGACAAGCCACTGGCCGCCTCGGTGCAAGAGGCGCACGCCATCGCGGATGCTGCTGATAGGTCCGGCGTAATGACCCAGATGTTCACTCAGGTGACGACGAGTTGGGCGCAGGAGGCAAAGGCCGCGATCGAATCGGGGCAGACGGGCGATGTACTTGCAATCCACTGCGACATGCTGATGGCCAAGGGCAAGCCCGGAACCGTGGAACCTGGGACCGTTCGGCAGGAGAAGCCCAGTGACGGCCGCTTCACCCACGTCGAGGCCAAGCGCGAGCTGTTCGACATGGGCGTCTATCCGGTTGCATTGGTTCAGTGGCTGAGCGGCATGCGGGTGAAGACGGTCTACGGGATCACCGGCAACTACTTCTTCAAAGAGCACGCGGACCTGGATATAGAGGACTTTGGCGCCCTCACGCTGACCCTGGAGAGCGGCCAGGTGGCCAGCATCACCAGCGGCAGGATCGGGTTCACGAGCCATCCTCGCGGAGGGCTGCTCCGCATCACACTGGTTGGCGAGAACGGCATCTTCACCTTCTCCGAGTCGGACCCTCACATCGAGATCTACAACGATCAGCCTCCTTTCGAAATGCCGCTGGTGCATCCGTTTGACCCGATGAGCATGTGGGCGTCTACGGCCAGGGAGATGCAGCACATGCCCAAGGACCGCAGGCTGCCGCTCGCTGAGGGTGGGCAGGGCCGCGACATTGCGGCGTTCATCGACTGCCTGGAGTCTGGAGAGCGTCCACAGGTGACGGTGCAGGACGCCGCGCACAATATCGAAGTAATCATGGCCGGGTACGAGTCTGCTGCGTCCGGGGCGCCGGTCGATCTGCACTAGCTGCGTCGTGTCCCGCCCTGAAGCTGGACGAGCGCAGGTCTCCAGGTTCGGGAACAATTTCGCTTCAGGCTGCGTCTATATGAACACAGAGACGTAACCGCAGAAGTCGCCGTCGGAGAGGTGCCCGGATGTTCAACAGGACGAAGACAGTGCTGCGTTCAGACATAGTCGCCCTGCTTGTGTTCCTGCTGGTCGCTGCGTGTCAGAACCAGATTGACCTGGCGAACTCCACACTGGAGCTGCCGTCGGGCAGGGAGCCCAACGCCTCGGTGAGCGGGACCGTGACGTACCGGGAGCGAATTGCCCTCTCGCCAGACGCCAAACTCGTTGTCGAGATTCGTGATGTGTCCTATCAGGATGCAGCCGCACCGCTGATCGCACGCCAGACCATCTCTGCCCTAGGACAGGCGCCGATCGAGTACAAGGTCGGCTACAACAGGGACGACATCGACTCCAGGAGCATCTACTCCGTGAGTGCGAGGATCATTGAGTCGGACGAACGACTGGCCTTCATCAACGACACAGCTCACGAAGTAATCACACGAGGCAATCCCGACAGGGTGGACATGGTGCTAAAGCTGGTGCAGCCTCCGCCTGAAATGCTCAAGGGCAACGAGGACTGGCGGACGTGGGTGGAGACTCCTGTGCGCGTAATCGGGGCCAATCTGTTGCCCAATGAGAGGGAGCCTTTCCTGAAAATCGATTACCTGCAACCGACGACCGATGGATGTGCGCGGCGAGGCGGCAGGACTCTGCAAGTGGTCGGGAATGACATCATAGCAACCGTCACGCTCATGCAGCCTCCACAGACGCCTTGGTCGATTCCATGCGACGACAAGTTGGTCCAACTCGACGAGATCGAGCGCGTAGCTGACCCTCTTGAGCCTGGCGAGACTTACCGCGTGATTGTCAACGATCAGGTGGTCACGACTCTCACGGTGCCTGATCCTGAGATTGGCTACACGTTCATCACCCAGTCTCCGATAGAGAGCGCAGGGGTACGACCACGGGGAAATACGCCAACCGAGTACGACCTACTCGTGGTATCCGGCATGCCGAAGGGCAGCAGTTGCTCCCAGTTCAACGGGTACGAGATACGTCGCAGCGAGTCAGACAAGGTCGAAGTTCTGATCACCCACCATGAGGTCTCTGATCCGATGGTTTTGTGCACTGCCGACTATCCTGTAGTTGAGACGACCGTCCCCCTGGGCTCTAACTTCGAGGCAGGTGTGGAGTACACTGTTGTGGTCAATTCGGACACCTCAGTAGATTTTGTCGCCCAGTAGCCTTAGGCTATGTCACGCGATTGGGCGTCCGGCAGGAGTGATTCAATGACGGAGAACCACGAGTTTCAAGGCAGGGTCGCCATCGTCACGGGCGCGGGCCGCGGCATGGGCAGGGCCGTGGCGCTGAGGCTGGCGGCTGGCGGTGCGAGTATAGTCGTCAATGACCTGAGCCGTGAGGACGCGGATCGAGTTGCCGCCGAACTCAAGACTGGTGGGACGAATTCTCTGGCCATCGAGGGCGACGTAACGTGCGCCGAAGACGTCCGTCGCATGGTGGAGACGACGACCGAGGAATTCGGAGCCGTCCACATCCTTGTCAATAATGCCGGGGTGCTCAGGCCGACTCCGGTCATCGACATCGAAGAAGACGAATGGGACTTCGTAGTTGGCGTCAATCTCAAGGGCACCTACCTGTGCAGCAGGGCAGTGCTGCCCGCGATGCGCACGCAGGGATGGGGCCGGATCGTGAACTTCTCGTCGACGGCTGGCAAGAACGTCAGCACGGTTGGCGGGGCACACTACACCGCCGCAAAGGCCGGAATCCTGGGCTTCACCCGGCATCTTGCCAAGGAGGAAGCCGGTTACGGCGTTACGGTCAACTCAGTCTGCCCGGGGCTCATCGATACCGAAATGGTCCGTGATACGATCTCGACTGAACGGGCGGACGCCTACGCGGCGAGCTTCCCAATTCAGAGACTTGGGGAGCCTGAAGAGGTTGCCGAGCTGGTGGCCTTTCTCGCCTCCGACAGGGCGTCCTACATCACCGGTGCGTCGCTGGACATCAATGGCGGAGACCTGATGATCTGACGCCTTGGCTGGTGCACTGCATAGCTCCATTGTGAATTCGCATTTGAGGTCGTCATGCCGCGACTGTTGCACGTTCATTCGGTGGACAGTAGAGTATTTGCAGCATCAGAAGTGAGATAAGCAGAAGGCTTCACCCCTTGCGGCGTGAAATGGAGTAGTGACTGGGCGGATGATGTGGTGAACGAACAGCGACAGGAGCTTGAAGCTCGATTCTTCAAGGTGGCGGAGCTGCTCAACCGCCAGGTGCACAGCGACCAGATGGACGAGTGGGAGGGTCTTGACATGACGGTCCCCCAGATCAGAACGCTCGCACTTCTGGAACGGATGGGGCAGGTGCGGATGACTGACATTGCCATCTACATCGGAAGAGCCCTGTCCGCCACTACCACGGTGGTTGACCGACTGGTTGAGAAGGAGCTTGTCGACCGGGTGTCCGACAAGAACGACCGAAGGCTCGTGATGTGCGAGCTGACCGATACCGGACGGCGCGCACTCGAGAGATTCTGGCGCATCGAACGCGACCGGCTCCAGATGGTTGCAGACCTGCTGGATGATGAAGAGCTGGAGAGGGCGGTTGAGGGATTGGAACTGGTAAGTAACGCGGGCGGGGAGATTCTCCAGAAGTTGGCGGCAATGCAGTTAACTGACTAGACGGCACTTCCCGGATATCGTCAGCTGCATTCAGAGGTCCTAATGAACTACAGAAAGACTACCTACGTCCTGGTCGCCGTGCTGCTGCTGACAGTGCCTGTCGTGCTGTTCGCCTGTGAGAGCCCCGATCAGGGCCTCTCCCGAGAGATAGTCGAAGAGATCGCCCGCGCCGAAATTGCCAGCCTTCCAAATCCTGGAGACCTCACTCTATCTCGTGACGAGGTGGAGCAGATTGTTGAAGAGACGCTTGCCGCGAATCCCCCACCTCCTCCTGGTCTGAACCGCACTCAGGTCGAAGAGGTCGTGCAGTCTTCCTTACGAGGCCTGCTGGTCCCGAAGCCCAGCTTGACGAGGGCTGAAATCGAGGAAATCGTTGAGGATGCCGTAGCCGACATCCCAGAACCCGAACCCGGTCTGACTCGCGAAGAGGTGGAGGAGATGATCGCGGCCGCGATCGCGGAGCTCCCCTAGGACCAAGCCTCGTCTCCACAGATGGGCACTTTCTGACGACTACACGGTGTAATACAATCAGGCCGTTGGGCTGATTGTACCGTGCCCTTGGGAGTCTATCGATGTACTTTGACTGGCGTCTGTTCGGACTGACACGTGGAGTGCGACTAAGGATACTGTTCGCCGCAGTGCTGGGTCTGATTGCAGTGGGAGCCGGCGTCGCCCGGCTGGCCGTGTCGGGTGTGGTGATCTACCAGGTGCTCACCGGGCAGGTCGGTTTCTCGGCACTTGCGATGCCTCTGTCGATCATCGCCGGACTGATTGTTGTTCGGGGGCTCTTCCAGTACTGGCAGTACTCCGTTAGCCACCACACCGCGAACATCGTCAAGATCAACCTCCGCCGGGACGTGTACGAGCACGCGCTGAAACTGGGACCGGGATACTTCGACCGCAACCGCACCGGCGATGTCGTACTCACTCTCGTTGAGGGTATCGAGAAGCTGGAGACCTTCTTCGGGCAGTACCTGTCCCAGATCATTGTGTCTGCCATTGCGCCGATCGCGATCTTCGCCTATATGGTGACGCTGGACGTCTACATCGCAGTGATATTTCTTGCATTCGCCTTCCTCACTCTTGCTGTACCGGTCATGTTCTATAGGTGGAACCGGGACAGCAGCTTCAGGCGCAGGCAGTCCTATGGGGAGCTTGGTGCAGACTTCCTGGATAGCGTGCAGGGTCTGTCGACGCTCAAGTCATTTGGTCAGAGTGAGAGCCGCGGCCGGGCGCTGGCCGAGCGCGCCAACAACCTCTACCGGAGCACTATGGGTGTGGTGGCCGCCAACAGCGCGACGAGCGGCGCCTCGATATTCTTCATGGCAACCGGCGCGGCTGTTGCGCTCGCAGTGGGCGCGGTCAGGGTCAGCAACGGTGACATGGAGCTCCGCCCCCTGCTGATCGTGCTGATGCTGGGCGTGGAGATATTCAGGCCCATGCGAGAGCTCACCAACCTGTATCACCAGGGGATGACGGTGATCTCTTCATCCCAGAGCGTCTTCGCGATCATGGACGAACAGGTCTCAGTCGTAGAGTCTGAGTCGGCAATGAGCGGGCCGGCTCCCGAGGTCAGCCCGGAGGTCTCGTTCGAGGATGTGACCTTCGGCTACGAAGGTGGTCACAGACAGGCGCTGCACGACGTCTCATTCGACCTGCGGGAGGGGGAGACGCTCGGAGTCGTGGGAGCGAGCGGTGCAGGAAAGTCGACCCTGGTATGGCTGATGTACCGGTTCTACGACCCGCAGTTAGGGTCGATCAAGCTCGGAGGACATGACCTGCGCGATCTGCCCCTCGACACTATCAGGGACAACATATCGGTCGTTACACAGGACACCTACATGTTCCACGGGACGGTCGCTGAGAACCTGCGTTTCGGGAAGCCTGGGGCGACCCAGCAGGAGCTCGAGGAGGCCGCTCGGGCAGCAAACGCGCACGAATTCATCTCACAGTTGCCGCATGGATACGACACCGTGGTCGGCGAGCGGGCCGTTCGTTTGTCGGGAGGCCAGAGACAACGGCTGGCCATTGCCAGGGCCGTGCTCAAGGACGCTCCGATTCTGCTCCTCGACGAGGCGCTGTCGAGCGTGGACGCGGAAAACGAGACGGTCATCCAGGCTGCGCTCGATCGTCTTATGGAGAACAGGACTACTCTCGTCATAGCCCACCGCCTGTCCAGCGTAATCAATGCCGACCGCATACTGGTGCTGGACGAGGGCAGAACGGTGGAAGTTGGAACGCACCGTGAACTGATGTCGGCAGATGGGATCTACGCCTCATTGATGAGGCAGCAGACCGAGGCAGATGGTGGAGAGGTTGTCACTGTCGACAGACACCTTGCGCGTCCCAACGTACCCTCCGACCATGACGTGGACCTCTCGCAGTTTGCTGCCGGCCACGGACATCACCACCCGCCGCCGTCGGCCGCTGCCGAAGAGAGTGGGGAGGTCAGCGTCCGTTCGCTCAACGTCTGGATTCGACTGTTCGGACTGGTCCGACCGGTCAGGTTCCAGTTCATGATCACGCTTGCTCTGGGGATGCTTCACCACGGCTCAGTCATTGTGCTCGGCGCGTTGAGCGCACTGCTGGTCGGTGCGGTGTTCAGAGATGAGCCTCTGACGACGTATGTCGTGCTCGTGTGCATCTTTGCACCTCTGTCATCGCTGCTGTTCTACCTTGAGTCGTGGCAGGCGCACGACATGGCATTCCGGCTTCTGGCTCGAATGCGAATTGACCTATACGACAAGCTGGAGCCGCTTGCTCCGGCGTACATGGTGAGGCGCAGGTCGGGCGACTTCGTCAGCGTCGTCGGTGGAGACGTGGAGACAGTCGAGTACTTCTTCGCCCACGCCATTTCGCCCATGATCGTCGCAATTCTAATCCCGGGCGGTCTGCTGGTGGCACTGGCATTCATCGCATGGCCCATTGCGGCTGTGCTGGCCCCGTTCCTCATCGCCGTTGCCGTCAGCCCATACTTCGCGAATACCCGAATCGAGCGACTCGGTGACGAGATCAGGGGACGCATGGGCGACATTCACGCCTACATGGTCGACAGCATCCAGGGTATGCGGGAGATCTCGGCGTTCAGACGCGGACCGGAACGCAACGACGAACTGACGCAGAAGAGCTGGGACTACGCCGGTTACCTGGTCCGTTTCCAGAAGTCACAGGCATTCCAGATTGGCTTCATGGAGGCCATGATGGGCCTTGGAGGCCTCGCAGTCCTTGGCATGGGTGTGTGGCTGGTGCTCGAAGGGCAGATTGAGCGTACGTACCTGCCCCTGGTGAGCGTACTGGCGCTGGCGTCTTTCAGCCCGGTGACAGAACTGGCGCGCACCATGAAGCAGATGATGGAAACGCTCGCCGCCTCCCGAAGGATACTCGCAGTACATGATGAAAAGGTTGCGGTGCTGGACGGCCCCGGTGTACCCAGGGAGACCGGTGACCGGTCTTCTCAGATTCCCTCGATCGACTTCCAGGATGTTGAGTTCGCTTACTCGCACGGCGACCCGCAGGCGCTTCACGACGTTTCCTTCGAGATCGGGTCAGGACAGACCGTGGCAGTCGTGGGACGGTCCGGCGCTGGCAAGACCACCAGCGCATACCTCATGATGCGGTTCTGGGACCCGAACCATGGCAGGGTATCGCTCGAAGAACACGGACTCGATCAGTTCAGGCTAGACGACCTTCGGAGCCGGATCGCCCTCGTCGCACAGGACACCTACCTGTTCAACAACACTATTCGCGAGAACATACGCCTGGGCCGCTACGATGCGACCGACTTCGAGGTCGAGGAGGCCGCGAGGCAGGCGAATGCCGCAGAGTTCATCGAGTCGTTCCCTGAGGGGTACGATACCCTCGTCGGCGAGAGGGGGATGCAGCTTTCCGGTGGCCAGAGGCAGAGAATCGCGATTGCCCGGGCGATCCTCAAGAACGCTCCGGTACTGATCCTGGACGAGGCGACCTCACACCTGGACGCCATCAGCGAGACGACGGTCCGGGATGCGCTGAACAGGCTTATGCACGGTCGAACGACGGTTGTGATAGCACACCGGTTATCTACGATCCGCGACGCCGACAGCATACTGGTTCTCGACGATGGCCAGGTGGCAGAGCAGGGCACACACACACAGCTGCTCGAGCGTGGAGGACTGTATGCCCAGCTTGTGTCAGCCCAGATGGTGCGAACAGAGACCGGAGCGTCGGACTAAAGCGGCCAGACCCGCGTTCGGTAGTCTAAGCCTAGTGACCGTTGCGGGACGCGGGTAGGGCCTCGTCGATGGCGGCGTAGTTCATCTTGTACAGGTGAGCGTAGAGGCCGTCTTTCGCCATCAGCTGGTCGTGATTGCCGATCTCCATCACCTCGCCGAAGTTCAGCACGACGATCTTGTCGGCCCCGCGAATCGTGGATAGCCTGTGGGCGATCACCACGGCAGTTCGGTCCCTGAGCAGCTCCTCGAGTGCGCGCTGAATGAGGACCTCGGTGTAGCTGTCGATGTTGGCGGTCGCCTCATCCAGGATCAGGATCCTCGGGTTTGCGACAATGGCGCGTGCGAAGCTCAGGAGCTGTCTCTGGCCGACGCTCAGGTTGACGCCTCGCTCCGCCAGGTACGTGTCGTAGCCATCGTCCAGCGCCATTATGAAGTCGTGCGCGCCAACGGCCTCGGCCGCAGCGTACATCTGCTCGTCCGTGGCTTCAGTGTGGTTGTACTTGACGTTCTCCCTGACCGTCCCGGAGAAGAGATATGGTTCCTGGAGCACCATGCTCATCTGGTTGGCAAGGCTGCCTCTGACGATCTTGCGCACGTCGTGGCCGTCCACGAATACGGTGCCACGGTCCGGCTCCACGTCGTAGAAGCGCGACATGAGGCTGATGAGCGTGGTCTTGCCTGCGCCCGTCGGTCCAACGACTGCGACGACTTCGCCCGGTTCGATGTGGATGTTTACGTCCTTGAGAACGTCTTCGCCCTCCACGTAGCTGAAGCTGACGTTTCTGAACTCGATCTCGCCCTTGATGGCTGGCAGTGAGGGAGCCTCATCCTCATCGACGAGGTCGGGTTCCCAGTCCAGAAGGTCGAAGATACGAGAGCCGGAGGCCATTGAACGCTGGAGCTGCGTGTACATCATCGTGAGGTTGCGGATGGGGTCGAAGAACCGCTGGATGTACAGAATGAAGGCGACGAGAGTGCCAATTTCCAACGCCCCGCCGCCAATCATCTGGGCGCCGAAGTACAGTGCGAGTCCGATTGCCACTGCCGTGAGTATGTCCACCACTGGGAGCAGGCCTGCCGACAGCCTGCTTGCTGCCATGTTGGCTTCTCTGTGATCGGTGTTCAGTTCGTTGAAGCCGTCCAGGTTGAGATCCTGACGGTTCATGGACTGCACTACGCGTACGCCGGTGATGTTCTGGTTAAGCTCACCGTTGACGATGGAGATCGTGCGTCGGACCTCCAGGAAGGCCTTTCGCATGAGCGGCTGCCAGATCACCATGGTGAGGGCGAGGAGCGGCAGGACGACCATCGTGATCAGTCCAAGCTGAACGTCGAGTATGAGCAGCGCGACAATGATTCCGATCAGGCCGAGGAATTCTCCGAGGGTCATGACGACCAGCGCGGCAAACTCCTGCAATTGGCCCACGTCTCCCTGGACTCGGGACATCATGCGGCCCACTTCGGTCCTGTCGTAGAAGGAGACCGATTGCTTCTGCACATGGTGGAAAACGTCTCGACGCAGGTTGTACAGGATGCCCTGGCCGACCTTCTCCATTGAGAACTGCATTGTGTAGTTCATGACCCAGTTCAGCGCGGCGATTGCGATGAACAGGATGAACATGAAGGTGAGTCCGCCGTAGTCGCCGACCGCAATGAAGCTGTCGATGGCGATTTTGACTGCCCAGGGGATAGCGACCTGTGTGCCGGTATAGATCAGCATCGCTATCGCCGAAATGATGGCGAGCTTCTTGAAGGGCAAGATGTACGGCAGCAGCCGGATAATGACACGCTGGTCGTAAACGGAGCCGAACATCTCCTCATCAGGATGTCCACGGCGGGCGCTGCCGCCGCCAAATCCCATTCCGCCCATCATCATGGGAGTTCAGTCCTCTCCAGGCTAACGTGTGTGCAATAGTTAATCATCGGGATCCTAACTTCCGGACGCCGGGATGGGAGACTCGATTTCGCGCATCACCTCTTCCTGCGGGCGAAGCTGCAGGTCATAGATCTCCCGATAGAGCCCGTTGTATTCGACGAGCTCCTCGTGGGTGCCCTGTTCGGCAATCTGACCTTCATTCATCACGATGATCTTGTCGGCGCGGTGGACCGTGCTCAGGCGGTGGGCGATCACGAAAGTAGTCCTGCCCTCCATGACGGACTCCATTGCCATCCTGATCTGCGACTCGGTCTGTGCGTCGACGCTGGACGTAGAGTCGTCGAGAATAAGAATCGGTGGGTCCAGCAGCACGGCTCTGGCAATCGACATTCGCTGACGCTGACCACCGGACAGCGTTGAACCTCGCTCACCAACGTGAGTGTCGTAACCGTCAGGCAGCGACTCGATGAATTCATGCATCTGGGCGATCTTGGCGGCCTGCTCGATCATCTCCTGGGTCGCGTCGACATTCCCGTAGGCGATGTTTTCACGAATCGAGGTTGTAAACAGGAATACGTCCTGCTGCACGATGCCGATGTTGCGTCTCAACGACTCGATCGTGACGTTGCGTATGTCGGAGCCGTCGATCGAGATCCAGCCGCCCGTGGCGTCATAGAATCGAGGTATCAGGTTGACCACGCTGGTCTTGCCGCTTCCTGGCGGACCGAGTAATGCGACGACTTCACCGGGCTGGGCATCCAGATTGACCCCCCGCAGGACACGCCTGGTATGGTCGTAACTGAAAGTAACATTGTGGAACCTGACACGACCTCGGGGTCGCCTCAGTTCCCTGGCGTCGTGCGCTTCCTGGACAGGTGACTTGGCGTCCAGAATCTCGAAGAGCCTCTCTCCGGCTGAGGCGGCGCGCGCGTAGGAGTTCACCAGCCAGCCTGCCATGCGAACGGGCATCTGGAGCATCTGAAGGTAGAAGACGAACTCGGCGAGTTCTCCGTAAGTCATGTCACCACTGATGACGCGCCGACCGCCGAAGTAGAGGATCAGGCCCATCGCCATCAGGAAGGTGAAGAGCATGAAAGAGGTGCTGGATGCGCGCATCTTCTCAGCTTCGATGTAGTGAGCCTGGACTTCGCGATTACGAAGTTCGAACTTCGCCTCTTCGTGGGACTCCGCGGCGAATGCCTTCACCACACGGATACCGGTGAAGTTCTCCTGGAGCACCGTGCTCATCTCGGCCATCTTCTCCTGGACGATGAGCCAGATGTTGCGCATCTTCAGGCGAATCATCGAGGAGTAGATCATGACGACCGGCATGAAGCTCGCGCTTATCAGGCCGAGTCTCCAGTCCTTTACGAAGAGAATCACCGCCACGACGAGGAAAAGTGCGAGGAAGTAGGGGGTCCTTACCAGTCCCATGTTGATGAACATGCGGATGTTCTCAACGTCGGTGATGGCCCGCGACATGAGCGCCCCGGTGTGGTAGCGGTCGTGGAATCCGAAGCTCATGTGCTGAACGTGGTTGTACAGCTCATTCCTGATGTCGTACGAGACCATCTGGGACAGCGCTTCGCCGAGGTAGGTCTGGAAGAATGAGAGGACGCCTCTGATGACGCTCAGCCCAAAGATGATAGCGACGATTACGAAGATAGTTTCCAGACTGGTTGAATCAGTCTCGAACATCTCCTTGATTTCGTCGATCGCCTGTCCCATGTATCTGGGCATGAGTACAAACGAAATGAGCGCTCCGAGCATGCTGATGTAGGCTCCAATGAGCCTCCACTTGTGGCGGAGCGCTATACCGATTATGCGGGCAATTTCTATCATAAGCCGTTCGCTGGAGCGATCCTCCTCGCCTAGCTCCGGGAGAGGAACGCATCCCCTAGCGAAACTGCTACACCTGCCTCTAGCGGTGCATTCTACTACTTATGCATGGTTAGAATGCAAGGTTAACATCTATACCAATTACGAAAAATGGTTCAGTAATTGGTATAGGCCCGCCGCCGGAGGAATTCGGCGCTGAGTAAATCGGGACGGGGTGTTGCCGGACTATTCGTAGCGCAGCGCGTCGATGGGGTGGAGCCTGGCCGCCCTGAGGGCGGGGTATATTCCGAAGAACAGCCCGATGCCGATGGACACTCCCAACGCCAGTATCGTGACCTGTGCGTCCAGGGAAGTCTCCAGTGTTGGACCGCCGAGGAAGTCCTGCCCGTTCATTGCCATCGTGAAGAGGCCTCCCAACAGGAGGCCGACCAGGCCGCCGCCTAAGCTGAGGACAGCAGCTTCAGTCACGAACTGCAGCATGATGTCTCGGCGCTTCGCCCCCATTGCCTTTCGGATTCCGATTTCGCGTGTGCGTTCGGTTACGGTGACAAGCATGATGTTCATTATGCCGATGCCGCCGACCAGGAGGCTGATTGCCGCGATGCTGCCGAGGAAGATGGTGAATGCGCCGATGGCGCTCTCGATGGCTTCCAGGGCCTGCTCCTGGGTGGTAATGGTGAAGTCGTCCTCTTCGACTATACGGTGTCGCAGCCGGAGGATGTCCCGGATCTCGGCCTCAGCGCTCTCAGCAACCTCACTTGACGCAGCCTGCACGCTGATGGTCCCGACCGGTATCTCGCCCTTGGAGTTGGGCTGGAACTGCAGCCTGTAGTGAGCAGTTGTCAGGGGGATCATTATGTTCTGGTCCAGGAACCCGAAGAACCCTCCCTCCTTGCTCTCAAGAACGCCAATAATCGTGAAGGGCTTGTCGTTCAGCTTGATCGTCTGACCGACGGGACTCCTCAGTCCGAATAGCGACTCCGAAATACCCGCACCGAGAACCGCCACTGAGGCCGCATCCCTGACATGCACTGGCGAAATGAACTCCCCCTGCTCCGCAACGTATAGGCGAACATCGTCATAGTCGGCAGTCACGCCCAGGATGTTCGTATCGTCTGAACTCCTGCCGTATTCGACATGGGCCCAGGTATTGATCTCAGGAGCAACGGCCACCACGGATGGCGCGTTTACAGGATCCAGCAGTGCATAGGCGTCGTTCAGCGTCAACGTGGCTTCGTCTCCACCTGAACCGAAGAATGCCCCGAATCCGTCGCCTTCGCTTGAACCTGGAGTGACGGTGATCAGGTTGGTGCCGAGCGACTCGAACTCCGACGTGATGGACTTCTGCACTCCCTGGCCCAGCGAGATTAGGACTATGACGGCGGTCACGCCGATCACTATCCCTAGCAGGGTAAGAGCGGCTCGGAGCTTGTTCGACGCCAGTGAAGACAGCGCCGTAAGCACTATGTCGAGAGGGTTCACTCTATAAACGACTCCATGAGGCCGGGCGGCTACTGCCTTGCGCCTGCTCCTGCCACGGCCGGCCATGGCTCCCCTCCGGGAGCCCAGGTATCTCTGTGACTGTCTCCCACTACACGACCGTCCAGCATAGAAATGATCCTGTTGGTCTCGGCAGCGATGTCGAACTCATGAGTCACGATCATCAGCGTGAGACCCTGCTCGCGGTTCAGGTCTTTGAGCAGAGTCATGATCTCCTCGCTGGAGGCGCTGTCCAGGTTCCCGGTCGGCTCATCCGCCAGCATGATGCTAGGCTCCTTGACGAGGGCCCTGGCTATGCCAACTCTCTGCTGCTGACCACCGGACAGCTCGGTCGGCTTGTGACCGGCCCTGTCTCCGAGCCCGACCATCTCAAGCGCTTCAGTCGCGCGTCTCCTGCGGTCAGCGCCATTGTTGTACATCAGCGGAAGTTCGACGTTGGCTCGCGCCGTGAGCCTGGGCAACAGGTTGTACGTCTGGAAGACGAAGCCAATTTGCCTGCCCCGAATCTCCGAGAGGCGATTGTCGGACAGCGTGCTTATGTCCTGACCGCCCAGCTCATAGCGCCCGCTGGTTGGAGCGTCCAGGCAGCCCACGACGTTCATGAGCGTTGACTTGCCCGAGCCCGAAGGGCCGATTACGGCGACCATCTCGCCTTCCTCGATCTCCAGGGAGACTCCCTGCAGAGCGCCTACCTCGACCTCGCCCATCCGGTAGGTCTTGGTCACGTCTTCCAATGTTATCAGCGCCATTGCTAAATCACCTCAGGCCGCTTTACTGCTCGCGCGGTCTGGGACCGCCGTTGTCTTCTTCGCCGTCTCCGTTGAAGAACTGAACATCCTGGCCTTCTGGCGCGACTGCGACCACCACGTCTCCTTCGCTCAGACCTTCGGTTACGACGGTCCAGAAGTCATCGCTGCTGCCAAGTGCAACCGGGGTCTCGACCGTCTCCTCGTCGACGATTAGGTGAACAATAGGATGGTCGAAACTGCCCTGTATGGCATTGACCGGGATCAGGAGGACATCGATCTCACGGCTGAGAACGATGGAAGCGACAGCGCTGAGCCCCTCCGGAGCCTTCATTTCTTCTGGCAGCTCTATTTCAACACGAATGGGGTAGCTCACGACTCCACCCTGATTCTCGAGCGGCTCAGCTCCGACGAATGAAACTACGCCGCCCAGTGACTCATCGGGCAGGGCATCCATCTTGACTTCAGCTTCCACGCCCAACTCGATCGAGAGGACGTCAATCTCGTCAACAGACCCGTCGATCTCCACCACTCCGGTATCGACCAGCACAGCCACTACGTCACTTGGCTCGATATCCTCACCCTCTTCGACGTTCACCCGGGAGATGAAGCCATCCGATGGCGCTGGTAGCCCCGATGCGTCCGAGAGCCGCTCATGCGACTCCCTCAGCAGCGTCTTCGCTGCCTCCACCTTGGCGGTCAGAAGGTCCAGGTCGATAGGGTCCGGGTCACCGAGAAGTTCGTCCAGTTCTTCCTGTCGCTGATCGAGCTTCAACTGAGCCACTTCGACGGCGTGAAACGCTGCAGCGTAGTCGGTCCGGTCCTGACCAGAAAGGAGTTCTGTCTGCTGGTCTTTCAGGTCGTCCAGGTTCGCGCGAGCAACCTCGACCTTGGCAGTGAGGTCCGCGATGGCGGCGGTGTTTGCCGACCCGGTCAACTCGGAGAGGCGCTCTCTGGCGTCTGCCAGGGTCGCCTGGGCGACCTCGAGGTCGCGTAAGTCTGAGGCGCTCTTCAGCGCATCCGAGGGGTCGGTCAAGTCGGAGAGCTTCTGGCTGGCGTCGTTGAAGTCCTCCTCGGCAACCTCAACGGAAGACTGCATCTGTGCCAGTACGACTGGGTCGACCGGCTCAGTGAGTTCTTCGATGCGGTCTTCGACGGTCTCAATAGCCTCCTGGGAGGAGTCTATTCTCTCTTGTACGGCTGCGAGACTGTTATGTGCATCCGCTTCGGCCTTAGCCCTTCCGTCAATGGCATCTTGGTACGCTTTTCCGGTGGAACGGAACTCCTCCTCGATGCAGACAGTGCCGAATGGAGGAAGGTCGTTGCGATCGCACGTGGCCTCAAAAGCCTGTCTCGAAAAGTGCAGCCATACATGCACCCGGGATTCGCTCCATGCCGTATCTGGATCATCCGCGGGAATCAACTGACCGAACGCCAGGCCTGTACCCCTATTCGGGGCAGCGAACAGGGATGAAAGATCTACCCCGTAGCTCCTCAGCGCTGCTTCGTAGTCAGGGTCGATCGAGCCATACGGCGTGACGATACCGAGCCACTTGGTGTATGTGTCGGCGTAGGCCTGTCCGGCCTCATCCTGTGCCGCCAGCGCGTTGTCTATGTAGACTTCGCCATCGCGCTGGGCTACCTCAAGGTCCGTCATGGCATTGGCGAGGTTGGTCCTGGCCGCGTCGAGGTCCCGGCGCGCGTTTTCCAGGTCTCTCGCTACATCTTCATCGTTGACTCCCGCTTCGTAACTCTCAAGAGCCTCTTTGGCATCCTGGAGAGCGACAGCTGCCCTGGAAACCCTGTCCGCAGCCTGGGCCACCTCGAGTGCCGTGGGAGAATCTTCCAGGGCTGCCAGGGCAATCTCGGCTTCGACGACGCTGCGAGCGGCGTCAGCTACGACCAGGTCGGACGGTGTCACGAGGTCGCCCAGGGCGTCCTCTGAATCTTCAAGCTCTCTGGCGGCAGCGGCGACCCTGCCTGCCATTTCAGTGGTCTGCACATCTGAGGGAGCGAGAATCTCGCTGAGCGTCTCGTTGGCGTCATCGAGAGCTTCCTGCGCCATGGCAACTGACTGCCTTGCCTCAGCGACGCTCAGGTCAGGAGGCGTCATCAGGTCGTTCAACTCGTCCTGCGCTTCTCTGAGCCCCACATTTGCTTCAGTGACTTCCCTTTCCAGTCGCGCGATCGTCTCGGCGTCTAGCCTGGCGATCACGTCACCGGCCGAGACACGCTGACCTTCCTTGACGAGTACCTCCGCGACCACGCCCTGCGAGCCGAAGGTCAGGTTCTGGCGTTCCGGAAAGCTGACGCTTCCGCTCACGGATATCTCGCTTACGAGATCGCCACGTCGAACGGCGACGAACTGCTGGTCTTCTTCGAGAATATCCGGTGTATCGGAACTCGTTGCAGTGCGATAGACGACGAATGCGCCAATAGCGATGACTAGCAACACAAAGACCAGGGCGACCTTCTGCCAGCGCCCGAGCCGGGACAAGAAATTCATATCTGAGGTGCTCCGAAACGGTGGGAAATTAGTTTGCTTTTGGTTCTACCGCCCCGGACCGGAATGGCGGACCTGGAAGACCAGGTAAGGACGACTTTCGGGAGAGTTGCTCTTCAGCGCGTTGAGCAGCATCCAGTACCGCAGCTCTGCCCTTCTGAAGAACTGCTCAGCCCTCCGCTGATCCTCGGGACTTAACTCAGCAAGTAGAAGACTTGCCTTGGCCCTGAAGATCTCGCGGTCATGTACCAGGCGTCTGACGAGATGCTCCGAGCTCTTGTGGCCAATGAGGGCAGGGGCTCTGAACGGCATTTCTGCTGGACTCACGGTTACGGTTACACCGGCGTACTGGGCCGAGCGTTCGAGGTGGCGACTCATTCGCCGCCTGATGATGTCTGCTCTTGTGAACTGCCCCCGCTCTATCAGTATGCTCAACTCTTTGCCGCGGACCTGGGCGAGGCTGGCCTCGAAGTTCGCTCTGCCATCGTCTGAGCGGGGCAGTCTTCCTTCTACGCTTTCCTTGGTGGTCTTCACCCAGTAGAGAGGCTCACCCGGGACGGACTCGGACGACGCGGCAGTAGCCACGCCCGCTCCCATGATGAACACCAGCATGGACGCCAGTCCGACCGCAATCGGACGGGCAACTGGCAGCCATCGGAAAGGCGACCAGGACACCCTGCGCTTGGGTTTAGCGGACCGCTGCCTGGCTGCCTCTGAGAATTTCAGGAAGTTACGAGCCCTGGCCTGTTGGTCGGGCTTTACTTCCTCGGCCGCATTGATCGTGGCGAGTGCGACGTGTAGGAGAGGCTCCAGTTCGCCCGCCTGATTGGGATAGCGACGGAGGCACTCGTGAATGTCTTCGCCCTGCACCAGTCGATCGAGGCAGTCGTTGAGAGCCTCACTGAACTCCTGGCTCATCTCTCACCTCTCGGTCTGGAAAGGTATCCCGTCATAGCTCTGGCTCGGGTGTTACAACTGTAAATGGGCCGGGATGAGTCATCAGGTTTCTGAGCTTTCGAATGCCGGCGTGTTGGAGTGCTTTGACAGCGTTTTCCTTTCTGCCAACCGCATCTGCGGTCTCCGCGATTGACAGGCCGGCCACGAATCGCAGTGTGATGACCTCGCGCTGGAGTTCGGTCAGGCTGGACATTGCTTCGACAACCTCTCCCATGCTCCAGCTTATCTGGGCCTGATTCTCCATTTCGCCGTCTTTTTCGCTTGAGAAGTGGATCACCTTGTCCAACGGGACCGTAGGTTTGCGCCCTTTACGCCGGAAGTTATCGACTACCAGGTTATGAGCGATGCGATACAGCCACGACGTAAATGGGAATCCCTGGAACTTGAACTTGTCTATCGACTCCAGCATTCTCAGGAACACCTCGCCCGTGAGGTCCTCCGCCTCGAGCCTGTTGCCGCACTTGAACGAGACATATCTGAAGATCTGGTCGTAGTAACTCTCATATAGTTCGGCAAACGCCGACTGGTCACCCGCTTGCGCGCGCCTGACGACTTCTTCGACGATCTCTCGATTCGCCTGCTTCTCTGCCATTGCTACCTTGAATTCTGGTGCGAGCTGCCGGAACGTTGGCACGTCTCGACATGCGCTTAACTGGTGTAACGTCGTGCCCGAGTATTGGTTAGGTCTTTAGATGCAGTTTGCATCGAAAGGATTTTAGCTGAACTGAGCGGTCGACGTTCTGGCAATGTGGTGTGCTCAGGAAATTCCTAGATGTTTGAGATCGCAAACCGTGCTAACATTGCGCCGTTGCCTGAATAGTTACGATGAACCGGTCTGAGGCAACCCGGCAGAATTCAAGGAGAAGGCTTGAGCATACTTTCGGTCCTGGGGCCGTTGGTGCATAACAAGAGCCGCAAGGAGACGCTGCTAGCGTTGACCGCGGCCTATATGCTCGTTCAGCTATCGAGTCTGCCGGTTGCGATCGCCCTTCCCACACTTGCCGATGCCTTTGACACGGGCATCGACGATGCAGCGTGGATCGTCATCATCTACCTGATGATGCTGGGCGCGTTCGTGTTGCTCGGCGCGAGAATGGGGGACAGGTACGGGCACGCCCGGGTGTTCTTCTTTGGCATTCTACTGTCCACCGTTGGCTCCGGAATGATTGCGCTCTCACAGGAGCTTTGGCACATAGTCGCCTGGCGTGCGGTCGCTGGACTGGGCTCGGCCATGGTAATGGGAAACGCCAACGCGATTCTTGCGGCCAACTTCGATCCTAACGAGCGCGGGCGAGCCTTTGCGGTGCCAATCATCGGCGCCAGGTTTGGAACACTGATCGGCCTTGCCTTTTTCGGGGTAATGCTCCAGTTCGTCAGCTGGCGAATGGTGTTCCTGACATTCGTGCCGCTCGGGCTACTGTCCATTGTGGCGTGCATTCCCATGGTGCGCAGCCAGGCGAAGATAAAGCTGGAGAAAGACGACGGTCCAATTGACTGGCTCGGAGGTATCCTGCTGGTGGCGGCCGGTGTAGTGCTGGTCCTCTCCGGTTCGCATCTCCACGGTGGCGAGGAGTCTTACGTGTCCTCGGACGCGCTCTCTTACCACCTGCCGATGCACTTTGTGTTCATTCTGATGCTGGGCGTGTTCTTCCTGGTCGAGCGCAGGGTGTCCAATCCCATCGTCGACGTGCGCCACTTCAAGGAAGGGCCGTTCTCCCTGTCCCTGGCCACCAATGTCACTTACCACTTCTCCATGCTGGCGACCATGACGCTGGTGCCTATCCTCGTCGAGGAAGGATTCGGCATGGCGCCGCTGTTTGTGACCGTCGTGCTGCTCCCCAGCCAGTTGCTGGGGCTGTTCATGCCCATGGTGGCCGGCTGGGTCTACGACAGATACCAGCCCAGGCTCATGCGGCCTATAATGTTGATACTGATCGCGGGCGGCTTCCTTGTCTTGAGTTTCGCGGCTTCGCGCATCCCGTTCTGGGCTCTGCCCCTGTTGATGATCCCGATATCTGTGGGGACAAATATGTTCAATCCCATAAACAACGCGACGGTCATGAATTCGCTGCCGTTGCAGCACCGTGGAGTCGCGTCGGGAATGATGGAGACTACGCGCGAGATGGGCCATGCGCTGGGCGCGACAACAGCAGCAGCCGTACTAGCGCTTGCGCTGCCGTCGGGTATTTCTCTGCTCTCGGAGGCCAGCGCCCAGGGCTTCTACATTCAGGGTTTCCAGCTATCCAGCTTGATGGTTGTCTTCGTGCTGTGCTTCGGCGCGTTGATCGCATTCTTCCACCGCGCACCTACGTTTGGAAGACCTCCTGCCCCACGCAATCAGGCTGAAGGCGCAGCGTCGGCGGCAGGTGGCGACTAGGCCGTCCTCCCCCGTATCGTCCACCAGAGGACCAGCGGCCTAACCATGAAGACCTCAGACTTCGACTACGACCTTCCCCAGGAACTGATTGCCCAGAAGCCGGTGGAGCCGCGGGACCACTCGCGTCTGATGTTGCTGGACCGAGAGGCGGGCCGGACGTCTCACAAGATGTTCTACGACCTGCCAGGTTCGCTGCGAGAAGGCGACCTGCTCGTGTTCAACGACAGCAGGGTATTTCCAGCGCGATTGTACGGAAGGTCTGTGCCTTCAGGCCGGGACATCGAGCTTCTGCTACTGTCGCGCACTGGCGATACCGAGTGGAGGGCGCTGGTGAAGCCTGGCCGCCGCATGCGGACAGGGGCGCGCTTCGTCGTGGCCGGCGAGGATGGGTGCGACCAAACGAACGGCGAGGTTGTTCACATGGAGTCGGCTGGGTCCAGGGTTGTAAGGTTCGAGTCTGAGCCTGACCTGCTGGCCATCGGACACATTCCGCTGCCGCCGTACATACATGAGGAGTTGCAGGACAGCGACCGCTATCAGACGGTGTACTCTGCCGCTGAGGGCAGCGTGGCGGCTCCCACCGCCGGACTTCACTTCAGCGATTCGCTGCTAGAGCGCCTGGATGCAATGGGCGTGCAGAGAACATTCGTCACTCTTCACGTTGGATGGGACTCGTTCAGGCCGGTCACGTCTGAAGACCCGCTAGAGCACGTGATGCATGCTGAGCAGTGGGAGCTTTCGAGCGAGGCTGCAGATGCGATCAACTCGGCGCGGGCCGAGGGTCGCCGGATCATCTCTGTCGGGACCACGGCGGTGAGACTGCTTGAGAACGCCGCGCTCGTGAATCAGGACAAGGACAGACTTGTGAGTCCGGGTGCAGGCTGGGTCAACCTGTTCATATCGCCTGGGTTCGAGTTCAAGGTCATGGACGGACTTGTGACGAACTTCCACCTGCCCAAGTCGACGCTGCTGATGCTAGTTTCGGCCTTTTCGAGCAGAGAGATTATCCTGAGCGCGTACGAGACCGCCGTTAGTGAACGATATCGGTTCTACAGCTTCGGCGACGCGATGCTGATACATTGAAGGGCCAGATGTTCACCGCCACTCACACGTTCAAACCACATCCTCCCTATGACTTCGATGCCTCTGCCAGTTTCGTCGTATATGGCCGAAACAGGTACGCCGCTGATTCGTTCGTCGATGGCGTGTACTCCAGGGGGGTGGAGATAGGCGGCAAATCGGTAGCGCTCAGAGTTCACTCCATAGGTGAGGCCGATCGGCCTGAACTGGAGGTCAGCATTGCAGGCGACGAACTGAGCAACGAGGAGCAGTCGAGTGTTGTCGATGTCGCCGCAAGATCAGTCGGCGCTCACGGCAACCTTCACAGGTTCTACGAATCTCTCGACGCCGACGACCCTATGGCCAAGTTCGCAAAGCAGTTCCGAGGACTCGGCGTTCCGCAGAATGCGTCACCGTTCGAGGGGCTTGTGTTGTCTATACTCGGTCAACAGATCAGCAACGAAGTCGCACGCGTGCTCAGGGACCTGTTGGTGGACACGCTTGGCGGGTCGATCTCGGTAGGCGAACTGGATTACCGCGTGTTTCCGTCTCCATCGGCGATTGCGGAGGCAGGCGCTGAAGTGCTGCGCGGGATCAAATTCAGCATGAGGAAGGCTGAGTACATCGTCGACATTGCTGATAGCGTGGCGTCTGGAGACCTTGACCTGGACGCGCTTGCTGATCTGCCAGACGAGTCGATTGTCGAGGAGCTTGTCAAGCTCAGGGGCGTGGGGCCGTGGACGGCGCACTGGCTCCTGATTCGCGCGTTCGACCGGCCTGACGGCTTCCCTGAAGGAGACCTTGCAGTTCAGAGATCGCTCGGGGCACTCTACAATGAAGGTGTGAGACTGACGCCGCAGGAGGCCATCGATCTTTCGGCCCGGTGGCGTCCGTACCGAAGCTATCTGGTGACTTACATGTTTGCCGCGGCCCGCCAGGGGTTGATTCAGGGAAGTCGACCCGGCAGGCCAGTCGGTCCATAGAAGACTGGGAGGAGAAATCCATGTCTGGTGCATATCCTGAAGACAAGTGGGTATCCGTAAATGGACTCCGGCTCCACTACTTGGACTGGGGAGGGGACAGGACGAAGAAGCCCCTGATCCTGATGCACGGCATTGGCGGTCATGCACACCAGTTCGACGAGTTCGCGCCACACATGACCGACAAGTGGCACGTGGTCGCGCTGGACGCCCGAGGCTGTGGCGATAGCGACTGGAGCCGTGAGGGCTACCCGACTCAGGCGTTCGCATCGGACGTCGGGCTGTTCGCACTGGCGACCGGCCTGTATCCCTTTGACTACTATGGGCACTCCCAGGGTTCCAGGATTGGAATGCCGCTGGGAGCTTACTTCGGCCACCTGGTCGACGGCCTGGTGCTGGGAGACTACGGACCGATGCCCGATCCCTCTCCAGCCGGGAGACAGACTGCGGCGTCGCGTATGCAGAGCGGCAACCGGGAGCGTCCCAGGGGCTTCTTCAGCGATCAGATGGCGTTTGACTGGCATCGTGAGGACGACCCTGAGGCCAGTGACGACGCTGTCTGGGCGACAGTCAGGCACACCTATCGCACGAATTGGGATGGGATTCTAGTCCCAAAGACCGACCCGGAAATCAGATGGCTGCTGGGACGTACAGCCCTCAAGGAGGGCCCCTTCCTGTGGGACTGCGTCGAGAAGATAAGCTGCCGTACGCTGGTGCTTAGAGGAGAGATCAGCGCGGTGCTCGACGAGCCACAGGCACGTAAGATGGTCGCCACTATCCCAAACGGAAACGGCAGCTTCGGAGAGATCCCAGGCGTGGGACACGGACTGCACAACGAAGACATGGATGCTACGGTAAGTATCGTCCGAGGGTTCTTCGAGAAGGGTGAGTAGCTCGCGCTGGTGTCTTCCCGCTCTGTAACTTGACCGCTTTTGGGACTTCTGGATACCATCTTCGATACTTCCAGAACACGAGGTTAGGCGCCCAGAACATATCGAGGAAGCAGTGTACCTGGTTAGATTCATACTGATGTGCGCAGATGCCGTGAACGATTTTCTCGGCAAGAATTGCCAGTATATTGCGGGCGCGATTGCCTTCTACACGCTGTTCTCGATGTTCCCTCTCGTGCTTGCGATGGTCTCAATCTGGGGCTTCTTCTTCCCTCAAGAGGTGGAGCGGGAGATCATGGCCGAGCAGATGGCGGAGATCATCCCCGTCTCCTCGGATTTTATTGGCGATGCGATGAGAGGAGTTGTGTCCGCACGCACCATAACCGGAGTCGCGGCGGTATTTGCCCTGATATGGGCGTCTTCAGCAGCCTTCGGAGCGATTCGGAAGGGCATCAACGCGGCTTGGGGCGTCACACGGACAAGGCCGTTCATCCGTGAGAGACTGATCGATCTTGGTCTGGCCTCGTGCGCCGGCATCCTGATGGTATTCCTGCTCTTCGTGGCGCCAATGGTCGGCACTATCCAGCTGCTTGTAAAGACCGTTTTCCCAGATGTTACGTATGAACTAGTAGGCAACCTGATTACAATGATCGCCTCGCCGATAATGACCTTTGGGACCCTGTTGCTGCTGTACAAACATCTGCCAAACACTGAAGTCACATTCAGGGACGTCTGGTTGGGCGCCCTGGTCGCGTCACTTGCAATCGATGGGGCGACCTGGGGCTTCATCTGGTACGTCAATACATTCCCCACATATAACGTGGTCTATGGCCCGATCGGCGCCATAATGGCCCTGTTGAGCTGGGTGTATGTCTCGGCGATCATCCTGCTGTTTGGCGCGCTGGCCACCTCCCGCTATGCGGCGTTCGCGTACCAGTTTGACGGCGAAGTGCGCGGCCTGAAACTACTGTGGACTGGTGTCTCGCGAGTCAGAATGAGGGCGTGGGAGTCCGGTGAAGTCGGTGCGTAGTCGAGCGTGGGTAATAGCGGCTGCTACGTCGACTTGTGCGCTGATCGCATTTGCCTGTGGCTTCTCCTCACCTGCACCGGCAGCAACTCCGACACCCGCCCCAACCGAAGTGCCGCCAACAGTCGCACCCGCAGTCCCTCCTCCTCAGTCACAGGCAGTACCCGGTGCCAATGGGTACCAGGTCTCCCCTGGGATTATGCAGTTGCCCTCGATTGCTGACCTCGTCACAGGAGTTCAGCCTGCAGTGGTTTCCATCTTTGTCGAGTCGGTGAACCAGGGGCTGTTCTTCGACTTCACGGACCAGGGAGCCGGCTCAGGAGTGATCGTCAGGCCGGATGGATACGTCGTCACGAACTTTCACGTAGTCCATGACGTCGTTGGAATTAAGGTGCACCTCCCGGACGGCGAAACATACGACGCTGAGGTGGTGGGCTGGGACATCGTTACGGACCTGGCAGTCCTGAAGATCGAGTCTGAAGATACATTGCCCGTGATTGAGTGGGGCGATTCGGATGACATAAGGGTGGGCGACTGGGTCGTCGCTGTAGGCAATGCCCTCGCTCTCAAGGGAGGCCCCACGGTAACTCTGGGAATTGTGAGCGCACGCGGTCGCACTGTGCGGACTGAGAGAGAGCCGCTCTACGACATGATACAGACCGACGCTGCAATCAACGACGGCAACAGCGGCGGGCCGCTTGTCGACATGGACGGCGAGGTCATAGGCATCAGCACCGCTGTGGAACGGCGCGCACAGGGAATCGGCTTCGCAATCAGCTCTGAGACGGCGCTTCCAATCATCGACAGCCTCATCGAGCACGGGCGTGTAGTCCGGCCCCTGATGGGGATGAACGGCGAAGACGTCACGGCCGCAATTGCGAACAGACTCGACCTGAGCGTAGATGAGGGTGTGGTCATTACCCGGATCTCCAGGGCAGGACCCGCGTTCAATGCAGGTCTCCAGGTTGGCGACGTGATCATCAGCCTGGATGGAATTCCGACTTCAGACATGGGCGCGTTCCTGACGCTCCTGTGGAGCTACGAAGTCGGAGACTCGCTCCAGGTCAACTACATGCGTGACAACAAGCAGTTCGAGACTTCCGTGGAGTTGATCGAGCGCCCGTAGTCCGCGGCCGGAGGGAGTTGGTGTCCCTCTAGTACTCCTGGAAGAGCCTGCCCCAGGGTGTCTTCATCGCTTCCTGCACGCGCTTTCTGCCCACCACCTTCAGCCAGTAGGCGTTGTGGTAGAGGTTCGAGGCAGCATACGCCCAGGGGGTGAGGAACGACCTCAGCAGGATGTTCTCCAGGGACTTCAGTGGCCCCCAGTAGATCAGCTTCTGGCCGCGGCTGGCGAACGTGTTCTCCGCAGAGCTGAATCCCCAGTTCACTTCTTCGATGTCTTCCCCAACTGTGTCGATCTCATCGAACCGGCCACACCCGAGACCGTGCTCGTCGGCGATTCTAATGAATGGAATCGACATCGGGTCAAAGCCCATCAGCCTGGCAGACACCGCGTCTATTGCGACCTGGTCGGCGGACGCCAGGATTACGTTCTTGGTGTGCCAGCGCATTGCTCGGGGTCCTGGGCCGTCACCGGCAAATGTGCCGTCCGTTACGGCGAAGATGCTGGGATGAATCTCCTTCTGGATACGCAGGAGGTCGACAAGCGTCTCGTGGATCACGGAGTGCGTCCAGTGTCGCTGGTAGTTCAACAGCCCGCCAAAGGCGTTCTTCATCGCGCCGGTCATGGTGGTGAACACGTGTGTCTTTACGGTCGGCAGATGCACGATGTTCTTGCCCATCAGCATCCGAGGGATCTGGAAGCCGTTGGGGTAGACCTTGTCGAGCACCAGCATTGGGGACTCAGGAACGAAGTCCACCCACTCCACGTCTTCGAGGAAGACTGAGTCCAGCCCGTGGCTCTCGGTTACAATCTCGTGCTTGTTGTTGAGCGCGCCTTCCCTTGGGTCGACGACCACCGTCCCGTTGTGCACCGGAGTAATCCGGTCATGCCCCGCTGCCCTGAGCGCCCGGATCACCCCGTCAATCTGCCAGGGGGAGGACGAGCAGGCAGGATAGTAGTGCTGCCAGGAGATGTTGATCTTGAGCAAGGTCTCGAGGTCCGGGGTTAGCGCGGACCTGACGCCTGCCAGCTCCATTGCGTGCTGAATGTCGTCCAGCACGGTCTCCGGAGTTGTGTACACGACGGCGACCGTGGGCCTGGTCAGGGTAGAAGAAGGCTGCGCCGACGACGCAGCCTTCTCATTTCTCTCCGCTGGAGTTTGAGTGGTCAAGGACTGGCTATCTATTCAAGGAAGTCCTTGAGCTTCTTCGAGCGGTTGGGGTGCCGGAGCTTCCTGAGCGCCTTGGCCTCGATCTGCCTGATGCGTTCTCTCGTGACGCCAAAGTCGCGGCCAACCTCTTCGAGCGTCCGTGCGCGGCCGTCTTCCAACCCGAATCTCAGTTGGAGGACCTGCGCCTCCCTGTCGCTCAGGGTATAGAGTACGTCGTCCACCTGCTCCCTGAGAAGCTGGTACGAGGCCGCTTCGGCAGGCGCGAGCGCAGTGGTGTCTTCGATGAAGTCGCCCAGGTGGCTGTCCTCTTCCTCACCGATTGGCGTGTTGAGCGACACCGGTTCCTGGGAGATCTTGAGGATCTCCCGCACCCTGTCGGCAGGGATGTCCATGCCCTTGCCGATCTCCTCGCTGGTGGGCTCTCGCCCATACTCCTGCACGAGGCGCCGGGTGACTCTGAGCAGCTTGTTGATCGTTTCCACCATGTGGACCGGTATGCGGATCGTACGCGCCTGGTCGGCGATTGCACGAGTGATGGCCTGCCTGATCCACCAGGTGGCGTAAGTCGAGAACTTGTAGCCCTTGCGATAGTCGAACTTCTCGACGGCGCGAATCAGGCCGATGTTGCCCTCCTGGATGAGGTCCAGCAGGGACATTCCCCGTCCGATGTACTTCTTGGCGACGCTTACCACCAGCCTCAGGTTTGCCTCGGCAAGATGACGCTGCGAGCGGTCGCTCGTGTCCTTGGCCATCTCGATGTGGTGGTAGAAGACGATCTCGTAGGACTCGAGCGCGCTGTTGAACTCGGGTGTCCCGACGATCTTTGACATGGTCCTGATGTTGAGGTCGGACTTGAGCGCCTCCAGCACCGAAGTCGGCAGGAGTCGGCTGCTGAGCGAGAAGATCTGCAGCTGCTCTTTTGCAACGTCCGGGTCGGTGTTCAGCGCGTCTGCGAGGAAGTTGACTACTTCCTGCGGCAGCTCGCCGTCCAGTGCGTCCCGGATGTCGGGGTGCGCTATCGTCTCAGAGAGACGGCCAGAGTATGGGATTGCATGATACCTGGCGATTGCGCTGGCGACCTCGTGATGGGCGGCGATGTACTGGAGGAAGTGGGCAACTACCATCCAGGCTCGAGGCTGTCTGCCATCAGGCGCGGACAGCATCTCCTCGACCTTGTCTATGTGCCTGCCCTCTTCGAAGTGACGAGCGAGCTCGCGCTCTTCGGGGGCCTTGAGAAGGTTGACCCTGCCAATCTCTCGAAGGTACATGCGGACCGGGTCGTCGATCATCTCGACGTTGCCCATGTCCTTCTCCCACTCGGCGGGAGCGGCAGCGGTGTTGTTGTCGGCACGCCTTGCCGCCGTCCCGTTTCTCGAAGGACGCATGGCGTCGTAGACACCTTCAGAACGGTCTGACGATAGGTCTTCTCCAGTCCTGAACCCGTCCTCGGTCGATCGGGTAGTACTGATCAGGTCGGCAGTAGTTGAGGCTTCGGAGACAAGTCCTCGGAAAACATCATCGGAGCTATCGGTGCTGATACTTCTGTTCATATAGGCAACCCCCACTGTATGAAGCTAAAGTCCGGTCGGCCGTTTCGAACCGCTGCCCTTGGCTCGAGTACTAAGGTGAAAGTTCCGTCTATTTTCTTCCGGTGGAATGCAACTCTTTCAGTCTGCGGTTGACCTCCTGGACCTGGGATGTCAGCTTTCTCTGTGGTGCAACTTCAGGCCCATCGGTCTGCAGCAGACTGAATTGAAAATCGCGAAGGTGTCGTTCTTCTAGGCGAGAAAGGCACTCGTTTCGGACAGATTCTCGCTCTGTCAACGACATGGGCGGTAGTTCTCGCTCCTCCAGTCTACCCAGAAGTCCGGTGAGAATGGTGTCCAGACCCTCTCTGAGTTCTCCAATTGTAGGACAGGTTAGCATCATGGTAAATAGTTGGCGATTTTCAGAATGTCGGAAGAATTGAGGGTCGGCCTCGCCTAAGTCCTCCAGCAGTTGGGGATGCTGCACAAGTAGCGCGAGAACGTGCTCCTCAAGCGCGTCGGATGCCTCGCTTCGAAGCATTGCCTCGCTGACTTCCACCTCGGCGGGCTGACCAAGCCCACTATCACCGCGACGTCTCTGCCTCTGAGCGGTACCGCGACCACCGATGGAAGCTCGCAGGATGTCTAGTGGAATGTTCAGTTGGCCTGATAGTTTCTCGAGATAGGGGAACTGATCAGAGTCTTCCAGTTGATTTATCAGGCGGGCGATCTCGGAGACTATGTTGACGACATTGTCCTGCACACTTAGGTCCGTGCGTTCTACAAGGGCTGGAATCACAAAGTCCAGTAGAGGCTGAGCGCCTGCAACGGTCTCCTCCCACTTTTGAGGGTTGTTTCTAATGAGCGTGTCAGGGTCCTGACCCTCTGGAAGTTCGGCAATCTTCAATTCGGGCGGCCTGTACTGGCTCAGCACACTCTGACTTGCAGGACTCCGACGGGATACGGCGCTGCGAAATACTCGCCACGATGACTCGAGACTTCGGAGCGTGGCCTCCTGGCCGGCTGCGTCCGGATCGAGCGCGAGAACATAGTTCTGCGCCAGAGATCGCAGTTGGGATACCTGGTTCTCGGTTAGAGCGGTACCCATCGATGCCACGACGTTCGTGAAGCCGTGCTCATGCGCCGCTATGGCGTCCATGTACCCTTCGACAATTACTGCGGTGCTGGTCTGACGAATTGTGGGTGACGCCATGTGCAGCGCGTAGAGTGTATTGCGCTTGTCGAACGCCTCAGTAGCCGCGGTGTTGATGTACTTGGGATTCGAGTCGTCCAGCGCCCGTGCCCCGAATCCGATGACATTCCCATCCCGGTCGCAGATCGGGAACATCAGTCGACCCCGAAAGAAATCGTAGGGTCGGCCGTCATCAGTCTGTCTAACCAGACCTGCAGCCAGGGCAGCCTCCCGTGTGACGCCGAACGTCCTGAAATGCTGGACCAGACCGTCCCAAGAGTCGGGGCTGAGGCCGAGCTGGAACTTGTCGCGCGCCTCCTGGCTTACTCCTCGTTCGTCCAGGTATTCGCGGGCGGGCTTCCCGCGTTCAGAATTAAGTACCCCCTGGTAGAACTCCGCTGCCGCATTATTGGCGCTCTGTGCAGCGTTCGAGACGGCGCGGTCCCGGCTGGGCTGGAGTTCGACTCCCGCCTTCTGCGCCAGAGTTTTCAGCGCGTCGCGGAATTCCATGTTCTCGGCGCGCATGACGAAGCTGAAGATATCCCCTCCAACTGCGCACGCGCCAAAGCACCGCCAGCTCTGTCGCTCGGGGCTGACGACAAACGAAGGGGTCCGCTCCGTGTGGAACGGACAGTTTGCCTTCAGTGTCCTCCCAGACTGCTGAAGTGTGACGTAGGGCGCGACAACCTCGACTATGTCGAGTTTCGCCCGTATGTCGTCTATAACACTCATCCGGCCAGTCTAGTCCTCAGCCTGCTCATATGCGTACAGGGTTATTTCGCCCAGGGGCTCGCGAATGCCCTTCATGTGCCACGCGATGTGGTCGATGGTGGAACTCATGTCCACGAGTGTGTCACCGATAGCTTCCCAGTCGTCGTCTGCCTTGAGAAACGCCCGAAACTGATCGGCGAGCGAGTTCTGTGCGCTCCAGAGGTCGCCGAGGTCTGTACACATCTGGGACAACTGCCCGTCCAGCTCTTCAGGCAGGCCCATCTCCTTCAGCTTGATTACGACACTGTGCGCCATGACGGACGC
Organism: uncultured Dehalococcoidia bacterium; assembly: GCA_964537915.1. Lineage (GTDB taxonomy): Bacteria > Chloroflexota > Dehalococcoidia > Lucifugimonadales > UBA1123 > VXRN01. Next base: position 58,482 of record CAZIDM010000005.1, read on the forward strand.
GCGCCTCGCCTGGTCCAGACCAGGGTCCCGCTCGAGGTGCTTTTCGAGGTTCAGTTCAGAGTCCAATAGATGGCCTTTCCGTTAAGCAGCGTTAGTTGAGTCCGACGGCGTAGTGGGTGATGTAAGTCATCCACAGGTCGCGGACCGATTCGAGCGCCGCGGGCTGGAATTCAGGATCGAGTTCGTTAACGTTTGCAAAGACTCCCTTCCACAACTCGTCGACCTCTGCCTTCCAGGGCGCGTACTCCAGGCCGTGCGCGTCGCGCTGCATAGCCTCGAGGTGTTCCCGGATCATCCTCACCTGGTTGCCCACGGTTCGTACTCGTATGCGGTCTTGTGGAGTCAAGGTTGTGCACGCTCGCTGAAGGGTAGAGTGATTCCGGGTTTGAGACGCTCGGCGACTCTTATCGCGTAGTGGTCCGTCATGCCGGATATGAAGTCGACTACCGCCTCGTTCTCAGACCGACTTCGTTGGCCGTACTCGGGGGGGATTTCGTCGCGGTGGCTCTCGAAGTGGGAGTAAAGCAATCTCATGATTTCGCGGGCCGCTCTACCCTGGGCCGACCTGTCAGTGGGGAGGTAGACCACGTCGAACATGAACTCGCGCAGCGTGTAGAACGCGCTCTTGACCTCGTCGCCCATGGCGATCGTGGGAGCGTCTTCGTTGTTCGCCGTATTACCGTCATCGATCAGCCCTGACGATGTCCACGAGGATGCGATTATGTCTGAGACCATCGAGTCGATGCGCTCGGCGTGGGTCGTTCCCAGCACTTCTGCGACCTGACCCGGAAGTTGGTCCTGGGTTAGCACGCCCGCTCGGAAGGCATCGGCGAGGTCGTGGTTGAGATATGCGACCGCGTCTGAAATCCGGCATATCTGGGCTTCCAGACTCAGGTCATCAACCGATTCCCTCCCAAGAAAGTCTCCCCTCGGCTTCGAGTGACGAAGGATGCCCTGCCGCACTTCCCACGTGAGGTTGAGGCCCTGCCCCTCTTTCTCCAGCCGGTCGACTATTCGGAGGCTCTGTTCACTGTGTTTGTAGCCGCCGGGGTACAGGTCGTTGAGTTCATCCTCGCCGACGTGACCGAAAGGCGTGTGACCCAGGTCGTGCCCCATGGCGATAGCCTCGGTGAGGTCTTCGTTGAGGTTCAACGCCCTCGCGATGGTCCGCGCAATCTGGGCGACCTCAAGAGTGTGGGTAAGTCTGGTGGCGTAGTGGTCCCCAATAGGGGCAATGAAGACCTGCGTCTTGTGTTTCAGCCTGCGAAAGGCCTTGGTATGCAGGATGCGGTCACGGTCGCGCTGGTACTCGGACCGCATTGGAGATGGACTCTCCGGCGTCCTGCGACCCCTGCCGGTGGCCGACCGCTGCGCAAATGGTGAGAGGCGGCTTTCTCGATCTTCCAGACGCGAAGCTATCGCGTCCGAAATGTGAGAGGGCAGTCTGGGAATCGTTGCAGTCCGGGTCGAGATAGGTACGGGCCTCCCATGGTGATCGAGAGGCTGGGATACCAACTCGATCCGATGCCGTATTTTAGCATAGGATCCGAATTGTCAAGCTATGTGTGCAGCCGCGTGTTTTCCAACACATCGGCTGCACTCTCGGCGCGTCACGCCATCGGACCTAGTCGCCGCTGATCGTCACTCCCGCCATGTCCTCGATGAAGTTGGCGATGGCAGAGTGGTCCGCGTTGCCCTTGCCCTCGTTCATCAGCGATACGATCATCTGCTGGACGAGTGACGTTACCGGCAGCCCAACGCCAAGCTCCCTGCCTGTCTGGATGGCGTTGTTGAGGTCCTTGTTGTGGAGGACGATCCTGAATCCAGGCTCGAAGTTGCCCTCGATCATCATGGGGCCCTTCGCGTTGAGCACGGTCGAGCCTGCGAGACCTCCCTGGATTGCCTCAAGCACTGTGGCCGGGTTGAGTCCGGCCTTCTTGGCGAGGGTAAGGGCCTCGCCAACGGCCTCGATGTTCGCCGCGACGATGATCTGGTTAGCGAGCTTCGTGGTGTTTCCCGCTCCGTAGTCTCCGCATAGCACGATGCTGGAACCCACTGCTTCGAGAAGCCCGATGTGGGCATCGAACACTTCCTTCTTGCCGCCGACCATTATCGCCAGCGTGGCTGAAATCGCTCCGGGCTCTCCACCGGACACCGGGGCATCGAGGAAGTCCACGCCCTGCGCTTCGCAGGCTGCGGCGATCTTCTGGGAGCTGGCTGGAGCGATGGAGCTCATGTCTATGATTACTGATCCCTCGGAGGCGCCTTCCAGCACTCCGTTGGGGCCCATGATGGCGGCCTCGGAGTCGGCCGAGTCAGGGACCATCGTGATGACGGTCGGAGCGGATGCGGCAACCTCAGCCGATGAGGATGCGGGCTTGGCTCCGTCGCCAACCACCTCTTCCATTGCCGAGCCGACAACGTCGTAGACCGTGAGTGAATAACCGGCATTCATAAGATTGCGAGCCATGGGCCTGCCCATGATGCCCAGTCCAATGAATCCCACGTCGCCGCTTGGCATGTTGATCTCCTTCCATCAGGTCGAGTTGAGGTTACTTTGTGATAAGTCACTTGTGACTGCGTGAAAGGTTAATCCGTAGTATGTTGGCGGTCAAGTAGAGGCACATTGCGGGGATTGACTGCCAAACCTCTGCTAGCTACCATTCGTATGCTTTCGCAGGTTTAGCGACGGCCGAATCCACACGGTCAGCGGGGACTATGAGCAACGAAATTCCAGGCTGGCCCCGAGTTCAGCAGCTTCTGCATGACATCATGGGCCGGTGGGAGCGCAAGGAGGGCCGGAAGGGCCTCCCGGGCATCCACGAATACGAGTGGCCGACTCCAGCCGATCTCGCCAACGACGAGGCGATGGGCATGAAGTTCATCGAGCCGGGAACTCCGGCTGAGGAGACGGCTCTGATCATCTCGCTGCGCAAGGGCTTCGGGTCCATCCCCAGAATGCCGATGGGCGGTCCGTTCATCAAGGCAGATGAGATCGATGAGATCTCACGCTGGATCGATGCAGGGATGCCCGAGTAGGATGTCCGATTTGGACGACAGGCCCAGCAGCAGCGTCAGCCTGACCTGGCAGAACGGGTTCAGGTTCGACTCCAGAGACTCCCATGGTCACACCATTACTCTTGACGCTCCGCAGTCTGACGGCGACTCGTTCGACGGTTTCATGCCTGGGGACATGCTACTTACGGCTCTTGCCGGTTGCAGCGGCATCGACGTCGTCAATATCCTCAGGAGGCAGCGTCAGCAGGTGAATGGCCTCGACATCAGCGTGAACGGTCGTCAGAATCCCGATCCCCCGTGGGCATGGGAGGATGTCTCCATTCACTACACACTTACGGGAAGCGACCTGAACCCGCGCCTGGTGGAGCGTGCAATCGACCTGTCAGAAAACAGGTACTGCTCAATCGGCGCCACCATTGGTGGCGTGACCCGCGTGAGCAGCAGCTTTGAAATCGTAGAGGGCTAATTTACAAAGGAGCTATCTGTGTCCGATATCACACCAATCGATTCCGATCTGCTGGAGACTCTCCGAGCGATTCCATCATGCTCGATCGCCAACGCGATCGAGACTTTCAACATGCAGCCCAGAAACGTCGGTTTCATGGGGCCTGAGATAAAGAGCATCTTCCCGAACATGGGTCACATGATTGGGTATGCCGTGACAGCCAAGATTGTGGCCGACGCCCCGCCGTCAGGACACATGAACGTTTCCAGGACCGAGTGGGTGGATGAGATCATGAAGGTGCCCGGGCCACGCGTGCTGGTGCTCGAAGACCTCGACTATCCGAACCCGATCGGATCCTTCTGGGGAGAGGTGCAGGCAAACCTGCACAGGGCCCTTGGAGCGGTCGGCACCGTGACCAACGGAGGCGTCCGGGACCTCGATGAGATGCAGGAAGTCGGATTCTTCGCCTTCGCCTCATGCGTGCTCGTGTCTCACGCCTATGTCCACATCACAGACGTGGGCGTCCCGGTGAAGATTGGCGGACTAGAAGTGAATAACGGCGACATCATCCAGGGCGACCAGCACGGCGTCATCAAGATCCCTCGCGACATCGCTGCCGAGATTCCCGCCGCCGTCAAGCGGGTTGAGGACAACGAACAGGAGATGATCGGTTACGCCAACTCTGAAGGGTTCACGGTTGAGGGCCTCAAGGAGATGCTGGCCCAGCGTTACTAGAAGACCGACGAAGTTAATGGAGCCAACTATGTCGTCTCCTAAAGTGGCGTTTATCACCGGACTTCCAGAGAAGGTTGTGGACGTAGTGCTCGGGTACAACCCCGAGGGCTGGAACACCGAGGTCGTCTATCGGGACACTCCACTCGAAGACCAGAAGCGCATCGTTGCCGATGCCGACTTCATCATGGTCTATCGCGCCTCCCTTCACGACGACGTCCTAAGGGCGGCGACCAACGTGCGAACTGTTCAGGTCCTGTCCGCAGGATACGACAGCATGAACCTGCGACTGATGCGCGATCTCGAAGTACCGTGCTGCAACAACGGCGGTGCGAACTCGAAGGCCGTGGCAGACCACGCTGTACTACTGATGCTGGCTGTGTACAAGCAGCTGATGGCGGCTGAGAAGTCGACTCGCGAGGGTCGATGGAGCCAGCCAATCACTGGTCTCAACACGTTCGAGATGGCGGACAAGCTGGTAGGCATACTTGGACTCGGCAACATCGGAAGGCAGGTAGCCCGTCGGGTGCAGGGGTTTGAGTCCAGGGTCCAGTACTTTGACCTCTTCCCACTGGCTCCCGAACAGGAGGACGAGCTTGGCGTCACTCGAGTGGGCATCCGTGAGCTCTTCGAGACTTCGGATATCATCTCTGTACACACTCCGCTCACTCCCGGCACCAGGCACATCGTCAGCCGGGAGCTGATAGGACTGATGAAACCTACTGCCGTTCTGGTCAACACCAGCAGGGGGCCGGTGGTGGATGAGTCTGCGCTCATCGATGCACTTAGTGAGGGCAGGATCTCTGCGGCCGGTCTGGACGTCTTCGAGAAAGAGCCTGTAGACCAGGACAATCCGCTGCTCTCCATGGACAACGTCGTCGTAACACCCCACTCGGCGGGGACGACGTGGGACACATGGTTCAGGAGAGCGGAATTCGCGTACGAAAACATGCAGGGCGTCTGGAACGGCGAAGCGCCTATGGCTGTCGCCCAGGACTACGATATAGAGGACTAAAGACAGGAGAGCAGATGGATCCCGTAATCAAGAGCGTTGACGGCGCCTCGAACCCGGTACTTGGCCCGGACGATGGCGTGCCCAACTACGTAATGCTGTGGGTGCAGCATCCTCCGGGAGGCACAAGCGCCCAGCACACTCATCCGTGGGAGCACCAGGCGTACATTGTCGAAGGTGCGGGCGTGCTGTGGGTCGAAGGTGAGGAATTCCCGATTAAGGCCGGCGATGCCGTGCTCGTGCCGCCGGACCGGGAGCACCAGTTCAGGAACACCGGGGACGTCACACTCAGCCGCGTGACTGTCAACCCACTTAGCTCAGTCGGACAGGAATAGTATCTTGGCTGGCGTTCATGACATGGGCGGGCGTCCGAGCGATGACCCGATCGACCAGTCCACCCACGAGTGGGCCGACTGGGAGCATCTCACCAACGCGCTAGTTGGAGTCCTGCGTACCCACGACCTGATGAACGTGGACGAGCTTCGACGGGGCATCGAGTCGATGACTCCCGAAGAGTACCAGGCGTCTACGTACTACGAGCGCTGGTCGGCCTCACTGGAGACTCTGCTTGTTGAGAAGGGGGTCTTGAGCGCCGATGAAATCGACGCCCGAGCCGCCCAGGTGGACGAACGATGGGAGTAGTCTTCTCGGCCGAACCGGGTCAGTTCGACGTGGGTGATCAGATTACGATCAGGTCAGACGAGGTCGACCACCACCACCGCACTCCCTGGTTCATCAAGGGAAAGCCTGGGATCGTCCGGGCGATCAGCGGCCCATTCTACAACCCGGAGTCGCGCGCTCACGGTGGTGACGGCGTACCCAAGCGGCTCCTCTACCAGGTCGAGTTCGACCCGGACGTGGTGTGGGGAGATCGGTATCATGAAGGTAACAGAGACCTGCTGCTGGTAGATGTCTACGAGCAGTGGCTGGAGCCGAGGGGATAGCATGAGCGACGACCATCATGATGAGAGCCAACACGAGGGAATGCAGCCTGATACTTCTTTGAGCTTCCGCGCGAAGCGAGCAATAGCGATCCATGAACTGCTCGTGGAGAAAGGCGTAGTCGCCACTGGAGAGGTTGAAGAACAGGTGAATCGCGTGCGTTCGAGATCGCCACTGGACGGCGCTAAAGTGGTCGCAAGGACGTGGGTGGACCCCGACTTCAAGTCCAGGCTGCTAGCCGATGCCAGGTCGGCGGTCGGCGAGATGGGCTACTCACTGACACACGACGCTGAACTAGCGGCGCTGGAAAACACTGGGGACGTTCATCACCTGGTTGTTTGTACCCTGTGTTCCTGTTATCCGACATCCCTGCTCGGTCCGCCGCCTGACTGGTACAAGAGCTTCGCGTACAGGAAGCGAGCGGTCGTCGAGCCTCGCGCCGTCATGAGCGAGTTCGGCCTTGAAGTGGGTGACGACGTACAGGTCCGCGTGGTCGACAGCACAGCAGACCTTCGTTACCTGGTGCTGCCGCGCCGTCCCGACGGGACTGACGACATGACCGAGGAAGAGTTGGCGGAGCTGGTAACTCGGGACAGCATGATAGGCGTGTCGGAAGCGCTGCGGCCGGAAGCTGCAATGCCCGTAGAGGCCGACTAGGAGGCTCAGCAATGGCAACAGTCACCGGCGCTCAGGCCCTCGTGCAGCAGCTAATCGCCGAGGGTGTCGACACCATATTCGCGCTGCCCGGCGTGCAGATCATGGCAGCCTTCGACGCCTTCCACGAGTATCGGGACGACATTCGTCTCGTACACGTAAGGCACGAGCAGGCTACGACATACATGGCAGACGGATACGCCAAGGCTACAGGCAAGGTAGGTGTGGCCATGGCGGTCCCCGGCCCAGGCGCAATAAACGCTGGGTCCGGACTAGGTACAGCGTATGCGACGTCGACGCCAGTTCTCCTGATTTCTGGGCAGATTGACAGCCAGTCACTCGGAAGGCGCGAGGGTCAGCTCCACGAGGTCGAAGACCAGCTTGATGTCTTCCGACCTCTGACAAAGTGGGTCCACCGCGTCACGCGGGTTGAGGATGTCCCCGGAGCAGTTCACGAGGCGTTCAGGCACCTGAAGACTGGCAGGCCCAGACCCGTCGAGTTGGAGATTCCTCCGGACACTCTTGCGGCAACAGGCGAGGCGGAGACGATACCAGCAGAGGACTACCCACCCCAGGCCGCAGACGCGGACGACATCGCACAGGCGGCTGACATTTTGGCATCGGCAGACCGCCCCGCGATTATGGTCGGAGGAGGGGCTCGCATCTCCGGCGCCGGGGACGAGGCGCTGCAACTGGCTGAATTCCTCCAGGCTCCCCTGATGGGGACGCAGGACTCCAAAGGTGTCGTCCCTGAAAACAGCCCATACTACGTCGGCACGAACTACGCGAGTGTTGGCCCTGCGGACGTCGTTTTCCCTGATACCGATGTGCTTCTTGCTATCGGCACGCGTCTGCTCTTCAGGGAACTGCCAGACGGGGACACGCCGAGGATTATCCATATCGACATAGACCCGGACGAAATTGGACGCAATCTGACGACCGAACTTGGCATTGTGGCTGACGCAAAGACCGCCTCAGCTCAGTTGCTGGACCAGCTTGCGAAGACGTCCGAACCAAGGGCTTCTGACGCTGACAGGATCGCCGGCTTTCGCTCAGACTTCGCATCCAGAATGAGGGCGCTGGTCCCGCCGCAGGCGCAGATTATCGAAGACATGCGCGCGGCGCTGCCCGATGACGCCATAGTAGTCAGCGGCGTAACCAACATTGGCTACTGGAGCAACATCTTCTACGAGGTCCGTGAGCCCCAGACCTATATCACGTCCGGCTACTTCGGCACGCTTGGATATGCGTTCCCGACCGCGCTTGGCGCACAGGTCGGCCGTCCTGACAGGAAGGTCATTGCGCTCTGTGGTGATGGCGGGTTCATGTACAGTCCGCAGGAACTTTCATCGGCGATGAGGCATGGAATCAACGCAGTTGCCGTAGTATTCAACAACAATGCCTTTGGGGCATCCGAGTGGGACCAGACCCACAGGTATGGCGGCAACTTCATCGGCACAGACCTTCACAACCCAGACTTTGTGCAACTCGCACAGTCTTTCGGGGCAGTCGGAATGAGCACAGACCCCGAGGGGTTTGGCGAGATGCTCGAAGTCGCATTGAATGCAGACGCGCCGGTGCTGCTGGAGGTTGTCGTCCCCAACATGATGCCTCCATTCCAGATCGTGGAGTAGCCTCTGTCAATGGCGCATATCCCTCCGCGCAGCAGGGGAACCCTCAGGGCACAGGCCGATCGGTCGTATGTCTCCCGTGCGCTAATTCTTCCCGCGCAGAAGTACTTTCACACCGAGTCAATCGGCGGTATCGTGCTGCTCGTCGCCACCATGATGGCCCTTGTGTGGGCCAACTCACCCTGGAGCGCAGAGTACCATCACATCCTCGAGACTCATCTGCACATAGATGTCACGATCTTCTCGGTCGATCTGAGCGTGGAAGAGTGGATTAACGACGGTCTGATGGCGCTGTTCTTCTTCGTGATCGGGCTTGAGATCAAACGCGAGGTGCTGTACGGGCAACTCTCCACCCTGAAGTCGGCAGCTCTTCCCGCAATAGCCGCTATAGGCGGAATGGTCGTGCCGGCCTCCATCTACCTGCTGATTAACCTGGACGGTGATGGAATGCGTGGCTGGGGAATCCCGATGGCAACTGACATCGCCTTTGCGCTTGGCGTTCTTGCGCTCCTCGGTCGTCGCATCCCCCTGGAGCTCAGGGTGTTTGTGCTGGGTCTGGCCGTAGTTGACGACCTGGGGGCCATCGCCGTCATCGCGGTAGCGTACACGGATACCATCGACTTTGGGCAGCTAGGGATGGCGGCTGGGCTGATAGTGGCCATGATTGCCGTCAATAGGCTTGGTCTGCGCCAGCCAGCGGTTACCGCGGCACTTGCATTCCTAATCTGGGTTGCCGTGCTGAAATCAGGCGTGCATGCGACCGTTGCTGGGGTGCTGATAGCCGGGCTTACTCCGGCGAGGTCCATGGTTAGCAGGGAAGAGTTCGCCAATGAATCAGAGGCTCTTCTGGCAGAGTATCGGACCGCAATGGCCGCCGGTGACCACGAGCGGGCAGACGCGATACTCGGCGAGGTCGAGGAGATCAGTCAGGCGACTGAGGCGCCATTGGAACGTCTGGAACGGCTTATTCACCCGTGGTCGAGCTACGTGATCCTTCCCATATTTGCCCTGGCAAACGCGGGTATCGAGTTCTCCCATGTGTCCCTGAGTCAGGCTGGATCAAGCAGTGTGACAATGGGCGTGCTCGCAGGACTCCTGCTCGGGAAGTTCGTAGGGATAACCCTATTCCCGTGGGTTGCTTCTCGTCTGGGCATCGTCGAACTGCCAGTCGGAATTTCGTGGCTGCACATGGCAGGCGTAGCACTGGTGGGCGGGATCGGATTCACTGTCGCCATCTTCGTTGCGGGTCTGGCGTTCGAGGACCACCTGCTGGTTGATGCCGCAAAGATGGGCATCCTTGGGGCGTCACTGGTAGCCGGGCTGGTTGGCTACTGCGTACTCAGACTCGCAGCCAGGTCTGCCTCCCAGGCCGACTGAGCGCCTATCCGCGCCTGCCTCTCAGCCTGTCGAAGATCATGGCGACTCCGACAGCTACCAGCAGCAGAGGCCAGTAGGTACCAAGACCACCTTCGATTATGTCCAGGCGCTCAAGTAGCAGCACTACTCCGACAATTACGAGTACTACGCCGATGAACACTGCACGCTCCCGCTTGCTCTAGTCCTGTGAACTACGTACGGCTACGGCCCCTCTTCGTAGTATTGTAGCGGCGAACGCGGATCGAAGGGCTTGTACGGGTACTTGGACAGACTGTCCTCGTCGATGTCGATACCAATGCCCGGTGTGTCGGGCACCTTGATGTAGCTGTTTTCGACCTCGAAGGGCTGCTTGGCGATGTCCCTGCCGAAGTCCTCCAGGTTGACGAAGTACTCCGTGATCAGGAAGTTGGGGATTGCGGCGGACACCTGAATCGTTGCTGCCAGCCCAAGTGTCGTGCTGTTGAAGTTGTGGGGTGATACCACGACGTAGTAGGGCTCCGCCATCGCGGCGATCTCCTTGAGCTCAAGGATTCCACCAACGTTGCACACGTCCGGGTTGAGGATGTCGGCTGCCTGCTTTTCGAACACCTCGCGGAACTCGAACTTGGTGTAGAGCTCTTCGCCAGTGACGATCGGGATGTTCACATCCCGCTTGACTGCCGCGAGGGCGTCGATGTTCTCGGCGAGCACAGGTTCTTCGTACCAGAACGGCCTGTACTGCTCGATCTCGCGGCCGATCCTGCGGGCGTGCATCGGCGCCAGCCTTCGGTGCATCTCGACAAGTATATCCACGTCCCAGCCTACAGCCTCACGTACCGCGCGGACATTCTCTATTGCCGCGTCTTCGACCTCCCTGCTGACGAACGTTCGCCACGGGCCGGGTATGGGGTCGAACTTCATGGCGCTGAAGCCCATTTCTACGACTTCCTGCGCGCGTTCAGCGAGCTGCTCAGGCCCTCCACCGCCACCGCCCCAGCCGTTGGCATATACCCTGATATTGTCCCTGCAGGCTCCACCGATAAGCATGTGGACAGGCATCCCTGCGGCCTTGCCGGTGATGTCCCACATAGCGTGCTCGATACCGCTCACCGCGCACCAGAAGTCCATCGCTCCGCGACGACCTGCGAAGTCGTCGTAGGACCACTGGAGAAAGTGCTTGATGTTCCGGGGGTCTCGACCGATCAGGTACCTGCGCATCTGATCGATGTGCGCCGTTACCTGAATGTCTCTGTCCGACTGCGTGTATGCCTCGCCCCAGCCGTAGATGCCCTCGTCGGTCTCGACCTTGACGAAGCATAGGTTCTTTCCGCGACCCGGATTCGCGAGGAAGTGTTTGACGTCGGTTATCTGCATCGTTGTCTCCTGTCGGGTGTTACTGAGCCGTCCAACCGCCGTCCAGCACCAGCTCGCTGCCGGTCATCCAGCCTGACTCGTCCGAAGCGAGGTACAGGACTCCATTTGCGATCTCCTCCGGCTCTCCGTAGCGCCCCATTGGTATTCGCGAGATCATGCGCTCATAGTTGCCCGGATCGCCCCTGCGGGCCTGGGTCATCGGCGTGTTGATGGGACCCGGGTGTACGGAGTTGCAGCGTATGCCCTGCTCCGCATACTGCATTGCGGTCAACTTGGTCAGAAGCCTGACCGCGCCCTTGGACGACTGGTACTGCGCGCTCGACATTTCCGTGCCGACTATGCCCAGTTGCGACGAAATGTTGATTATCGAGCCGCCTCCCGAGTCGATCATTGCGGGGATCGCGACCTTACTGCCGAGAAAGACCCCCTTGGCGTTGATGTCCATGACGTGGTCCCAGTCGGCTTCCGAGGTCTCATGCACGAGGCCCCACTGGCTGACTCCGGCATTGTTGACCAGGATGTCGAGACGTCCATACTCGGCAACCACCCTGTCTATAGCCGACCGCCACTCCGACTCGCTGGTCACATCCAGGTGCACGAAGAAGCAGTCGCCTCCGGCATCACTGATCTCCGCAGCGACTGTATGCCCTTCTTCGAGGACATCTCCGATGCCCACCCTGGCGCCCTCTTTGGCGAACATCTGCGCCTCTACCGCGCCCATGCCACGTGCGCCGCCACTTATGAATGCAACTTTGCCTTCGAGTCTCACGGTTGGCTCCCTTGGTCGCTTGAGTGTTGAACGAACGTATTCAGCTGCTGTCGGTCTGTACGAGTTGGGCGACTCTGTCGATCATCGCTTCAGCCCAGAGTCGAAGGTTCTCGTCGAGATCTGCTCCGCAGTGCGGGCACTCGTAGTCTCCCTGGCAGTACCTCATACCGCATGTTGGGCAGGGAGGAATCAGGTCAAGACTGTCGATTGCGTACTGGATCTGCTCTTCAGTTGCCACCGCTTGTCTCCCCCAAGATGGCTTTGACTTCATCGAGTGTCGGCATGCCGCCCAGGGCCCCCCGACCCCGGAGCTTCAGTCCGGCCGTTACCGTGCCGAGCCTGCCGGCTTCAGCAACAGACATGCCGTTTAGAAGGCCGTGAATAAACCCGCCGTTGAAGGCGTCACCTGCCGCCGTGGTGTCGATTGGTCCGTCAGGCCTATAGGGCAGTATATCGATAACGCCCTGGTCGCTTCCGAGCACAGCACCCTGCTCGCCGCGTGTCACGGCGACAACGGGTACGTCCATGCTTCTGAAGTGTTCCACCACTTCGTAGGGGTCATCTGTACCGATCAGGGCACGAGAGTCGTCGGGCACATTGGGCAGAAAGTAGTCCACGTGAGGGATGAGCTCCAGGGCTGCCTCCCTCATGTCATCAGTGCTCCAGAGCTGGTGCCTGTAGTTGGGGTCATAGGAGACCTTGATCCCATGCTCCTGGGCGATCTGCGCCGCCCGCAGGACGGTCGCCCTGGCTGAGTCCGAAATCGCCTGCGCAACGCCCGAGCAGTGCAGCACTTTGGCAGAGCCTATGTAGTCGGCGTCAAGGTCATCGGGCTGGAGGGTGCTCGGCGCGCTGCCAGCACGGTAGTAGACAAACTCTCTCTGTCCATCAGGCATCAGGGCAACGAAGTGTGCGGCATTGAAGCCATCGACTTTCAATACACCGCTGGTGTCGATCCCCAGGGACTGGAAAGTCCCAAGAAGATAGTCTGCAAATGGGTCATCGCCCAGCCGGGTCACGTATCCAGTGCTGGTGCCCAGGCGCTGGGCGGCAACACAGATGTTGAAGCTGTCTCCGGCAAGAGATCGCGTGAATGTGTCAGCGGTCTCAATCGGCTCTTCAGCGAAGAGCTCGATCATGCACTCGCCGATGCTGATGAGGTCGGGCATAAGCAGTGGCTACTGTCGGATGTACTTGACGATCCGGCGGCCAGACTGGCCTTCCTCCGGCTGCACGAAGTAGATGTTCCCATCAGAGTCGCCCGCTGCGCCGTGGCAGCTCGTGAACTCAGGACCACCCCAGCGCGCCAGCCTATTGCCTGCGGCGTCCAAGATGCTGAAGAAGCCGCCGTTGTGTTCGGCGACATATGCACGCTCGCTGGAGTCCATCCACACAACGGCAGGGCCGATCAGTTCCGACGGCCACTGGCTTACGTAGCCGCCTTCCTGGTCGAATACCTGTACCCGATCATTCTCACGGTCGGCTACCAGTACCTGGCCGTTCGCATCGACCCACACGCCGTGCGGCAGGTTGAACTGCCCGGCTCCGCTTCCCGGGTCGCCCCAACTCTTGACGTGCTCGCCATCTGCCGTGAACTTGTGAACCCGGCAGTTGGCGTATCCATCGGCCACAAAGACGTCGCCGCCTGGAGCGACAGCAACACCCGCGGGCAGGTTGAACGGCTCGCCGCCGTGCGTTACATCCACCCATCCATTGGAACCGAGCACCGTGTTGTCCGCACCTGTGTCGGAGCGGTAGCCTCGCTCCCCAATGGTCATAAGAAGCTCGCCATCGGTGCTGTACTTGAGCACCTGGCCAGCGTCCCTGTCGACTATCCAGATGTTGTCTGACGGGTCAGCGTAGATTGCGTGCGGGAATACGAACTCAGCGTCGGTCCAGTGGCTCAGGTAGTTCCCATCGGTGTCGAAGACGATCACTCCTCGGTCGCCCCTGTTGAAGCCGTAAACCCTGTCCTGGGAGTCGACGGCGACTGCAGCCATTGGCGCGTCCCAGCCTTCGGGCAGCTTCGCCCAGTTGGACACGATTTCAAAGGTGTGGTCACCGCTTCCAATTGTTGCCATACTCTGACCTCCTTCTGCCGAAGCCCGCCCTTCGACAAGCTCAGGGCGAACGTTCCTGGCTTCGAGTTTCGTTCGTGCTGAGCCTGTCGAAGCACGGATCTGAGATAGTTACTATGCTGCTCGTACGGTGTCAGGAGCACAAGCGCGCATGACGGCGAGCGTTGAGTCCACGCCACGCCTTGCGGCCACAACGCGAACGATAGCTGTATCCAGCCCTTCTGCGAGCCGCTTGAACGCGGCGGCGGCCCCGTCGGCCTTTCCAAAGTACCCGACCGCGTTCAGGATTTCGACAGGGAACGCCTCGGCTACCTCATCGTTCGAGGCGCCGTTTCTGCGCATGTCATCCAGAGCCGCCAGCTCGTCTGTGAATCCCATTCGCTCGAAGTGCGCACGGTATCCGAGCTGACGCTCGCGCTCCGTTGGAACGGCAGCGCCGAGGGCGTAGCCCATTGTCGCCTTTGCGAGTGCGATCCTCGCGGCGTCCACGTCATCGTCGACACATATCCTGATGTACTCGGCGACGTTGATCTCCGACGGGTCTCGACCGGCCTTCTCTGCGCCCTTGGCGATGTGCTCCCTGCTCCAGGCAATCTGCTCAGGCGTGCACCAGTTCAGGCTGGCGCCGTCGGCAAGCTCACCACTCATTTCGAGCATCCTGGGGCCGAGCGCGCCGAGATACACTGGAGTTTCGGGTGAGGGGCGCATGGCGAGCCTCATCCCTTTCAGGGTAGTCGTCTCACCTTCGTAGTTCACCCGCTCACCGTTAACGAGGGCGCGCACCACGGTCACGTAGTCGCGCATCAGCGCGAGTGCGGACATCCGACCGACCCCTAGTTGTGCCCGAGCCGCTGGCCTGTAGGCGCCACCGGAGCCGATGCCCATTATGAACTTGCCGCCTGTGATATCGCTGACGGTCCCGCCCTCCATGGCGAACGATAGCGGAGTGCGGTACATGACCGGCGACACGGCGATGCCCGTAGTCAGCCCTTCGGCAACGACCTCAGTGGTCGCCTGCCAACGCTGTACACAGAGGTGGAACGAGTCCTGCCCGTTGCCTTCCGGCGTCCAGATGCTTGTATATCCAAGTCGGGCGGCCTCTTTGGAGACCTCCCGCTGCTGTTCCCAGTTGAGACCCAGAGTGGGGTCCAGTCCAACGCCGATCTGCATAGTAAGCCCTCGTTCAATGAAAGGCGGCCGTGTGGCCGTGTCGATTGGCGGCATTATATTTGGCTGTTTTGTAAGGGGCAACCGGACGCGAACCGGTCGACGAATGGGGGAAGCGCCCGTGTCAGGTTCCCGGAATCTGCTGGCCCCGGCGCTCTGGTGGCTGCTCCAGTACCTGTATGACGTTGCCATCAGGGTCCCTGAATGAAGCTACCCATCCTCCCCAGTGCTCTTTCTCTGGGACCCGGAAGAACTCGACGCCCTTCTCAGTCATCTCTTCGTAGAACGCGTGGATGTCGTCTATGTCGAAATTGACCATGATCCTCAGGGGGTCACGCGCATTGCCCTGGACACCGTCGTGGCTGCCTATTGCAAAGCGTAGCCCTCCCCACTTGAAGGAAACGAAATAATCCCGGTCCGAGTGAGGCTCGAGGCCGAGCGTGTCGCAGTAGAACCGCCTCAGCCTCGGCAGGTCGTCGGTCCAGATTATGACCCCATTCATATATCCGATCATCGTCGTCGTGCCTCCGCTTTTCACCCTTGGCTAGTAAGGC
>CAZIDM010000005.1:74223-115972 GCA_964537915.1 uncultured Dehalococcoidia bacterium
CCTATGGAAGTGTCCCTGGAAAGGAGGATGTGCTTTGGATAGTAGTAGTAGTTGGAGGTGTTCCTGGTAGGTGTTCCCTGGAACACCTCCAAAGTTGAAGGGGCCGTTGCCTGGCAGCGGCCCCTTCATTTTGTCCTACTTCTCTCCGGCGAAGAATCGTCCTGGATTGTCGACAAATATATTGTTGATGTCCTCGTCCGTTGCCCCCAGCTCTCTCAGCCTGGGAATTACGCGCCGCGTGATGAACAGGTAGCCGTCTGGATTGTACTGCCGCCGCTGCTCCTGCATCTCCTGACTTGCAATGCTGAGGGTGACCGACCAGTCGTGCCCGAGCATGATGCGACGCGACCATCCTGCCTGGATCAGCTTCCAGGCGGTCTCAGTCCTCTCTTCCCAGTCAGGTGTAAGTTCAGTCTTTCTGCCCGGGTACCTGTCGAGTCCGATCCAGACGCCCTTCTCGAGCAGTCCAATTAAGTAATCTGTGTCGGTGGTGTCATTACTGTGGCCGACGTAAACTCGATTCAGGTCAACACCCTCGTCCTCGAAGATACGCACCTGCTGTTCACCGACGCGTTCCGGCGCCCACGTGTGTGTGGAGATCGGCACGTCTGTGGCCTTCTGAGCGCGGGATGCGGCACGAAGAATTATCTCGCCCTCAGGAGTCACGCCGCCCATGTCATTGGCGACCTTGATGATCCCCGCCTTGATGCCCGTTCCCTCGATACCTTCCTCGATCTCCCGCTGGTAGAGACCGGCGACGACGTCCGGGCTGGCCGTCCAGAACACCCTGGGTATGTCTCTCCATGTGCCCGTGGCGCAGATGATATTAATGCCTGACTCTCGGGATACCTGCTCCAGGAGACGAATGTCGCGTCCGAGATCGAGCGTGGTGACGTCTATGATCGAGCGCAGTCCCTCGGAGTGGGCGGTCTTCAGATCGGCGATGCCGCGCGAGATCGTGCCCTCGCGGTCTATAAATTCAGGATAGACGTACTGGATGCCCGCCGACGTGACAATCACGTGCTCATGCGACAAAGTGAATCCCAGGTCTGCCGTATCCATCGGGCCCAGTACTGAGTTAATGGTCGCCATCGTATTCTCCCCCAGTGTGTCCAATTCTGGAACCTATTTCGAGCTTGGTGGTGAATACTATCTGAACCGGGTGGCACATTCCATACGGGCGGGATCAGATGGTGTGGTACGACGCTACTCCTCGGCAACTACTGGATTACTAAGCGTGCCAATTCCGTCGATCTCAACGTCGACAGTGTCGCCTGCCTTCATGTTCTGTGTCGCGCCGTCCGTACCCATCCAGATCATGTCTCCTGGATGAAGTGTCAGGTAGCGGGTCATCTCGCTGATGTAGTGCGCCACTCCGAATATCATGCTGTTGGTGGGGAACTGGGACATCACCTCGCCGTTGATGCGCACGGTCGTCTGGAGACTGTCGAGGTCTACGTCGGTCTCCATCCAAGGGCCCATCGGCTTGAACGTGTCCGTATTCTTGGCCCGCCACAGGGTCCGGTCTCCGGCCTGCCAGGTGCGCTCGCTTACGTCGTTGCCAATGGTGTAGCCGAGTATGCAGTCCAGCGCCTCGTCTTCGGAGACATGCTTGACCGTCTTTCCGATGACGACTACCAGCTCGCCCTCGTATTGGACCTGCTCTGTTGCGTCGGCCGGTATGACTATCGGCTCCCCGTGGGCGATTAGAGCATTGTTAGCCCTGTAGCCGACGTCAGCCTTCGCGGGAAGATCGGGCTCTCGTCCCAGCAACTCAGCGGCCTCGCGAACGTGCTCCTCATAGTTGACTCCGGCAGCGTAGAAGGTCAGGGGAACGAACGGAATTCGCAGCTGTACTGCCGAAAGAGGGAAAGTGTGTCCCGTCCTGGAGTACTGCCCGAACGGCGTTCCTGACACCTCCTCGACGGTTTCATTATCGACTATCCCGTAGCTTGTGGTCCCGCCGTACTGGTATCTGATCCACTTCATGTTCGTCCTCCAATGTCCAATGGATGTTCGCGACGGTATCGGTCCCACTCGTACCCTGGTGTCAGCACCTGCTGTCCCTGATGAATGCTCCGATCCGTTCGATAGCCTCCTGGCCCTCGTCGATCAGTGGTGCGAAGAGTTGCCAAACATGGATCATCTCGTCCCATGGCTCAAAAGTGACCCTCAGACCCGACTCGATCGCATGGCAGGCAAGCCGGATTGCATCATCGTATAGAGTCTCGCGAGTCCCGACCTGGATTAGCAGCGGGGGAAGTCCCGTCAGGTCAGCGTAGATCGGAGCAGCAAGCGGGCTCCGTGGGTCGGACCCATTGAGGTAGGTCTGAGCCATCGTCATGAGGCCGTCGCGCTGCACCATTGGGTCCACGTCTGCACGAGTTGTCATTGACTCCCCAGTCACCTCCATGTCCACCCAGGGTGAGAGTGCAACACCGCAGGACGGCAGGGGGATTCCCTGGTCCTTCAGGCTTACAAGGGTCGCGACGGCAAGCCCGCCGCCAGCAGAGTCGCCCGCAATTGACAGCGCTGAAGGATCCAGGCCGCGCTCCAGCATCCACTGGTAGCTAGAAACCGCGTCTTCGACGGCTGCAGGGAATGGGTTTTCCGGAGCGAGTCTGTAGTCGATAACTAAGATGCTCCCCCCGGTTTCCACCGAAAGTCGCCTCGCGAGCTCTCGGTGCGTTTTCGGAGACCCTATTACGTACCCACCGCCGTGAAGGTAGAGCGTGACGGATTCGCTAGATGACCCGTCTGCGGTGACCATCTCTCCCGGTACACCATTGGCCTGCACATCCTCGATCGTGGAGTTCTTGCCCACGCCGACGTTTGCCGACAGGCTCTCAAATCCCTCTCGATACTCCTCGACTGTGGGGTTACTCGGTCTTTCGCGCGCCGAAAGGAGGGCGACAACCAACTCGAGCTGGTCAATGGACATCCGACGGTCCTTTCATGTGGGTAAGTTCACTCGCTCGGCTGGGCGCCAAGGCGTTCGAGAATGCTGGATCCGTTCTGGCTCTGAGGTTCCTGTGGTATCCCGAGCTTCTCCATGAGGACTGGATACGACTCGACGGCGGGGATGACTTTCATTGCTTCGATCTCTTCGATCCTCGCCTTGGCCGCGTCAACGTATGGAGCAAGCTCCAATAACTTGGCCTTCTGCTGTTCCGCGTCGCGTCGCTTGAATTCCGGCAATACTTCGCCTGCGAAAAGCTCCAGCGACTCGCAGATGTGCTCGTGACGGTTTCGTCCACCCTGTTGGATGAATATAACCTGGTCCACGCCGGCTTCCTCGTAGATGCGCAGCGTGTCCCTCACCTGGTCTGGACTCCCAATGCAACCGATTGGACCTCGCTCCTTCGGTCCATTGGCTACAAAGTCCTCCCAGATGTCGAACTCCCCCGGAACGTGTGTCCCGGTAGCGTAGTAGTGGCTGAGGGCGTACCCGAAGAACTGGAAACCTTCGAGTCCGCGTTCGACCGCAGTATCGCTGTCTTCGTGACACATGAAGCCGGTAACGATCGCTATGTTCGGGTTGACGTCCAGGCCTATTGGGCGGCACTCCGACCTGAACGTGTCGTAGTACTCGTCCACCCAGTGCCTGGCCTCCTCAGCATCGACGAACGCAAACGTCAGCGCCCCGATCCCAAGCTGCGCCGCGAGCTTGATGGTCTCGCGGTTGGAGCAGGCCACCCATATCGGCGGGTGCGGCCGCTGCAAGGGCTTGGGCACGACGCTCCTGTGTGGCATCGAGAAGTAGTCACCCTTGTATCCAGGGTAGGGATCAGTCGCCATCATCCTCGCGGTCTCGCGGACGGACTCCATCCACATGTCCCGCTTCTGCTGTGGGTCGATGCCAAACCCCTCCAACTCCTGGCGGGAACTCGCCTCCCCAGTTCCCCAGTCGACGCGACCGTCGCTCACGAGGTCAAGTGTGGCGATACGCTCCGCGACTCGTGCCGGATGGTTGAAACCCGGAGGCATCAGGACGATTCCGTGTCCGAGCCTGATCTGAGTAGTCCTCTGGCTGCACGCGGCTAGAAAGACCTCAGGCGCGGAAGAGTGGGAGTACTCCTCCAGGAAGTGATGCTCGACCTCCCAGACGTAGTCAATGCCAAGTCGGTCAGCGAGTTCGACCTGATCGAGAGCTTCCTTGAAGAGCCGATGCTCATCGCCGTCGTTCCAGGGTCGGGGAATCTGATGCTCGTAGAAGATACCAAATTTCATAGCCAGTCCAAATTCGAAAGTGGTGCGAGTGTAGCAACGGTCCAAATAAGCGTCAATTGAGCAGCCAACGGACGTTCGGAATGGAATTGGGGCACACGTGGGGAAGGTTCGCGAACCGCCCCACATCGACGTATCACACCTTCGAGTACTTCGGAGCGGCGATCTGCGTTCCGTCAGGCAGATCCTGGACCTCGAAGTCGCCGAACATCAGGGGCGACTCCTCCCTAAGGAGTTCGAGTACCTGCAGCGCCAGCGAACGTATCTCCCAGTCGGCAAAAACAGCAGCTCGCATCTCTATGAAGTGCCTCCAGGCTCGTACGTTCCCAGTTACGAAGATCTTCGTCTCCGTTGCGTTGGGCAGTACGGCCCGAGCAGCCTGGCGGATGGCCTTCCGGCGATCGGTGTTGTGTTCGAATCTGTCCCGTGGAAGTACCGATTCGAGCTCCCCAACTAGCTTCACGTAGCTGTCAGCGGCAGACTCCAAAGCCTCTTCCAGCACGGCGCGCGCTTCCTCCACCTCTCCGCCTTCCCCAGCCAGCGCGGGCGGAAGTACGAACGACCCTTCTGTCTCGTCGACATAGCGCTGGGACCTCTGGCTGTAGGCGAATCCTGCCCGGTGCCTGACCAGTTCGTGTGTGAGACTGCGTGAGACGCCAGTGAACACGAAGCCGTAATTCACATGCTCGAACACAGATCCGTCCTTAGAATTCAGGAGGTTATAGATGAAGTCAGCGATATCTCTTCGACCTCGCCCAAAGCTCATGTAGCAAAGTCGAGCTGAGACCTCTATGACTGCCTCGGCGTCCGAGTGGCCCGCGCGGATGCTGTCGGGAATCGGCGGCAACTCTTCATCAAGTAGAAACTGGGCTATCTGCTCCCAGTCCACAGACGGCCTGGTTACGAGATACACTTTTGGGCCCGAGCTCAGATTCATGGTGACTGTCCTTATTGTGACGTGGGATGTGCTCACGTCATTGGACGCCACAGATGAAACTTGCATCAAGCAAACTGAAGGTCAGAAGTTGGAGATTAACCTTCTACAGCATCAGGGCCCGGCGTGCTGCCTCGAACATGACAGCGACGGGGGCCTCTCTGCCTGTCCAGCGCGACCATGCTGCAGCCCCCTGGTAAACGAGCATTGGCAGCCCCCCAACCGCTGCCGCACCTGCTCTCTCAGCAGCTCTTAGCAGCGGGGTATCAGGTGGGTTATACACCATGTCGTAAACGACGCAGCCCGGACCGATTGCGCCATCTGGGACTGGCGAGGCATCCTCGGCTGGCCCGTGTAGCATTCCGACCGAGGTCGAATTGATCAGCAGGTTGGCCCTGCTGCAGACACTTGCGTACTCTGAATCAGCGAGTCCAACTGCTCTCGACGTTACCCCTTGGACTGCGATTTCCTCTGAGAGTGCCTGAGCACGTTCTGGAGTGCGGTTGACGATGGTGAGCGAACCGATCCCAGCGTCTGCCAGGGCATGGGCTGCAGCTCGCGCCGCGCCTCCGGCGCCCACGAGGGCCACATCGAGACCTTTGGGCTCGACGCCTCCCTCCACCTTTAGAGAGGTTATGAATCCCTCGGCGTCCGTGTTGGTGCCCAACAGATGTCCGTTCCTGTTGATGATCGTGTTGACGGCGCCGATACGCCTGGCGAGGTCGTCCACTTCGTCCAGGTGTTCCATAACTGCCTGCTTGTGTGGAACGGTGACGTTCGCTCCCAGGTAAGAATCATCGCGGAGCCTGTCGACCCCTTCAGCCAGCGCGTCTGGATGAGTCTCCCAGGCTTGGTATGACGCATCGATCCCAGCATGGTCGAACGCCGCCTGGTGCATTGGCGGAGAGATCGAATGGCTTATCGGGAAACCGAAAATACCTGCACGCAGGGTCAATTGCGAGGCTCCTATCCTGGCGCTGTTCGGTGGCAGAACGAGTATAGCCGATACGCCTCACCCAACGTGCTACCATTGGCCTGACCCGGGAGGTGATACATTGGCACCTGAAGACAGGAAAAAACTGGAGCAAGAACTGCTCTTCGCGGTCGTGAAGGAAAGGTACGGAAGCCTGCTCAGCGATGAGCAACTGGACGAGGTCCGACAGTCGGTACTCGGTTTGAGTGGATTCACGCAGGCGTTACGGGCGGTGCCGTTGACTAACGACATCGAACCTTTCGCCACGTTCAGGCCGTACAGGAGTGACTGAAATGCCTGATGAGCTTCTATTCAAGTCGATCAGAGAACTGGCTGGCATGATCCAGGGCGGACAGGTCTCGCCAGTAGATGTGACTGAGAGCTTCCTGTCACGGCTCGATGAGCTGGGATCCAGCTACAACTCCGTCGTCACCCTCACCGGCGAGAGGGCACTGGAGACCGCCCGACAGGTAGAGTCCGACATCGCCGCCGGACATGAGGGAGATCTGCTTCGTGGCATCCCCTGGGGGGCCAAGGACCTGCTCGCGACATCGGGTGGAATCCCGACGTCATGGGGAGCCGAGCCGTTCAGGGACCAGACATTCGACCACGACGCAACCGTCGTGAGCCGGTTGGAGGCGGCGGGCGCGCCGCTAGCGGCAAAGGTGGCGATGATCGAGCTGGCCGGCGGCATGGGTTACCATCAGCCGAACGCTTCCCTGACGGGACCCCCTCGCAACCCCTGGAACAGAGACAGATGGACGGGGGGCTCATCCAGCGGGTCCGGGGCGACTGTAGCTGCCGGCCTCGTTCCGTTTGCCATAGGCTCCGAGACGTGGGGATCCATTCTGTCCCCATCCAACAACTGCGGTCTGTCGGGCCTGCGTCCCACCTACGGACGCGTCAGCAGGGCAGGGGCGATGGCGCTGTGCTGGACGTTGGACAAGCTTGGCCCACTCTGTTTAACAGCAGATGACTGTGGAATTGTGCTCGACACCATAGCCGGGCCGGACCCCAGGGACCCTACGACGCATCCCCATGAGTTCGCATACGACCCAGGGGTCAATTCCGATCAACTTGGCAGGAAGTTCAGGCTGGGCGTTCCCAGCGGCGTGACAGAAGGCGCGCAGGACGAGGTGAAGGCCAACTTCGAGGCTGCGCTCGACGCTCTGTCAGATGTTGCCGACGTCGAAGAGGTGTCTCTGCCGGATCTACCGTATGTGCCGATTGTGCGGACCATCCTGATGGTAGAGGCGGCCAGCGCGTTCGAGGACTTCCTGGCCGAAGGCGGGCCTCAGAAGCTGACGGCCCCCGAAGACCACTATGGCCCCTACGCCAGGACTGCCATACTCGCCACTGATTACGTACGCGCCCTCAGGCTGCGCGGCGTGATGGCCAGGCAGGTAGACGAGGTCATGTCCAAATACGACGCCTTCGCAGCTCCTACGTCTCTGACCACCGCGGCTCCCGTTGACGAGCAATTCAGACGAAACACCAGCGGACCCGGAGACATCGTTGGCGCGATCGGCAACGGGTGCGGACTGCCATCGCAGTCAGTTCCCAGCGGGTTCGACTCTGACAATATGCCGACTGGTATCCAGTTCATGGCGCGTGCGTACGACGAAAACATCTGCATCGCGCTCGGCAGGGCATTCCAGGAGCGAACGGACTGGCACAAGCAGCACCCTGCCGACCTTGTGGGAGCGGGGTGAGGCTATGGGAAACATCGTTGCGATAGGTGGCGGAGACGTCAGCACACTGGTCACTCAACCCATCGACGCTGAAATAATCGAGATGGCCGGCTCGTCAAATCCAAAGGCCCTGTTCATACCAACGGCTAGCAGCGATTCGGTCGAGAACTGGGAAGGATTCGACAGGGCCTATCGCGAGAGCTACGGCTGCGACACGGACGTGCTCTACCTGCTAGGCCATGCGCCGTCGCCGGAGTCCATTGCCCGGAAGATCGACTGGGCCGACATTATCTACGTGGGCGGTGGAAATACCCTGAAGATGATGCGTCGATGGCGGAGACTGGGAGTCGACGACCTGCTCAGGTCCGCACATTCAAGAGGCGCCGTCCTCTGCGGCGTGAGCGCAGGCGCCATCTGCTGGTTCGACAGTGGGCACAGCGATTCGATGTCCTTCTACACCCCCGACGACTGGAACTACATAGCCGTCACCGGCATGGGACTCTTAAGCGGCCTGGCGTGTCCGCACTACAACGGTGAGACGGCAGGTGTCCCCAGAAGAATGGACTTCCACGAAATGTTGAAGCGAAAGGGCGGAAACGGCCTCGCCATCGACAACGACTGCGCAGTGGCATTCACGTCTGAGGGCTTCAGGGTGATCGCGGCCAGTCCAGGGGCGGGCGCATATTCGCTCCATGTCCGGCGAGGGGAAGTCGTCGAGCGCAATCTAGCGGTTACATCCGGCTGTCTTCCGATCGAATCTCTCTACGAAAGGTAACAACAATGCCCCACAGTCTGGTAATCAAAGGCGGCAGGGTCATCGATCCGGAGTCGGGTCTGGACGCGATCAGAAATGTCGGAGTAACCGGCGGTCGAATCGAGTCCATATCAGATTCTGACCTTCAGGGCGACGAGACCATCGACGCTACCGGCATGGTCGTCGCACCAGGGTTCATCGACCTTCACTCGCATGGACAGGACCACGAGAACTACGTGATACAGGCGCGGGACGGCGTCACGACAGCGCTGGAGCTTGAGGTCGGCGCAGGTGACATCGACGCCTGGTACGCTGAGCGGGAGGGCAGGGCGGTCGTAAACTTCGGCGCCAGCGTTGGGCACATCCCGGTCCGAATCGACGTCATGAACGACCCCGGCGAGTTTCTGCCCGTCGCAGATGCGGCGTTCAGGGAGGCTACGGCCGATGAGATTGGCCAGATCAAGCAGGGCATTGAGAAGGGTCTTGAGAGCGGAGCACTGGCCGTAGGATTCGGGCTTGACTACACACGCGGCTGCTCGCGTTGGGAGGCCATCGAGGTCTTTAGAATCGCCGCCAGGTACGGCGCGCCGTGCCATGTCCACATCCGTGGCAAGGGCTTCCACGAACCAATGAGCAGCATAGAGGCTACGGGCGAGGTTATTGCCGCATCGGCGGTCTCGGGCGCCCCACTGCACATCGTCCATGTCCAGAGCACCGGTCTCCACGCAACGGGCGCCACACTGGGCATGATCCAGGGCGCACGGGAGCAGGGCCTGGACGTTACCACCGAGTGTTACCCGTACACTGCCGGCATGACCGCCATCGATTCGGCGCTTTTCAGCGAGGGCTGGCAGGAGAAGTACGGCATAAGTTACGACAGCCTCCAGTGGGCAGATACCGGGGAGCGCCTTACAGCATCTACGTTCGCAGAGTATCGTGAGATCGGCGGCATGGTCATCGTTCACTCGACTCCGCAGGACGCCGTGGACACTGCCGTCACCAGTCCACTTACGGCCATAGCCACCGACGGCTTCCTTCGCAAAGGGAAGGGCCATCCTAGAACATCGGGAACCTACTCCCTTATCCTCGGGCGCTATGTCCGAGAGAGGAAGATGCTTTCGCTCAGAAACGCGCTGGCCAAGTGCTCTTTGATGCCGGCCCGGCGGCTCGAGCAGAGGGCTCCCGCATTCGCCTCCAAGGGGAGGATCGGACCAGGGATGGACGCCGACATTGTGGTCTTTGACGCGGACAGGGTGATCGACAACTCCACCTACGAGGAGCCGACCCTGGCGCCGACTGGCATTGAGTACGTGGTCGTGGGAGGCAGGGCTGTTGTCGAGGCCGGTGAGGTAGTGGAAGGGGCTCTGCCGGGGGTAGGATTAAGGGCTCGTTAACGTTCGGATTCAAGCGTGTCTTGGGCCTGTCCAGCTTTTGACACTCTTTCTGGCCAGATGCTACTATTGGAAGTCAACGTACCTGAAAATACGATGAAAAATGCTACGAATGGGAGTAGTACCGCGGCAGGCAGGCCAAGAGAGAGCCGGAGTCAGGTGAAAGTCCGGCGCCGAGGGCCGCGCGAACTCGCCCGGGAGCATCCTGCCCGAAAGGTAGGGGTAAAGATGGATAGCAGCCCGTCCTTCGGGAGAGGCCAGTCCATGCACCTCAGACGCCTGTGTAGGGCCGGACGGGGTGGCGCCGTTACCAAGCCGAAGAGTGGTCCGGAACGAGAGTCCGGACAACTTGGGTGGTACCGCGGGGTATCCATTTGTTGAGAAATAGGTCCCGTCCCTTGTGTGGACGGGACTTTTTGATATAGGTGCATGTGAAACACAGTGCCCGGCTTGATTGAGCCCGGCAACCGTGGGAGGTAGAGAACATGCGACGAAATGGTGGTCAGATAGTCTGTGAAGCGCTGCTGAGGGAAGGCGTCGACGTTATCTTCGGTCTTCCGGGCGGCGCTATTCTGCCGCTCTACCAGATTCTGCCCCAGTACCCTGAGCTTCGCCACATTCTCGTTCGCCATGAGCAGGGGTCAGCACACGCGGCCGATGGCTATGCGCGAGTTACGGGCAGACCCGGCGTTGCGTGGGCGACGTCAGGCCCCGGCGCAACCAATCTCGTTACGGGGATCGCGACGGCGCAGATGGACTCTGTCCCCATGGTACTGATTACCGGTCAGGTCGGACGCGCCGCCATTGGCTCGGACGCGTTCCAGGAGACCGACATTACTGGGATCACGCTCCCGATCACAAAGCACAACTACCTCGTCATGCACGCCTCTGAGATCGCCGGAGTCATCAAGGAAGCATTCCACATTGCCAGCACCGGAAGGCCTGGCCCTGTCCTCGTTGATATTCCTAAGGACGTTTTCACCGAAGAGGTGGAAGTGGAGTGGCCTGAGGAAATTGACCTGCCAGGTTACAAGCCTAATCTGGAGGGCCATGGCGGCATGATCCGCAGGGCCGCGAACCTGATCAACGAGGCCGAGCGTCCCGTGATTCTCGCGGGCCATGGCGTAATCCTGTCTCAGGCCATCGATGAACTCCGTGAACTCGCTGAAAAGGCGCAGATTCCCGTGGTCCCCACGCTCCTGGGGATAAGCGGCTTCCCTGACGACCATGTCCTCTGTGTGGGTATGCCCGGAATGCATGGCATGGCATACGCCAGCCTCGCAATTGAGGAAGCCGATCTGCTCATCGCGTTGGGAATGCGATTCGACGACCGTATTACGGGCGACACGTCGACCTTTGCGACCGGCTCAAAGAAGATCCACGTTGACGTGGACCCGAGCGAAATAGGTAAGAACATCCCCGTCGACGTGCCCATAGTCGGCGACGTCAAGAGGGTTTTGCTCGCCCTGAACAAGAGGGTGGAGTCGACTACTCGAATCGACTGGCTCAACAGGATTGAAGAGTTGAAGCGTGAGCACCCTTCGATGCTCGTTAGGGAGACCGACAAGCTAATCCCTCAGTACGTGATCAAGGAGATCTCTGAGGCGACAAATGGCGAGGCGATCATAGTGACGGGTGTCGGTCAGCATCAGATGTGGGCTGCCCAGCACTACTCGTTCAACGAGCCGCGCTCGCTGGTCTCGTCAGGTGGCGCCGGATCCATGGGGTACGAAGTTCCGGGCGCAATGGGCGCACAGGTAGGACGCCCCGACAAGGTGGTTTGGTCAGTTGCAGGCGACGGCGGCTTCCAGATGACCATGAGCGAGATTGCGACCATGGTTGAGAACCGTATCCCTGTCAAGATCGCCATTCTGAACAACAACTTCCTCGGAATGGTGAGGCAGTGGCAGGAGATCTTCTATGATCGCTCCTACGTCGCAACCGGTTATACCAGCAATCCCGATTTCGTCAAGCTCGCGGAGGCCTTCGGCGCCTTTGGAGCGCGGGTTACCGACAAGTCCCAGGTCAGGTCCACGATCATGGAGGCGATGGCCTTCGATGGCCCTGCCGTAGTCGACTTCGTTGTCGAGCAGGAAGAGAACGTCTACCCCATGATTCCGGCTGGAATGTCCGTGAGGGAGATGATCGAGGAGCCGCGTCCGCAGGAGGCCCGCACGTAAGATGGTCATCGCACACAACGGCACAGGCACAAGTCTGGAACACACGATCACTGCGCTGGTGCAGGACAAGCCGGGCGTCCTGAACAGAATTACCAGCATGTTCCGCAGGCGCGGATACAACATCGCAAGCCTCGCGGTCGGGCCCAGCGAGATTCCGGATCTGTCCAGGATGACATTCGTGGTTGAGGGCGATGCCCGCACCATCGAGCAGGTCTCCAAGAACCTGAACAAGCTGATAGACGTGATCAAGGTAGTCGACGTAGACGACGACAATAGCGTCTGGCGCGAACTCGCACTGCTACGAGTTAAGTGGAACTCACGTCCTCTCAGCGAGATTAAGGCCATAGTGGACACATTCGGGGCAAAGATTGTCGATACAACCCCCGAGTCACTGATAATCGAGGTCACTGGCAAGTCCAACAAGGTCAACGACCTGGTGGACAACTTCACTGGATTCGGATACCAGGTCCAGGAGGTAATGCGGACCGGGGTTGTGGCGATGAGCCGTGGTTCGAACGAAGGAGAAACTCGCCGCCGACCCCGCGTTGAGAGACCGGCGGTGAAGTGGGAGAGTGGTAGCGTTTAACGCCCAGCCCCTCATCGGCGCACGATAACCAACAGTAACTACCAGAAACCCAAAGGAACGAGGTATATGGCGAACATCTACTACGAGAACGACGCGGATTTGTCGCTGTTCGAGGACAAAACGATCGGAATAGTCGGCTACGGCAGTCAGGGCCACGCCCACGCACTTAACCTGCATGACTCTGGGCTCGACGTAATGGTCGGGTTGTATGAAGGCAGCCGCAGCTGGGAAACCGCTGAATCCAACGGCCTGAAGGTCGGATTGGTCGAGGAGACCGCCCGAGAGTCGGACGTCATCATGATGCTGATACCCGACCACATCCAGGCCGAGGTCTACAGGGAGTCCGTCCTGCCTCACCTGCTGCCTGGCAAGACACTGATGTTTGCCCACGGCTTCAACATTCACTACGAATGGATAGTCCCACCGGACAGCGTCGACGTGTCCATGGTCGCGCCCAAGGCCCCTGGCCACAGGATGCGCGAGGTTTACACGCGCGGTTCGGGTGTTCCGGGACTGTTGGCTGTCCACCAGGACGTGACTGGAAAAGCATCTGATCTCGGACTCGCCTACGCCAGGGGAGTCGGCTGCACCAGGGCCGGCGTCCTTGAGACCACCTTCAAAGAAGAGACAGAGACCGACCTGTTCGGTGAGCAGGCCGTGCTGTGCGGCGGGGTAGCCGAGCTAGTCAAGACTGCGTTCGAGACCTTGATCGAGGCCGGTTACCAACCGGAGTCTGCCTACTTCGAGTGCATGCACGAGCTTAAGCTCATCGTGGACCTGTTCTACCAGGGCGGTCTCGAGTACATGCGCTACTCGGTCAGCGACACGGCAGAGTACGGCGACTACACCCGCGGCCCGGTCGTTATCGACGAGCGCGTAAAGGCCAACATGCAGAAGATTCTCGCGGACATCCAGGACGGCAGCTTCGCTCGCGAATGGATCGCTGAGAACGACGAAGGGCGTCCTACCTTCAACCGTCTGCGCGAGGAGAACGCCGGACACCCAATCGAAGTGGTCGGCAAAGAGCTCCGTGGAATGATGTCATTCCTCAAGGACGCGGACTAGCAGGAAAGAAGAGCCGAAAATGACAAGATCGGAGACAATCCACGTAGTCCGCCATTGCGCCCTGGTTGTCGGGCGTCGGGCGGACTGCGTTGCCCTTGGAATAGCGACTACCAGATAGAGTTCCGGGATTAGTTCCTGACAACCAAGGGGTTATTAAGATGCCAGACGAAAAAGTAATGATGTTTGACACAACCCTCCGTGACGGTGAGCAGTCCGCAGGCATTGGACTGACTACCCCGGAGAAGATGGAGATTGCGAAGCAGCTCGAGAGGCTCGGTGTGGACATCATCGAAGCCGGCTTCGCCGCCAGTTCGCCTGGGGACTTCGAGGCCGTACAGGCGATTGCTGCCGAGGTTAGAAAGCCCATAATCGCGTCCCTGGCTCGATGCTACATCCCGGACGTGGACGCCGCTTGGGGCGCGATCAAGGACGCGGCCCGGCCACGGATCCACGTCTTCATTTCGAGTTCCGACGTCCAGATCATGCACCAGCTGAGGCGCAATCCCGAGCAGGTGCTGGACATGGCGGTAGCTTCCGTCGAGCGTGCCAAGCAGTACTGCGACGATGTCGAGTTCTCTCCAATGGACGCCACCCGCACCGACATCGAGTACCTGTACACGATGCTGGAAGCGGTCATTGAGGCCGGCGCCACTACGGTCAACATAGCGGACACGGTCGGGTACACGATCCCGGCAGAGTTCTACAACCGTCTCAGTCTGATCAGGGAGAATGTCCCGAACATAGACCAGGCTGTGATGAGCGTCCACTGCCACAACGACCTCGGTATGTCCGTGGCGAATAGCCTTGCCGCGGTCCAGGCTGGCGCACGCCAGGTAGAGGGCTGCATAAACGGCCTGGGCGAGAGGGCAGGCAACGCCGCTCTCGAAGAAATCATAATGGCGATCGAGACTCGCCCCGACCTGTTCAACGTCGGTACAAACATTGACACCCGCCAGATCTACCGCACGAGCAGGTTGGTGAGCGACATCACCGGGTTCCCAGTACAGCCCAACAAGGCTGTCGTGGGGGCCAACGCCTTCAGGCACGCTTCTGGAATCCACCAGGACGGAGTCCTCAAGGACCGCAGCACCTTCGAGATCATGGACCCCAAGTCAGTTGGGTGGCCCAGCAATGAGCTGGTCCTGGGTAAACTGAGCGGCAGGGCAGGGCTGAGGTCACGCCTTGAGGAGCTCGGTTACGCCCTGGAACAGGCCGAACTGGACGAGGCGTTTGAGGCGTTCAAGGACCTCGCGGACAAAAAACGCGAAGTCAGCGACGCCGACCTCGTCTCCCTGATGTCTAGCCGCCGCCGCCGCGTGGACGTTCCAGCCGTCTACAAGTTGGAGCACGTGCAGGTCACTTCCGGCAATCACGATGTTCCCACGGCAACGGTGAGCATCGAAGGACCCGACGGCGGGATGCTGACTGACGCGGCCACTGGCACCGGACCCGTTGACGCGGTCTACAAGGCCATCAACAGGATCGTCCACGTTGAAAACACTCTCACCGAGTTCAGGGTGGATGCGGTCACAGAGGGCATAGACGCCATTGGAGACGTGACTATACGCATCGAGGCGGACGGCAGTGTTTATATAGGCCGAGGCTCAGATACAGACATAATCGTCGCGAGCGCCAAGGCTTACATGAACGCGCTGAACCGGCTGGTGACAGCGAGCGAGGCATCGGTCGCCGTTGCTGACCCGTCCCCGTAACAGACCGAAGAACTTCTCGGGCCACCCTCAACCGGGGTGGCCCGAATTGCATTCAGCAACTCCTTACAGCATCGATTCGTGACGACCTGCGCCACGCTCATAAGCGGCAGGTCCCCAGGCACAGGCAAGTAGAGACAGACGCAGAGGAACAGACATGACCGCCAAGACAATGTTCGACAAGATCTGGGATGCCCATGTCGTGCGAGAGGAAGAGGGACAGCCCAGCCTGCTGTACGTTGACCTTCACCTCGTACACGAGGTGACGTCGCCGCAGGCGTTCGAGGGGCTCAGGATGGCCGGTCGCAAAGTGCGCCGCCCGGATCTCACGGTGGCGACGATGGACCATAACACGCCCACCTGGGAGTTGAGTCGTCCCATCACCGACCCGATAGCAGCCCAGCAGCTCGAATATCTTGAGCGCAACTGCAACGACTTCGGTGTCACCCTGTATGACCGGTTCAGCCCCTATCAGGGCATCGTCCACGTCATTGGGCCTGAGCAGGGCTACACTCAGCCCGGCCAGGTCATAGTCTGCGGTGACAGCCACACGTCCACACACGGCGCGTTCGGCGCGTTCGCCATTGGTATCGGCACCTCAGAGGTCGAGCATGTGCTGGCGACACAGACGCTCCGGCAGTTCAAGCCCAAGGCGATGGAGATTCGCGTCGATGGCCCGCTTCCGACGGGCGTCTCCGCAAAGGACGTTATCCTCTGCATCATCGGGAAGATTGGCGTCGCCGGCGCCACCGGCCATGCCATCGAATACACCGGCGAGGGCATCCGGCAGCTTTCCATGGAAGGCCGTATGACGGTCTGCAATATGTCCATCGAGGGCGGTGGGCGCGCTGGAATGGTCGCTCCCGACCAGACCACCTTTGACTACATGCGTGGCAGGCCCCAGGTTCCTCAGGGCTCAGACTTCGACCGGGCATGTGAGGAGTGGGCCAAGCTCGCAACCGACGAGGGTGCGGAGTACGACACGGTCGTCGTGATCCCGTCGTCAGACATTGAGCCGTACGTATCCTGGGGTACCAACCCCGGCATGGTCGCGCCGGTTACGGGACGCGTGCCGAACCCGAACGCCTACGACGACGAGGGTGAGAAGGAGTCGGCTGAGCGGGCGCTGGACTACATGGGACTTGATCCCGACACTCCAATCCAGGACATCAGCCTCGACAGGGTTTTCATCGGTTCATGCACCAATTCCCGCATCGAGGACCTGCGTCTGGCCGCTGAAGTAGCTCGCGGCAAGAAGGTGGCCGACAGCGTTTACGCGATGGTAGTTCCGGGGTCCGCACAGATCAAGGCGCAGGCCGAAGAGGAAGGACTTGACCGCATATTCACAGAGGCGGGCTTCGACTGGCGCGTAGCCGGCTGCTCGATGTGCCTTGGAATGAACCCCGACATCCTTGAGCCGGGCGAGCGTTGCGCTTCGACCTCCAACCGCAATTTCGAGGGTCGCCAGGGCAATGGCGGACGCACACACCTCGTCAGTCCCGAAATGGCAGCCGCCTCGGCAATCGCCGGCCACTTCGTCGACATACGTGAATGGTAGCCTGGCAAACCCCGTCCACTACTTTGATACCTTAACCTGAACAGGGGAGCACGGAATGGAACCATTCAAGACATTTGCCGGCGCGGTTATGCCGATGAACCGGGTCAACGTAGATACGGACCAGATTATCCCGAAGCAATTTCTGAAGCGTGTCGAACGTACCGGATTCGGGGAGTTTCTCTTCTACAACTGGAGATTCAACGACGACGGTACTGAGAAGTCCGACTTCGTCCTGAACCAGCCGGGTTACAGGGATGCGGAGATAATCGTCGCCGGACGCAACTTCGGTTCGGGGTCGTCCCGAGAGCATGCCCCGTGGGCGCTCGGGCAGTACGGCTTCAAGGTCGTGATCGCCCCCAGCTTTGCTGACATCTTTCACAGCAACTGCTTCCAGAATGGACTGCTGCCAATAGTTCTTCCTGAAGAGACTGTGCAGCAGATCATCGAGAATGCGGAGCGAGACCCCGGCTACCGGCTGCACGTCGACCTTGAGGCGGAGCGCGTGTGGGACGACAACGAGCAGGTCGTCGCTGAGTTCAGCGTTGAACCGTTCCGTCGTCACTGCCTGCTGAATGGCCTGGACGACATCGGACTGACTCTTGAGCACGACGATGCAATCTCAGCCTTCGAGTCCAGTCGAAGTTCAGGCGGCGGAGTGCTGACGTTCTGAGGCGTTTCTTTACGTCCTGTAATACCTGTCGCCGTAGTCGCCAAGTCCCGGCACGATGAAGTAGTTGTCATCGAGGCCATTGTCGACAGCGGCGACAATTACGTTAGAGCGCGGGATAATCTGCGACAGACTGTCCATACCTTCTGGAGCGGCAAGAACTCCCACATAGTAGATACTGCCGCTCTCATAGCCATGTTTGGTGAGCAGGCTTGCGACTAGGCACGCTGAACCGCCGGTGGCGAGCATGGGGTCAACGATAACGGCCTTTTCGGCAGAAACTACAGGCAGCTTTTCGTAGTAGAGACCTGGTTCAGCAGTCTCCTCGTTCCTCTCCAGGCCAACGATACCAACCGGAGCACCCGGCATCACGTCCGTGAACGCGGGTACGAGGGCCAGCCCCGCTCGCATGATGGGCACAATCAGGAAGTCGGAAAAGTTGTTCGCATCCTGGTCTGTTCGGTGTGCATGACTCTCGGCGGGACCACAGACGGCGTCCAGTCTTGCGATGAATTTGGCGGCTAGTATATGCGCCAGCCGATCGGATGCTTTGCGAAACACGGCTGTGGAGGCGTTTCGGTCTCGCAGGACTGCAAGTAGCTCTTGTTCCGTTGTCAGGCAGCTCACCTGGCTAGCGGAAACCACGCCGCAGTCTTAGCCATCTGCGCCGTAGAAGACGTCGCCGTTGGACGCATTGCTGGCGGGTTCACTCTCGGCAGATCGTCTCTGACGACGGAAAGAAGGGATCCTGCTGAGCCGTCCCTTGATGAGGTTCTGAACGGAGTTTATCTCTCTGGCGAAGGTAGCCTTGATCTGAGAGCTGTACACGCCCATGCTTCTGTACTTCGCGTAGCGTTCGTTTACTCTCTTCTTCGAGGGTCGACCCTGCAGCCTGGCGAGTTCAGAGACCAACACCCTGGCAAGAATCCGCGCCGTTTCATCCGGGTCTGAGTGCGCCCCGTGCGGCGGTTCGGCGACAATCTGATCGATGATTCCGAGCTTCAGGCAGTCGTGAGCCGTCAGACGCATTGAAGGAGCAACGTCTTCAGCCCTCGACGCGTCCTGGTAGATGACCTCGGCGACCTCCTCGGGGGAGACTGCCGTATAGATCGCGTTCTCCAGCATCAGCGTACTGTCCGCAATTCCGAGCGCCAGCGCTCCTCCGCTGCCTGCCTGACCGACGACCACGGAGATTGTGGGCACGTCCAAGCCGGACATCTTCGCCATCGAAGTAGCAATCGTGTTACCCAGCCCGCGCTCTTCAGCGCTCACGCTGAGGTCAGGCCCTGATGTGTCGATCAGGGTGATCAGGGGCAGCGAAAACTTGGCTGCTAAGTCCATTGTCCTGTTGGCTTTTCGGAATCCCTCCGGCGCAGTTCGGCTCTCGCCCCGGGCTTCCGGATCGGTACCAGGGGGCGCATGGCGTTGCTGCGCGATGACGGCTACTGTCTGGCCGGCAATCTGTCCCACCCCGGACATGACGGTCGGGTCGTCTCCATAAGAACGGTCTCCGTGCAGCTCCACAAACTGGGTGAAGATACGGGAGAGGTATTCTGCGGATGTGGGTCTCGCGCTGTGCCGGACCATCTGGACTGAAGTCCAGGCCTCGGGAGCCGCAATGTTTGACTGCGGCCTTGCAGCCCTGTACTCGCTTCCGAACTTGTGCTTTGTGCTCAGCAGCTCGACAAGGACTCCGATGATGGTCCTGAGCTCTGTCCGCTCCACAACCGCATCCAGCATCCCGTGTGCCAGGTGGGACTCCGCGGAGTGCGCTCCTACCGGCAGTGGTTCGTCGCTTGCCCTCTTGATGACCCTCAGAGATGAGAATCCCACGATTGAGCCTGGCTCTGCGAGGATGATGTCGGCAAGATTCGCGAAACTGCCGTAAGCCTGGCCGGTCGCCGGGTTGGCGAGCACGGCGATGAAGGGCAGTCCCGACTCGTTCAGACGATTGGCAGCCGCAGCGGTCTTGGCCATCTGCATCAGTGAGAGAACGCCCTCCTGAATACGGGCGCCTCCACTGGTTATTATCGCGACCGCGGGAAGTTGACGTTTGACGGCCCGCTCCAATGCGAGCGTTACCTTTTCGCCGACGGCGCAGCCCATCGTGCCGCCCATGAAGCCGAAGTCAAGCACAATCAGCATGACTGGGCTCCCAGCGATGGCCGCTGTGCCGGTTATTACTGCCTCTGAGAGGCCGGTGCGGCGCTGGTCCTGGAACAGGCTGTTGTTGTAAGACTGTCCCGAAGTGAACGAGAGAGGGTCGAGCGACACGACGGCCCGGTTGAATTCGCTAAAGCTGTTCGTGTCGACGAGCGAGTCAATCCGCTCGCGGGCGCTCATGCTGTAGTGGAAGTGGCACTGCGGACAAACCCTGAAAATATCAAAGAACTCAGAGTCATTCAGGTCCAGGTCGCAGACGATGCACGCTTCCCGTCCAGAGCTTAACTCTGTTTCCTCAGGGTCGGGTCGGGTAACGGAATTGACCAGATTGGCTAGGTTTTGGACCAATTGATGCCTTCCGAAGTGATGAGAGCGGAGTTCTACGATTGGTTGATTATAACATCCCGCGACTTGGAGCCATCACTGGGACCTACAATGCCCTCGTCTTCAAGCTGGTCCATGAGCCGCGCAGCGCGTGGATAGCCGATCCGGAGTCTCCTCTGAAGCAGTGATGTGGACAATTTCCGATGGGACTGTGCCAGTTCAAGCGCCTTGTTGAACATGTCGTCGCGGTCCGGCGCGTCGTCTTCCTGGATATTGCCATTCTCGTCGAGGTCCTCGCCTCCCAGCAGGTCGATCTCTCTCAGCGGGGGCCAGGGAGTCTCCTTCCAGAAGTCCACGATGTCCCCAATCTCATCGTCCCCGATGAACACGCTCTGCACCCGCGCAGGCTTTGAGGCATCAAGCGGAAGGTAGAGCATGTCTCCGCGCCCGAGGAGCTTGTCCGCCCCTGCGGTGTCGAGAATCGTCCTGGAGTCCACCTGCGAGGTGACGCCGAAGCTGATTCTGCTCGGGAAATTCGCCTTGATCAAGCCTGTCAGGACATCCACAGATGGGCGCTGAGTGGCAATGATGAGGTGGATGCCGGTAGCCCGTCCCAGCTGGGCGAGTCTGCAAAGCGACTGCTCTATGTCGAACGATGCGGTCATCATCAGGTCGGCCAGCTCATCGATCACCACACACAGGTATGGCATGGTGTCCGGCATCCGCTTGTTGTAAGCCTCGATGTTGCGGACGCCGACCTCTTCCATCTGTCGATACCGGTCGAACATCTCCCGGATCAGACCCTTCAGGTACCCAACTACGGTGTCGGTCTCCACGACGACGGGAGCCATTAGGTGCGGGACCCCGTTATACGGCGTGAGTTCCACCCTCTTGGGGTCTACCAGCAGCAGGCGTGCCTCGACGGGAGTCTTCTCAGTGATGATGCACGACACTATCGCGTTTAGGCAGACGCTCTTACCACTCCCTGTCGCTCCTGCGACCAGCAGGTGCGGCATCTTCGCCAGATCGAAGCAGACCGATTCGCCTCCGCTGCCTCGTCCCAGGGCCACTGGAAGGTGGGCATCCTTTCTGAGCTTCTGGAACTCCCGACTCTCCATGACGTTCCGAAGGGTAACGAGGCTGGGATTGGGGTTAGGGACCTCGATACCCACGAGGGACTTCCCCATCGCCGGAGTTTCGATGCGAATCGACGGGGTCCGGAGGGCTAGCGCCAGGTCTTTCTCGCGCGCCAGTATGCTGTCTACTTTCACGCGGGTCTTCTGCTCTTCTTGCTTTGTGATCTGTCGCCCCGACTCGTCCCGCAGTGGGGTGCCGTCGTTGGCGAGCTGCTTCACGACTCGTGACTTGCGAATCCAGCCGGGCACCAGTCCGTACATGGTGACTGTCGGACCAGGCCTCACGTGGCCCACTTCGACTTCCACACCGTATTCGCCAAGGGTCTGGGTGATGGTCTCGGCAGTGTCTTTCAACTCCTCCGACGAAATCGACATCTCGGGAGCTTGCTTGAGCATCTTGATTCCCGGGCGCTGCCACATCAGCCCTCCCCCAGTTATCTTGGACAGGAGCTTACGGGCAGGCGAGGGCGCAGCAGGGGCATCCTGAACAGCCACCGTCGGGGTGAATTCTGGCGTCGCGTTAATGCGAGGCTCGGGGATATCCGGTGGCCCTGCATCGGCGGCAGCTTGGCCGAATGATGGATCCTGGGCTTCAGTAGGCTCAGGTTCGAAAGACCTGCCAAAGTCGAACCGGTCTGATGATTCCTCTTCCAGGATTGCTGAAGCGAAGGCTGGAGTTGGGACTGGCTCCGGTTCATCGTCGAAATCAACTCGCGGCGTCCGGTCTGTGGATACGCCATCGTAGGAACCGGAACTGTTCCAATCGTCAGGTACTGTGAATATGGTACGGGAGGATGACAGACGCTCCTCCGGTTCGCTGATAAATGCAGGGAAAGACGTTGCAGGAGCAGGTTCCTCGTATGCGCCTTGGGAGTCTCCTATGTCGTCTTCCCAGGGGGCGCGGGAACTGTCTGCCGTCCCGTAGCCATCGATCATGAAACTTGGCCGCACCGGAGCATCTGCGATTGGAGGAAGGTCGGCCGGCTCTTCGATAGGCTGCCTCCTGGAAAAGAGCGAGCGCACGCCCATCAGCGCAGCTAGATATACGAGACCCAGTCCCTGGGCAACAGCTCCACCAACTAAGAAAGCAAAGAAGGGCAGTGCAATTGCAGATGCCAGGACTGCCAGTGCCAATACGCGCAGCACTCCAAACCAGTTTGGCCCGCCGATCACCGCGTCGCCCAGGCTCCCACCCAGTGTCGAGTATCCATATCCCGTGAACCAGCCGAGCGCGCCGTCAAAAGGTCTGAAGAACGACATCATGCCGACTGTCGCCAGAACGGCTGCAGCGGATGCCAGCCACAGGTTCATGGAGCCGAGTGCGCTTCTGCGGAACACCAGCGCCGCCACGAACGCGCCCAGCCACAGGGAGATGGGGACTAAACCCAACCCTACGGCCGACAGCACCTGATCGCGGGTGCCGTTCGCGGCATCTACGATCGTCTGGCGGAACAGGAAGCCGACGATTGCTACCCCGCCAACGGCGACGATAGCAGACAGCGTCAAAATGGTTAGGCCGGACTGTCCACTTGTTTCAGAAGACGTCCCGGACTTGGACCTTGGCATATGGCAAGACCTCACAGGCGGCTAGGCTGGTCGAAAGACGGCCAGACTGCGCTAGCAGTGAAACCCCTCTGCCAGGGTTAGGAGTCCTGACGATACTACCTACACCTGCTCGATCACAGTTAGTACCGTCGGTCTCCTGCGTGTCTCGCCGTACAGGAAGTCCGCGACTGACCGTGTCAGTCGAGACTTCACACGTTCCAAATCTAGACCGTCATTGTCGGGATCTTCAAGGAACGACGAAACCAGTTTTGAAGCATTTTCAAAAACTGTGTCAGATTCATTGTTATCAGCGAACCCAAAAGACCCGATAGCCGGGTCTGTCAAGAGCAGTCCTGTTCTGGCGCTCAGGGTCACCGTCACCGTGACAACGCCGTCCCTGCCGAGCCTTCGTCGTTCCGATAGGACAGAGCTGTCCGCATCCCATAGCTGCTTCCCGTCGATGTAAACGTGGCCTGCAGGGACGCTGTCGAGAACGAGACCACTCTCGCTATCCAGTTCCAGCACGTCCCCGTCCTCGAGGACGAAGATCCTCGAGTCAGGGATCCCCATGTCTGACGCTATCGATGCGTGCTGGGTCAGGTGCCTGTGTTCGCCGTGTACAGGTACGAAGTAGCGCGGTCTCACGATGCTCAGCATCATCTTTAACTCTTCGCGGGACGCGTGACCGTGCACGTGGACCATCGAGATACGACTGTACAGGACATTAGCTCCCTGTCTGATCAGGTTGTCGATTGTGCGAGAGACTAACGTCTCATTTCCGGGAATAGGGGACGCTGACAGCACAACGGTGTCACCGGGCACTATTTCGATGTCGTTGTGCCTGCCGTTGGCGATCCTGACGAGTGCCGAAGTAGGTTCACCCTGGCTGCCCGTAGCTACAATCACGACGTCTTCGAGTGGGAGCTGCCTGGCCTGCGACATTGGGATGATGACGCCGTCCGGCGCGTCCAGGTAGCCCATGTCTACGGCCATCTTGACGTTATTCACCATGCTGCGGCCAACTACCGTAATTTTCCTGTCGTACCTGACTGCCGCGTCTATGATCTGCTGAATGCGCGAGATCAGCGATGCGAAGGTGGCTATCATCACCCGGCCGGGGGCCTCCCCAATGGCACGGTCGAGCGCGTCCCCTACGATTTGCTCAGACTCGGTGTAGCCGTCCACCTCTGCGTAGGTCGAGTCTGAGAAGAGCAGAAGCGCGCCCTCTCCCGCGATCTGGCTGAGCCGGGTGAAGTCTGTTGGAAGTCCGTCTGCCGGGGTATGGTCGATCTTGAAGTCACCAGTGTGTATGGCCACTCCCAGCGGCGTGGTTACGGCTATACCCATGGCGTCGGGAATCGAGTGACACACACGGAAGAACTCAGCTTCGAAGGACTCGCAGATCGAAAATGGCGTTCCAGGCTCTACTACGTTGAGATCAGCGCTTCTGAGCAGTCCATGCTCGCGCAGCTTGACCGAAATCAGCCCGTTTGTGAGCCTCGATGCGTAAATCGGTGCGCTGATCTGCCTTAAGAGATGTGGCAGAGCGCCGATGTGGTCTTCGTGGCCGTGGGTAATGAGAATGGCGCGGACGCGGTCCCGGTTTTCCCTGAGGTAGGTGAAGTCCGGGATTGCGAAATCGATCCCGGGCATGTCATCTTCGGGGAACAGTACACCTGCGTCGATTACGATGATGTCGTCGTCATACTCCAACACCATCATGTTTCGGCCAATCTCGCCCAGTCCACCGAGCGGGATTACTCGAAGTGTTTGGTCCTGCATGGGCCTCTATTCGAACATGCTGAGCTGCTGTGCCGACTCCTGTTCAGGCATCTCGCCTGTGGCCTGTCGCTCAGCGACCTCCCGGATCAGCTCGGGAAGAGCAGAAAAATCGCGCTCCAGTGATGGGCGAAGGCCCGGATTGTGCAGCGCGGCAGCGGGATGGTACATGGGATAGATCACGAGGTCATTCCAATTGCGAGGTCTGCCCCTGGCCCGGCTTATCGACTCATTGGGGAAGAACTTGGCAAAAGAGTATCTCCCGAGCGTGACGATCACCTTCGGCTGAATCAGTTCGATCTGCGCGTCAAGGTAGGGCGCGCATGAGCGCAGCTCAGCCGGAAAGGGATCGCGGTTGTTCGGAGGACGACACTTGACCATATTCGTGATGTACACGTCATGCCGGGACAGTCCGATTGAGGCAAGCATCTCGTTCAGCAGGTTTCCGGCCTGTCCCACGAATGGCAGCCCCTGCCGGTCCTCGTGGAATCCTGGACCCTCGCCAATGAACATAATGTCCGCGTCAAGATCTCCGTCGCCCGGCACGCTTCTGTTGCGTCCCTGGGAAAGTCCGCACTTCTCACAGGATGAGATCTGTTGAACAAGATCAGGGTAGTCGGTCATTGATAACCTTTAAGTGCAGAGGTGTGCTGACCCTCGGGTCACTTCGCCGACCCCTATAGGGTCAGCCGACGCCCCCGCGCCTGAATGCTATATGAGCGTTTCCTGCAAAGTAAAGGCGAGGCTGCTGAGTTTGACCGGCAAATTGCTGCCACCAACGCGTTCACTCGGATTGCCATCGGGTTACGGGACAAACTGCGGCGACTAGCCGATGAACTCCGAGGCGGCTTCGAGGCCAAAGTACCCGGCAAGTGCGATACCGGTCGCCCTGATCGTCTTCCCCACAAATACGATTGGAATGAACCTGATGAGGGGATAGCGAGAGGCGCCTGCCCACACGCCTGCAATGTCAAAGGGTACGGGCAGTGAGGCGCAGACCAGTAGCACAAAGGACCCCCATCGCTCGGTCCAATTGCTGAACCTCTGGATGC
The DNA here is from genome assembly GCA_964537915.1 of uncultured Dehalococcoidia bacterium. Taxonomy (GTDB): domain Bacteria; phylum Chloroflexota; class Dehalococcoidia; order Lucifugimonadales; family UBA1123; genus VXRN01. The sequence continues at coordinate 99,958 of CAZIDM010000005.1, forward strand.
CCGGCCGGTCGGAAATTACTGAGTTTCCTCGTAAGCCGATGTTGTAGCCGATCAGCTCACCCACTGTCGCCGCTGCCCCGCCAATCAGGCCGACGATCAGTGGGTTGAGCGCCGCGCCCATCGCAAACGTGTACGCGGATGCGGGCGTCGGGAAGATCATCATGGCGCTGTTGGCGAATTCGGCCGCAGCAACTCCCAGGTATCTCCAGTTGCCGAGCGTCTCCAGGTACGAACTGAAGCGGAAGAGTGCTACGGCCAGCGAGAGGGATGCCAGCGCAAGTCCCAGCAGTTGCAGCACCGCAGGTTTGGGTAATGCAATCGGAATCCGGGACGGTAATGTAGGGGTTCCGGGCAGCTTTTGGACTATGCCGCGAAACCGAGCCTGTTCAATAGAGAGGTTCATATCGGTTTCCCACCAGGTTCAATCTAGCTGCCCTGATGTACCAGATAGTAAATCTCTGCCATACAAAGGCGCGTCAACAGTCTTGGTCATGTTTTGGCTGAAAGTTAGCAATTCTCTGAGGATGATTCGGGCCGATGTAGGTAACATGGGTCATTCGCAGATTCGACGGGAAGCACGGGCAATCATGTATAATGCGAACCTGCCAGACTTGGCGACTTCTTCATACTGCTCCGGAGATTGGTGATTGGACTCACTGGGCACGCACCTGCTACTAGATCTGAAAGAGTGCAATGCAGAACTCCTCGACGATGTCGACTTCATTCGTAAGGTAGTTCTGACCGCCGCACAGGAAGCCGGAGCAACTGTAGTAGGGGAGACATTTCACAAGTTCAGGCCGATCGGAGTCACGGGGATCGTGGCAATTGCTGAGTCTCACATTTCGATTCACACGTGGCCTGAACACTCGTACGCCGCGGCGGACATCTTTACCTGCGGGACGAGCCTTACTCCTCTTCGCGCCGCCGATCTGATAGTTGAAATGCTTGAGTGTGGGGATGCGTCGATTTCGGATGTTAAGCGAGGCTCCGTTTTTGCATCGGCCTCCGCGGCCATCTGAGCGTCCAGGTCACTGATGGAAGGCCCGCCCGACGGCAACTGGCACTATGAGCTGATAACGCCGGACCTCTACCAGGCTGAGCGTATCGAAAGAGTCCACTTCTCAGGTCGCACTCCTTTTCAGGATGTCCTGGTTCAGGACGGCGCCGCATTTGGCCGCAGTCTAGTGTTGGACGGGAAGACCCAGTCAACTGAGGTGGACGAGTTCGTCTACCACGAGGGGCTGGTCCATCCAGCGTTGATTACCCATAGTGCACCGAGGTCGGTGTTCGTGGCCGGAGGCGGAGAGGGTGCGACCATCCGCGAGGTGCTCAGACACGACTCGGTCGAGAGCGTTGTAATGGTGGACATCGACACCAAGGTGGTGGAGCTCTGCCGTGAGTATCTCCCTAATCATCACCAGGGTTCTTTCGATGATCCGCGTGTCACCCTGGTCCACGATGATGCGCTGGCATATCTGGAGTCCACGTCCGAGCGCTTCGACGTTATTATCATCGACGTTCCCGACCCTCTGGAGGCCGGGCCTGCATACCTCCTGTTTACCCAGGAGTTCTACAGTCTCGTACGTAATCGCCTGAGCGACGGTGGACTAATGGTCTCGCAGTCTGGACCCACAGGCCCGTCGTTCTATGAGCAGTGCTTCTCAGTCGTGGCCAACACTGTCGGAAGCGTCTTCCCGGTAGTCACACTGTCTGAGACGTTCGTGCCCAGTTTTGGGTCGACATGGGGATTCGTGATCGGGTCCTTGCTCGGAGATCCGTCCGAACTGTCTCCCGAGGATGTCGATGCCAGGATTGGCGCCCGCGTCGCTGGGCGCCTCCGGTACTTCGACGGGACGACGCTCCGGGGGATGGTGTCGGTCCCCAAGTATCTGCGTGAGTCGGTAGCCGCTGAGCAGCGACTGATCACACGAGACGCACCGCTATTCGTTGTCTGAATAGCGAGACAATTGCTAGTTGGGTTGTAGTGAATGACGACTGAGTTTCTTTCAGGCCTAAACGAACGACAGCGTGAGGCTGTAGAAGCCATAGATGGTCCACTGCTGATAGTTGCCGGACCGGGAAGTGGCAAGACTCGACTCATCACGTACAGAATTGCGTACCTGGTGCGGGTGGTAGGGCTGCCGCCCAGCCGAATCGCCGCCGTTACGTTCACAAACAAGGCCGCTCGCGAGATGAAGGAGCGGATTCAGACCGTTGCACAGTACGGCTCCGAGAGGCTCACCGTTGGGACCTTCCACGCCTTCTGCGCCCAGGTGCTCCGCCGGGACGGCGAGGCCGTGGGCCTTGATCGTAACTTTGCCATCTACGATGACTCTGACCAGCTCGAGATGGTCAAGCGTGGGATGCGCGAGACCGATGTTGACCCCAAGCAGTTCTCCCCGCGGGCGATACTGTCGGCCATCTCCAGCGCCAAGAGTCAGATCCTTACGGCTGAAGGATTCACTATGCGCACCGCAAGCTACTTCGATGAAGTGGTCGGACGCATCTACCAGCGCTACGAGTCGCTCCTGGCCCAGTCTAACGCCGTGGACTTCGACGACCTGCTGCTCAAGGTATTCCTGCTCCTGAGGGACAACGAGTCTGTTGCAGAAAAGTACCAGGGTCGCTATTCACAGTTCATGATCGACGAATTCCAGGACACGAACGTCGTCCAATACGCAATCGCTCGGCTCATATCCGAAGGACATCGAAACCTGTGCGTGGTGGGCGATCCTGATCAGTCGATCTACTCCTGGCGCAATGCTGACATCAGGAACATCCTCAGCTTCCAGAAGGACTTCCCCGACGCGAAAGTGATCGCCCTGGAGCAGAACTACAGGTCCACGCAGAACATACTGGATGCGGCATCCAGGCTCATCTCAGCGAATACCCAGCGCGTCGAAAAGGAGCTGTTTACCGACAACGGCACGGGTGAACTGATCTCCGTTACCGAAGGGTACGATGAGCAGGAAGAGGCACAGATGGTGCTCCGGGAAATCGGTCTCCTGACCAGGTCCCAGGGGGGCGTTCCGGCGCGATACCGCCTTGGCGATGTCGCCGTGATGTATAGAGTCAATGCTCAGTCACGGGCGCTTGAAGAAGCCTGCAGACGCTACGGCGTCCCGTACCAGCTCATTGGCGGCATGAAGTTCTACCAGAGGCAGGAGGTAAAGGACATCGCCGCCTACCTCAGGGTCCTGGCAAATCCAGATGACGATGTAAGCCTGATGCGCGTCGTCAATCTTCCGCCAAGAGGAATTGGCGCAAGGACATTGGACGAGCTTGCCCGTCTGGCAAGAGACCAGGGGACCTCAGCGTTCGAGGCCATTCGCACCATCTCTCCTTCAACTGCACTCGGCGGCCCCCTGGTGGCCGGCCCATTTACTGCCCGCGCGGCCCGCGCCCTCGGTGACTTCCGAGAACTCATCGATGGCCTGCGGACCGAGGCTGGTCAGCTCGGCCTCGTGGAGCTTATCGAGAGAGTCATTGAGAGGTCTGGCTACCGGAAGTACCTGGTGGACCGGGACGATCAGGCCGAAGACCGCCTGGACAACCTGAACGAGTTCAAGACCGCGGCACGCGATTTCTCAGAACTCGAAATGCCGGAAGGTCTTAACGCCTTCCTGGAGAGCGTGAGCTTGGTCAGTGACATAGACAGCATGGAGGAAGGGCCCGACGCCCTTACCCTGATTACGTTGCATCAGGCCAAGGGACTCGAATACCCCGTGGTTTTCATGGTTGGCATGGAGGACGGGCTCCTGCCTCATGCGAGGTCCATGGAAGAAGAGGCCGGCCTGGAGGAAGAGAGGCGCCTCTGCTACGTGGGAATGACGCGAGCGAAGGAGCGCCTCTACCTCACGAGGGCCTTCAGGCGCGGATTCCGTGGAGGGACTGGGCCAAACCTGCCGTCCCGATTCCTGCTGGACATTCCCAGGGAACTGGTAGCAGGAATGGAGGAGTCGAAGCCGTCGCCACGAAATGGGTCAGAGGCATCTGAGCCCTCACCAGCACCCCGCAGGCGAGACGCTGCTCCGCGTCCGAGACGGGAACGATCGGACCAGGGATTCCAGTTCTCGCGACGTACAAGGCCTGCCCCGACGTCGGAACCGGCCAGAACACGCAGGCCGGGAAGGTCGGCAGTGCCCCAGACTCGCCGTCGCCGACCTGCGGCCGCCGCTGCAGGAGGGCCTCCCTTCGTCACAGGTGACAAGGTACGCCACAAGGCCTTCGGCGAAGGAATTGTGATGAGTTGCGAACCCAAGAGTTCCGACTTCGAGGCCACGGTCGCCTTCACGGACGGAGGTGGGGTCAAGCGATTCCTCACCAGTATCGCCCCACTTGAAAAGGTGGAGTAGCCGAAGGAACCTGTCCCAGATTAGTAGGCGCCCGCATTTGGAGCGCGGGTATCTTGCCCGCACCCGTTCGTCCTGTTGAAAATCCGCCGTGGCGGGAGCTTGTCGAAGGACGGTTGCCTGTTGAACTGCCTACCAACATGGGACAGTCTCTAGCCGAAGAGTCGACCTTCAGTTCATAGTCCTAATGGCTATATATGAGGGCACAGTCGTCCTCCAGTGGGTTGCCATTGGCAACTACTTCGGCAGGCACAGCTACGGAGCGATTACTGGTATCATGAGGGCGTTCGACACTATCGGTACGTTCTTCGCTCCGTGGTACGCTGGCTGTATGTTTGACAGGACTGGGAGCTACGCCCCCGCCCTGGCGACATTCGCAGTGGCACTGGGAATTGCCACCCTGCTCTACAGCATTACCAGACGACCGAATCAGCCAGCGCACCGGGGGCCCAGGATATCTAACGGATGAAACGGACACCTAGAAGAATCTACTACATATTCGGGACAGTCGGTGGCCTGGTAGCCTCCCTTGTCACCTACCAACTGGTCTTGAATCGTCTCGACCTTCCGTATGGAACGTTCGACTTCACAATCCTGCTGAGCGCACTTTCGTTAAGCATCTTCTTTGTGCCTGTCGGGATAGCGGTGGGGTTGAGCGTAGTGCTCGTGTATCGCATCGTGTGGTCTCTTGTGTACTTTCATTTCGGGAGCCCCGAGTCCGGTCAGTATCTGCATTTTGGTGCAGTTGGCCCTGGGGACTACTCAGAAGGCTCCGCCGCAACGAGCACCTTGTTGATGTCCACACTTGAGAGTGTCTGAACTCGGCCACTCGGCCAATTGATCACGACCTCGTCCACGCTCTTGGCGCTGCCCAGGCCGAAGGTTAGGTCCGTGCTGTTCATGGACAGGTAGCTGGAGCTTCCCAGGACTTCCTGGACCTGTGTGGAAAGCGTCTGTCCATCCAGCTTCGCAGTTACGTAAACGCGAGCCCCTATGCCATCTGCATTGCTGCCTGACGATCCGGAGGCCATCCCTCCTCGCAGCCGGAGTGTCAGCCAGTTGTTATCGCTTCTTCCGTTGACCCACACGAACAGAGGACCTTTGACGAAGCGAATTCCCTGGTCGGCCTTGATGTCGCCGCTGCTGTTGGTCGCTATCAGGTCCACGTATCCGTCACCGTTCAGGTCGCCCTTGGCAAGTCCTTTGCCGTTTTCGTGAAACTCGGGCGCGATGCGCTGGGCGAACGGGTCGAACGAGCCGCTCGCAGGATCGATCACGGAGTAGTCAACGTCCTGTATATCCAGCAGGTTTGCTTCGACCGTGGCGTCTCTGAAGCCGGTGTCCTCGTTCAGTAGAAACCGGCCAGCACCCGGATACAACAGCCCTCCAGGGCCCTCCCCGCGGGAGACCAGCGCACCGATCCAGTAGAGGTCCTGGTCACCGTCGTTCTCATAGTCGAAGAATGCCGCGCCAAATCCGAAGTCGTAAGCCGCAAGCCCCCGAGGTGACTCCCATGCGGGGTGGATGTTCGCTGGGTCCAGCGACACCGGAGGCATGACTGTGCTTGGTTCGACGTGCGTCTGAAAAGCAACGTCTTCGAAAGCGAGCTCACGGGAGCTTGAACCGTCGGCGTTGTTGCGAAGCAGTAGATGGAAACAGGTCCCCCAGCTGAACTGCGCGGAATAGGCGCAGTCTGCCCCTGGTATCGGAGCAGGGCGTCGCGTCAGTGGGTGGAACCCGATGTTTGTCACAAAGACATCGAGGTCCAAGTCGGAATCGTAGTCGCCAAGTGCGAATCCCATCCACTGTCCCACCCTGTCAATGCCCATCTCACCGGCTACATCAGTGAACTTGATCCCATCTGTAGTAGAGTCGTTTCTGTACAGCTTGAACCTGTCGCCGTCGTCCGCCACCCAGAGGTCAGGGTCGCCGTCGTCATCGTAGTCGAAGAAGAGAGAGGCCCAGGTCTGCCCGGCAGGGTCGCCGACACGATTACCATTCCTGTCGACGAGCCGTGGGTCGTACCCTTCAATCCACTCTCCATTGACCGGGTTTCTGAACTGGATCGGTAGCCCGTCCGGGGCGCGCATGGCGATCTGCGGACCTCTCACACCTGATTCCACCGTGATGTCACTGAAAGTGAGGTCTCCGTTGTTGCGGTACAGGACGTTGAAGTGCCCGTGGTGCTGTGGCACGGTGAACCGTACGAAGTCGAAGTCGGCCCTGTTGCCCACGTAGATATCCAACCAGCCGTCGCCATCGACGTCGGCGCAAGCCACGCTCATTGCGGACCTGATGTTGGCCGCCTCACCAAAAGCCGAATGAGTGATGTCGGTGAACGTGCCATTCCCGCTGTTCAGGAACAGTCTGTCCGTGGTGGCTACCTGGAGGTCAGGCCTCTTGTACGCAGATCGGAAGTCCAGACCGTCCCCCTTCCGTCCATGAGCGCCTACGTAGAGGTCCTGGTATCCGTCGTTGTTGAAGTCGCACGCCACTATTCCGGTGCTGTTACTGTCCACTGCGGATACTCCCGCAGCATCCGAGACTTCGGTGAACGACTCCTCGCCGTCGTTCCTGAAAAGAAGGTTCGGTCCGCCCTCTTCCTGCGTCACGTAAAAGTCGAGGTCGCCATCCCGATCGTAGTCGAATATCGCAACACCCGGATAGCGGTTTATGGTGAATGCGTTCTTGCCAAGAGCTTCTCGTGCGATGTCTGTGAAAGGCACGATGCCGCCGTTCGAGACCGCAGGCTGCTCCCCGAGACACCCGGACGCAAGGAACAAGCTGGCTGTAGCAAGCAGAAGTGAAGAAAGACTGTTAGAGAGTCTGGAAGTCACGGCGAGCAGACGATTGCCCTAACCCGTGGGATCTGCCCTAGTACAGGTGACAGGAGACAGTATGCCTTGGCCCGACTGTTTGCCTCTCAGGTATCTCGTCGGCACATGGCTCGAACACCGATGGGCACCTGGGATGGAACGTGCATCCCGGTGGTGGATGAATCGGGGACGGTACCTCGCCTGTAAGCACGATCTCCTCTCGTTCGACACCAGGACGAGCGGAAAGCGAGGCCGAGATAAGAGCCCTGGTGTAAGGATGGTGCGGGTTCCTGAAAAGTTCCTGGGAGTCTGCTTCCTCGACGATCTTTCCGAGGTACATAACTCCGACTCGGTGGCTCATGTACCTGACGGTTGCAAGCTGGTGAGCGATGAGCAGGTAGCTGAGGTTGTGATCGATCTGAAGCTGCTTAAGCAGGTTCATGATTTGCGCTCGAATGGACACGTCCAGCGCGGAAACAGGCTCATCCAGCACAATGAGCTTTGGCCGCAGCGCAAGTGCTCTCGCGATCGCGATGCGCTGTCTCTGACCACCGCTGAACTCGTGCGGGTACCTGTAAGCGTGGCTTGGGTGGAGTCCCACTTCCTCGAGAAGAGAGAGGACCTGTGACCTTAGCTCTGCCTTTGTAATTCTGCGATGTGCCGTCAGAGGCTCAGCAATGATCGACTCGACCTTCAATCTTGGGTTGAGGGAACTCCAAGGGTCCTGGAAGACTGCCTGGACCGACTCGCGGTACTGGTTGAGTTGGTCAGCGTTGAATGACTGAATGTCCTGACCCCGGAACTGTAGTCTTCCCGATGTCAGCGCTTCTACGAGGAGAACGACCTTGGCCGTCGTCGTCTTGCCGCATCCCGATTCTCCCACGAGGCTGTAGGTCTCGCCCTGCGGAATCGAAAATGATATCCCGTCAACCGCGCGGACCTGGCCCACGGTCTTGCGAAACACGAACCCGCTTGTGACTCGGAAGTGTTTCTTGATGTCCTCCGCTGCAATCAGAGGCTCAGCGGTGGCTACGGAATCAGCAGCCTGCATCGTCTAGCCTCCAGCAGCTTGCAAGGTGTTGCTTGGCGATGGTGAACTCTCTCGGGTACTCTTCGGTACATCGTTCGAAAGCGTATGGACAGCGTGGCTCGAAGCTGCAGCCGGGAGGCATGTTGTCAAGCTGAGGCGGCTGACCGGAGATCGATGTCAGCCATTCGACCTCTTCTTCGAGGTCAGGTACTGAACCAAGCAGCGCTTCCGTGTAGGGATGCTGGGGATTGTAGAAGAGATCGGAGACGTCGGCGATCTCAACGATCCGGCCGCCGTACATCACCGCGACACGATCGCACATCCTTGCAACGATGCCGAAGTCATGTGTAATGAAGATTATCGCCGCGCCGGTCTGTTCCTGGATGTCCTTGAGCAGCCTCAGGTACTGAAGCTGTATTGTAGCGTCGAGGGAAGTTGTTGGCTCGTCGGCAATCAGTAGCTTTGGCGAACGAGATATCGCAATTGCTCCGACGACACGCTGGCGCATCCCTCCACTCATCTGGTGCGGGAATGCCCTCATCCTGATGTCGGCCGCTGGGATTCTCACCATACGCAGCAACTCAACCCCGCGGTCCCAGAGCGATTTGGCAGCTTCTCTTCCATCCGGCCTGAACGTCTCAATGAGTTGGTCTCCGACGGACAGCACCGGATTCAAAGATGTCATCGGATCCTGAAGAATCATGCAGATGTCTCGACCGCGGATGTCGGACATCTCGTCACTGCCCTTCAGGACGAGGTCCTCACCATCGAACATGATGCTCCCGCCGACTATTCTGCCGCCGGGTTCTGGGACCAGCCGCATAAGTGACAACGCCGTCATGCTCTTGCCAGACCCTGACTCTCCAACGATGCCAAGCGTCTCGCCTCTCTTGAGGTCGAATGAGACACCATCGACCGCCTTAACCACACCCGTCCTGGTGAAGAAGTGGGTCTGTAGGTCACGTACCTCCAGGAGAACGTCACTGCTGGTCATCTGACTCGCCTTAGCTTGGGATCGAGCGTATCACGCAGCCAATCACCGAAGAAGTTGAACGCCATAACTACGAACGTGATAATCAGGCCCGGGAAGAGTGAAATCCACCACATGCGCACGAGGCTCTGGCGTCCCTCGGCAACCATTATGCCCCAGGCAGGATCGCCCGGCGGCAGACCCAATCCAAGGAAGCTTAGCGACGCTTCTGTCAGTATTACACCCGCTACAGACAGGCTTGTGATCACCATCAGTGTGTTTAGCACATTTGGGAACACGTGACGCCATACGATGACGGCCGGGGACACGCCGGCGATTTTCGCCAAGGTCACGAAGTCCTGGTCCTTCACAGAGAGGACCTCGCCCCGGATCATTCGCGCAATGCGGGGCCAGGTCGATACAGCTACTGCCAGGATTATTGGCAACAGCCCCTGTCCTACAATGGCGACAATAATCATAGCGAGCAGAATTGACGGAAAGCCCATAGTGGCGTCCGCGATTCTCATGATTATCGTGTCTACCCACCGGCCCGCGTAGCCCGAAATCAGTCCAAGTACCGTCCCAACTACGACCCCAGCGGCGAGCGCGAACATACTGATGAACGCAGACGTGCGAGCGCCGTAAATCAGGCGGCTCAGAATGTCCTTGCCGGTAAAGTCGGTGCCGAGCGGGTACTCCCACGTCTGAAATGGGGCAGTCCTGGCGTCCAGCAGGACTCCGGCCCTCGGATCATGCGGCGCCAGTACCGGCGCAAACACTGCGAGTATCACCAGCACAACGATCACCGTGGTTGGAATCCACGGTACGCGCAGTTCCCGCGATTGCTCCAATAGCGCGGAGATCCCTCTTGGTGATGCGCCTTCTTCTGCTATTGTCGTCATTGCGATTCCGCCTGGACCTTCCTTAGCTGGTCTCCCTGATCCTGGGATCGGCAAATCCGTACAGAATGTCCACGATCAACGCTGTCGATACGTAGAAGAATCCCGATACCAGCACGGTTGCCTGTACCAGAGGCATGTCGCGCTGGATGACACCCTCGATCATCATCCGTCCCAGTCCGGGCCACGCAAACACCTGCTCGACTACGATGGAGCCGTTCATCAACGCCGCCAGCGTGAGTCCGGCGAACGTCATCAGTGGAATCACTGCGTTTCTGGCGCCGTGCTTCCAAATGACAACCCTCTCTTTCAGGCCTTTGACACGCGCAAACTTCACGAACTCGCTGTCCAGAATGTCCAACATGCTCGACCTGCCCAAACGCATCATCGCAGCCAGAGGGCCGAGTGCAAGCACCGCAGCCGGTAAGATGAGGTTCTTTACCCCTCCCGCGCCATACACCGGAAGCCACTGCAGGTAAGCGCCGAACAGGATGACGGCCATGATGGCTACCCAGAACTGCGGCGCGGCAAGACCAAAGATCGCAACGGCTTTTCCGATCTTGTCGCCAATGGTGTCTCGTTTCACCGCAGACAGAATCCCCGCAGGGACTCCTATTATGAACGATAGGAATAGGCCCGCAGAGGCAAGTTGAATGGTTGCGGGGATCCGTTCCATCAGGAGGTGCCTGGCCTCCTTCTGGCTTCGTACCGACTTTCCAAAGTCACCCTTGGTGAGAAGGTTTTTCATGAAGTTCAGGTACTGGATCATAAATGGACGGTCCAGGCCGAGTTCTGACTTCAGCTGATCGTACACCTCTGGCGGTGCGTCGATCCGCACCGGAAGCAGCATCCTGACCGGGTCCCCCGTCAGGTGTACTGCCGAGAAGACCACCAAGCTAAGACCCAGAAGGGTGACTATCGCCTCGGCGACTTTCCTCATGATGTAACGGGTCATGGGACGGCTCCCCTGGTACCGAAGTGGCCTGGTTCCAGTGAAAGGCTAAACAGACGATGGATGGCGAAGGTAAAGAGATGTGGGTGCGGGGCACACGCACATGCGTGTGTCCCGCATCGCACCTAGTCCAGGCGGACTGGCTATCTACTCGTTGAACTCGATAGTCCACATGGCCGTGTTGTAGGTTACGACCGGCCAGGGCTTCCAGCTTCCGGGTTTGATTCTTGGTCCCATGCCCCACGGCAGATTCACGAAGAACGGGCTGAATGCGTGGTTCTCCTCGCGCAGTGCGGTGTAGACGTCTGGGAAGTTCTGCTCCCAGGCTTCAACCGTTACCTCGTTGACCAGTTTCTCGGTAACGAGGTCGCTCAGGCCCTGGCATATCGGGTCGCCATCCGGATGCGCGTCTGAAGTCCACTCAGCATCGCAAATGCGCCACGCCTGAGCACCCGCCGCGTAGGTGTACATGCCGCGAGTTATGCTCAATCCGTTCCAGCGCGTCTCATTCGTCCTGAGAAGGACGCTGCCAGGCAGCTTGCGCTCGTTCCACTGCTGCCTCACTGATGTGGCGTCACCAGCCCTGACGGTTACATCTAGGCCGAGGTCGTTGTTCCAGGTCTGTGCGAACACCTCAGCCAACTGTGGCTGGAGCGGCAGGTCGCCGGCTTCCCACGTCCAGATGTCGAACGGCGGGATGTCGACATTAGCCTCTTCGAGGAGCTGTTTTGCCCTGTCCAGGTCGTACGGCCTCGGGTCTGCTACGCCCTCTTTGTACCCTATGGTGCTGGGGGTAACGTGCTGCCAGCCCTTCGGGATCGCCATATCTCGGTTGTACAGGCTGTCAATGATCGACTCTTTGTCGATCGCGTATTCCAGGGCCTGCCTCACACGCTTGTCGTAGCACCACAGTTCGGGGTCCCAGCAGTCCACGTAAACGATCCAGGAGTAGGCCGCCTCTGGCTGGTAGACTACCTGCCCGCCAGCGCCTTCGATGTCCTCGAGCATGAACACGTTCGCTTCAATCATGTCGGCCTGGCCGGCCTGCAACGCTGAAATACGGGTTGCGGACTCGGGAACGACCTCAGTGATGTACTGTCGGAATTTGGGTCGCCTGTCTTCTGGATAGCCGTTTGCGGGCTGGTAGAAGTAGTCGTCGAATCGCTCAAGTACGAACTTCTGGCCCGGCACCTGCGACACGAACTTCATCGAACCGCAGCTGGAAGGATCATTCTGGTAGGCCTGGTCATCAGTCTGGGAGATGTCCCCACCGGCGGCGTTGAAGCCAGTCACTTCCTTCCAGTGATCGGCATTGAAAATCTGTCCATCCTCACCCTGGGAGTTCTCCGACATCAGGAAAGGTGTGTCTGGACGCGGATTCTGGAATACCAGCCTAAGTGTCTTGTCGTCGATCTTTTCGACTGACTCGGTGACACTTGCAAGAGCTAACGACGTAGGATCGACGCCCGGTCTCTTGCCGGCAGACTCGCCAAAGGCGAACTCCATGCGCCACCAAGCGTCTTCAACGTCAATGGTGCTTCCGTCGTGGGCAGTGATGCCATCAGCGATGACAAAGTCGATCGTCCTGCCGTCTGCGCTGACGGACCAGCTGTCAGCGACGCCGGGAAGCAGGATGCCACCGCCGCCACCGCTGACCAGGGTGCAGTTGAAGTACCTGGAGACCTTCATGAACTCAGCGCCGCCCGAACGCGTCGGGTCCCAACCACCGGTCGCGCCGACGTTGGCAACCAGGAGCGTGAGAGTATCATCACCGAGTTCCGACTCCTGCATTGCCGGAGCGGGCTGGGCCGGAGCAGGTTGCGCTGGCGCTGGCGCCGCCGGGGCTGCCGCAGGTGCTGCTGGCGCAGGGGCCGCCGGGGCAGGCTCGTCAGGTTCCTCCTCACTGGCGCAGGCCGCAAAAGCCAGCAATGCTATTGCCAGGATTCCGATTAACAGAAACTGGCTCGTGCTCTTTCTGTCTATCAGTCTCACTTTTCGTACCCCCCCAATTGTCTCCAACTGTGCCTTAGAACACCATCAATTGGATTTGCCAATCCAGAAAGCTGAAGTATGGCAATACATGATACTTAAGTTTTGTGCAGCCGATACTAAAGCAGCACTCTGACTATGTCAACAAGTGCTGTAACTGCGAGGCAATTGGATTTGCCGTCGACAGGAATGGTGCGTTCTCCTATGGGAAACGCGGAGATGGGAGGAAGCCAACGCGAGATCGCGGAGGGAAAGGGAGTGGTAGACCAAAGTGTACTGAATTGCGAACTTTCCACTGGGAGGTTCGAATATAGCTTGGTGACCCGCTACGGGGTGATGACGCTACTCGATGACAGGGGGTGGGGGCATGACTTCCTGTCATCGGGGATGACCGCGGATGAGGCCGAGCAGATGTGACTCACCCCGGACAGGTGACAGTTCTTCGAGTCCCTGACCCACATCCTAGAGCCCATAAGGGTCTCCAGACTTAGTGGAGCACGTCCGTGCCCTGGGCTTCACCGCTTTCAGCATCCCCTGCCTGTGGGGATCTTCTGCTTCATGGCGGCGTCCATGTTCCACCGGGGCGGCCGGGTGGGCTACGTCTTCGTGAGCGACAAGGATGGCGGAGAGGAGTTCACCCGGGCCGAAGAGGAGACCCTGGTGAGGTTCGCTTCCCAGGCGGCGCTGGTCATCGCTAACGCCCGCACCCACCGGGAGGAACGGCAGGCCGGGACGGATCTGGAGGTCTTGTCAAACCCTTCCATATGGGGCTGGCAGCTAGGACAAGGGCGGCGCTGAGGAAGCAGCTGGGGCCATTTCCGGGGGAGCCATCGAGGGTACGCTGCGACGCCTGGGGCCTGAGCATCGACTAGTCTCAACACTGGATGACGGGGACGGGGGAGCCAGTGGAGCTGACGGCCACGGAGTACGCGGTGCTGTATGGGCTGGCAGTGCACGCTCCCCAACTGCCTTCCACTGCTTGACTTTCAACACAGCTGTTAACTGACACAGGCTCCGCTCGGAATTGCATCGCCACGCCCCATGTTACAATCATAACGGCTAATGAATGCGGACAGTACAGGGGCAGACGCGGCGCGGGTGTGTCCCGATGTCACTTAGACACCGCCACCCTCCACAATACTCAACTGATAACGACCGAGTGGCTGCTGCGGGCGTTTGCGGAATGTTACAAAGAGAACTAGGGAGTCGAAGATAGAGAGGTGAACTCATTCCGAAATTCACTGAATCTGAGCGACTTAATTTCTCTTTGTTCCGTGAACTACTTGGCGAGTTGCTACTTGTCTCCGCCGTTTGGGTAGTAGTCGGCATTTCGCATTGGATTGTCAAGAAAGTGCTAGAATCCACCCTACGGATATATGAGACGCCAGAACCTGTCCAAACAATTTTCTCGGCAATCAGTTCCGTAGTGATTATTGTCATCGGTGTTGGTTACTCGATTGTGGCGGTCGTGAAAATCCTCCGAATAGTCTGGCTGTGCATCAAAGTCATCTGGAGGCTACTATGAATTACAACCATAAGAGAATCTTATTGACATCGCTTCTCGTCGCTGGATGGTTGTGTTTCGTATTGCACCTAATGGACTATCCGCGTGAGGCATGGGCAGGGGTCGCTACAGTAGCATATGTCACACTGTACGCCGCGGGAGTAGTAGTGTCTGCGATCAACACTTTAGCTCTCAAGAAAACTGCCTCGTACGTCGTCGCCACTTTCGGAGACCGAGAGCCAGATGAGACTATTAGTAGCGGGCAGCGGTGGGTTGCAGAATTCATTGGAACCGCCTTCTTGTTAGCGACAGGATACATAACAGCAGGAGTTTCACTGTTCGTAACCAGCCTAGTCGTACAAGCCCTAGGGCTTCCCCCTCTCGACTTTGGTTTCTTAAAGACGATGCTGGGCTATTCCTTGGGGAGTCTGATCTTCATTGTGGGGTTTCACGCTGGCGTACATCTGGCAATACTTAGAGCACGCCTTAAGAAAGGCCAGGGCATCCACCCAGTTGCATTGGTACAGCAATACCTAAGTGTCGGGCTGAGAAAGATTGCCTGGCTATCGCCACTGACGCCAATTAGGTTGGAAAAGAGTACAGCGTAAGACAATTCCAGACGGGTCGGTCGAGCTGCGGCATAGCTGGTAGTACCGCTGTCAAAGACGGGCGAGAACGTAACCGAGTTGATGTCGCTGGAGAGGGTGAGGCCGGTAAGGACCTATGCCTTTTGCTGCGCGTCAGCAGGGTTGGGAAAAGCGGTCGGAACTGCCAGCGCCAGGAGCAGCGCGAAGCGGTGGAAGAAGGAGGCCCGCATCATGCCGAGCCTCCCGCGGTTTTCAGGAGGGGAAAATCGGGAGGGTAGAACGCATGGCTGTCCTCAACAGGTGGAGTATCCTCTGTCGTTGATCCCGATGTCGAACATGGCTATCACGCCTCCTATCAGCAACTGTCCGCTCCATCGGCCGGGATGAACTCGCCAGCCCCCGACTGCGGAGCGGTTGCTTCCAAACTCCCTGCTAGGGTTCGGCAGTGGACCGTGACATCCGGGCGCTCCATGAACACCTGTAGCAGCTGAGCGAGGCGGGCCTGGAGTTCGATACGGTGCTCCGGGTCGTCCTCGACTCCGCGCCCGGTTCCTGACGGCGGCCAGCTACGGGGTGACGACCCTGCTCGACGACGGGGGCCGGAAAGGGTCGGCGCAGCATGACTGGTCCGGGATGTGGTGAAGAGACTCCGACGCAAGCTGGACGACGCTGACAATCCCGCCCGCATCTTCACCGAGCCTCGCATCGGATACCGGATGGCCAGCAGGGAGATGTCGAAGACGGAGGAATGGCGAGTTCTAAACTTTCCCTCATCCCTACCTGGCGGGCTCTCGTTCGACAGGATGAGAAGCAGTCTCGTCCTACAGGTCCAGAACGAATCTCAACGTGAAGGTTCTTGATTTCGTCAAGTCTGGTGGGCTACCGTTTACGGAAGATACCACTGAGCCGTTCAGCG
>CAZIDM010000006.1:0-41641 GCA_964537915.1 uncultured Dehalococcoidia bacterium
AGAGCCTGCGCCGGACTTGATCCGGTGACGAACGAGTAGTCGGTTTACCTACCCCAGTATGCTCCCCGAGGGAAGAGGGCTGGGGTCAGGGCGAAAACGGCTTGACCCTACTACCCGCGCCTCTACGATTGCACTACCTGACGGACCTTGACCTCGGCCGACTGCCCTTTGGTTCGCGTGACGGCGACAGATCGTCCTCTATCATCAGTCCGCCGACAACATGATATATGCGTCCCAAACTCGCAGATGCGTAGTCAGTCGCCTCATACCGCTGTATCTGCTGCTCCTTCAGGCCAATCCGCTCCGCCAGGTCCCGTTGCGTCATTCCCCGCGCGATGCGGGCCTTGATGAGCATCGCCGGCAGAGTGTTCACAGCCGTCAATTGGCTGAAGTCGAAGTCTCCCGACTTCAGAGACTCATACTCCCGAAGCTGCTCCCTGAGGTCCGCCAGCTGGCCGCTGACAGCATCCACCTGGGCTTTCGCGATCATCGGATGCACGTCGAGGTCTTCGAGATCACGACTCTTCAGATCCACGAGTGTCTGCTCGAAGCGTCTCGCCTGCGTCCTGGTGAACCGGTACTGGCGTTCGTTCCTGATCATACCCACCCCTCCAAATCTATAGCGACGATCCCCTTCCCAACCAGCAGGCGCACTCTCCAGGGGTTGTACCCGAACCTCCCGACCAATTCCTCCCACCCAGCCTCATGCACTCCCGGCGGCAGCAGCCCGTCAGCATTGAATTCTGGCAACATACCACAACGATAATGTTGTGGTATGTTGATGTCAACCGCGAGGCACATCCACCGCTTTATGTATGCCAGGGTGATACCAGGGCCAATACACCCCGCACCACACCCCGTAGGGGCGGTTCGCGACCCGCCCGGTGCCTCCCCACCTTTTTTGACACCACCCAAAGCCAAAGATACAATTAAGACCGACTTAGTCAGGTTTCTGAAAAGCAATCACCCCGGCGCCGGAGGGCACACACAATGACCACACAGACACTGACCACCGATGAAGTCTATGAGGCGCTGAGAGACGTTTACGACCCGGAGATCCCCGTCAACATCGTCGACCTCGGACTGGTCTACGGAGTCGAGGTCGATGAGGGCAACGTCGGCGTCACCATGACCCTCACCTTCGCCGGCTGCGGCATGGGACCATACATCGCCCAGCAGGCCGAGTGGCGCATCGCCGAGATGGACGCCGTCGAGGACGTCAACGTCGAGCTGACCTTCGACCCCCCATGGACGCCCGACCTCATCACCGACGAGGGCAAGAAGCTTCTCGGCCTCGACTAACGGGGCGTATCTCAATAGACCCCGTCGTTCAGATTCAGGAAAATCACAGGGGCGCCCGTTGCCGAGTCGATTCGACAGGCGTGACGGGTCGCCCCTGAACTTTATATCCGCAAGGGCAGATCTTAGACCCGCCCTCACCAACTGACAGGAGAGTCCAATGAACCCCCACCAGCATCAACATGCGCAGGGGAATCCTGGGGGCCCCATGAACCCCCAGCAGCAGGCGCAGGCCAGAGCCAAGGTCGAGGCCATGCGCCGGCAGTTCGAGCAGAAGCGGTCGATCGCCGAGACGCTGTCACAGATCAAGCACAAGGTCGGCGTCTATAGCGGCAAGGGCGGCGTCGGCAAGACGACTGTCGCCGTGAACCTCGCCGTCACGCTCGCCAACGACGGCGCCAGCGTCGGTATCCTCGACGTCGACATAGACTGCCCCAACGTCATCCGCGCCATGAAGGTATCCGAGGCTCCCCTGGCGGCAGACGACCGCAAGATGGTCCCGCCGGAGCGCTTCGGCGTGAAGGTCATGTCGATGGGCTTCTTCCAGAAGGACGAAGAGGAGGCGATCATCTGGCGCGGGCCGATGATCCACAACGCGATCAACCAGCTCCTGCAGGCCACCACATGGGGCGAGCTCGACTACCTCGTCGTCGACCTGCCTCCCGGGACCTCCGACGCGCCTCTCACCGTCATGCAGTCGCTGGAGATGGACGGCTTCGTGGTCGTCACCACGCCGCAGGAGCTAGCGAAGATCGACGCCATCCGGTCAGTCAACATGATCAAGAAGCTCCAGATCGACACCCTGGGCGTCGTCGAGAACTTCTCAGGCGAGATATTCGGATCAGGCGCCGGCGAGGAGCTTGCCAACCACCTCGACATCCCCTTCCTCGGAAGCATCGAAATGCGCGCCGACTACCGCGACACCTCCAGGCCCACAGTCCTCAACAACGACGCCGTACTCAAAGAGTACCGAAAGATCGCCAAAGGCGTAGGCTCAGCCCTGGTAGCAGTGGCGTAGGGGAGACCTCCGAACAAACCCCCTCTCCCCGAGGGAGCTTACAGGGGTAGGTATTTCGCTATCGTCGTTCCGGCGAAGGCCGGATCACAGTGGATGGGGTGTACTTAAACACTCTTAGAGCTTGTCCCGTACTTGATACGGGGGCGAAAAGGCCTGATCCCAGGCTACCTGGAATCACTCAAACCCCTCTGGACTGCCTGGCCGCCCCCTACCCCAGCAGCCCCGCCAACTCATCAGGATGGCTCAGCATCGGGTAGTGACCCGCGTCCATCTCGTGCCAGTCGGCGTTTAGCCTCTCAGCCGTTCGACGCTGGTGAGCCTCAGGCGGATTCGCGCTCAGACGGCAGCGGATCACCCGCGCCGGTATGCTTCCCGCCGTCGCCCAGAACGCGTCCAGCTCCCCCGGAGCGTCGGACGCCTCGACAGGGTGCATCGTGGCGCGGTCAGCAGCCCACGCCCGCAGCTCAGGTTCGAGGTCGGCGAACAGCCGCGTCTCAAGCTCGTCCCGCGTCGGACCACGTGTCAGCTCGGTCGTCGGCATGGGCGGAGTGTTGGAGTCACGCTGGACGATCTCCGACACGCGCTCCCCCTCCTGGGGCGCAAGCGCGTCGACGAACACCAGGCGACTAATGCGGTCGCGAGCAAGCTCCGCCGTCTTGCACACCACGAGCCCACCGGTGCTGGTGGCGACTAGGACGACGTCGCTGAGGTCCTCGTAGAACATCATGTCCGCGACCTCACGCGCCTGCGCGGCGATCGTGATACCCGGACGGATCAGGTGGTGTCGCTCGCCACAGCCGTCGAGCGTCGGCGCGTAGACTGTGTGTCCGGCCTTGCGAAGCACCTCAGCGGTCGGCTTCCATATCCAGCCACCCTGAAACGAGCCATGAACAAGGACGTAAGTCGACATGGGATCTTCCCTTTCACAGAGGTACCTGGGACGCTGGGCGTCCCGATATCAAGGCGAGATTGTGTAGCCGTCTACCTGCTCGGAAGCGACGCGACCGCCGACCCAGGCGTAGTGCGCTGGCCCTCGTGGTTCTCCAGCCAGATGTCGCACTCGACGAGGTTCTCGCCGTCTTCCTGGTACTTCTTCTTGACAACACCCTTGCCGAAGACCGGCGTACCGGGGACATCCATGCCCCTGTACTGGACGCTCAGCTTCTTGAGCGTGCCCCACTCGCCGACCCAGTCGGTCATGAGCTGGCCGAGGAAAGCGTTCTTCAGCGCCCCGTGCAGGATGACGTCGGGAAGCCCGTTGTTCTTTGCGTAGTTCAGATCGTAGTGGATCTGGTAGTAGTCGCCGGAGGCGCCCGCATACTTGACCAGCTGCTGCGTGGTCGGGTCCTTGCGAAGGACCGGTAGCTCCATTCCCTCTTCGACGTCTTCGAAGTAGACCTGCTCTGCCATCGTGCTACTTACTCCTCGTGCTGTGCTTTCTTATAGTCTCATGTACCCTGGCGGGTCGTAGATGCGCCATGGCGTGAGAGGGGGGGAAGAAGGGGTTCTCACTCCTGACTCCTCTCCACTCACTCCTCTAGCCTCATGTACCCTGGCGGGTCGTAGATGCGCCCTGGCGCAAGAGGGGGGAAGAAGGGGTTCTCACTCCTGACTCCTCTCCACTCACTCCTCCTCAGACGGCTGATAGCTGATCCCGGTCGAGCGCTGGATCGCCACCATCCTGCCGAACTGGTTCCTGTACCTGGTCTCCCGCTGGATGAACAGCATGTTCCCCAGGCGTCCGGGACGCTCGAATACGTTCGAGACCAGCGTGGTCACGGCGATTCGGTCTCCGGGCCTGACTGGCTCGTAGTACTCCCAGTCGCTTCCGCCGTCCAGGTTCGCCGGGTATGGACTCTGGACGTCCACCTTCATCGGACCTGAGCTCATCGTGCGGAAGAACGTCGGCGGCGCGACGATCCCGCCGTACCTCGAGTTCCGTGCCGCCTCTTCATCGTTGTACATGGGGTTTGTGTCCCCGATGGCGACCGCGAACTTGACGATGGCGCCCTTCTCAACCTCATTCACATGGGCCTCGGACTCCACGCCTACCGCCGCCCTCATCTCCGGGGTGATAGCTGATTCCTGTTCCTGGGTCATTCCGTCCGCTCCTAAACGCGACCGGCGCTTCCGGCCAAATCTGGGCAAAGTTTAAGTGTGAGACCTAAGAGTGTCAAGAAATCCTCCAATGAGCCGTGCTATAATTCCGACTCGTATGGGCAGATGTTTTCCCGACGGCGTCGGGACCGTTCAGCGTATTCCGCAGAACAGGCCGTCTGCCGTGTACCAAAGCTTGGAAATCCAGACGCCAGGAGAAGATATTTGGCCTATGTAACGCTGCGAGAGGGTGAAGACCCAGAAGCCCTTCTCAAACGCTTCCAGACGGGAATGCAGAGATCCGGGATCCTGCGTGAATTGAGAAACCGCCGGTTCTTCCGCTCCAAGGGAGAGCAGACCAGGCTCGACAAGCAGCGCAGCCTGCGACGCATCAGGCGCCGACGCCGACGCTAAAGTTTTCCACAGGCTCCGTTAACTGGCCTGTGCTCCGACAAGCTCAGCACGAACGGATATCAGAGCCAAGAACCTCGTCCCGAGGGATCCTGCAGCGATTTTGTAGGTGAGGCTGTTCCACCACTGTCCGGAGCGCGGGCGTCTCGCCCGCAGTCGTTCGTCCTGTTGAAAATCCGCCGTGGCGGGAGCCTGTCGAAGGGCGGGCACACAGGACGCCATCTAGTCTTGCCGGATAGCTTTCCAAGGGACGCTACTCCCACACCCACTCGGCATCCCCGATCCGGAACAGGCCCACCACCACTCCAGATGCAGACACGTCGGGGGATGGCGATCCCAGCCCGCATCCACCGCCACTCCTCGGGGCAGCATTGAATGCGTAGCTATCGCCCTACTCCTCCGTACGAGACCTTGAACCCGTGTGAGACCTCCCCCAGGGCAGATTCGTAGCTGGTGATGATCACATAGAACCCGGGCGAGATCTCGGGTGGGTCATACTTCACTAGCGTTTTCCCTTCCTCCGCCTGTACCGAGTCGATCTCTTCACCCAACCTGAGTACTGGCTGTTCTTCGAGGATGTCGAATAGCTGAATCCTGGTCACTCCCCCCGGCTCGGTGTCGTCACCCAAGACGTGTACAAACAGGCGTCCACTCCTCAGAGTTACCCTTAGAGGTTCCGCCTCTGAGAATCCCGACCACTCCACGACATCCTCGCATGTGCGTTGGTCTCCATCCATGGGCCAGCAGTACTTGCCCCTCCATCCCGGATGTACAGGATCGCTACCACGGGATGAACCTTCCGACAGCGCGACCTTGGGGATCGATGGCTCACCGATGTCTACCAGGTGAGGATCGGGCCATCCGGGAAGCTGGCGGAGCCTCGACTTTGATGCCAATCCAGCACGTTGGGAACATTCAGGGAAGGTCAGGACGTCCTCCATCAGAGACTTGTTTCCGAGTATGGCTTCGAGCCTGGCACGGCCCATCTTGGACCGGTAGTTGGGATTTGGCCTTGGCCTGACGAGACCCTCCCGGTCCAGGTAGATCTCTGACCCCGAGTACAGGTCTCTCATGATGATGGGTGCGACAGCCCCCATTGGCAGAGGCTCACAGGGCAGGTACCACACGCGTATGTGCCTGTAGACGATTCTGGTGTTGGGCTGAGCGCCCGGGGTGATTCTCGCCCCCAGTCGGAGAAAGAGGTTCGACGTCCACACTGCCGATTTCTCCAGGAATCCGGGCCTGGGAGCCGACGCGGCTGCTCCGAAACCGGGGTATCTCGGTGAGGTCTCCTGCCCACCCGTGGAGCCACCGGAGTTTCCCTGTCCGCAGGCAAAAATCGTCAGAAGGACAAGGCCGCTGATCAGCCAAAGGGTTATTCTTGCGCCCATCTGGACGATGCCTGCACTCCCCCTCACCGTCTATCTCCCGCTAAGGGGTCTTCTCTACTCCCACACCCACTCGGCTCCCCCGATCCGGACGAGGTCCCCAGGCCCCGCTCCGGCCTGCTCCAGCGCGGTGATCACGCCTGACCGCTCCAGCCGGTGGTAGAACTGCAGCTTCGCCGCCCAGTCGTCAGGGTCGACCCTCCCAGCCATTCGCTCCGCGGGCGGCCAGTCGACGACGTACACGCCGACCTCATCCTCGTACTCGACGTACACCTCAGGCCTTCGACGCCTCGGCTCCGGCCTCAGCACCGGCAGGTCCTCCTCGCTGGCGTATAACGAGCTGAACACCGGCTCAGGCGCCTCCTGCAGCATTCTCAGCACACCGTCGAGCAGCGGCTGAAGCCCGTCGTGGGTCGCTGCCGAGATGAAGTACATCTCCCCGCTCTCCAGCTCCGACTCGAACGCCTCGCGTATCTCTTCCTGCAGCACCGAGACGTCGTCCAGGTCCAGCTTGTTGACCGCCAGCACCTGCGGCTTCGCGGACAAGCGATCGTCGTGCAAACTCAGCTCCTCGTTGATCTGCCGGTAGACCAGCACAGGGTCGTCGAGTGAGCCATCTACGAGATGCACAAGCACCCTGGTGCGCTCGACGTGTCTCAGGAACTCGTGACCGAGCCCGATGCCCGCGTGCGCGCCCTCGATCAGCCCCGGTATGTCGACCATCACGAACGTCTCGCCGTGGTGCTCGACGACTCCGAGCGTCGGGTCCAGCGTCGTGAACGGATAGTCAGCCACCTTCGGCCTCGCCGCCGACAGCGCCGTGATGAGGCTCGACTTCCCCGCGTTGGGAGCTCCGACGATCCCGACGTCGGCCAGCAGCTTCAGCTCCAGGCGCAGGGTTCGCACCTCGCCAGGCTCGCCGACCTGCGCCAGCCGTGGAAACCTGTTCGTCGGAGTAGCATACCGGGCGTTGCCCGCTCCGCCTCCGCCTCCCGCGGCAGCCAGCCACCGCTCGCCCGGGTCGTCGATGTCGGCCAGCAGCACAGGCTGACCTTCGTCCTGCCACACCTGCGTCCCGACCGGCACAGCGAGCGTGATGTCACCGCCGTCCTTGCCGTGCCTGAGCTTGCCGTCCCCACGCCGACCGTCCTCGGCCTTGAAGTACCTGCGGTACCGGAACGGCATGAGCGTGTTCAGATTCGGGTCGCCCTCGATGTAGATGCTGCCGCCCGAGCCACCATCTCCCCCGTCAGGACCACCCCGAGGCACGTACTTCTCCCGCCGCCCGCTGATCGCTCCATCCCCACCCTTACCTGCTGTTATATGGATAACTACTCTGTCAATCATAGGATCAGTATATCCAGTAACAGTAATAAGGGTGTGGATAACGGGGATAAGTTGCCATGAGACAGGGGGTGCTCATCTGTTTCCTTGGCTGGTAGCGTCCCCCCGTCATTCCCGAGAAAGCGGGAATCCAAGGAGGTGTGGATGGGTTTGAGCGGCCTGCAGGGGTGTGTAAACCGGCATCTCGTTCGTCCTGTTGAAAATCCGCCGTGGCGGGAGCTTGTCGAAGGACACCCCATCCCTGGCACAACCATGTTGAAAATCAACTTACGAACCCCCTCTCCTGGGGGTCGCAGATGCGCCGAGGCGGGAGAGGGTTGGGGTGAGGGTGAAGAATATGTCCCCCGTGAATATCAGGGTGCGAACACATACCCCTGCCCCGAGCCAGAGACGACCATGACCGCCCGTGGATAACCTGTAGACAACTCTGGAATGTTTGAGCGACGTGATGTTCATAACAGTGCTAATACTAGGCCAAGCGACCGAGTTATCCCCACGGCACTCTAGTTATCCCCAATAACTAGCCAGTTATCCCCATTGTTGCGCCCGCCAAATTCATTTCTTGCATTGGTGAGAGTTGAGAAAAGGGCTAGGCGCAGACCGGAACTGATGGGCGACTGTTATAGGTCCAGATGGATCCGTCACACCAGCCGCCCAACCATCATACCGGAGCCGCCCAACCGTCATACCGGCGAAGGCCGGTATCCAGGGTTCGCGTCAGAACCAGGTAAGACGAAATCACCAGGACGCGGTGCTACGACGCCGCCAGCATCTCGCGAATGTTGATCACGTCGCGCCGGAGACTGGGGTCGACGCTGAGCTGGTTGGTGATCCTGTCGCACCCGTGCCTGACGGTGGTGTGGTCCTTGCCGCCGAGCACCTCGCCGATCGTGGACAGGCCAAGCTGCGACTCCTCGCGCAGCAGGTACATCGTCACCTGTCGCGCCTTGGCGGTCTTCTTGTCGCGCTTGCGCCCCTTGAGCGTCTCGACGTCGATGCCGAAGTACGAGGAGACCTTTTCGATGACCACCGAGTCCGGTATCTGCCGTTCCGCCGCCGTCTCGACAACGTCCGAGATGGCCCGTTTCACGAGGTCGACGGTCACCGGCGTCCCCATCAGGTCGGCGAACGCGATCACCTTGTTCAGCCCGCCCTCGAGCTCGCGGATGTTCTTGTGGATGCGTTCGGCCAGGTAGAGCAGCACGTCGTCGTCGATCGGCAGCTGCGAGCCGTCCGCCTTCGCCCTGAGGATCGCGATGCGCGTCTCGATGTCGGGTGGCTGGATGTCCACGACAAGCCCGCCGGCGAGCCGCGACTGGATCCGGTCCTCGAGAAGCGCCAGCGCCGACACCGGGCGGTCGGACGTCACCACGATCTGCCGGTTGGTCTGGTGCAGCGCGTTGAACGTGTGGAAGAAGCCCTCCTGGGTCTGGTCCTTCCCGATCAGGAACTGGATGTCATCGAGCAGCAGCACGTCCGCGGTCCGGTAGTAGTCGCGGAAGTCGTCCGTCGTGCCGTCTCGAATCGCCCTGATGAACGAGTTGGTGAACTCCTCGGTTGTCGAGTAGATGAGCGACATTCCGCGCGCGGCCACCTGGTGGCCGATGGCGTGCATGAGGTGCGTCTTGCCCAGCCCGACGTCCGAGTACATGACGAGCGGGTTGTATAGCTGCCCCGGCTGCCGCGCGACCCCCAGGGCCGCAGCATGCGCGAACTCATTGGACTTACCCACGACAAAGCTGTCGAAAGTGTATCTCCTGTTCAGCGCCGGCGGACTTAGCCCATCCGCGCCCCCACTCGCCGGATAGAGACCCAGCCCATCGTCTCCCCCTCGCCCTTCCAATCCGTCATTCCGCTCTCGCCCCTCCAATCCGTCATCCCCATCTCGCCCTTCCAACGCGTCATCCCCATCTCGCCCTTCCAATCCGTCATTCCCGCGAAAGCGGGAATCCACAACCTCCGCAGCCTCACCAGACGGCACCCACGCCGACTCCACCGCAAACCGCACCTCGACCTCAGCCTCAACAACACCCTCGACAGTCTGCGCGATGAGCGTGTACATCCGCTGCTCGAGCATCTCCGCCACAAACGCGTTCGGAGTGCCCACGACGAACTCACCGTCAGCGTACGCCAGACCCGAAGTATGCTTCAGCCACGTATCGAAGTTGGGCTTAGTGACCTGCATCTGCAGCTGCCCCAGCACAGCCGCCCAAAGCTGCCCAGGATCCGAAGAGGTCGCAACCATAATGCCCCCATCCACAAGAAAGAGACACGATAATACCACGACCCCAGCGCCCCCCCGCAAGGAGTAAGCAGAGACGGTTCAGCCCATCGGATCAAACGTAGGGGCGGTTCGCGAACCGCCCCACTGCTTCACCGCAATCTAGCCACCCTCGAAATGGGAATAAGGACAGTTCGAAAGCTACGAACCCCGCCCATAGAGCGCAAACGCCTCAGCCACCGAAACCCGACCGTGCAGCAGTGGCAGCAGTTTCTCTCTCATCCGCCTTGCGTGACTGGGCTTCACATCAAGATTGGCTAAGTATATCGAGGCGTGTCCGCGATTCTCTGAAAAGGCTGTGTCGATCACCACGAACACTTGAGTGCTGTTGTCCCAAATGTCACGTATCGCACGGGCCTGAAAGTAAGCTACGCCTTCCGATTCGCGGGGAGAGCCCTGGAACGTCCTCGTTAGGGTCCGGCTGATGGCATCCTCGACGAACTCCTGGGTGACGTACCACAGTCGGTTGACTGAGAACCCTCGCTCCTGCAAATCCTTCAGAGAAATGGCAGATGGCTGAACCTGTCCATCTCTGACATGGTCTGGGTTGAACATAGATCGGAGGAGCGGTTCATCATCCTCCACAACACCGGGGGAGATGTCTGGGACAGCACTCGATGCCTCGTTTAGGTGAGGAGATTGACAGGGCATATACGATCACGCCAAAAGCAGCGACACAAGCTCCTCGGGGAGTTCTGACGCGACAGGAATATCGTCCCCAAAGTACTCCCTGCCGTCGCCGTCCCGACCATAGTACGAGAACGTGCCCGTGCCGTAGAAACCCAGGTCAATGTAGACCGCGCCACCAGACCAGGCGAAATTAACTTCACCGTCGTCCGCAAGCGATATGTAGGGTAACTCCTCCAGGTTCTCTGGCAACTGTTTGGCGAACTGCCAGGCGTCCTCAAACGCTTTCCTGGTTGGCCAATCTACTTCTGGCAGCCTTTCGTTCTCAGGTGTCAGATATAGGTCCGCCAACCGGTGCAATAGGGACCATATTCCCTGTTTGGTCCCATTGCTGGGCTGAAAGGTCTCGTCAGAGAGAGTAGGTATGCTTCCGAAATCAGGAAGTGCAGACGTGTTCATGATGCTAAATCAACTCTAACCATATTCCTGATCGCAGTCAATCCCCATGAACGGGCATTTTCCAAGCCCCGCAATAGTAAGGATGGAGGAAGCTGTAGGCCGTGCTCAGCCATGGACAAAGGGGAGATATATGAGAGAGTAGTAATATCATGTATCGCAAAACCCCTACGAGGATCGCGAAATCCCCACACCATGAAAACACCCATCCTCCTCCTCGCCATAACCGCCCTGCTCATCGCCGCCCTGGCCTGTAACACCACCCCCAACGAGCAACCCTCCGATACCCCGCTGAAGATCGGACTGCTGCTCAACTTCAACGGCTCCCCCGAGGCGTCTGCCGACAGACAGCGAGCTTTCGACCTCGCGATCCAGCACGTCAACGACGCCGGAGGCGTGCTCGGAATGCCCGTCGAGGGCGTCGCCGCGGACGCCACCCAGGACCCCGCTGCCGCCGTGGAGGCGGCCCGGCGTCTCGTCGAGGTCGAGGGCGTCCACGCCATAGTCGGACCCAACGCCAGCTCGGCGTCCCTGCCCGTTTCGCAGACCGTGTCCGGGCCTCTTGAGATTCCCACGATCAGCCCTTCAGCCACCTCTCCGCAGCTCACCGGCGCCGAGGACGGCGACTACTTCTTCCGCACGGCGCTCTCAGATGCCGCCCAGGGTCCGGTCCTTGCGCAAGTGACCCGGGAACGCGGCTTCGACAACGTCGGACTGGTCTACCAGGACGACGCATACGGCCAGGGACTCGCCGACTCCTTCGAGGAGTCCTGGGATGGGACGCTGCAGCTCGTCTCCGTAGCTGTGGACCAGACCGAGTTGCTCTCTGCCTTGGAGCAGACCGCCAGCGCGGGCGCGCAGGCGCTGGTTGTCATCGCCTTCGAGGACCTGGCCCTCTCCATCGTCCGCGAGGCCATCGACGCGGGCATTTACGACCAGTTCGTCTTCGGCGACGCGGCCAAGAGGGCTGGCCTCGTCAGAGAGATCGGCGGCGAAACGCTGGGCGGCATGTACGGCACCGCCGGAGCTTCCTCACCTGCCAACTCCGCCACGGCCGACTGGGAGGCCTCCTTCATCGCCGAGTACGGCGACCTGCCCGTCCTCGCATACGTCAAGGAGACCTACGACGCGACCGTGGCCCTCGCCCTTGCGGCCCAGGCCGCCGGCAGTCTCGAAGGAGACGCAATCCGCGACCGCCTGCGCGATGTCGGCGGACCACCCGGCCGCACCGTCGCAGGCACCCCCAAAGGCGTCGCCGATGGGCTGTCCCTGCTCGCCGAAGACGAGGAGATCGACTTCGACGGCGCAGCCAACACACTCGACTGGGACGACAACGGAGATCTCCGCCAAGGCTACATAGGAGTCTGGCGCTTCACACCCAACGGCCGCATCGAAGACCTGAACACAGTGTTCTACGAAAACTAGGAGAACCCTCCCCTTCCCTGACAGGCGTAGGTAGAGGTAGTTAAACAAGCATGAGCAGCCACCAACGAACCCCCTCTCCTGGGGGAGAGGGCTGGGGTGAGAGCCTGCCCCGTACTTGATACGGGGGCGAAAACCTCGAATACCTACCCCCTCTCCCTTGAGACGAGTCACAGATGCGCCTCGGGGTGAGAGCCTGCCCCTCCGCCCCCTACTCCACCGGCCTCTCCCCCAGCGTGATGCTGGCGATCACCTCGTCGCCGTCCCTCAGCACCGTCACGTTCACGATGTCCCCAGGCTGGTGCGAGATCAGGAACTTCGACAGCTCCCCCGTGTTGCGCAGCGGCTCGTCGCCCATGCTGACGACGATGTCCCCGGCCTTCAGCCCAGCGTCGGCCGCCGGGCTGTCCGCGACCACGTGCCGCAGCAGGATGCCCTCGATCTCAGGATCGAGCCTCAGCTGCGCCGCGACCAGCGGATTCAGGGCCAATGGCAGGACGCCGAGATACCCCCGGCGCACGAATCCCTGGTCGATGATCTGCCGTGCGACCTCCCTGGCGTCGTTGATGTTGATGGCGAACCCGATCCCCTGCCCCAGGCTGACGACGATGGTGTTGATCCCGATCACCTCGGCCTGCGAGTTCACCAGCGGTCCGCCGCTGTTGTCGGGGTTGATCGAGGCGTCGGTCTGGATCAGGTCGACGATCGTCGTGTTGTGCGTCGTGTCCACCGCACGCCCCAGCGCGCTCACGACTCCCTTGCTGACAGTCGGCGCGCCGCGTAGACCCATGGCGTGTCCGATCGCGATGACGTCCTCTCCGACCTCCAGGGTGGACGAGTCGCCGAGACGCGCGGGCTCGAGGTCCTCGACACCCACGATCTTGATCACGGCGATGTCAGTCACCGGGTCCTGCCCGACGACCTCGGCCTCGTGGTTGGTGCCGTCGCTGAGCGTGACCGTGATGTCCTGACCGGTCTCCACGACGTGGTAGTTGGTCAGCACGTGCCCCTCTGGACTGAGTATGACGCCTGTCGCGATGCCGCTCGGCGAAAACGGGGCGTTGAACACGCTCTGAGTGGCAAGCTCGGTCGAGATGTTGACGACCGACGGCGCGAGCACCTTGACGACCTCGGTAGTCGGCATCGAAACGGCCGGATTCAGCGATACGCTGGCTGCTCCTGAGAGTCCTGTCCCCGATCTGCCCTCGACTGCCACGGGAGGCTCCGTCGCCGTTGGTTCAGGAGCCGGTGTGCCCAGCGGCTCCGAGGTAGCCGTCGGAACGGCCTCTGTAGGCGTCGGCGGAATAGTGGGCGACGGCTCGGGCACAGGCTGCGCAACTACGACCGGCTCCTGTGTGGGCACGGACTGCGCAACTACCACCGGTTCCCGTGTTGGCGATGGCTCTGTGACGGACTGCACGACAGCCACCGGCTCCTGCATGGGAGCGGGCGCCGGTGCCCTTGCCGGCTCCATCGTCGCAGAAACCTCAGCAGTGGAGGCGCTCACCGCAGCCGCCGGCTGCACCGTGGCAGCGATCCCCTCGACCTCAGCCGGAGCCGGCGCTGCAGGCTCAGACCCACACCCAACCGCGATCAGGCCGATGCCGACCACCATCGCAATTAATGTGGGGCCTATTGAACCTCTCAGCATGACGAGCACCTCAGTGACAAACAAGTCTACAGGGGCGGTCCGAATCTCCAAACTGCCACACAGCCCCGCCGCGTATGCCGAGCCGTGTAGAATCTAAAACGCTCTTCCTCACATCCAGATTAGCATTAGTAAAAGAAACGAGAGACGCCAAATCCCGGCTGTAGTACTCATTACCCCCTCTCCCTAAGAGAAGAGCCTGCCCCGTACCTGATACGGGGGCTGACAGGAGTAGGTAGAGGTAGTTAAACAAGCATGAACAGCCACAAACTAACCCCCTCTCCTGGGGGAGAGGGCTGGGGTGAGGGCGAAAAGGTCTGGCTACAACCCACCTGATTCCCACCTCTTTACAAAAAAACGGAGCCCAACCGATGGTAGACGAAATATCCCGATACAACATGGGTCGCTGGAACGACCTCGCCGAAGCCGGAGTCGCCTACGCCCGCCCCTACCTGGACCTCGATGAGACCTCAGCCCGAGAGCTCGTCGACCCCGACGCCATCATCGGCGATTGCGATGGCAAGGACGTGCTATGTCTCGCCAGCGGCGGAGGCCAGCAGTCCGTCGGGTTCTCCCTCCTCGGCGCGAACGTGACGGTCTACGACATCTCCGAAGTACAGCTCGAGCACGACCGGCAGGCCGCCAGCCACTACGGTCTCGACCTGCGCATCATCCAGGGCGACATGCGAGACCTGTCGGCCTTCGAGGACGACAGCTTCGACGTCGTCTGGCACGGACACTCGCTCAACTTCGTTCCCGACGCCAGGGAGGTCTTCAGGCAGGTCGTGCGAGTGCTGAGGCCCGGCGGCGTCTACCACATGTCATGCGCCAACCCGTACTTCATCAACGTCGAGCCCGAGGACTGGAAGGGAGACGGCTACCGTCTCTGGGACACCTACGGCGACGGCGAGATCGAGATCGACAACCCCGACTGGACGTTCACAGACCCCAACGGCGTGGCCCAGCGCGTCAGAGGCCCGAGGGAGTTCCGCCACACGCTCGAAACACTCATAAACGGCATGATCGAGCTAGGCCTCACCGTGGTCAAAATCCGCGAGTACGGCGACTACGACCCCAACGCCAACCACGAGCCCGGCACCTGGGACCACTTCCAGACCATCGCCCCCCCATACCTAACCTTCTGGGCAATATACCACCCACGACAACACATCCCCTCTCCTGGGGGAGAGGGTTAGGGTGAGGGCGAAACGGCGCGCACCAACCCACGAAGGCCAATCAACGGCCCCCTCTCCCTTGACGGGCTGACAGGGGTAGGTATTTCCCAAATCGTCGTTCCGGCGAAGGCCGGAACCCAGAGTCCGGGAACGAACGACAGCTTGATTTACCTACCCCTCTCAGCCCTTGACGGGTCGCAGATGCGCCGTGGCGTGAGAGGGTTAGGGTGAGAACCTGCCCCGGACTTGATCCGGGGGCGAAAACCCCGCCAGCCACTCAACCTGAACGGTGTGCCGATGCTAACAAACCTCCTTTCCCTTGACGGGAGAGGATTGAGGTGAGGGTGAAGGATACCTCAGTCCACAAAAAACGCCCGCAACTCATTAATCAGGAACTCCGGGTTATCCCCCGTAATCCCATGACCCGACTCCGGCACGTCCACCCACGTCATCGACGGCTGCATCTCGATCATCCGCGACTTGATCTCGCCCGAGAGGAAGTCGCTCTCGCCGCCCTTCATCTCCATGATCGGACACGAGATCTTACCCCACTGCTCCCACAGGTACGGGACCTCCCGCACACCGAAGCTGCCGTTGATCCAGAACATGTCCGGGTCCGACTTCGTGACGTACTTGCCCGCGTAGTTGAGCCGTAGGCTGTGCTCAGCCTGGTGACGGTAGTGGTCCTCGCCCGGCCTCGAGTTGCCCTGCATCTGGATCTCGACGTACTCGTCGATGCTGCGATAGCCGAGCAGACGCCTGTTCATGCCCGAGATCTGGTTGCGCGCCGACACGACACTCATCTCCGGGCCGTAGTCGAGGCAGACGAAGTGCTTGAGGTGGTCTGAGCGGTCGCCCGCGTACGCGATCCCATTGCGAGCGCCGAGCGACGCGCCGACGTAGTCACACGGAGCAATGTCGACCTTCTCGACGAACTCCGCGAGGTCCTTCCCGAAGTCCGCGACTCCGTAGCCCTCCCAGGTGTGATCAGAGTCACCGTGCCCCCGCTGGTCGATGGCGATGACCCGGAACTCCTCATGCAGCGCCCGCGCGATGTGGTCCCAGTTGTGAGCGTTCCCACCCTGCCCATGCACAAGCAGCAGGTTCCGGCTCGAAGGCCCACCCCAGTCCAGGTAGTGGATGTTAAGGCCATTCACCTCAACACTATGGTCAGTCGGCGCAATCTCAGTCATGGCGTACTCCCAGGGTCATAGGTTCTATTCAATCCTGAAGTCCAGTAATCTGAGAAGCTCAAAGGTATCGCAGTGGTGGATCGAAAGATCATCGCAGATGTCTGGAACTTTCCGATTCGCTCTTTGCCGGCTTGGTTTAGACGTTTCATTGGTTACAACGCATCGTCGTTCGGGGCGGGCAAGCCCATAGGCGATCAGAAAGGGGTCGCCGCCAACTCTATCGACTTCCTCGTCCGTCAGGTCTCTCGCGTACTTGGCCAGTACACTCTGCACCAGAACTGGGTCAACAGACTCGTCCAACAGCATCACTGCCTTGTTCTCTTTCAACCAGTCTGGAAGATCGCCGCGCCCCTCTAGCACTTCCTCGTATATCTCCAACGGGATTTTGACCCGATTGGCTTCAGCCTGTTTAAGCAGCCATTCCCAGTACTGTGGAACGCGGTGGATAGTGTAGTAATCGCGGTCGGCGTCTATCAGTACGTTAGCATCCAGGAGATAGAGCAAGGCGTTATACCTATTACAATCATACTAGGTTCAGCATTGCGCCAACCTGTGTCGGCTTCACGCCCAGAACTTTGGCCGCGTCAGAGGTGGATAGCTCCCTGGACCGCATCATACTCCTGGTGAAGTCGAGAAGTGCGTGCCCCGTTCTATGGCGTCGCACCACGTAGTAGCTGGGTCCTCCTTCACTTTGGCGATTTCGTTCTCGACGATGGTCGCGCTGCTTGAGCCACTGTTGTCTGAATCCGGTACTCAGGCTAGCGTAGGTGGCCCTGCTAATCATATCGGCGCGGTATGCGCGGTATGCGACCATAGATCGACTCAGGTTCCGGTCGGCGGCAAAGTCGCTGATCGCGTCATCAATCCGGGCATGATCGAGTCGCAGGAGGGCAAGCTGCTCGCTTGGCAAGAGAAACCTGCCGGCCACGTCGTCACATAGACGTTCTAAATGATCATCTTCTGGACCGTTGCTCAGACCGGATTGGCCCAGCAGCAGGTGTACGAGTTCATGCAGCAAGGTGAACGACCACGCGGATACGGCGTCTTTGTCGTTAATGATTATGAAAGGGGCCAAGTCGTCAGCGATTGCGAAGCCTCGGAAAATCTCTGCGTCGAGAGCGGTATGGTGGCTGCCCAAGTCTCCCTTCAGAAGAACGAACGCGCCCAACCGCTCAATGTCCGCCCTCAGAAGATCGAAGGCTGCGCTGGCGTTAGGCTGCGCGTAGAAATCTTCTACCCCAACTTCCAGCAGGCCAGCCATACGCTCTCTGATGATCGACTCTCCGTCATCAATGGTCACTGAGCCTATAAACCAAAGTGGCTCGTTCTCCTCTTCATCTTCCAGCGTTGCTCGAACGATGCTCTGGCTCACTCGGACGTTTCGAATCAGCGCGTCCATGATCGATTGGTCCGCTTTCGAGACGTGGTCCGGGAGCGTCCGATAGTATGCTTTGCGTTCGGCGATTCTTGGCGGAGCGGACATGTAGAACGTCAGCAGAGGACGCCGGTATTGACCGGCCATCTTGACCAGGGTTGGACGCGTGGGTTCTGCCGCCCCGGACTCGAGGGCGGCGAGACGGTCCACGGCATCCATGCCCCGGGCGTCACGGATTGAGAGCTTTCGGGCTGCCTCCTCACGGCTGAGGCCGGCAGTCTCCCGCGCCCACTTCAGAATCTCGTGATTAACTTTTGGCATCGTTGATAGCCTGTCGCTTCCAGTATAGTGGGAACAGTTTACACTGGGGTTATCCCTGTTGAAAGAAACGCACCGAATCGGCATCCTCGGCGGGACGTTCGACCCGGTCCACCTCGGACACCTCGCAATCGCCGAAGCCGCCCTCGACCGGCTGGACCTCGACCGGGTCATCCTGATACCCGCAGGCCGACCCTGGCTCAAGTCCGGTCAGCAGGTGACGCCCGCCGACCACAGGCTCGCAATGGTGAAGCTGGCCGTCGAGGACAGGCCCCGACTCGATGCCTCTTCCATCGAGACCGATCGCCCCGGCCCGACGTACACGGTCGACACCCTCGTAGATCTGCGACGGCGCTTCGGGAGCGACGTCGAGCTCTACTTCATCCTTGGCATGGACTCGCTCCGCGAACTGCGACGCTGGCGCGAGCCTGAGAGACTCTTCGACCTATGCACCGTAGTCGCCGTCTCACGGCCCGACAGCGACGACGTCTCCACCGCCGATGTCGAGCGCGACTTCCCCGCAGCCCTCGGCAGGATCAAGGCTATCCGCGGCCCCATGCTCGACATCAGCGCCACCGACATCCGCACACGCATCGCAGATACCCGCCCAATCAACGCTTGCGTCCCCTTGCCCGTCGAGCGATACATCCGCGAGCACGGCTTGTACATCGGCGACGAGGACTGCGAGGACTGCAATGAAGCTGAGTACCATAACTAGTACCAACCGTCATTTTGGGCCAACTGTCAACTAAGGCCAACCGTGAACTAAGGCCAACCGTCAACTAAGACCAACCGTCAATTGGGGCAAACCGTCAACTAAGGCCAACCGTCATTCCCGCGAAAGCGGGAATCCATAGGCAAGCGCACAACCGAATCGGCATAGCCGAAAGCTCAGGAGGCAGACACCAATGCCCAACCAGGTACTCACCCGCACCGTCCCCAACGCATTCTGAGACGGTTGAGCAGACTACGTTACCAGTGAGGTAAACGCACTCGAAGGGATCATCGAAGTAACCTTCGACCTCAGCGACCGTCTGGCAACCGTCACCTACGATGCAGACACCGCCGACGTCACCGCCATCACCGAAGCCATAGACCGCGCCAACGACCTCATGCGCCCCGAAGACGACAACGCCCAAGACGCCGACCGAGTCCTGGGGTGAGTGAGCCCATCGTGTAAACTGGAGACCACACCTACGGGTGGAGGTATCTCATTACTGGGTCCTGACCAATGGTTGATCAGAAGACTTTGGACGACATAATCGGGCGCGTCGTTGATGCGGTCGTCGTATCCCCGCAGGATGTAGAGCGATACGGCGATAGCCATGCGCTCGTAATCAAGCCCGCCCTTCAGGAAGGGAGAGTGGTCTATGAGTCCGATAGATCGCCTACCACCTGACGATCCGCAGGAGTGGCTAAACCGCGCCAGAAGCAACCTCGCACTGGCGAAAGACTGCTGCAGCCGGATTAGGCGAACCTAACTTTGAAGTCTGCCGGGTCTTGGCCGACGTGCTGGATGATGAATCCGGTATTCCTTACACAGCCGCGGGCACTCTGATTCATTTCGACATAGAAAGGGTTCACTTCTACCGGAGTTGTCATCGGTTGCCCCGTCGGATGGGTCGGGCCCGTGGAGACTAGACACCTACGTTTGGCACTAGGAGCCTGAATCGGGCAACGATCCCCAGTGAGGAAACGGCTATTTGTCAGCCACCGCACTGATTCGACCATGAGGCCCTTCCATGTGTTGATTGCGATGCTGGAATTGTCGGGAAAGCGGATCTCCACAGGATCTGGATGCCCCTTGACCCACCCAACGTCCGATAGACTTTGCCACCCTTGCTGGTTTAAGACTTCGCTATGATGCATAGCAAGTGGAGTCGTCTCGGCAACTCGTATGGGTTTGGGTGCCGGAGTGCTCTCAACTTGGACCGCTTGAGTGACTATCGGCTGAGCACCTTGGGTGACGGTTCCGGATTGCACGCTCGAACGCCACAACGCCAGCGCCCTTAAGCAGGAGCGGGAAGGAGGATCGTCCGACAGGGAGAAAGTCGTTCTGGGGGTGGTGCTGCCTGAATCAAACAGCTCCCAGTGGTTGCCGTCGGTCAATAGAAAATAGCTCGCTTGAGTATGGGCACAATATAGTATTCCCTGATCGAGGGCTCTTCCGCCCCGCAGAGACTCATCCAGCTTCTTGGACTCAACCACTATTGCAGGTTTCTCACCATTGAAGAGGACATAGTCCGCGATCTGGTTATTCGGCACCCGGTACTCCGGTACAACCATGTTGGGGTCCTCTGTATCCCAGCCCAGTTCTCGCAGAAGTGGGTCAATCAATGCATACCGGGTGAGCGCCTCGCTCTGGCTGAGCGTAACACGATGAGAGTTGATCCGCTCCCTAAGCGTTTCAACCAGCTGCAATAGGCTTTCGAGTGGCATACCCAGACTCCCGACCCGACATATTGGGCGGATTGTAGCAAAGACCCTTTTCCGATGTTGTTTAGCATACACTTCGAGCCACTTCAGCTTGGATAGAAACAGGTTCTTCTTGGTAGATCGCTTCGTTGTGTCTTGCCTGGTATCCTGTACACTTGATACAGCACTTTCACTCGGAGACATCCCATGAGACGGACAATAACTGCTACATACAGGGACGGCGTGTTCTACCCCAACGACCCCTGCGATCTTCCCGAGGGTGTGACGGTGACACTGGCATTGGATGATAACGGTGTACTACCTCCATTGATCGAAGACCCCGAGGAGCGAAAGCGAAACCTCAAGGCTATAGTTGACCGGATGATGCAAAACCCTATCAGCCATGATGCACCCAGATTTACTAGGGATGAACTTCATGAACGCCGTTGATACCAACATCTTGATGTACGTTCGTGATCCGCGCGATCCAGTTAAGCAGACCACAGCACGCCGACTGATTCTGACCCTCGCAGACGGTGTGTTGCTTTGGCAAGTAGCATGTGAATATATCTCGGCGAGTCGAAAGCTGCGTGAGTTCGGATTCAGTCGGAGTGACGCACTGGATGATGTACGAGATCTGCAGGGGCCATGGCGTTTGGTGCCGCCTCGGCGACCTACTTTGGAGATCGCTGAGAACCTGTGGGGCCGCTACAGCCTGTCCTTCTGGGACAGCATGATCGTCGCGGCTTGCCTTCATGTAGGCGTAGAGCGACTCTACACCGAAGACTTCACCGCCTACCCCCGAATCGACAGTCTCGAAATTGTCAATCCGTTTGCAGGATAGCAGGCACTCTCGTTACTGTTGACACACACCCACACGCCCCCTACCATTGTGCTCACTGCTTGAATAATGTCCAAAACAGAGACTAGTTGCGCCCGGAGGGTAACGCATGGATTTTGCCTATCAGTACTCCGAAGACCAGGAAGAGTTCCGTAAGGAAGTCCGATCGTGGTTGGAAGAGAACATCCCCGACGACATGAGAGCCCCCGTCGACCGTAACGAGCTCTCCGACGAGCAATATGCCTGGTGGAGAGACATGCACATGGTGCTGGCCGACAAGGGCTGGCTCTACCCGACGTACCCCAAGGAGTACGGCGGAGGCGGACTCTCCGGCGAGCACGAGACCATCATCCAGGAGGAGTTCCGACGGGCGCGCGTCGTCCCCGGCTTCACCAACAGTCTGGTCTTCCCAACCCTTCTCGTCTGGGCCGACGAGCCTCAGAAAGAGAAGTTCCTCAAGCCTCTGCTCAGCGCTGAGAAGGTCGCCTTCCAGAACTTCTCAGAGCCCAACGCAGGCTCCGACCTCGCATCGCTCCAGAGCCGCGCCGTCCGCGACGGCGACGACTTCATCCTCAACGGACAGAAGATCTGGATCAGCGGCGTCGAGTCGCCTGACTACCTGTTCGGCCCGTTCATGACCGACCCCGACGCGCCCAGGCACCGCAACCTCGGCTACTTCATGGTGCCGTTCCCGGCAGATGGCCTGTCTCAGGAGCGCATGAACCTGCTCTCCGGCGACGACCAGAGCGTCTTCTTCTTCGACAACGTCAGGATCCCCGGCGACCACCTCATCGGCGGCGACCAGCAGGGCTGGCAGGTCACGCAGACCACGCTAGAGGTCGAGCACGGCGGACGCGGACAGGCGTTCCCGCGCGACGAGTCGTTGGACAACCTGATGCACTACGTCCGAAACACCGAGCGTGAGGGCGAGGCGCTGGGATCCGACCCGATCATCCAGCAGGAGACCGCGTCGGCGTACATCGACTCCCACGTCCACAGCCTGATGAACCTGCGCAACTACGGCATGTACCAGTCGCGACAGGAGATGACCTATCAGGGTTCGCAGACGTCCATGTTCGGCAAGCTCTACAGGATCACCAACGCCGACCGCTCCCGCGACATCATGGGCATGTACAGCCTGTGCGGGACCGACGAGCCGCGCGCTCCCTACGGTGGCGAGCCTGAGGTCTACCAGCGGGGCAGCCTCGTTGGCGCGCACCCGGCGGGCACCGTGGAGATCCAGAAGGTGATCATCGCGCGACGCATCGGCATCAGCCGGACACGTGAACGCGCAGCAGCCACCCCGTCCACAGCCGGAGTCGGCGGCGTCTAACGCCCCACTGACACGCAAGAAAAACCAAGGGCCTCTCCTCTGCGAGAGGCCCTTTCAGTTTAGATGGGCGTCATCCACTGGGAGCGCGGGCGTCCCGCCCGCATTCGTTCGCCCTGTTGACAATCCGCCGTGGCGGGAGCCTGTCGAAGGGCGGTCCGCTATCGAGCTACCTACAAATCATTACAAGCCCTGCCCACACTCCGCACAGTCGCCACGTACGATTCTCTGTATAATACCCGTTGCCACAGTGAGACCCTGAGGTTGGAGCCACAGGTGATGATAGGGAGGGGATACGATGCCGACGATCGAAGAACGTTTTGCGGAGAAATTCAGCGGATCGGTGGACTGGCACAGGCGGGGAAGAGAGCTGTTCGCGGGCGGTATCACGCACCAGACAAGGTTCACGTCTCCCTTCGCAGTATACATCGAGCACGGCCAGGGGCCGTTCAAGTACGACATCGACGGCAACGAGCTTGTCGACTACGTCATGGGCAACGGCAGCCTGATGATGGGCCACAGCCCCGATGAGGTCACCGCCGCCGTGACGGCCCAGGCCGCGCGCGGCACACACCTCGGCGGCGCGACCAGCCACGAGATCCGCTACGCGGAGGCCGTCAAGAACCTCATGCCGAACCTCGAAAGGGTGCGCTTCACCACCTCAGGCACCGAGTCCACCTACCTCGCCCTGAGGCTGGCGCGCGCTCACACCGGCAAGACCAAGATCGTGAAGTTCCATGAGCACTTCCACGGCTGGCACGACTACGTGACGCCCGAGTCCGGCCAGGCGCTCGGCGGAGTCCCGCAGGAGGTGCTCGACACCGTGATCGTCGCGCCCGTGGACGCCGCCGCAGTCGACAGGATCCTGACCGAAGATAACGACGTCGCCGCCGTGATCGTGGAGTCCA
Organism: uncultured Dehalococcoidia bacterium; assembly: GCA_964537915.1. Classification (GTDB taxonomy): domain Bacteria; phylum Chloroflexota; class Dehalococcoidia; order Lucifugimonadales; family UBA1123; genus VXRN01. The sequence goes on from CAZIDM010000006.1 coordinate 23,547, forward strand.
ACGGCGCCCACTACGGCACGTTCCCGCTGATGAACCCGACCTTCCTGCAGGACATTCGAGAGATCACGCAGAGGCACGGCGTCGTCTTCATCATGGACGAGGTCATCACCGGATTCAGACTGTCTCCCGGCGGAGCGCAGGTGCGCTGGGACCTCGAGCCCGACCTCACCACGATGGCCAAGATCGTCGCCGGAGGCCAGCCAGGCGCGGCAGTCGGCGGTCGCGCCGACATCATGGAGCTGATGGCCTTCAGGGACGACCCGGAGTGGGATAATTTCCTCCGAGTGGCCCAGGGAGGGACGTTCAACGCCCAGCCCGTGACTGCTGCCGCCGGCATTGCCACGCTCGAAGCGATCGCGACCGGCGAGGTGAACGCCCGCGCAGACGCCATGGCCGACAGACTCAAGCAGGGCCTCAACGAGATCTTCATCCGCAACGAGGTCACAGGCCACGCGCACGGCATCGCTTCGATCATTCACGTCAACCTCGGCGCGGACTGCTCCTGCGACCGCGACCTGTGCAACATGTCCTACCAGCAGATATACGACACCATGCCAGGAGAGACCACGAGAGCGCTTCGCCGGGCAATGCTCGTCAACGGCGTCGACATCATGGGAGGCCGCGCCTTCCTCGTCTCATCGTCCCACGACGAAGACGTAGTCGACCGCACCCTCGAAGCCTTCTCCCAGTCCCTGAAAGACCTCCGCGAAGAAGGAGCACTATAGACACTCAGTGATGGGAATTACCCGGAGGATGTTTCTGGGTCGTTAGCTCACGTTCGTCCTGAGCCTGTCGAAGGACGGTCCACCACGAACCTACCCCCTCTCCCTGAGGGCTAACAGGGGTGGGTATCTTGCAAATCGTCGTTCCGGCGAAGGCCGGAACCCAGAGTCTGGGAACGAACGACTGCTTGATTTACCTACCCCTCTCGGCTCCCTGAGGGTGAGGGTGAAAACCCCAATTACCCACCCCCGTCACCCACAAACAGAGGTACTGATCACTTGCCAAGATTCGACAACCAGGTAGCAATAGTCACCGGAGCCGCCACTGGCATCGGCTACGGAATAGCCCGCCGACTCGGCTCCGAGGGCGCGAGCGTCGTCATGGTCGACTTCGACGGCGAACTCGGCGAGCAGGCAGCCAGCGAGCTCTCCGCCCGGGGCACGCCGACCCTTCTGACCGTCGGCGACGTCGCTGAACCAGAGACCGCCGAGCGCGCCTGCCAGCAGGCCCTCGACGAGTGGGGCCGGATCGACATCCTGGTCAACAACGCCGGAATCGGCGGCATCAACGGCAACATCTGGGAGCTGCCCGTCGAGGAGATGGACCGCGTCTACCGCACCAACCTGCGCGGCGTGTTCAGCTTCACCCACTCGGCAGTCCCCCACATGCTGGAGCGCGACTACGGCCGCATCGTCAACATCGCCTCCGTCGCCGGCAAAGAGGGCAACCCCCGGATGGTCCCCTACTCCGCCACCAAGGCCGCTGTGATAGGACTGACCAAGTCCGTCGGCAAGGAGCTTGCCGCCACCGGCGTCCGGGTGAACTGTGTGACACCCGCAGTCGTTCAGACCCGCATCCTCGACGAGTTCACCCCCGAGCAGATTAGCTACATGGTCGATCGCATCCCGATGGGCCGCACTGGAGAGATAGACGAGATCGCGGCGATGGTCGCCTGGCTGGCCTCTGAAGAGTGCTCCTTCAGCACCGGCGCCGTATTCGACATAACCGGAGGCCGAGCGACCTACTAGCTCCGCCGCCAGCACTGGAGGATAGATACCAACATGCCCACTATGCCCGCCGCCCAGGCCACTGCACTCGGACAGCTTCGATGCGATGAGGTCCCCATTCCCGACCCGGAGCCCGGAATGGTCCTGGTCAGGACGACCCTCGCTTCGATCTGCGGCTCCGACCTTCACATCTGCTACATGGGCTGGAACGTGTACGAGTGGCCCATGCCGCACGGCTACCCCGGACACGAGGGCGTCGGCATTGTCGTCGACGGCAGCGACACCGGCTTCGAAGAGGGCGAGCTTGTGCTCACCGCGCCCAACATCTGGAGCTCCAAGACCTTCGCCGGATACCAGCTCATCGACCCGAAGTTCCTGCTCAGACTGCCGACAGACGTCCCGCAGTCGCACCTCCTGATGGCGCAGCAGCTCGGCACCGTCGTGTTCGGAATGCGCAAGCTGCCGTCGCTCGTCGGCAAGACCGTCGCGATCCTCGGACAGGGCTCGGTCGGACTGTTCCACGACTTCATGCTCAGGCGCATCGGCGCACACCGCATAATTGCGATCGAGCCTGTACAGGAGCGACGCGAGCACGCCAAGCGAATGGGCGTGGACGAAGTCATCGACGTCACCGGCCAGCGCGCCACCGACGCCGTCCTAGACCTCACCAACGGCGAGGGCGCCGACCTTGTCGTCGAGGGCGTGGGTAGTACCGACACGCTCAACCAGTCGCTGCAGCTCGTAAAGCCGCTCGGCAGGGTCGCGGTCTTCGGCCTACCCCCGACGATGGACAGGGTGCCCTTCGACTGGGACACGTTCTTCCGAAAGCGGCTGGACCTGCACACCGTCTTCGGAGCCCAGGACGAGCCCGGACTGCCCGCCTTCCAGCTAGCCGTCGACTTCATCAGGAACGGCGAGATCGACATGGAGCCGTTCGTCACCCACCAGTTCCCAATCACCCGAGTCCAGGAAGCCTTCGACCTGGCAGACGCCCGAGGCGACGGAGCCCTAAAAGTCTCCCTGACCTTCTGACACCATTGCATCGCCCCTCCCGTTGACAGGGATTGGGTAAGCGCAACCTGAGAGACCGAAACTCACTCAACAGACCCCCTCTCCCAATCCCTGTCAACGGGAGGGAGAGGGCTGGAGCCTGCCCCGGACTTGATCCGGGGGTGAGGGGGAAATGCCCGCCTGCAAGCTACCAAGTGCCACCCACCCCCACTGGGTTCCGGCCTCCGCCGGAACGACGGGTGGTACCCCTAAACCCCAAACCCCGTCTGCAGCACATCCCTTAGCGACCGCACGATCCTGTCAGGTCGCACACTCGACCCATCCGGCAGCCCACGACCCCTGAAGTCGTGCCAGATCCCAGTGATCCCAAGCCGCTGCGGAGCCGCGACCTCCCAGGCCAGGTTGTCCCCGATCATCCACACCTCATCCGGTCGAGCACCGAGCTGATCGAGCGCGTGCAGATACACACGCTCGTCCGGCTTACCGACCCCGAACTCCTCCTCGATCATGATGAGATCGAAGTATCGCTCCAGGTCGAACCGGTCGATCTTGCCCCGCTGGCTCGCCGAGTTGCCGTTCGTGATCAGCGCCATCCGCACCCCGGCCTCTTGCAGCGTCGCGAGCGTCTCGACCGCTCCCGGAAACGGCTGGACCCGCCTCTCACGCTCACGCCCGTAGGCATCGCCCATGGCGCGCGCGAGGGCCAGCGACTGGATGCCCATCTGCCTGAACGCGCCGACCATGATCTCGTGCCGTATGTTCGACGTGCTCAGACGCGCGCGACGATGCCGTCCCGGGTCGGACCAGAACCACCGGCGATACGAGTCGATCCCCGCGACAAGCTGCTCGACCGTCCAGCCCGGAAGCCTGTCGACATGAGCTTCGCAGACCGCCCTCAGCACATCCACCGACCCCGGCTCATAGGCCAGGATAGTGTCGTCCAGGTCTATGAGCATCGCCTTGGGCAGCTGATTAGTACGATGTACGGTTGATTCTGTCTGGTTCACTTATGCTGTCCGTCGTTCGCCGAGGCGAACCCAGAGTTCAGGGATAGTCTCTGTGTATACAAGACAACCTGGAAGTAGCGCTACTCATCCGGCTTGTCGTCACACAGGCACAGCAGCCGCAGCGTCTCGAACGGGTAGATGCCCGTGTAGTGCGCATCGCTCCACAGGAACTGGACCGCGTACTTTCCCACCGTCAGGTACTCTTCCGCCCGCAGGTCCGCCGGAACGCTAGCCGGATCGAGCAGACGCCTGTTGGTCCACTCCTCCACGCACTCCGCACAGCCACAGTTCACCCGCAGGTACGTCGCCGTGAAGTCACACACATGATCATCCGACCACGACACCCGCACATTCTGCCCATCAAGCTCAACACCCGACACACTAACCGGCGAGTTATCAACCATCAGTACCTGCTCTCGTTTCCTACTCAACAAGCCCCTTCACCCTCAGGGCTTACAGGGGTATGTAAATCAGTAAATCGTTCGTCCTGAGCTTGTCGAAGGGCCATCCGCTAGGTTACCAGGAGAGTGTAACTCTCATGACTGAAACCCAACCATCTGCCCCCCTCTCCCTGAGGGCTAACAGGGGTAGGTATCCTGCAAATCGTCGTTCCGGCGAAGGCCGGAACCCAGAGTCTGGGAACCGAACCACTGCTTGATTTACCTACCCCTCTCAGCTCCCTGAGGGAGAGGGCCGAAGCCTGCCCCGGACTTGATCCGGGGGTGAGGGGGATTACTCAGCTACCAACCATCGCGAAACTACCCCATACAGGATACGATCCACGATAGCCGTACAACCTACATAGTACCACCACGCAGACCGCACGTCGGGAAGCTAGCTACCAACCACCCCGTCATTCCCGCGAACGCGGGAATCCACGAAGTGCCTCGCCGCGCGGCAATTTCCTTCAGGCTATAACTCAATATGGGCGGTGATAGATGTCGATACTTCCACCAAATGTGACGCTATTCGTTGTACCGGCACTCTATAGTGCGGAAAAGGCCATACTGCAACACTCCTTCGTGTATAATGAAGACATGGGAAAGATCTGGGCAGTGTTCATCGCGTCCGCAGTCATATTCGCAGTCGCGGGCGTGGCGCTCCAGTCGCTGCTGGAGATAGCAGCAGTCCCGGCCCCGATGGCAGGACTCTTCGGCGCCACCACAGGAATGATCCTGGGAAGCCTGCTCGGCTACCGGCACCTGACGAAATAGCCGAACGCGGCCAAGGCCATCCCGTACCCGAGCCCACTCAGAAGAATGCCCTTCGCCTGAACACGGCCACCAGCACGAATAGTCCGCTTGCAACCAGGGTCATCGCAGGCCCGGCGGGCAGATTGAAGTGGAAGGACAGGTACAGGCCGGTAACCGCAGCTGCGGTCCCTATGACCGCGGCCGTCATCATCATCGATGTAAGGCGTCTGACCAGCAGGTACGCCGTGGCGGCTGGAATTACCAGCATTGCCATGACAAGAATGATGCCCGCCGCCTGGATCCCTATCACGATGACGAGCGCAAGCAGCGCCAGTAGTATGTAGTCGGCCAGGTTGGAGCGTATGCCTGCGACCTGCGACCCCACTGGGTCAAAGCTCGTAAAAATCAGCCAGTGGTGAAAGGCGAACAGACCCAGGACGACCACTGCGGTTATCCCCAGGGATATGTATATGCCGGTCGGAGATATGGCCAGTATCTGCCCCAGCAGCAGGTCTTCTATATTGATTCTAATGGTAGTTGCCTTTGCCAACATGACAAGTCCCAGGGCGAACGTGGTCGCAAAGAGGATGCCTATGGCAGTATCCGCGCTGAGTCCCGCGCGCCGGCTCACAACCCTGACCAGCATGGCCACGCCCACTCCGGTCGGGACCGCGGCTATGGCCGGGTTGATGCCGACTATGAACCCAAGGACCATGCCCGGAAGCACAGCATGGGCGAGCGCGTCTCCAATGAAGGCGAGGTTCCTGGTGACGACGTACGCCCCAACCAGCGGACACATGACGCCAACCAGTATCGAGCCAATCAGGGCCCGCTGCATGAAACTGTATTCGAGCGGACCTATTATGAAATCTGCCACGTTGCCGCGTTACCGCTCCTCATCCCTTGTGAAGTCGATGCCGTGGGATCCGTACATCTCCTCCATGACCTCGGACGTGAACACCTGGCCGGGAGGTCCGCAGGCGCACACGTGGCGGTTCAGACATAGCACCTGGTCAAAGCGACTGGACAGGTTGGTCAGGTCGTGGGTGGCCAACATGATAATGCGCCCTTCGTCCCTCAGTGTCCGGAGGACTTCGATGAGGTACTCCTGGGCGCTGATGTCAACTCCACTGAATGCCTCATCCAGCAGGATTACACTTGCCTCCTGCGCCAGCGCCCTTGCGACGAACACCCTCTGTCTCTGACCTCCTGAGAGCTCCGTCATCAGGGCGGAATGATGGTCCCATAGGCCCACTCGCCCCAGGCACGCCTTCACCAGCATCCGATCTCTCTTCCCGGGCCGCCGGAACCATCCGAGTTTGCAGCACCGCCCCATCATTACAACGTCCTGAACGGTCACGGGAAACCGCCAGTTGACGCTGTCGCGTTGGGGGACATAGGCCAACTCGCCACTTCGCAGGTCCACACCGTCAAGGGTTACCCTCCCCTGATGGACCGGGAGGAGGCCGGCAATAGCATTGAATAGGGTGCTCTTGCCGGCCCCGTTCGGTCCTACAACGCCCATCAGCGTGCCTGCCGCTACGTCGAAGCTTACGTCGCTCAGGGCCGTATAGTCGCCAAGCTCGACGGTCACTCCTTGAAGCGACATGGTTGCGCTATGTGAGGTTGCAGGAGAGATCACTTAAGGGCTTCGACTATGCGCTCTACGTTTGTTCGCACCATGCCAAGGTACGTGTCACCGCTGCTGCCCTCTTCTCCCAGCGAGCCCGAATAGAGATGGAACAGCTCTGCGCCGGTCTCTCTGGCTACAGCCTGCGCCAGCCGTTCACTTACTGTCGTCTCACCGAACACCGCCGGCACTTCGTGCTCACGGACCGTATCTATCAGGTCCGCGATGTGTTCCGCCGATGGCTCTACGTCAGGCGACAGAGACGGTATGACCAGCCCAACAACCTCAAACCCGTAGGCGGCTGCGAGGTAGGCGAAGCTGTCATGGGACGTGACCAGCAGCCTGCGCTCCTGCGGTATAGCGGCGACGTGCTCCTGGATCCAGAAGTGAAGCTCGTCGAGCTGGACCTTATAGGCTGCAGCGTTCTGGTGGTAGACGCTCGCGTATTCAGGGTCCAGGACCGAAAGCCGGGAGGCCATTTCGTCAATTGCGATCTTCACGCGAAGCGGGTCGAACCAGAAGTGAGGGTCCAGAGGACCGTGTTCGTGGTCGTGTTCATCCTCATGAGCATGTTCGTCTTCATGGCCGTGCCCCTCCTCAGGGTCTCCCACGATCCCGGTGAATGCAATTTTCGTGGGCGCACCCTCTACGTCCCAATGCGCGACTTCTTCCAGGTCGTGCAGGTCTAGCTGCATGACATGGCCTCCGACCGAGTCCGTGACGAAGATTGCGCCTGGCGCTGTGGCTATGTGAGGCCGCGCCCAGAATCCAGTTTCCACCGGCGTCGTCAGCAGGCCGCTCCTGGACGCCTTCAGGGTCACATCATGGGCATCATACAGACGGATCTCCCCGTCGCTCATGACCACGACCAGGGATTCCCCTTCGTGGCCGAGATGGACCTGGATTGGACGGAGATCGTCAGTGGCGGGGATCAGTAGCTCCATCGCCTCGTCCTCGGGCTCCACGATGTACAGCCCCACCGCCGAGCCAAGGGCAAAGAAGTGGTGCAGGCCTGGATAGCCCCAGACGGACGTGAGACGGAAGTCATCGGAGGCATCATCCGGCGCTATGAAGACGTCGTGATACTCGCCATGGTCAGCCTCTACGACCAGGACGCCCCCAACGCAGCCGAATACGGCCACGTGGCCGTTGCCTGCATCGCCGTGCAGCCCCTCGCAGCCCTCAGCGCTGTGCAGCACGTGGCCGTCCAGCTCTCTGATTTCCGCTCCAATGGGCAGCCCTTCGCCCGGGTTCTTGATGGTTATGGCGAACAGATCGTGTGCCAGAGGTACCGCCGCTCCATGTTGAGGTCCTACGTTCATCCACACAGGAGCATAGGCGTCCCCTTGCTCTGCCAGCTCATGCTCGTTGATAAACACCACCTCACCGGAGCCGTCGTAGAAGATCGTCGCCCACTCGCCACCTACGTACAGGTGCACGGGGCGGTCGCCGCTCAGGTCCAGGGGAAGCTTGTGTATGTCCCCCTCGACCAGGTCGAAGTGGTCTCCATGAGGCTCCATGAATATCCCGCCATCGAACAGGTGGGCCGTGTTGGCATCTGATGAGACGGCAAAGGCATAGCGGCCACTCGTGCTGGGGTAGATCCGGCCGGCCCGCGAGCCCAGGTCAAACTGGTTCTGGCTCACTTCGCCATGCTCCAGGTCTATGACGGAGAGATTCCCCTCTTCCCCATCGCCTATGAGCAGCCGCCCCAGGAGCCCCATCCCCATGCCCATATCGTCATGCATGTCGTCTGCATGTTCGTCATGCATGTCATCTGCATGCATCCCGTGGTCATGAGGGTCAGCGCCCGAGAATTCTAGGGGGTTCACACTTTCCCCAAGCGCGACTACCGCGGACTCGTCCGCGCTGGCGTTGTGTATCAGGTCGTGCAGCCATTCGGCCTCGAGACCGAGACCGACGGTAAACACAATATCCGCCTCTTCTACCCTGGCAACGTCGCGGGCTCCAGGCACGAATGAGTGCGGATCGCCGCCCGGCTGCAGCAGGCCGTAGACCTCTACCCTGTCTCCACCAACCACTCTGGCCCAGTCCGCCACAAAGTTGGTGCTGGTAACCACCTTGACCGGCGGCCCGGAGGGCATGGAAGTTTCTCTGTCAGCCGCGGCTGCCGCCTCGATCGCCTCGTTCGTGGCGACGAGGGAGGCGTTCACGATCTCTGTCACCTGTTCGGCGGTGAGCTGGTCGCCGACCGCGTCCTCGACGGCCTGAGCGACCAGGTCCTCGATATCGCCGCGCGTTAGCGTGTCGGATAGCCCGGCGCTCAACTGGGCCTGGACGATCCTGCTGATCTCGTCCGCGCTGACGCCCTCAGGCGCCGCGTCGGCAACCGCGGAATTGACGAGGCTGCTGAGCTGGCCCACGTCGATCTCAGGCGCGGGCAATGCCCGGACGGACTGGTCGACGATCGCCTTCACGTCGGCCGCGGAGAGCTGCTCCTCTGTCGACTTGCTCACGATGGACTCGACGTCCGCGCGCGTCAGACCCGTAGGCTGCGCAGCGATGGCATCCGCTACCGACTTCTGTATCGCGGCGGTGTCGAGCGTTGGGGCCGGCTCCGGCTCTTCCGCTCCGCAGGCAACGACGAAGACCAGAGCCGCGATCACTGCGACTATGGCCGCTGATCTCCACTTCAATAGACTATGTCCCATGTTTCTCCTGTAACTCCTGTTTATCTTGGGTATTCAGTCGTCGACTCAACCTGGTCATCGGTGCAGACGGCCAGGAAGATCACATCAAATACGACTGGACCCCACGGAAAACGTCATATCCAGACGTCCCAATTGGAACGTGTGACTAAGCTTTACTTGCAATACAGGTTCTCCTTCGTGTTCGGCTTACCTCTGTTCTAGGCGAGAAGCTGCTTGGCCAGTGCCGTCCCTGCGGTGATACACAGTATCAATAGAGGGCTCAAAATACTTGCAGCAGGTCAGTTGAAATAAGGCTGGTTACTTTCCCTCGTCGTTCGAACAGTGCCCACAGTTCACGTACAGCTCGAGGTGGTGGCCGACGATCTGTCCATAGGTCTCAGTGTTTAGATCGTTGAGTATTTGCTCGACGGCAGTGGCCCTGAACTCCTCCACCGAACCGCACTCGACGCACACAGAGTGGTGGTGGTGTTGATCTATGTGGGCCAGGCTGTACATCAGGGCTCCGTCCATCAGGATGAGCCTGCAGACCACTCCCGCCTCAAGAAACAGTTTGATGGTGCGAAACAGTGTTGCCCTGGCTACCGAAGGCAGCTCCTCACTGAGCTCCTCGATTGTAAAACCTTCTCGTTTCTGTTCGAGGAGTTCGGCTATCGCCCTCCTTGATGCAGTGACCCGGTAGCCCCTGTCCTTAAGTGCGTCTAGTAGACGCGAGCGAGATGTTCGAGGCTTATTATTGATATTGTGACTCAAGTAAAGATATTTAAGTATTCGGAAGTACCTTTACTTATCTGATACACCCTATCAATACCTTGATATTTCTGTCAACTTGGAAGTAGTACCGGTACCTGTCCCAGTTTAGTAGGCACCCTCAATCGGAGCTCGGGCCTCTTACCCGCATCCGTTCGCCCTGTTGAAAATCCGCCGTGGCGGGAGCCTGTCGAAGGGCGGTTGCCACTAATCTGGACCTCGGGGATCTTGCCCACATCCGTTCGCCCTGTTGAAAATCCGCCGTGGCGGGAGCCTGTCGAAGGGCGGCTGCCACTAATCTGGGACAGGCTCGTAGTACCGGAAGCTGTGCCATCCTGGTGAGTGCATCTAAAGCCCCCTCTTCCTGGGGGTATGCAAATCACGAAACAACCGTGAACACCATCAAGCCCCCTCTCCCTTGACGGGAGAGGGCTGGGGTGAGGGTGAAATCCTCGCCGGCCAAGCTGGTACAGCATCGCCCCCGCAGTCCCTGCGGAGACTACCTCCCAACTCTGGTAAGGTGTGACCAAACAACCGGAGGCCAACACCCCCCATGCTAGACCTTCTGATCACCAACGGACTCGTCATCGACGGAACCGCCAGCCCCGGATTCCACGCCGCCGTCGGAGTCCAGGGCGACACCGTCTCCATTCACCGAGGCGACGTGTCCGACCTCGAGGCAGCCCGCACCATCGACGCCGCCGGACGCGTAGTCTGCCCCGGCTTCGTCGACCTCCACTCCCACGCCGGACTGACCATGCTCGGCGAGCCGCACCACGACCCCAAGGTGCGCCAGGGAGTGACCACCGAGCTCGTCGGCATCGACGGCATCTCTCACGCCCCGTTCAAGACCCAGGAGGAGCTTCACCGCTACATCTGGCTCGACTCCGGACTCAACGGCTACCCGCCGATGCCCGCCGACTGGCTGACCGTCGCCGACTTCATCGGCAAGTTCGACGGCTCCGTCGCCATCAACGTCGCGTACATCCTCGGCAACTCGCCCGTGCGCATCTGGGGCGTCGGCTGGAACGACAGGCCCGCGACAAAGGACGAGATGGCCAACATGAAGTCTGTCGTCCGCGAGGCGATGGAGGAGGGCGCGTGGGGCCTGTCCACCGGACTCGACTACCCGCCCGGCGCGTACGCCGACACCGACGAGCTCGTCGAGCTGTCGGAGACCGCTGCCAGCATGGGAGGCTTCTACCACACCCACACCCGCGCCAGCCTGCTGTCGACGGGCCTGCTCGCCCCGTGGGAGGAGGCCCTGGAGATCGGCAGACGCTCCGGCATCCCCATTCACCTCACGCACTACCGGCAGAGCGCGCAGGGCGTGGGCAGCCACCACGACTACCTCGGACTCGTCGAGGACGCCCGCGCCGGCGGCATGGACGTCACCTTCGACTGCTACACGTACCCCTACTCAGGCACCACGATCACGATTGGACTGCCCTTCTGGGCCAAGGACGGCGGACCCGAGAGGCTGATGGCCGCGCTGCGCGACCCTGACGACCGCGCCCGCATGGCGAAGGAGCTGGCCCCAAGCAGGCTCGAGAACAACTGGCTGACCAACTTCACCCAGCCGCAGAACGCCAAATACGACGGTCGGCTGATAACCGACATCGCAGAGATGCGCAACCAGGAGCCCGCCGAGGCGCTCTTCGACCTGCTGCTCGAGGAGAACCTTGGCATCTCGACAGTCGGACTCGGCACGAACGCACACACGCTGCACGCCTTCGTCTCACACCCCGCGGGCATGATCGCGTCCGACGCCATCCTGTTCGGAGAGTACCCCAACCCGCGCACCTACGGCTGCTTCCCGATAGTGCTGGCCGAGTTCGTGAGGGCCGAGAAGCACCTGCGTCTCCCCGAGGCCATCCGCAAGATGACCTCGTTCCCAGCCCAGCGACTCGGACTGCCCGACCGGGGCATCCTGAGAGACGGCTTCAGGGCCGACATAGTCGTGTTCAACCCCGACACCGTCAAGACCCACGCCCGCCACGGAGACCCCAAGCACTACCCCATCGGCATCGACTACGTAATAGTCAACGGCCAGGTCGTAATCGACGACGGCACCAACACCGGAGCCCTCCCCGGCCGAGGCCTCCGCCGAGGCCGCAAGACAACGTGAGGGACGTGTTCGATGTTGCATCTCTGATTCTGGCAGCAAGACGTGAAACTGCTTCACATTTGGAGTAGACCCTGACCTGCATCTGCTGTAGGCTCGCGGATCCTGATTGGTGGGCTTCCTTCACGGCCATCTAGTCTCAGCAGGTGGGGATCTGTACTTTCTATCAGTGGCACTCCTACGTGAAGAGCAGTCGCCAGATGGGTTGCGTCAGCAGGCCTGAGTCGAGTGTTAGTAGACCTATGTGTCCTCACCAGACGCCTGGCGATAGCCGTGATGGGCGGATCGACACTCACAGTTACTACGTAGTCTCGGCTGAAGAACTCCCGAATGATGGCTTCTGAGTCGGCATCACTTCTGCCCTTGAGATAGGCTACCTCGATTGTGGCAATTGCCGACACGACGATTTCGAGATCGCCCCGTTCGGCTCTGGCTATGATCTGTCCACAATCTTGGTATGGTCCTGCGCTGCCTGCAAGGTAACCAATGATGACACACGAATCCCATAAGCGTCGTTGTGGTTGGGGCATTCTGGTCTATTCATACCCCCGAATAGAGTTCAGGAACTCTACAGGGTCGTGAACCGCCTCTTCATCGGGAATAGAACCATATTCCGCCCTGGGCAGATTAGGATTAGGCGTTGCGTCTTTTATCCTGACAACATCTCTAATTGTTCTAGGCTTCCCGTTACTGAAGTATTGGACTTCACCAGTGACTGTGACTCTTCTCCCCAAAAGGTTGATCGCCTTATCAGTCCACTCGCTCCCTTCAGGGATGTGGCATCGAACGGGCGTCCTGAATACTCTTTCCCAAATGGTCACAACGGGTGCACTGTGTATGTCGATCGCTTCTAACATTCCCTCCAGGGAGCCGATACTTCGATAGCCAGAGGTAGCGACTCTCTTCACTTTCTCGGAAATATCCTTCTCTATGGTCGCTACAAGGTCTCCACGCATCAGTACGTCGATGGATTTTGCCCTGGTGCCTGTACCAGTAAACAAGCGGTTCATCTTCGCAAGATTTTCAAGTACGGGGACGGTGAAGTGTTGAGGGGGGTCGTCTGTGCCACGGGTTATAGTACGGAGACCGTGGACGATTACTTCAGCCGACCGGATACCATTCAAGGGGGTTTCTTCCACTGTAATAGTCGGCGCACTCGATCTGAGCTCACGAACCACCCACTTATGTTGATGCCGCGGTCCGTGAATAGCATCATCGATACGGCGAAGCAATCGGACAATGTCCTCCACGGAATGCAGTAGAAGGTCAACCGAAGCGTACTCGGCCTCTGGATTTATGACGAAGGTCAGACCTTCTGGCTTTTCCGACGCTTGCGGCATCTTGCGCCCCGTTTCGGTAGTTTCAGACTCCGGACTCACGATTTCGGCTTCGGTTACTTCCTGAAGCGTGTAGTGGATCTTACCGACAGACTACCAGAGAATAACAACAGCACCATGCGCTGCAACGTGTTCCCATAATACATGAAGCTGCCAGTTGCGTTGCAGAGGATCAGATATGGCGCTGGTGCAAATGAACATACTATGAGAGAGCAATGTCAGAGGCGCTCGACACCTTCAACGCAGTTACGTCACTCTGATCTCTGCCTCCCCCTCCCCGCGTTGACTTGCCCCAACCGCCTACTACACAATTCACAAATGCGACCATCGAACGCGGTTGAGGCTCTTTCTCTCACTTACATGTCCAGCTTTAAGCTGGTTCTGGTCGCGATCCTCATCGGATTCGCTGTCGCGTGTGACACCACTCCCGCCGACGGTCCCGAGAGCGAGACTGCGGAACCGGCCCCGGTTGTCGTAGCCCCCGAGCCCAGCATAGGCTCCCCCGACGCTCCCGGAAGCGCCAACGACGCCCGTACCGAGCACACCGCGACGCTCATGCCGGACGGCACCATTCTTGCAGTCGCCGGAGACGGCGAGGACGACGAGCTCACCTCCGCCGAGTACTACGACCCCTCCACCGGCCTGTGGACCCCTGTCGGTTCCATCTCGACCGCCCGCGCGGGCCACACCGCGACCCTGCTCCCCGACGGCCGCGTGCTCATAGCCGGCGGAGGCGGGATCGGCAGTGTAACTGCTGCGACCGAGCTCTACGACCCTGGCGCCGAGTCCTGGTCGGACGCCCCGCCGCTCGCCGTCCCGCGCATCGACCACACCGCGACGCTGCTGCGCGATGGCCGGGTTCTGGTCGTCGGCGGCTCCGACAAGTTCATCCCCACTGCTTCGACTGAGATTTACGATCCTGCGGCCGGAGCCTGGACCAGCGGCCCCGACCTCGCCGTCGCCAGGGCTGCTCACACCGCGACTCTGCTGCCCGACGGCAGGGTGCTCGTGACCGGAGGCAAGCAGGGACGCGACGCGATCGCGTCCGTGGAGGTCTACGATCCGGCCTCCAACTCGTGGACTCAGGCTCCCGCGATGTCCACTGCGCGCGGTGAGCATACCGCCACCCTGATGCCTGGAGGCCGCGTCATGGTCGTCGGCGGAAGGGATGGCAGCGCCGTTCACGACTCCACCGAGACGTTCGATCCCCGCCTTCGCGGGGATGACGGTTCTACGGGCGTGTGGACGCCCGGCGCGCCGATGCTCCACTCCAGGGGCGGACACACGGCCACGCTGCTTACTGACGGCAGGATCATCGTCGTCGGAGGCGGTGGAGCAGTCCCGCTCAACGCCGTCGAGGTCTTCGATCCTCTGCTGGATGAGTGGACGAAGACGGCCAACCTTCTGGCCCCACGCAGGGGACACACCGCGACGCTGCTCCCCAACGGAAACGTGATTGTCGCTGGAGGAAAGGCCGGATTGCTCTCGCCTCTCACCCGCACCGAACTCTACGTCCCCGGTTCCGGCGCCTGGGCCGCCGCGGGCAGCACGCAGCGCGCCCGCTGGGGCCACGTCGCCGTGCTGATGCATGTCCCGAACTCCGATACGGGGGACTGTGACGACTCCGACCCGTGCGCCGATACCGGCACGCCCATCCTCCTCGGCGGCTACGACGCCAACGGCCGCAGCCTGAACACCGCGGAGTTCTTCCATGGGCGCATACGCAAGTGGCTTCAGACCGAGCCGATGACGGAACTCCGATGGGGACACGCGGTCGCCATCCTGCCCGATGGCCGCATTTCCGTCGCCGGAGGGCTGGGCCATCTCTCCACTCCGCTGGCGAGTGCCGAGGTGTATGACCCCGGCGGTACCGTCTGGGCCAGCTACGAGGACATGGCAGATGCCCGCAGCCGCCACACGCTGACCGTGCTCCCTGGCGGTGGTCTCATCGTCGTCGGAGGATGGGACGGCGGCAACGCCCTGTCGAGCGCCGAGCTCCTCGACCCTCTCACCGGACGCTGGACTCCCGCCGCCCCGATGCGTGCCCCGCGCTGGGGCCACTCCGCCACCATGCTCGACGACGGCAGGCTCCTGGTAGCAGGCGGTGTGGGCCGGGACGACCGCAGCGTGAGTTCCGCAGAGATCTACGACCCCGCTACAGATACCTGGGCCGACGCCGGTGACCTCGTCGAGGCCAGGGACAGCCACGTCGCCGTCACGCTGTCTGACGGCAGGGTTCTGCTGGTCGGCGGATACGGCGTCGACGGCGTTCCCATCGCTTCTTCTGAGATATTCGATCCTTCGACTGGCACATGGTCCGCCGCAGGGCGGATGTCTGAGTCGAGGGCCGCACACACCGCGACGCTGCTGCCCGACGGACGTGTGCTGGTCGTCGGCGGCACGCGGGACGGCATCTCGCCCCTGGCGACCGCCGAGCTGTTCAGCGCCCGCGACGGCACGTGGAGACCCGGAGGCGCGATCCGCGACGCAAGGTGGGGCCACAGCGCCCTCCTGATGGATGACGGCACAGTCCAGATAGTCGGCGGCTTCGGCTTCAACGCCCTCCACTCAGTCGAGAGGTACACACCCATGAACGGCGGCTGGTACTCCGGCGAACGCCTCTCATGACCGAACTTCAACCAGTTTGCCCCCTCTCCCTTGACGGGAGAGGGCTGGGGTGAGGGTGAAGATCTTGGAACAGCAATTCCCCCTCATCCTAACCTTCTCCCGCCAGGGGAGAAGGGACTGTCTGTACCCACTCCCACACAGACCCTGGAACTGACCCCTGACCACAGACTCTGACAACCTGACCACCGGTCACCTCGTCCTCCGGCGCCTTCGCACGGACTGGCGTCTCATGGTCAGCATCTTCCTGGGCATCATGATCGCCACGCTGCTGATGTCCGCCGCTCCCGTCTACCTCGACGCCCTCGAACGCCAGAGCATCGAGAGCGCCGTCGAGTCGTCGCTAGCCCGCGACGGTGAGACCTACTTCGCCATCGAGACCCGCTCCAACTTCATCCCGCTGGAGGCGCCCGAGATCGAGCGCACTGACGCGGCCCTCGACCAGGTCATGGAAGCCAGCATCGCCCCCATCCACACCGGCACCGAACGCCACCTGCGAACCCCGTTCTACTCAGTCATTCCTCCACACAAACCGGTGCCCGACGAACCTGTAGGGGCGGTTCGTGAACCGCCCGCCCCAACCGAGGGTGAAGGCGGACCTGAAGAAGACGGACCGCCCGCCCCCCGCGAACCCGCCATTGGCCTCGTCCAGTCGTTCACCGGACTGGACGACCACGTCACGGTCGTCGATGGCAGGCTCGCCGAGGACACCGTTCTCCGGGGCGCACAGGGCCCGATGGTCGAGGTGCTGGTCAGCACGTCCACCGCCGACGCCTTCGGCGGACTCGTACCCGGCGACGTTCTCGTCGTCTCGCCGTCCCAGGACTCGCCCGTCAAGGTGTCTGCCAGGATTGCCGGCCTCATCGCGCCGGTAGACCCCGAAGACCCCTTCTGGCAGGACGACGCCGAGTCGTTCATGTTCCCCAGGATTCCGAACTCCGAGGGCGAGATTACGCCCAACTCTCCGCCCGCGCTCGGTATGTTCGTGAGCCAGGACGTGCTTGCCGGAGCGGTGGGCACGGCGTTCCCCGGAGCGGCGGTCAACTCCACCTGGTACAGCAGCGTCGACACGACCGTCCTGCGGGGATGGTCGAAGGCCGAGATGCGCGCCCGCATGGACCTGCTCAGTGAGGAGCTGTCCATCCTGCTGCCGGGATCGTTCGCGTTCAGCGGCATCAACATCATGCTCGCCCGATTCGGACGACAGAGCTTCCTCTCCAGCGTCCCTCTGCTCCTGATGCTCACCGTGCTGGGAGTGGCGGTCCTCTACTTCCTGTTCATGATCGTCTCGTACCTCGTGCCGAACCGCGAGAGCGACGTCGCGCTGTTCAGGAGCCGGGGCACCAGCACCTGGAGACTGCTCAGGCTGTACCTCGGCGAGGGAGCGGTGCTGGCCCTTGTCGCCGCCGCGATTGCGCCGTTCCTCGCGCTGCTCGTGGTGTGGCTCGCAGGCCTGCTCCCCTACTTCGACCACATAACCGGCGGCAGACCCCTGCCCGTTCACCCGAACTGGATACCGTTCGCCGCCGCGGCCATCGCCGGTCTGCTCTGCCTGGTCATCTTCGTCGTGCCGGGAGTGCTCGGCGCGCGCGCCGGACTCATCATCCACAGGCTCAGGGCGTCACGGCCGCCGTCGATGCCGCTGGTGCAGCGCTTCTACATAGACATAGGCTTCCTCGTGGTTGGAGGCATCCTGTTCTGGGAGCTTCAGGCGCGCGGCGAGCTGGTCTCCGGCAGCCTGTTTGGCGAGCAGGACGTCAACGAGGCGCTTCTTGTCGCCCCGGTGCTGTTCCTCCTGGCGGTCGGGTTGATGTTCTTCCGAGTGTTCCCGCTGTTCATACGATACGTCAGCGGCGAGTCGCTGGGACTCGTACACCTCGCGACGCTGGTCACTGTCCCGGCGCTGGCCGGAGCCATCGCCTTCGACGAAGTCCGCGCCGGCAACCTGACCGGCTGGCTGCCCGACGCCGCGACCATAGGCGTCTTCGCCCTCGCCTACTGGCTCTCGACAACAACAA
>CAZIDM010000006.1:41651-101051 GCA_964537915.1 uncultured Dehalococcoidia bacterium
ACATGGGGAGAGGGTAGCAACCATAGGTGAGGGGGTGGGCAACCATGGACCAGGTCCACAACACCTCCCCCCTCTCCCTGGTGGGTGTGGGTTGGGGTGTGGGTGTTAACACCCGCCCTCTACATCGCGATCCAACTCGCCGCCGTCGCCTGGTTCACCTACCAGTCACCCCCGCACCCCGACCAGCCTGCACTCGTGTTCGTCGGCTCTATAGCCCTGCTGTGCCTGGTGCCCGCGCAGGTGCTGTTCCTCCTGCTCGTCGAGTTCAACCGGCGCGCCCCCGTCTGGGTGTCGATGAGCATGTGGCACATGGCGCGCAACCCGCTCCAGTACTCGTGGCTGGTGCTGCTCCTGGTGCTGGCGGGAGGCATCGGCGTGTTGTCGACGACCGTCGGCGCGACCCTCGACAGGAGCTACGAGGAGAGGGTCCGCTACGCTGTCGGCTCCGACATACGTATGCTGGAGCTCGACTCCTACCTCGGACGCAGGGACGGCCGGGTGGAGGAGAACTTCGGCTCTGTCCCCGGCGTGCAGGCCCTCTCCACGGCGCACCGCGGCAATGGAAGGATCGGCGCCGCGTCGATTGGCTCGGGGTTCAGCTTCCTGGCGGTGGACACCGGCACCTTCGACGCCTGGTACCGCCCCGACTTCTCCGAGAAGTCCCTGCCCGAGGTGCTGGCCACGCTCAAGCTGGAAGAGCCCCTTCGCACTATCGAGATACCCGAGGGCTCCCGGAGCATCCGGCTATGGGTCAACCCAGAGTCCTTCTACCCGCTGATCTTCCTCTGGATGGTGCTCGAGGACGCCACTGGGAAGACCGACACCGTGACGCTCGGCGAGATGCCGGACCCCGGCTGGCGCATGGTGAGCGCCGACATCCCCAGCGATCTCGTACACCCGGTCAAGGTGGTCTCGATACAGATCAACGAGCCGGGATTCGGCGCGACCGCCACCGCCGGGTCCGCCACCTTCGACGACATTCAGGCCGTCAGCGAGACCGGCGAGATCACCCTCGTGGAGGGCTTCGAGGCCGCCTTCGACTGGGTGCCCCTGGCCACCAGCCAGCTCGGCTCCGACGAGGTCACCCAGGTCTCGGACAACGTCCACTCGGGCGTTGGCGCCGCCCACTTCAGGTTCGGCAAGGAGACCAACGTCGGCATCCGGGGCATCTACCGCGCCGGAGGCTTCGGCTACATTCCCGCCGTTGCCAGCCGCACGTTCTCAGCCAACACGGGCGCAGGCGTCAACAACGGCCTGCTGGTCAACCTGCCGGGCGGAGTCGTGCCTGTGGTCGTCACCGACGTGATCGACCACTTCCCGACGATGGACCCCGCCCGCGGCGGATTCCTCATCTTCGACATGGAGACCCTGCTCACCTACCTGGACGCGCTGAACCCGGTGGGAGCCACCGCGATCAACGAGATCTTCATCGAGGCTGCCCCCGGTTTTGACGCGGAGGTGCTCCAGACCGTGTCCAGGATGGTCAGGGCGCGAGGCAGCGCCATAGGGCTCGAGGACCAGCTAGCCGCGCAGGACATCGACCCGCTCATCTCCGCCGGATGGCGCACGATAGTGCTCGTCTCGCTCGGAGTGATCCTGTTCATCTCGGGACTGGGCTACATTGTGTACCTGCTCGCGTTCGCCGAGCGCAGCATGGGCGAAATGGGGTCGCTCAGGTCGCTCGGATTCAGCCGCATCCAGACGATCGGCCTGGTCGGGCTGGAGCACATGCTCGTCGCGCTGATAGGCCTCGGCGTCGGCACCTGGGCCGGATTCCAGATGAGCCGCATGATGGTGGCGTCCGTGGCCGTAACCGACGGCGGAGGGCGGGTGTTGCCCCCGTTCATCCTGACCACCAACTGGCTGCTGATGGGCCCTCTCTACGTCATTCTTCTCGCGATATTCGTCACCGCCCTCCTGACCTTCGGAGGCCGTATCCTAAGCATAGACCTCCGCCGCCTCTCCCGGTTGGAGAACTAGGGCCGAACCGTGCGATGGCGTGTGTCTAGCTTGGGATGATGGGGTGTGTGGTCGGTGGTGGAGTGGAGATAGTTAGTGACCCCGACGGGGTCAGAGGCGGGGATTGAAGGTGCGGGGCAAGGATGGGGCGTTGCCGGGGTTGTAGTACGGGCTGCCGCGGTCGTCCTCGGGGAAGTACCGGGGGCCGTCGTGCAGCTTGCACTTGGGATGTTGGCAGTTTCTCAAGACGAAGGAGCCGGGTATGCTCGGTGTTGCCGAGACCAGTTCGTGCTCCTCTTTGGTCGGCGGCGGGCCGAGTTCTTCTTCTTCTTTGGCTTCTGCCTCGGCCTTTGCCTTTGCTTCGGCCCTGGCCCTGGCCTGTTCCGCCACGGCGGACTGGCGTTCGGCGTCCTCTTTCTCCCTGCGCTCACGTTCGACTTTGATCTGCTTGCGGCGTTCGATGCGCCTGTCGATCCTGGTGTCGAACCTTTCTGATGTCTTCTTGATGACTGCCTGGTATTCTTCAGGGTCTATCGAGTTCTTCCACTCGTGGAACCACCTGTGGGAGTTGTCTGCTGCGAGGTCGAACGCCGAGTAGTCGGGTTTGTGGGGTGGGTTGTCCGGGTCCAGTCCCTGTTCGGCGAGGATGCGGTCTGAGCGCTCCTTGGCGGCGTCGATGATCTTGTTGATTTCTTCGTCTGAACTCGGATTTGTGTGATTAGGGGATTTTTCTGATTTTGTTGGTTGGGTGGTTGGGGTTTCGCCACTGTCTGAACTCGGATTTATCAGATTAGGGGATTTGTCTGATTCCGTTGGTTGGGGATTCGGTGTTGAGAGGTGAGGGCCACCAGTACTTCTCTCCTCTTGGTTCCGGCCCCGTATCGCGTACGGAGCAGGCTCTTCGCCGGAACGACCAGTGGAGGTGTGTTTGCCGAAGCCTCGGGATAGGAGTTCTCGGGCTGCGGACAGGCGGTTCTGGGGGGTGAAGGCCTTTAGCTCTCCCTCCATGACGTTGATCAGGAAGCGACAGATGGAGGCTCCGTCGTCGGTGGCGTCTCGGATTACCATTGCGAGCTTGGAGTCGAACAGTGTGTCGTGGGACGAGCCGGGGCCGGAGTCTCTGAGTGAAGGTTCGGATGGGTTGTCTACGATGAAGTTGATGGCCTCGTCGGTCAAGGGAGACCGTGCGGCACCGGCTGGTTTGTGGCAGCATCCGTAGTTGGCGAGGAGTCTTGCGGCCTGCAGTCTGTGGCAGAGCCGGAAGTCGTCCAGCTCGCTCTTCATCACTTCGACGAGGAAGTCGATGATGGTGTCGCCGTTGTCGGTCTTGGCCTGTATTCTTTGTGCGAGGTCCATGTTGAAGTTGGAATGGTGAATAGTGAATGTGGAATAGAATAGATGTTCTGTTGGGGATGGTAGCTGAGGGATGGGGTTGTGGTCAAGGGGGTGTCTGAACTCGGATTTGTCGGATTAGGGGATTTGTTTGATTTTGTTGGTTGGGTGGTTGGGGATGTTTGGTTTGTGCTGGGTTGGTCGTGAGGCTCCGTTCGATGAGTTTGGGGTGGAGGGTGCGAGTGCAGCCATCTCGTGCCAGGGGTGGTTGCCCATGCTGTTGGGGCCACAGCATGGCACAATTCAACCGTCCCTGTGGTAAACACCAGTTGCATGGCTGATCTATGCGCTATGACGTCAATTGGGTGATATTATGCGCGTATAGCGACGTTCGAGAGATCAGCACCTGCGATAGGGATTAAGAATGGCCACCTCGGTAGGCGAGCGCATTACCCGGCTCGAAACCGAAATGAATCATGTTGCAACTAAGGCTGACGTGGCGGCTGTTAGGGCCGACATTGAGGGCGTGAGGATCGCCGTGCAGGGCGTCGGGACCGACATAGCCTACATGCAGACCAGTCTCGTCAAGTGGATGACCGTAGCGGCGGTGGGGATTGTTCTCAGCATCGGCCTCGGAATTGCGGATCTGCTTGTCGGAGTCCTTGCCGGATAGTTCCCCCCTACTGGTCTTCGATGGTGCTCGATTCATTGTTGACTAGGGTAGGAGGCTCAATTAGATTGAATATAGCAGTTAGGAGGGTCGCCTCTATGCGTCCCGTCAAGACTTGGTTCTTGCTTAGCTGCCTTTTTTCTGCCCCTTTAGGTGCGTATCAGTCGGGATCATCACCTTGTGCGACTCAAGTCATACTCACCTCATGAGGACAACAGTCTCCATACCAGCCTCCCTGTCCCCGCGCTGCAGAGTTCCTGGAACATCGCCTCGGTATCTCCAAGAGCAATCTATACAGCGAAGCCTTGGAGTCATACTTCAGCACACACGAGGCAAGAAGGTCCGCGAGATGTTGGACGAAGTGTGCTCAAACCAGTCCTCGGAGCTTGGCAGTGCCCTATCCTGGCTTCAATTGTCTTCGTAGATACGCAAGAATTCTAATGCTCTTCTTATGTCGGCAGCTGACGGGTCACAGCATTCGAAGCCGTCATCGGTCCGCCATACAACTGATGCTGGAACCGAGTGAATCAGCTTGATGAGATCTGGAGAAGGTTGCCGTGGTAGAAGGATTGCCAGTTTCTTCGGAGTTTCTTCAAACCGGCGGTAGTCTAGGAGCTGACCAATGGCCATTCGCACTGACGTGCGCAGAACGTCTCCCTTTGCCTCATAAAGTATATGACAGGTCTCGTCCACGAGGTCGCATGCAAGCGTATGAACGGTCTCATGTAGTGGGTACCTGTGTCTCGTCACGCAGTGTCCTTGGCTTCTTAGGTGGTCTGTGTAGGCTAGGACGAGGCTCTGCTCTTTTCGAGAGGCCTTAGTGGTGTGGTCAGGGAAGGAGACGTGGAACTGTTCGACGTGCTGCGCTTCCACTGCCACTTTCTGGACTGACGCAGACGTAGGTTCGGCATGATGCGCTTCAGGTAGTCCATGTCCTTTCCGAACTGCTGAGGCGGCGGCATAAAGGGTGTCTTCGTCTGACGCGTAGCGCTCCCACACCTTGGCGTCGCGCTTGCCGCCCCTTCTCATACCTTGGCCATTGTAGTTAGGGTCTATTGCAGCGAAATTCCCAAGCTTCAAATTGACACCGCTTGGGTTACGGAAAGTCTCCGGATCTGGACGCTCGGTGTGAATCGACAGGGATCTGAGAACGCGGGAGAGATCTTGTACGTCAGGATGCCCCTCGCTCAGAACGCCCGAGCGAAGGTAAAGGTCTAGAGCGAGGATCAGCTCTTCTTTGGCCCAAGGGGGATTGCGGGGAATGTTCATGACATCAAACCCAAGAGATTCCAGAAAACGGGTCACCTTTGCGTTGCCGCTAGAGAAATCCTGTGTCGGTAGGGGGCCGAGATCTGGACGATCATATCCATGTGCAGCACTGACAATAGCCTTAGCGTCATAGCGGCGTTCACCTTGGATTATAAAGCAGGAGCGCAATTTCCTAAAGCCGTATTTCTTTAGGAAGGCATCCCTGCCCATCTGGTCGAACTCCAGTATCGCTTGTTCCACGCCTTCCGCTGTCACGTCGTTCAAACCCACAGCACACACCGCCAAGTCGCGATTGCATCAAAATGCTTGGTATATAATAGGGAATACCCGAAAATACTAGTAGCTATTCTCGATGGTCAACGTAGTGTGCGTCTAGTATTGTCGATAATGCGCAGTTGAACTGGGAAGACTGAAAGGGTAAAGGGCTCTCTCACTGATTACGTAGGCTGCACATTGCTTGGCTGTCGAAAAATCTATTGCACTCGCCTCCTGCAAGTCGCCTCTTGTTCACCGAATAGCTTGTTCCACATAACTCGACCAGCAACTGAGTCCTGAGTAGCTTCAGATTCAGGCCGCCCTTGACCGCTACCCCATTCCTCAACTATCCTTCCAGGCAGAATCTATGTTCTATTTCTAATTCGAAATGACCCTAGCAACCATAATCCGCGAAAGAACCAACGGCGGCAGCGACATCGTCGAGATTCTCGACGCTGTCATGCGCAACGAGTTGGACGGCTTCAAGCCCTGTCACAAACACACGAGTCAAACTCCCTCTCTCCCAGCGAGTTGCGGGGGTAGGTGTTCGAGATTTTCGCCCTCACCCCCAGGAGAGGGGGTTCGTTGGTGGTTGTTCATGCTTGTTCAACTACTTCTACCTACCGCTGTTTGCCCGTCAAGGGAGAGGGGGCTGGTTGGTTGGGGTTTCATAGTAGGGGCGGTTCGCGAACCGCCTCTACGGGACCCTTACCCCCTGTCAGGGGAGAGAGGGAGGGGGGTGTCCATCGGCAGGATCCCATCGACAGGCTCAGGGGGAACGGATTGGTGGTATGTCTACGCCCTCTAGTGCATCAAGCCCAGCACCCGAGCAGCAAAATCAAGCCAATCCCTTAATCCGATAAATCAGAGTTCAGACTGCTGGGGCGATGTCAGCGAGATGTTCGACGCCGGGATCAACCTGTGAATCGAACGTCACAAGCTATCGCCACACTTCCAACACCGACTAGGGGGCTCAATAACCGATGTTAGACACACGCCCGATGGTTGCGCGGCTTCGCGAAGTGCAGGTCGATGATGAGCGTCTCGACTCTGTTCGGGTCGCCAAGCGGCGACTGTCGCAGGACGCGCGGACGCAGATCGAATACTCGTGGCCCCTAGTCGCCCGGCACAACCAGACACCGCCCGACGGACCCTGGACGGCGTGGATACTCCTGGCGGGCCGGGGCTTCGGCAAGACTCGCACCGGGGCAGAGTGGGTACGTGCGCAGGTCGAGTCCGGTAAGGCAGAGCGGATAGCACTCGTCGCCCGCACTCCAGCCGAGATCAGGGATACAATGATCCAGGGCGAGTCCGGCATCCTCAGTATCTGTCCGCCCTGGTTCAGGCCAGAGTACGAGTCCACCAAGCGAAAGCTCACCTGGCCCAACGGCGCGACGGCCTTCCTGTTCTCAAGCTACGAGCCCGATCAGCTACGCGGTCCACAGTTCGACGCTGCATGGTGCGACGAGCTTGCGTCCTGGAAATACCCACGAGACACCTGGGACAATCTCGCATTTGCACTGAGACTCGGCCCAGACCCGCGATGCGTCGTCACCACGACACCCAAGCCGGTCGCCCTGCTGAGAGAGCTGGTCGCCAGACCGGACGTGATAGTCACGCGAGGCACCACCTACGACAACGAGGACAACCTGGCGCCGAGTTTCTACTCCCAGATCAGGGCCACGTACGAGGGCACAAGGGTGGGACGACAGGAGATTCACGCGGACCTCCTCGACCAGTCCGAGGACGCCCTCTGGGAACGCCAGTGGATAGACGACACCCGTATCGAGGAGGCTCCCGAGAGCCTGGTTGAAGTCGTCGTGGCCATAGACCCCGCCGTAACGTCCAACGCCCGAAGCGACGAGACCGGAATAGTGGTAGCCGGAGTCGACCGTGACAAGCGCTACTACGTCCTCGCCGACGGCTCTGGTCGCATGAGTCCCAACACCTGGGCAGAACGCGCGATGGCCCTCTACGACAGGTACAACGCTGACCGCATCGTCGGAGAGACGAACAACGGAGGAGACCTCGTCCAGGAGGTGTTGCGAACTGCATCGGGAGGACAGACCTTCAGGTTCCGCGCAGTGAGTGCCAGCCGGGGCAAGTACGCACGGGCTGAACCCATTGCTGCCCTCTATGAGCAGGGCAAAGTCCACCACGTAGGCACCTTCCCTGAGTTGGAGGACCAGATGTGTACCTGGACTCCCAAGGGCCCTGCCGACGTGTCGCCTGACCGCATGGATGCTCTGGTGTGGGCTATCACCCAGCTCATCAATCGCAGAATCACCAGGATATGGGTGTAGGTTCCCAGCCCCTGTTACCATGGTGGAGTTGTACCAAGCTTAATTCACACCCACCACTGAGGCGCTGAAATCCTCGCCAACTTAGCCAGAATCCTGTCGGCGTGGCCGATGGTTGCCAGGCGCAGCCTTGCCAACTGGCGACTGCTGTCGTCGGTCGTTATTGGCGTCGTGCTGGCGTCGACCATCATGGCTGGCACGGTCATCTACTTCGACTCGCTGCGCGACCTCGCTCTCGAGTCCGCGCTGGAGCAGCACGACCCGATCGACCTGGACATCATCGCCAAGACCTCCAAGGGCCCGACCGGTCCCCGGGAGTCCGATGCGGTCCGCAGCTTCATGGAGAACGAGTACAACGTCAGGCTCGGATGGCTGATCGAAGGCGCGGAACGCGGCGCCCGCACCGCGACCTTCTTCATGACCCCTCCGGGCGAGGAGGAGTTCGCCGGCGACGACAACGCACGCAGCTACTTCCACTTCCTCGACGGCATCGATGACCACATCGAGATTCTGCCGGGCGGTCGTATACCCGCAGAGCTGCTCGACACGTCGCCGGACGGCTCCCCGATCACCATTGAGGCACTGGTCCCGCACGAGATCGGCGATGAGCTCGTCCTGACGGTCGGCTCCAGGCTGTCGGTCATTCCCCACTGGGTCGACGCTACCCCGTACGCCTCGGTGATCGTCTCGGGCCTGTTCCGCAGGACCGACCCCGATCACCCGATCTGGCGGCTCGACAACGAGGTGTTCCACACCTTCTCTTCGGGCAGCTTCGTCGCCGTCCCGCTGCTGGTCTCGGAGGATACGCTCCTGCGCGGGCTGGGCGGCGCGTTCACGGACATGGACTCCACCTACGGCTGGATGCTCCTCGTCGACCACGAGCGGGTGCGCGCGACCAACGCCACGGACGCTCTGTATGCGATTATCGCGATGCGCCGGAGCATGACCCGCACGTTCCTCTCGTACCGACAGGTGACCGACCTGGACAACGCGCTCTCCGACTACGATGAGCGGCTGCTGTTCACCAAGCTCCAGATGTTCGTGGTGCTGATCCTCATTGCGGTCGTGGTGCTGTACTACGTCGTCACCCTCTCGTCCCTGATCGCCGAACAGCGCAAGAACGAGATCAGCCTGCTCCAGGGCAGGGGCGCGACAGAACGACAGGTGCTCACCGTGTTCGTACTGGAGGGGCTGACGATTGCCGGACTCGCCATCGTCATCGCGCCGTTCCTGGCTGCCGCTGCGATCAGCGTCCTCGGACTCACCCCTGCGTTCTCCGACCTCTCAGGCGGCGCGCTGCTGCCCGTCACGCTGACCCGCGGCGCGTTCATCATGAGCGCCCTCGGCGGCGTGCTGAGCTTCGGCGCGCTGATGATACCGGCGTTCGAGGCTTCGAGGTCGCCGATGTCCAGGGACAGGCAGCAGATGGCGCGCCCGTCTCGCCTGTCGTTCGTCCAGCGTTACTACCTCGACGTGCTGCTCCTCGTGGTGAGCATCGTGCTCTTCCGCCAGCTCACGGAGCAGGGGTCGCTCGCCGCCACCAACCTGCTCGGGCAGGTGGCGGTCAACCAACTTCTGCTGGCGGTGCCCGCGATCACACTGGTCGCCGCCGCTATGGTGCTGATCAGGCTCTTCCCGCTGGTGATGAGCCTTGCGAGTCGGCTTCTCGCCCCACGACTTCCGCCGGGACTCGTGATGGGCCTGTGGCAGATGGCGCGCAACCCGACGCACTACGCGAGACTCGCGCTGCTGCTCATCCTGATGGCCGGACTCGGCATATTCGCGGCCAGCTTTGGCGGCACGCTGCAGCGCAGCTTCACCGAGCGCGTGCTCTACTCGGCTGGCTCCGACATTCGCCTGGTCAACGTGTCGATCAACAGCCGGGGAGCCTCCAGGCCGATCGATGAACCCTACGAGGACATGGACGAGGTCGTGAACGCGGCTCCGGTGCTGCGGGCCATCGGCTCGCACCTCGGCACGCTGGGAGGCGACACCACGTTCGACGTCCTCGCCGTTGACACAGAGAAGTTCGAGGAGGTCGCGTGGTTCAGGGACGATTTCTCCGACGACCCGCTCCCCGAGGTCATGTCGCGGCTCAACGGGCATGAGATCCCGCTCGGCATCCCGATGCCCGACAATGCTCGCGCGATACAGGTGCTGATGAAGGCCGACCGGCCGTACCCAACGGTGAGCCTCGGCGCGAGGCTCAGGGACTCCAACGGTCGCTACTTCACGTACAGGCTCGGCTTCCTGGAGTCCAGCAACTGGCGACTGTACAGCGCGGAGCTGTTCGAGGGAGGCAGCCCGAGGTTCAGGCTGTTCCCGTCCCGCCCGTTCTCCCTCGTTTCCATAGCCGTCGGCGAGACCGACCTGGAGAGCGGACTCAGGCCGGGGTCCATACTGATCGACACCGTCCGGGTCCGCAAGTCCAACGGCGAGATAGAGGCCCTGGACGACTTCCGTAGATTTGCTCCCTCTGCCTCGATGGAAGAGAGCCAGGGCGGGGGTGAAGACACCAGTCCTTCCACTATGGATAGCGGCGACGTCAGCGGATGGAACGTGCTCCAGGACTCCGGCTTCGCCAACCAGGACAGGATCCGCGCCTCCGAGGTCTCGGCACGCGGAGACGGCTCCCTGATGTTCGCGTGGTCCGCCGGACGCGCGCTCGTTGCCAGGGGCATCACCCCCGGCGGGGAGCCCCAGCCGGTGCCCGTGGTCGCCAGCGAGTCCTTCCTTAAGCACTTCGGGCACTCCATCGGCGATGAGGTGAAGATCTCCGTCAGCGGACGCCGGCTTACCGCCGTGCTTGTCGACACGGTCGACTTCTTCCCCACGCTGGACAGCTACAACGACAGGTTCCTCGTGGCTGACCTGGAGACCGTTCGCGCTCACGCGAACCTCGGCATGGCGCGCGCCGAGATCACCGCCAACGAGATGTGGCTGCGCACCGACGTCGAGGGCGAAGAGCGGGCTGAGCTGATCGAGCAGTTCAGGGAAGGCAGGCCGTTCCACATAGGCAGGGCGATAGACACCGTCGAGGACCTGGCCGTCGCGCAGATCGATCCGCTGGTGCTGGCAGGCTGGAGGGCGCTGTTGCTGATCGCGTTCGGCTCGATCCTGGTGCTCAGCAGCCTCGGCTTCCTGGTCCACGCCTACATCTCTTTCCGAAACCGCGAATTACAGTTTGCCCTGATGCGCACAATGGGCTTCTCGACGCGTCAGCTAGTGTCGCTGATGTGGCTTGAGCAGGCGCTGGTGATACTGGTCGGCATGGCGCTCGGCACCTGGATGGGAGGCCGTCTCGGGGTGACCATCATGCCATTCCTGGGCCACGACGACCGGGGAGGTCAGGTGCTGCCGCCGTTCGTAATCGAGGTCGGCTGGCAGAACCTGCTGGTGACGTATGTCGCAATGGGCCTGATCTTCACCGCCATAATCATAGGCGTAATCCTCTTCATCCGCCGGATGTCCCTATCCCAGGTACTGCGGTTAGGGGATGGGTGAGGGCACTGGGACTAAGAATGCCTACTTCGCCGAAGAGTCGTCTTCGTCCAGGGCGCTTAGGCCAGTCAGTGCAATAGGTGGGCGGTCGGGGAACTCCGCTATGAGCCTTAGACGTCCACCAACAGCCTCTACATAGCTGTTGAGTGTGGACAGCAGAAGGTCGGTGCGCCGTTCCGTTCGGGACACGTTCTCCTGGTTGATGCCTAACTCTTTCGCCAGGTGGAGCTGTGTCAGTTGTCGTGCCCGGCGCAGGTCCCGTAAGGTCATCTCTTCAGCGATCAGCAGCTTCGCCCTCTCCTCGACCGCACGACGGCGCTCCTCGGGCAGCTTCTCCATCCTCTCCGACAGCGTTGTCATCTATCCCCCCTATTCCTGCTCAGCGCTTCCAGGTGCCTGTCGTACCGGTCATCAGCCTTGCGGATAAGCTGTCGGTAAAATCGCCGTTCGCTGTTCCCTGACTTATCGCCGGCAACAAGAAGGATTGCGCGTCGTTCAGGATCAAACGCAAAAGCGACGCGCCAGACTCCGTCGTTTGCGTTGAATCGAAGCTCCTTCATGTTGGCGTACCGCGATCCATTCAACGTATCGACTCGAGGGCGTCCCAGCATTGGGCCGAACTCCTCCAGGACTTTGGCGTGAGCCAGAAGCTCGTCCTGAACAGTGACCGGCAGCGAGTCAAACTCGGGATCGAAAGCCGGATGAAAGAGGACTCCCCAAGTCATACAGTTAGCATGACTTGGGGAGCATATGCTGTCAAGTACATGACGGTGTGCTCATGAAGGAGCGAGTCGTCTGCTCTCAGCGTGGACGCCTAGACCTCTCGGAATTCGCCTTCTACGGTGTTGTCGTCGTCGGGGTTGCCGTCGGGTCCGGGTCCGGCGTCTGCGCCTGGAGGGGGAGGCTGGCCCGGGCCGGCTCCTGCGCCTGCCTGGCTGTAGACTGCCTGTCCGACCTTCTGGAGCGACTCCTGCAGCTCGTTGAGAGTGGTCTCGACGCGCGCTATGTCGTCGTTCTGCAGCGCGGACCGCACAGCGGCGACCTTGCCCTCGACCTCGCTCTTGAGCTCCTCTGGGATGCTCTCCGCGTTGTCCTGGAGCATCTTCTCGGCGGTGTAGGCCGCGTTCTCGGCGGTGTTGCGGGTCTGTACCTCCTGGCGCCTGCGCTCGTCTTCCTCGGCGAATCGCTCGGCGTCGGAGACCATCGAGTCGATCTCGTCCTGTGCGAGGCCTGAGCTTGCGGTGATGGTGATCCGCTGCTCTTTGCCAGTGCCCTTGTCCTTGGCCGAGACGTTCAGGATGCCGTTGGCGTCGATGTCGAAGGCGACCTCGATCTGGGGCATCCCGCGAGGGGCGGGCAGTATGCCGTCGAGCACGAACTTGCCGATCGACTTGTTCTCAGCCGCCATGGACCTCTCGCCCTGGACGACGTGGACCTCCACGCTGGTCTGGTTGTCGGCAGCAGTGGTGAACACCTCGCTCTTGGAGGTTGGGATCGTGGTGTTGCGCGTGATGAGGCCGGTCGACACGCCTCCCAGCGTCTCGATTCCCAGCGTCAGCGGAGTGACGTCGAGGAGCAGGATGTCCTGCACGTCTCCCTGTAGCACCCCGGCCTGGATGGCGGCGCCGATGGCGACGACCTCGTCAGGGTTGACGCCCTGGTGCGGCTCCTTGCCGAAGAGGCTGACCACGGCTTCCCTGACGGCGGGCATCCGCGTCATGCCGCCGACTAGCACGACCTCGTCGATCTGCGAAGGCGAGACGCCAGCGTCGGTCATGGCCTTGCGGCACGGTTCGACGGTGCGCTGAACGAGGTCGGAGACGAGCTGTTCGAGCTTCGAGCGGGTCAGGGGCATGACGAGGTGCTTGGGGCCGGAGGCGTCGGCGGTGATGAACGGAAGGTTGATCTCCGTCTGGAGCTGCGTCGACAGCTCGATCTTCGCGCCCTCAGCGGCCTCACGAAGCCTCTGAAGCGCCATGCGGTCCTGCTTGAGGTCGATGCCCTGCTCCCTGCGGAACTCCTCTGCGATCCAGTCGATGATGTGCTGGTCGAAGTCGTCGCCTCCGAGGTGGGTATCGCCGTTGGTGGCCATCACCTCGAATACGCCATCGCCGATCTGGAGGATCGTGATGTCGAACGTCCCGCCGCCGAGGTCGTAGACCGCAATCGTCTCGTCGGAGTTGCTGTCGAGGCCGTAGGCGAGCGAGGCCGCGGTGGGCTCGTTGATGATGCGCAGCACCTCGAGTCCGGCGATCCTGCCGGCGTCCTTGGTGGCGTTGCGCTGGCTGTCGTCGAAGTACGCCGGGACCGTGATGACGGCCTGCGTGATCGGCTCGCCGAGGTTGGCCTCAGCGTCCTGCTTCATCTTCTGGAGGACCATGGCGGCTATCTCAGGCGGCGCGTGGGACTGGCTCGCCATCTCCACGTGGGCGTCTCCGTTGGAGTGCCGCACGATCTTGTACGGCATGAGCTCTACGTCTCTCTGGACGCTCGCGTCGTCTATTCTGCGGCCCATGAAGCGCTTGATCGAGAAGACGGTATTCTCCGGGTTGGTAACCGCCTGCCGCTTCGCGGTGGTGCCGACGTAGCGTTCGTTGGAGCGCGGGTTAATCGCGACCATCGACGGCGTGGTGCGGCCGCCTTCAGCGTTCTCGATTACGCGCGGCTCGCCGCCTTCAATGACGGCCATGCACGAGTTGGTTGTACCGAGGTCTATTCCGAGTATTTTCGCCATTTACTGATTCTCCTGGGCAGGGCTAGCCCCCGGCCTCCGCCGGGGCAGGCTCTGCACCCGTAAGTGTTTTGTATTCGCAGGTCTGTCGGTCTTCGATCAGATTGATACGGTCATCTATTGGCGCCTAACAGGGGTAGGTATTCGAGGTTTTCGCCCCCGGATCAAGTCCGGGGCAGGCTCTCACCCCAGCCCTCTCCCCCAGGAGAGAGGGTCGTCAGTGGCTGTTCATGCTTGTTTAGCTATCTCTACCTACCCTGTATCGGGATACGGGGCTGGCTTCTCTTCGGGGGCCTGTGCGACGCTCACCTGCGCCGCTCTCAGCACCCTGCTGTGGAGCCTGTATCCGTCTCTGACGATTCGGACCACGGCTCCCTCGCTTACATCTTCTGTCGGCTCGAAATATATGGCCTCGTGCTGCGACACATCGAACGGCTGGCCGATGGTCGCCTCGATGCGGGACAGTCCCTCGGTCTGGAGCGTGCTTTCCAGTTTTCGCTGGACGTTCTGCACGCCCTGGTACCAGCTTTCATCCACTGAATCTTCGGACAGGAAGTTGACCGCGAGGTTGAAGTCGTCGACCACGCCGATCAGTTTCAGCAGGAGCTGCGCGTTGGCGCGCTCCCTGGTATCGGCTAGCTCCTGAGACGCCCGCTTCTTGTAGTTCTCGAGGTCGGCCCTGTACCTCAGCGCCATGGACCTGAACTGGTCCTTTTCGCGCTCCGCCTCGTCGAGGCGAGCCTGGAGGTCCGTAACCTCATCGAGTTCGGTATCCATCTGCTCTTCGAGAGGCAGTGCCTGGTCAGGCTGCCCGTCTTCCATCATAACTTCCGATCCTCCACGTCACTCCCGTTTTCACGGGGCAGGTTTGCATCAGCCGGCGAGAATCTTGAACATCTCGTCCAGGCTTTCGTTAAGAGCTTCTCTGAGCGGCTGTCCTTCCAACTGGGTCATCTGCGACCGCATCCGTATCATCCTGTTGAACAGCTGCATCGCAAGCTTCACGCCGGCCAGGTTGAGGCCCAGGTTGTCGACGAGATGCTTGATGAGCTGCAGGCGCGCGATGTCCTCATCGGAGTAGAGCCTGGACATGCCCCCGGTGCGCGAGGGCAAAACGAGGCCCACTCTTTCATATTTTCGTAAAGTTTGGGGATGCATGTCCAGAATGCGCGCGGCGACGCTTATGACGTATACACCTTCCTGCATGGGAGCTGTTCCTTCCCTGTTTTCTGATTTACGGGCGCTCGTCCTGAAATCGGGACTAACCCGAGAGCCATTCCGGCGTTACAGTCACTGGACGGCTCGTAATCACTTCACAAACAATCGTAGCTATTGATACGGAGCGTGTCAAGTGATATACTGTCCTTGATTCATATTAACTCATACGAATTTCAGGAAACACCAATGGAGGGAAGAGATGCTTGAGCTCAGAGCCTGCCCTCGGTGTGAGGGCGATCTGCACACCAACAGAGACATGTACGGGTCGTACAAGCAGTGTATCCAGTGCGGCTACATGCGGGACATTCCCAGGAATGACCTGGTACTCAAGTCGCTGAACCTGGACGACTTCAACAAGAAGAAGGCGACGAAGAAGGTGGCCTGATCGGTCGCTACCCGCTGGCGGGGCTCCAGAGACGTCGCCAGCGCCTAAATTGCTCCTCCTCAAGTAGGACGCCCCCTCGAAAGAGGGGGCGTTCTTTGTCCGTCCGGACCCCGTATCAGTCTGCTGAAATCTCAACCAGGACGGCTCCCTCCATTCGGGATAACCTCCGGTCAAAGGAGTAGAGTGGTACAGCCCCTGATCTCCTGGATGAAGAGAGGATCATCAGGTCCGAAAAGCCAACACCGCCTTGCCGGTAGGTGAAGGCTGCGCGGGCAACGTCATCGGCAGCCTCGACGACCAGACTGTCCGTGGCGATCAACTCGATCAGGACGTCCGCAATCTGGGTGCGAGTGAAGCGGTAAGAACGTTCCAATACCCAGACGACCTCAATGATAACTTCTCGGCAAATGAAGCCCTGGTTGTCGAGTGTTAACCCTTCCATCAATACACGTGCAGCCTCTGCCTGTGCAGCGTCGTCAGATACCAGAAAGCGAATAATCACGTTGGTGTCGAGGGCAATCACTCTTCACAGGCCCCTTCGGCGACAGCGAGTTCCATGTCCTCCAGAGTCGCTGGCGGACCGTCATGCCTTAGTATGCCGAAGAGTCGGCTCACGGAGCGTACGGGTACTATTCGGACTTCTCCATCTTGAATGACGTAGCGAACGCGGTCTCCGGCCTGCACCGATAGGGCGTCCCGCACGGCCTTTGGTAAAGTGGTCTGTCCTTTAGAAGTGATGCCCGATTCGATCATGAGAAGCACTCCAGCGCGCATTACTTTATGCCGATACTCCTTACCTTATCGAGTATAGCACTGGCGACAGTATGATTACGATGCTTCACCCGGCTTCCTGAAGACCAAGAGGCCTGCGCTCCGAAACCAGTAGTGTCCCCTAAGGTGGTGTAAGAGAGGACTGAATAGAAACAGACCATCGTGTCATCCTTATCATCGATAAGAGACAAGATCCGAATCAAGGAGGACAACGACAGTCAAGGACAGCATGGACCTTCTGGAAGTATTGCGCAGGGGAGGTGCGGACGGTGACGTGGACTTCCTTCGCGAGGCGCTGCAGGTGCTGGTTGAGGGGATCATGGACGCCGAGGTCTCAGCCAGAGCTGCGTAAGATCGGCGCATTTTGGCGCAGTAGCGATGTTCTCATCGAAACCGGGCAGGACGTCGGAATCGGCCCCTCCGGTCCCTACACGCCCCGTAGTCGTTGCAGCTCCTCCTCGAGTTCGCGAGCCCGGGCTTCTGCGTCCGCGGCGCGAGTCTCGGCCTGGATACGAGCCGCACGCTCGCCATCGGCTCGAGCACGCTCGTCATCGAGGGTCATGATGTGGCGACCGGTCTGGGGGTCGAACCACTCCAGCCGGCCGTCATGCCACCTGATGTCCAGACCGAGCATATCGCTGCGACCTTGCAGGATGCCACCAGCGATCTGCTCGATCCTGATGGGCTCGTACACACCGTCCACGAGGCGCTCGCCGGCGAGGCGGTCACCATACCACTCGCCAGTCTCGTCGAAGCGCCAGTACTCGGGAATCCCGAAGGCGGCGTAGTCGTCGCGCTTCGGCCCGAGGTCTTCCGTGGCGGTACTCGCAGACGCCACCTCGAGCACGAAGTCCGGGGGCTTGCCCTGCTCCGAGATGATGTAGCCATTGCTCTGGTAGTAGAGATCAGGGTCCACGCCGAAGGCCACCAGAAGATCGGGACTCCTTCTTCGCCCTCCCCTGCCCGGGTGTGGGACCTGGGTGATGTACAGCTCTGCACTCACCAGCGTGGTCCGGGGACGGCCGAGATGCTCGGCCAGGTAGTGTGCGCTGCCGGTCATGGTCAGGTGTTTGGTGCTGGTCATCTCGTCTGGCTCACGTTCGGGCGGGTCCGGCAGCCGGAACCTGGTGGTCTTGATTGTCGTCATATCGCACCTCTTGGGTCTGCGAGTATGTCTGGAGTGCGGACAGTGAACCGCCCCATGTCTCCCGTGGACTCGATTATAACTCACAGACCGGAGCGGGGAGGCATTCGACAAGCTCAGGACGAACGAATGCGGGCGAGACGCCCGCGCTCCACGTATGTACCTGGCGGAATGGTTCGAGCGTTGCTCCGGACCACTTGGACGCGGGGGTATGCTCGTGGATCCCCCTCACCCCAACCCTCTCACGCCAAGGCGCATCTACGACCCGTCAAGGGAGAGGGGGCTGGTTGGTTGCTGCTCAAGCCTGTCTATCTGCCGTTACCTACCCCTGTATGCACGTCTGGGGAGAGGGGGCTGGTTGGGTCCGGTCGGGGTTACTCCAGGCCTAGCTGGTAGTGTTTGCCTTCGGTCTTGATTGAGGGGGCTACTACGACCTCGGCTACCTGGTGCATCTCGCGGATGTTTTCTGCGCCGACCATGCCGAGGCAGATGTTCAGGGCGCCGACGAGGTTCTGGGTGCCGTCGACGACGGAGCTGGGGCCGAACAGTATCTGCTCGAGGGTGCCCTTGACGCCGACCTTCACGCGGGTGCCGCGCGGGAGGTTGGGGTCTGGGTTGGCCATTCCCCAGTTGTATCCCCTGCCGGGGGCCTCTTCGGACTGTGCAAGCGGGGTGCCGATCATGACGGCGTCGGCTCCGGAGGCCATCGCCTTGCAGAGGTCGCCGCCGGTGCGGATGCCGCCGTCGGTGATGATCGGGACGTACCGGCCTGTGCGCTCGAAGTAGTCGTCGCGGGCCGCGGCGGTGTCCATCGTGGCTGTGACCTGCGGTATGCCGACTCCGGTCACCTCGCGCGTCGTGCACGCAGCGCCCGGCCCGACTCCGACCAGCACGCCGTGAATGCCCGTTTCCATCAGCTCGAGCGCGACGTCATAGCTCACGCAGTTGCCGACAATCACGGGGACGTTCACGAGTTCGAGCAGCTCCGGGAAGCGCAGGCCGCGCTCGCTGTTCGAGATGTGCCTTGCGGTGGTTACGGTGGACTGCACGACGATCATGTCCGCGCCTGCCTCTGCGGCGAGCGGCGCGAGAGCCTTTGTCCTTGACGGTGTAAACGAAACGGCGCACTTTCCGCCGCTTTCCTTGATCTCCTGGACGCGCTCACCGACGAGTTCCTCGCGAATTGGCGCGGAGTACACCTTCTGGAGCAGGGCGGTCACCTTGGCCTGTGGAGTCTCGACGATCTCCTCGACGATGCTCAGCGGGTCGTCGTAGCGACTGTGGACGCCCTCCATGTTGGTTACGGCCATTCCGCCGAGCCTGTCCATCTCTCCCGCAAAGCTGGGAGACGAAACGGCGTCCATGGCGCCGCCGAGTACCGGAGTCGACAGGGTGATGCCGTCCACCGAGAAGTCGGTGTTGGTCAGCTCGGGGTTGATCGTTATCGAACCTGGCGCGATCGCCACCTCATCGAATCCGTATACTCGTCGTAGCTCTCTGAGGTGTGGGACCCCCATAGCGCGAAAACCTCCTGGAAAAATGTCGTTCCGGCGTGGGCCGGAGTCTTTTATCTTCGATTACCCCGGCTCTACGAAACTGTCATCACAATCCGGATAGTTAGAGGAAATGGGAGCGCCGTGCTGGGACTCAGATTCGTGCCAGAATCGCGGCCATCATGTCCTGCAGGTCAGGGAACAGATGCGCGTCCGGCAGGTGCTGGTGCGATGCCACAAGCTCGTCGTCGACGTAGATGTGGAACATGCCGTGAGTGCTTGGGATCAGGTTGAACTCGGCTATCGAGTCACCGTTGCGGCTGAGGGCTTCACCCGCCATCCAGGCGGCGCGCAGCGCGTGGCCTCAGTGCTGACAGTACTCCAACCGGATCCTGAGACCATCGTCCGCCATGTGCGCCCACCTCCTGCGATGGTATTACAACATGGTATGACTTGGGACGGTGTCGGGTCAATGGCGTGGAGGGTTTGCTGTTCTTCCAAATTGGGCTGGCGTAAACTGGAGCAGTAGCAGCATGACCCTTGAAGAGGACATAAAGGCTCTGGCGCTGGAGATTGGGTTCGACCGGGTTGGGATAACTGGGGCGGAGCCGTTTGTGCGGGATGAGGCGGCGGCGGTGGAGCGGGTGCGCGAGGGGCTGATGGACGGTCTTCCGTGGTACACGGAGGAGCGGGTGCGCCGGATGAACCGGCCGCAGGCGCTGCTGGAGGGGGCGCGGTCGGTGGTGTCGCTGGCGCTCAGCTACAACACCGGTGAGCCCTCGGACGATGCGCCGAGTCCGCGAGGCAAGGTGGCGCGGTACGCGTGGGGGCGCGACTACCATAGTCTGATCAAGAGCAGGACGCGGCGGTTCGTGCGCGAGCTGCCAGACGTCGTCGGAGGGCCTGTCAGAACCCGCTACTACGTCGACGACGGCCCGATGAACGACCGCGCGGCAGCGGAGCGCTCAGGCGTGGGCTGGTTCGGCAAGAACACGAACATTCTCACGCCGACCCACGGCTCGTGGGTGTTCCTGGCCGAGGTGATCACGGACCTCGACCTCAGCCCCGATCCTCCGTTGAAGAAGACGTGCGGCGAGTGTGTCCGCTGCATTCCGGCCTGTCCGACCGACGCGATAGTGGCGCCGTTCGTCATCGACAACCGCAGGTGCATCTCGTTCCTGACGATCGAGCTTCGCGGTCCGGTGCCGCGCGAGCTGCGTCCGCTGATGGGCGACTGGGTGTTCGGGTGCGACATCTGCCAGGAGGTGTGCCCGGTCAACCGCAAGGCGGCTCCGAGCAGGGAGGTGGAGTTCCGAAAGCGGCACGACTTCGACGCGCCGGAGTTGATTCCCCTGCTCGACCTCGATGAAGACGGTTTCAGACAACGTTTCAACGGCAGTCCGATCCGGCGCGCCAAGCTGGCGGGACTTCAGAGGAACGTGTGCGTCGCGCTCGGCAACATCGGCGACCCCGTGGCGGTGCCGGCGCTCGTGCAGGCTCTGAAGTCGGGCGAGCCGCTGGTGCGGTCGCACGCGGCGTGGGCCCTGGGTCAGATCGGAGGCGAGACGGCGCGTGGGGCGCTCAGAGAGGCGATTTCAGGGGAGAGTGACCCTGGGGTGGCGCTGGAAGTGCGCGACGCTCTTGGATTTCAGATTGGTGAATAAGAAACTGTGAAGTGCCGGTGAGTCTATTCTCACCGCTCATAATTCACTAGTCGCTATTTTCCGGGGACACCCGGGGGGACACCCGGATCAGGGCGGCGATGTCGTAGCTGAACACCATGTCCTCGTCGCCGCCATTGAGGGTTATGACGCCCCTGGTCTTTGCGGCTTCCTTGACGTCCACTTCTCTGCCGGGGACCAGGTTCTGGTCGACGAAGTACTTGAGCAGCGCGTGGTCGTCCTCGGGCACGGAGTCTATGACTAGCTCCTCGCCCTGTTTGGCTTCGTCGAGTGTCTTGGTGTCCTTGTTCGGCTTGTAGGAACTCCCGGGGATGGGATGTCCGAACGGGCACGTCGAGGGGTCATTGAGCGCCCTGACGATCTTCTCTTCGAGGTATTCTGAGATCGCGTGCTCAAGGCGGTGGGCTTCGATGTGGGCGAGGTGGAGATCGATGCCGAGCAGGTCCACGACGAGGCACTCGGCGAGCCGGTGTCGGCGGACGATGCTCTCGGCCGGTTTCCGGCCCTTGGTCGTAAGGACGACCTCCTTGTTGGCGGTCGTCTCGACCAGCCCTTCCCTGGACAGCCGGCGTATCATTCCGCCCACGGAGGGAAGTGAGGTGCCCAGGCCCTCGTCGGTTGGAAGTGTCTTGAGATGGTCTGCGAGCACCGTCAGGGTGACGCGCACGTCCTGCTCTTCGAGCCGGTAGATGGACAGTAGGTAGTTCTCCGCTGCCATCGAGAGGCGCGCGGCGGTGGCCTTGGATTTTCGGTTACGGGGGCTCGAACGAGATGTCATCGCGGGTCACACTACAGCCGGTTGGGTGAAGTCCTGCCGCGATTATATCAGACTGCCTTTTGAGCGGCGTGATGTTATGCCGAGATCGATGTTGACACGGCCTCTCTCAGAGAGGGCTCGCGAAGATAGATGATCGATCTGCCTGCGTCGGTGCGAAGCTGCAGGAATTGGCTGAGTGGTTTCGAGGCAAGGACAGCGGCTAGTTCGTCGTCGACATCACTGAGTTCAATTCCTCGTTCCGAATTGATGTGATGGATGAAGTTGAATACTGTAAGGCCTGCTGGAGTTCCCTCGTGCGGATCCAGTCTCAGTAGTATCTGGTCCGAGACCTGATAGCCTGTCGCGCCTCTCGGCTTCCCGAAGGCTATGTAGAGGGTGTCCCCCTCCGAGTCATAAGTTATTCGGACCGAGTCCATCAGGTAAGCGCGCCCCGTCGTCTGATCTGATAAGCGGTGAGGACGAAGTTGTTCTCATCGCCACTCGGAGCATAGCCGAATCGCACCACTACGACAATCGTCGTGTTTCCGAATGGCAGGTCAAGGTGGTCCGCATGGTAGAGGTATACGTAAGGACGAACCGAGTCCTGGAATCGACGCCCGAGCCGAATGGTGTCGAACAACTCGCCCTGGTGATCCGACATCTCCGGATGCTCATCGCAGATATGTCGCCAGCGTTCGTCGGTTAAGTATATCTCGTGGCCGCGTCTGTCACGGACCCTCATCGTGGTTCGGGTTCAGAGTCCGATGCGCCTGTCAGGCTAGCGCTTTGTCCACTGCTTGGCCTTGCGGGCTCGGGCGAGGCCGTACTTCTTGCGCTCCTTCTCGCGGGAGTCCCGTGTGAGAAGGCCTGCACGCTTGAGTGGCGGTCGCAGTGAGGGATCGGCTATCTGGAGAGCTCGGGCGATGCCGTGGCGCAACGCTCCGGCCTGGCTCACGACTCCGCCGCCGCGTATCTTGGCGACGACACGGAACTGGCCATGCGCGTTCGTTACGTCGAACGGCTGGTTGATGAGCTGCTGCCAGGAGTCCCAGGGGAAGACCTCTTCGAGTGGCCTGCCGTTGACCTGGTGGACGCCGGAATCGGTATACAGCCTGACCTGGGCGACCGATGTCTTCCGCTTGCCCATGGCGTAGTAGTAGTGTTGCTGCTCCTGGGCTACCATTTATGCCTCCGTTTAGCCTGATACCTGCGCGGCGTGTGGATGGTTCGGGCCGACGTACACTTTCATTCGTTTCAACATCTTCCTTCCGAGCGAGTTCTTGGGCAGCATGCCCTTCACGGCCTGCCGGATCACGCGGTCGGGATGCTTCTCCAGCATGTCGGCGAGGGTCCGCTCGGTCAGACCGCCGTGGTACCCGCTGTGCCGGTAGTACATCTTCTGTTCGACCTTCCTGCCCGTTACGCGGATCTTCTCCGCGTTGGTGACGATCACGAAGTCGCCGGTGAGCAGGTGCGGCACGTACAGCGGATTGTGCTTGCCGTTGAGGATGGTCGCGATCCTGGTTGCCAGACGCCCAATCGTCTCGCCCTCGGCATCGACGACGTGCCACTTGGGCTTCAGGTCGGAAGCCTTGGTCTCGTAGGACTTTGACGTTACTGCCATTTTTCTCTGTTCCTGTTCTGGGTGTGTCCCCAACCGATATGAGTATTCTTCTCAGGGACTGAGGGGGTAGGTATTCGTGCTTTTCGCCCTCACCCCAACCCTCTCCCCCTGGAGAGGGGGCCGTTGGTGGCTGTTGATACTTGCTTAACTACCTCTACCTACCCCTGTCAGCCTATCAAGGGAGAGGGGGTAATTCACATCCCTTGTAGTTTACTCTGATCAGGCACAGGCCCTGAGGTGGGAGTGCCCGGGCCGGCGGTGCGTCGGCGGCCAGTGATACCTGTCTCTTAACGTCGTTTACGGTCAGCCTGCCTGTTCCGACGTCCACGAGGGCGCCGACCATCCGGCGTACCTGGTGTGGGAGAAACGCGTTTCCCTCCACGTCGATTGTGACTCGCCACGGCGGGTCGTCGCTCTCCAGGTCGACCCTGTCGACTCTCCTGACGGTGCTCGCCTCCGGGTCTTCCAGGGCGCCGCCGAAGTTAGCGAAGTCGTGTATGCCTTCCATGTGGGCCGCCGCGGCTCTCATGGAGTCCAGGTCCGGCTGCTTGCGCACCCTGTGGGCGGTGCGTCTCATCAGCGGGGACCTCGTGGCGGACACCAGCAGCGTGTACCTGTACAGCCTGCTGGTGGCGTCGCGACGGGGATCGAAGTCCGGTTTAGCCCGGTGGGCCGACCTCACGGCTATGTCCTGCGGGAGCCTTGCGTTAAGCGCCCTCATGACCGTTGCGGGGTCGTAGGTTGCGTTCGTGTCGAACGCGACGACCTGTCCCATCGCGTGGACTCCAGCGTCGGTGCGACCCGCCGCCTTGATCCTGACCGCTTCTCCGGTGAGCGACTCTATTGCTTTTTCAATCTCCTCCTGGACCGTGCGGGCGTTCTTCTGGTACTGAAACCCGCTGTATTCCGTGCCGTCGTACTCGACGATCAGTGCCAGGCGCATCTTTCGAGAAGTGAGTGAAGAGGAGTGAGGAGTGAGAGACACCTGTCACCACCCTCGCTCCCTTCGACAAGCTCAGAGCCTACTCCGGGCTTAATCCGGAGACTAACGATTGGCCTGTCGGCGCCTAGTTGTCGATACACTAGCTAACGAGCTCGACCATGGCCATGTCGGCGGCGTCGCCCTTGCGTTTGCCGAGCTTGTACGAGCGGGTGTATCCACCCTCGCGGTCGGCGTACCGGTCCGCAAGGTCGTCGAACACCTTTCGCACCGCTTCCTTGTCGGTAAGCAGCGCCGCAGCCTGCCTTCGATGGTGCAGCGTCCCCTTCTTGCCGAGGGTGATGACCTTCTCTGTCATCCGGCGCGCCTCGAAAGCCTTGG
Source organism: uncultured Dehalococcoidia bacterium (assembly GCA_964537915.1). Taxonomy (GTDB): domain Bacteria; phylum Chloroflexota; class Dehalococcoidia; order Lucifugimonadales; family UBA1123; genus VXRN01. The sequence goes on from CAZIDM010000006.1 coordinate 66,064, forward strand.
CCTCGGTGGTCCTGAGTGTCTCGTTGAGCACCAGGTTGGTCACCATGCCCCTCAGCATCAGCATTCTGTGCTGAGTGGGGCGGTTGAGCTTCTTGCCCGATAGTCGATGTCTCATTTGTCTCTTACCCTCACCCCAACCCTCTCACGCCCCGGCGCATCTGCGACCCAGAGGGAGAGGGGGTAGGTAGTATGTCTTTCAGCCTTGCTCCAGCCCTCTTCCGTCTCGGCGGATCTACGACCCCGGTGGAGAGGGGGAATTCGATTCAGACTGGCTACTGCGCGACCTGCTCCTCTACAGATTCCTCTTCGACCTCTTCTTCGGCGCTGGCCAGGTTGGGGTCGAGTTCCTCTGGGAGGAGTTCGTTCTCTCGCAGCTTGTCAAACAGTTCAGTGTAGGACTTCTCTCCGAAGTTCCTGATCTTGAGCAGCTCTTCGCGGGACATCTGGAGGACCTCTCCGACCCTGTCGATGCCGGCGCGCTTCAGGCAGTTCAGCGTGCGCGAGCTGAGGTACAGCCGCTCCACGGGGATGCCGAAGTGCTCGGGCGGGATGCTCAGTGTGATGGCCTGTCGTCCGTTGACTCCGTCCTCGCCGCTCTGGTCGGTGCTGCCGAACATGAAGAACTGGTTGACCAGTACGTTCGACGCCTTCTTGACGGCCTCGGAGGGCGTCAGGGAGCCGTCGGTCCAGACCTCGAGGATCAGCCGCTCATAGTCTGTGCGCTGGCCGACACGGGTTCGTTCGACCGTGTAGTTGACCTTTCTCGTAGGGGTGAAGATCGCGTCGACTGGAAGGACTCCAATCGCCTGCCCTTCGCCCTCTGACGATTCGCGGTACCCCTTGCCACGCTCGACGTTCAGTTCGATGGATATCCTGGCGTCCACTGAGTCGAGGGTCGCGATGTGGTGCTCTGGGTTGACGACTTCGAAGTCTGCCGAGGCCATGATATCGGCAGCGCTCACCTGTCCCTCACCGGCGACTTCCAGGCGCAGCTTGCCGGGCCTGTCGACCTCGGAGCGCAGCCTGACCGCCTTGACGTTCAGAAGGATCTCAGTGACCTGTTCCCTGACGTTTGGGATGGTCTGGTACTCGTGCTGGACGCCCTCGATCTTGACGGACGTTATCGCCGTCCCTTCGAGGCCGTTGTAGAGCACCCGTCTCATCGGGTTGCCGAGGGTTACACCATAACCGGGCTCCAGCGGCTCGATGATGAACTTGCCGTACTCGGGTTCGTCGACCTCCACCGTGATAGATGGGTCGGGAACAACTATCTCTTCCTCTTCGGGAACGTCGTACAGCATGAATGTCGGATCGGTTGTCATGCACCACTCTCCTTGCTAGCCACTGTATCCCTTCTCCCACAGGGGGAGAAGGATAGCATCACCCTCATCCCAACCCTCTCATGCCGGGGCGCATCTGCGACCCTTCAGGGGAGAGGGAGCCTTACTTCGCCGTTACTTAGAGTAGAACTCGACCACCAGTCTCGCGTCGATGCCGGTCTCGATCTCGGTAACGTCGGGCAGGGAGGCGACCTCGCCTGTCAGGTTGCCGATGTCGAGTCGCAGCCATGTGGGAACCGGGCGCTTGGGGAGGCCTGCCGTCAGGTCCTGAATGAACTGAGGAGTCGAGCCGTTTCTGCCCCCGCGTTTCCAGGCGACGACGTCGCCCGGCTGCACCAGGTAGGAGGGAATGTCCATGCGCCGGCCGTTAATGGTGAAGTGGCCGTGGTTGACGAGCTGTCTTCCCTGCTGCCTCGAGTCGGCCATCGACAGCCTGTAGACCACGTTGTCCAGGCGCGTCTCGAGTATGGCGAGCAGGTTGTCGCCGGTGACGCCGGGCTGCACGCGCGCCATGTCGAAGTACTTCCTGAACTGTCGTTCGAGCACTCCGTACGTGAGGCGTGCCTTCTGCTTCTCCCTGAGCTGCAGGGCCCAGTCCGACGGTCGCCTCCGCCTGGGGACCGAGTTTCCGGGAGGGCGGCGCCTGCGCTCTACGGCGCACCTGGGCGTGTAGCATCGCTCACCCTTGAGAAACAGCTTTTCACCTATGCGCCTGCACTTGCGGCACACGGCATCCTTATATCTGGCCATTTACTTTCCTCTTCTCTTCTTCCTTCAGGCTGCGACGTATCCCATCTCTTCGGATAGTCGCTCCACGTTGTATTCTTCTTTGCGCACTCTGAGATCGTAGTACAGCAGCGTCGCCGGTATGTAGGTGATCGGCAGTACTACGAGGCTCCCGATTGTCGTTCCAATCCAGACTGCGATCTGGCCCGTGCTGCTGAACTCCTCACCTGCCGCCGTGACCGACGCCACGATCAGGAACGGCAGCATTATGACTATCAGCAGTCCCAGCGCGAGAAGCGAGTAGACCACGAGGTTCAGGAATATCCTGAGCTCACTCCTGCGGGCGAGAGCGAAGCCTCTCCTCAGCGCGGACAGCGAGCGGTAGCCTTCAACGATTACAGCGGGCGCCGCCGTGGTCATGTAGATGACGAACATCAGCATAAACATCAGCAGCACCAGGGCCGCCGGGATGATCAGAAGCTGTTCGGTCTCGAGCAGGACTTCTGAGAGCGTCAGGAACGTGGCTCCGAGAGCCGCCTGAATTGCTCCGAGCATCAGGACCGATTTGCCGCGCCACAATACCCTCGTGTAGCACACCCCCACGTTGACCTGAGTGGCCACGTAGTGTTGACCTACCGCGAATATCGCTGCTCCATACGCGAACGTCAGAGCGATGAAATTGATAAGGTTCAAGACTATGCTGAAAATCCGATTGTCGACGGGAATTGCCGCTATCAGAGCCACCGGAAGCTGGATCAGGGCGACCAGCACGATGAACTTCTTGAAGTGACTGCCGTAGATTACGAAAGTCTCGTTAAGTATGTCTCCAAGGCCGCGCGGACCGAAATGGCGCTGCGGCGACTGCTCTTCCACACCCGGTCCCGTTGGATTAGACCCTGCGCCGCTTTGGCGGCCTGCATCCGTTGTGCGGTATTGGCGTAACGTCTCTTATGGACGTGACGAGAATTCCCGCGCCCTGAAGCGCCCGGATCGCGGCCTCACGGCCCGAGCCCGGCCCTCGCACGAACACCTCGACCTGCCTGACGCCGTGCTCCATTCCCTTGCGGGCCGCGTCCTCGCCGGCGCGCTGTGCCGCGAACGCCGTGGACTTGCGCGATCCTCTGAAGCCGACCGTTCCGGAGCTGCCCCATGCGATGGGGTTGCCCTGCGGGTCTGTGATCGTGATTATCGTGTTGTTGAAGGTGGACTGGATGTAGGCCCTGCCCACCGGTACCGACTTGCGCTCTCTGCGCCGTGATCGTGGTCTTCTTGCCATGCCCTGTTTCCTATCTCAAGATGTAGGTCAGTAAATTGTTCGTCCCAGGACTCTGGATTCCGGCCTTCGCCGGAATGACGATTTGCAAATAGACAGCCCTGTCAGCCCATTGAGGGAGAGGGGGTCTATCTGAGTGTCCCTGGAAGCGCCCTCTTACTTCTTGTTGGTTGTGCGGCCGCGTCCTGCGACGGCGACCCTCTTGCCTCGCTTGGTCCTGGCGTTGGTCTTGGTGCGCTGGCCCCTTACCGGCAGGCCGCGCCTGTGTCGCAGGCCACGGTACGAGCCGATGTCCATCAGCCGGCGAATGTTCATGTTGACTTCACGCCTGAGATCACCCTCGACCACCTTTTCGCGGTCGACGATTTCGCGAATGCGGTTGAGCTGCGTGTCCGTGAGGTCCCTGACCTTCGGGTTGTCGAGCACGCCGGCCCTCTCACACACGTCCTTGGCCTGGTACGGCCCGATGCCGTAGATGCTGCGCAGCGAGATTTCGACGCGCTTGTTGTCAGGGATGTTCACACCTGAAATTATGGCCATTTTTTTACCCCCAGGGTCTTTCCGTTACCCCGCCGTGGCGGGATGGTGGATAGCGGCTTGCTCTTTCGGCAGCAGCTACCCCTGCCGCTGCTTGTGCTTTGGGTTTTCGCAGATGATGAGCACCCTTCCGTGCCGGCGTATGACCTTGCACTTGGCGCATCTGACTTTTACTGACGCGGACACCTTCATGTTGAACCTCAGATCTCTCGACTATGGGATGGCCCCGGCGCAATCAAGTGGCACGGCTGCGCCATGCCACCGCGGAAAGCTGCCGTCGGAGGACGTGATACCGGCCGGTCTTCTCCTACCTGAAGCGGTAGGTGATCCGGCCTCGGGTCAGGTCGTAGGGAGAGAGTTCTACCAGCACACGGTCGCCGGGAAGCACGCGAATGAAATTCAGCTTCAGCTTGCCGGACACGTATGCGAGCACCTTATGCTCGTTAGCCAGCTCCACCCTGAAGCTGGCGTTGGGCAGGGACTCCGTTACGGTACCCTCTACCTCGATTGCCTCCTTCTGTTTCCTTGCCATCAGACTCCTTTCGAGTCGTTCCCGGTCCCGCTGGGACTCAGTCGGGTCGTTACAACCGGGCCATCTTCAGTGATTGCGATCGTATCTTCCCAGTGCGCAGACAGGCTTCCGTCCGCGGTCGATACCGTCCAGCCGTCAGCCTCTACCTGTGTATCGGCGGTGCCTATGTTGAGCATTGGCTCAACCGCGAGGGCCATACCCTGGCGGATCATCGGGCCGCGTCCGGCCCTTCCGTAGTTCGGTACCTGCGGCTCCTCGTGCATGTTGAACCCGATGCCGTGGCCCACATACTTCTTGACCACCTTGTAGCCGAGGCCTTCAGCGTAGGTCTGTACCGCGCTGGAGATGTCTCCGATTCTTCCTCCGGTCCTTATACTGGCGATTCCCCTGTCCAGCGACTCCCGCGTCGCGTCGATCAGGCGTTGGGCCTCATCGCTTATATTGCCGACACCAATGCTGAAGGCGCTGTCACCGTGCAGTCCGCCGTAGATGGCTCCCACGTCCACCTTGAGGATGTCGCCCTCTTTCACTCGCCGCTTGCCCGGTATGCCGTGAACGATCTGTTCGTTCAGCGAAGCGCATATCGTCGCGGGAAACGCGTATGGCATCGGCATTCCGGGGTTGTAGTTCTTGAACGAGGGCACCCCTCCCAAACTTCTGATTGTCTGTTCGGCAATGTGGTCGAGCTCACGGGTCTCTATACCCGGCTCGACCGCCTCGATCATCTTCTCCTGTGCGTGGGCGACAATCTGGCCTGCCTCGAACATCAGGCGAAGTTCCTGGGCGGACTTTATCGTTATTCCACTTGGCCTTCTGGCCATCTGCTAAGCGTCCTCCCGTGTGTGCGGTGCGCCGTGTAGTTCTCCGATTCCGGTTCTGCCCTGCAATTTTCGGCGAATCCGTCACCTGTGACGAATGTCCGATGTGCAGGTCTCGCCCATGATGGGCTATTTTAGTGAACTAATCCTAAAACGCGTAATAGTCAGTTTACAAAAACCCCAACTACCCAACAAGGCGAACTCTGGCTGCTGAGTCTGTTTGGCAGGCAATGTTTTCGCCCTCACCCCAACCCTCTCCCCCAGGAGAGGGGGTTCGTTGGTGGCTGTTCATGCTTGTTTAACTACTTCTACCTACTCCTGTCAGATCAGAGGGAGAGGGGACCCCGGATTGCCCTGCTCAGTGCTGCGCCGACCTCTTCTACTGACTGTTCGCCGTCGACCTCGGAGAGGTTTCCGGCCTGGCGGTAGTAGTCGACTACAGGCTCTGTCTCATCGTTGTACACCTGGATCCGCCTGGCGACGACTTCAGCCTTGTCGTCGTCACGCTGGTAGAGCTCACCATCGCACTCGTCGTCGTCGCACTTGCCCATCGTAATGGGAGGGGACGTGTTCAGATTGTACGGCCGCGGGCACTTCGTGCAGACAATTCGGCCGCTGAGCCGGCTTACCAGCTCGTTGTCCGAGACCCTGATAAACACGACGTGGTCGATTCCGCCGCGGTCCGCGAGCGCGTCGTCGAGCGCCTGGGCCTGTGCCTGGGTCCTTGGGAAGCCGTCCAGGACGAAGCCTGCGGCGTGCTCGGGGTCGTTGATCCACTCGGTTATCATGCCGATCGTCACGTCGTCCGGCACGTACGCTCCGCGCTCCATGTAGGAGCGGGCGAGCTGTCCGAGTTCGGTGTTGCGACGCTGGTGGTCTCTGAAGAGGTCGCCTGACGATACGGCGTGAATGGACAGACTCTCAGCGAGGTCTGCTGCCTGTGTGCCCTTGCCTGATCCGGGCGGTCCCATGAGTATGATGTTCATTTTTTCAGTACAGTGCTCTTTGATTTACAGTTTCGTCATTCCCGCGAAGGCGGGAATCCAGGGGGGTTGGTGACAGTGCTCACTAGCCTATTATCTAGCCTTTTCGCCCTCACCCCAACCCTCTCCCCCAGGAGAGGGGGTTCGTTGGTGGCTGTTCATGCTTGTTTAACTATCTCTTACCCCTGTCAGCTCTGAGGGAGAGGGGATTTCGTCTGTTATGTTCATTATCGGATGAAGCCTTCGTAGTTGCGCATCAGGAGTTGTGCTTCTAGCTGTCGCATGGTGTCGAGGGCGACGCCGACCATGATGAGCAGGCTGGTGCTGGACAGCGTCAGCGCGCGGACGTCGGTCGCCTGGGTGACGAAGAACGGGATGATCGCGATGATCCCAAGGAACAGCGCGCCTCCCCACGTGATGCGGATGATCACCCTGTTCAGGTACTCCTGCGTCGGTCTCCCCGGTCTGATGCCGGGGATGAACCCGCCGTTTCGCTGCAGGTTCTCAGCAAGGTTCTGCTGTTGGAACACGACAAGCGTGTAGAAGAACGTGAATATGACGACAAGGAAGAAGACGGCAATCCAGTACGGAAGATTGGCCGGGTCGAGCGTATCCGTGAAGAACCTCGCGAGTCTTGCGAAGAACGAGTCCGAGAGCGGGTTCTGGAAGTAGCTGAAGATGGTAGCGGGCAGAATGATGATGCTGAACGCGAAGATCAGCGGGATCATTCCCGCGCTGTTGACTCGCAGGGGCAGGAAGGTCGATCCCGACTGCCGCTGCATCTGTCCGCCCCGGTAGACGCTCCTGCCGTACTGCACCGGCACGCGTCTCTGGGCCTCGTTGAATAGCACGATGACGAATATGATCCCAAAGCCGAAGATGGCCAGCAGGAGCAGGCCCGCCATGCGGTCGCTTTCCAGGAATCCCTGGCCGATCACGGTCGGGAAGTTCGCAACGATGCCTGCGAAGATTATCAGCGAGATGCCGTTGCCCAGGCCGCGCTCAGAGATGAGTTCGCCGAGCCAGACCAGGAACATCGTTCCGGCGACCATGGAGAGCAGCATCGCCAGCGTGCCGATGTTGAACCCGAAGTCCACACCGGGCAGAACGCCGGACTGTCTGAGCAGCGTGAGCTGTCCCCACGACTGGAGGAACGCGATCGGCACCGTCGCGTAGTGTGTTATCTGGTTGATCCTCTGGCGTCCGAGGTCGCCTTCCTGCGAGATCGCCTTCAGGCTCGGAATCGCGGGTACGAGAATCTGCATCACGATCGACGCCGTGATGTACGGGTAGACGCCGAGCGCGGCGACGCTCAGGTTCGAGAGCGCTCCACCGCTGAACAGGTCCAGGAATCCGAGCAGCGCCTGCTGCTGGAATGCCTGGGCCAGCGCCTGGGTATCGACGCCCGGCACCGGCACCTGTGCGACGAACCTGAACACGACGAGCATGGCCAACGTGAACAGGATCTTCGCCCGCAGGTCCGGGACCCGCATAGCGTCGATCATCGACTGTATTAGCTGGGGGCGCGACGTCTGCTGCTGCGCCCTTGCTGCCTGTGCCTGACGCATACTGGCTACCCGGTCACCGTGACTGATCCGCCCGCGGCCTCGATCTTGGACCTGGCCGAGGAGGAGAACTTGTGCGCCGAAACGCTGATGGCTACGTCGATTTCACCCCTGCCCAGCACCTTTATGGGGCTGTTGAGGTTCTTGACGAATCCGACGTGGACCATCGCCTCAGGAGTAACCTCGCTTCCCTCAGGGAAGAGGGCAAGCTGGTCCAGGTTGACCACGCTGTACTCCTGCTTGAACACGTTGGTGAAGCCGCGGATGCTTGGGAGCCGCTTGAGCAGGGACAGCTGTCCGCCCTGGAACTTGACCATCGAGCTGCTGCCGCTGCGGGACTTCTGTCCCTTGAGGCCGCGGCCCGCGTAGGTGCCAAACCCGCTCCCGTCACCGCGTCCAACGCGCTTCCGGTTCTTATTTGCCCCCTTGGGGGAGCGCATCATGTGTTGCTGCATATCGAAACAGTCGCCCTCTTCAGTGTGGAGCCTTACCCGGTTAGTCCGCGTTCTCGTCTTCGACCGGGGCCACCGTCACGAGGTGTCGGACCTTATGGACCACACCCATGATGGACGGCGAGTCCTCATGGATAACCGTCTGGTTCAGGCGCTTCAGACCGAGGCCTTCGATCGCCCTCTTCTGGGAGCGTTCGTAGCCTATCGCGCTTTTCTTCCATGTAATTGCTATTTTGGCCATTTGTGTTTTTCTCTACTGGGCCTATCTTTACGTGATTCTGGTGGGAACCAAGGTCTTGTGTAGGCGAGGTTTTCGCCCTCACCCTAACCCTCTCCCCCAGGAGAGGGGACCAGTTGATTGAGTTTTCTAGCTTTCGGTGGTTGGTGCTGCCGCTGCTGTGGCTGCTGCGGCAGAGGCGGCGGCTGCTTCGGCCTGGCGGGCTTCGGCGACACGCTGTCGCTCCCGGACTTCCTCGGCGAACTGCCTGCGCTTGGCAATTTCGACCTCGGGCAGTCTCATCTTCTTCAGGCCTTCGAACGTCGCCTTGACGACGTTGACAGGGTTGTTGCTGCGTCGCGACTTCGTGAGAATGTCGCGCACGCCAGCGAGCTCGACCACTGCCCTGACCGCGCCACCGGCTATGACGCCGGTGCCCGGCGCAGCCGGCTTGAGCATGACCACCGAGCCGCCGAACTTGGAGACTATGTCGTGGGGGATCGTGGAGCCCTTGAGCGGGACCTCGATCATGTTGCTCCGGGCCTTGACGGCGCCCTTGCGGACGGCGTCGGGCACGGCGTCCGCCTTGCCCATGCCGATGCCAACGCTCCCCTGCTCGTCTCCAACGACGACAACGGCGTTGAAGCTCAGGTGGCGGCCGCCCTTGACGACCTTGGCGACGCGGGAAATCCGGACGACCCTCTCTACGAGGTGTTGCTCATCCGAGTCCTCGTCCCGGTTCCTGTCGCGGTTCCGGTTCTGCTGCTGAGGCCGGAAGTTGGACTGCTGTTGAGATCGGTAGTTTGTGGTCATCTAGAAAACCAGACCCCCTTCACGGGCGGCGTCTGCAAGCGCCTTCGTCCGGCCGTGATACTTGAACCCGCCGCGGTCGAAGACGACGCCCTTGACGCCCTGTTCAGTGGCGCGCTCGGCTATGAGCGTCCCGACCAGTGCTGAGACTTCCGACTTTCGCGATCCGTTGTTGAGCTTCGCGCGAACGGCCGGCTCCAGGCTGGACGCAGCGGCAACGGTGTGGCCGCGCGAATCGTCTATCACCTGCACGTATATGTGGTTGAGACTGCGGAACACCGCCATTCGCGGGCGGTCCGTAGTGCCCGTAATCTTCCTGCGTACACGCTTGTGGCGCATCTGTCGTCGCGCCTTGCGCATCTTTGTCTGTGCCAACTTCCTATTCCCCTTCAGTGTGAGACTAGAGTTAAGAGACGGGCGGCCCCATCTCTCCTCTGTTCCGTTCTCCTAAGCTCGCCTGGCGCTCTTGCCTGCCTTGAGATGTACCACTTCGCCCCTGTACCGGATGCCTTTTCCCGTGTACACGTTGGGCGGCCGTACTTTTCTGATCTCGGCCGCGAGCTGACCCACTGCCTGCTTGTCGATTCCCCGCACGTGAATGCGGTTGTTTCCCTCGACCTCGATAGTGATGCCGTCCGGCGGGTTGATGTCTACCTGGTGGCTCAGCATTACGCTGAGGGTGATTCCATCGCCGTTCTGCGCGACGCGGTAGCCGACGCCGACGAGGTCGAGCGTCTTCTGATAGCCCTCGCTCACACCGACGACCATGTTGTTGATGAGGCTGCGAGTTAGTCCGTGGAGCGCCTTGTGCTCGCCGGAGTCGCTTGGCCTGTCCACGACGACGGAGCCGTTGTCCCTAACGATTGACATTTCAGCATGGAAGCTCTGGCTCAGCTCGCCTCGGGGGCCCTTGACCGACACGGACTGTCCTTCGATCTGGACGTCCACGCCCTGGGGCACCGGAATCGCCTGTTTACCTATTCTGGACATTTTTCTTCCTTATCCCCATTCGTCATTCCCGCGAAAGCGGGGATCCAGACTCCCCTTCGTCATTCCGGCGAAGGCCGGAATCCAGGGTATGGCGGGGTATTCGCCCTCACCCCATCCCTCTCCCCCAGGAGAGGGGGGTCCGTTGGTGGCTGTTCATACTTGTTTAACTGCCTCTACCTACCCCAGTCAGCCCCCAGTTAGGAGGGAGCTGTCGACTGATCCGCACGGTCTACCAGACGTAGCAGAGGAGCTCGCCGCCGATGCCGTTGCGCCACGCCTGGCGTCCGGTCATGACGCCCTGGGACGTGGACATGACGGCCACGCCGAGTCCGCCGTAGTACCTGGGGATCTCCCCCTTGCCGACGTAGACTCGGAGTCCAGGCTTGCTCACACGCTTCAGGCCGGTGATGGCGGGCTCGCTTCGGCTCCTGTAGTGGAGCTTGACCCTGATGTTGGCCTGAGGAGTGTTCGACCTGACGAGGTCGTAGCTCTCGATGAAGCCCTCTTCGGCCAGTATCCTGGCCAGTTCGACCTTCAGTTTCGAGGCTGGTACGTTCACCGACTCGTGTCGCGCATTCACTGCGTTGCGAATGCGCGTGAGCATATCCGCTACCGGATCTGTCACTGCCATTTTTTCTTTCCCTTAAGGGAGAGTCCGGAGAGCCACTTTCCAGGTTGGAGGCTCTCGCTCCTCACTCCTCGCATCTCACTATTGGAAAATTGCACGGGCAATTTTCAGTTTGCCTTACCAGCTGGCCTTGCGAACGCCGGGCAGGAGCCCTGTGAGCGCCATGTTCCGGAAACAGATGCGGCAGAGTCCGAAGTGCCTTATGTAGGCTTTCGGTCTTCCGCAGTTGTTGCACCTGTTGTGCTCACGGACCCTGAACTTCTGTGGCTTCTTCCAGCTCGCGATTTTTGACTTTTTCGCCATACTGCCAGACCTGTCGTTTCCTGATTAACCTTGACCGGGAGTTCCAGCCCTTGTCCAATCTGTTTCAGTTTTCAATCTTCTGTCTCACCTGACTCCCCCCGCCTGGATTCCGGCTTCCGCCGGAAAGACGGTTGGTGGTCGGCCCCCCGCCTGGATTCCCGCTTTCGCGGGAATGACGAGGCTGGTGGGAGTCCGGCTACACGAGCATTGGGTCTCTCGTTCTTGCGAACGGCATTCCGAGAAGCTCGAGCAGCCTCAGTCCTTCCTGGTCGTTGGGTGCGGTGGTGACTATGACGATCTGCAGGCCCCGGAGCCTGTCGATCGCGTTGTAGTCGATCTCCGGGAATATCACCTGGTCACGAAGACCCAGCGAGTAGTTCCCCCTGCCGTCGAACGAGTTTCGGGACACGCCCTGGAAGTCCCGTATCCTGGGCAGCGCCGAGTTGACGAGCCTGTCGTAGAACTCCCACATCCGCGATCCCCTGAGGGTAACGGTCAGGCCGATGGGCATGCCGTCGCGGATTTTGAACTGAGCTATCGACCGCTTGGCCCTGGTGACCAGCGGCTTCTGGCCGCTGATGGCGGTCAGGTCCGCGGTGGCCGCTTCCATTGCGCGGGCGTTCGTAAGCGCCTCGCCCATGCCGATGTTCAGCACGATCTTGTCGAGTTTCGGCACCTGCATCGCGCTGGTGTAGCCGAACTCCTGGACCATCTGGGGTCCGACGTCGCTGCGGAGCGTCGCCAGCAGCCTGGGAGTCGGGCGTGAGTTCTGTGCGCCGTTCTGTTCTGCCTGTTCCTGCGTCATTCGATCACTTCACCACACTTCTTGCAGACTCTCACCTTGGTGTTGTCCGGCAGACGGCTCAGGCCCAGCCGGGCGGGGGAGTCGCAAAGCTCACAAAAGAACTTCAGGTTCGCGACGGAAACGGAGAGCTCCTTCTCGATGATTCCACCGGAGCGGAACGCGCCGGTCGGTCTCTGGTGACGCTGCACCACGTTGACGCCTTCGACGACGGCCCTGCCCTTTTCGGGCAGCACCCTTGTGATGCGTCCACGCTTGCCCCTGTCGCGGCCCTTGGTTACGAGGACGTTGTCATTGGCCTGGAGTCGCACTAGAGCACCTCCGGAGCGAGGGAGACTATCCGCATGAAGTTCCTGTCTCTGAGTTCGCGGGCGACCGGGCCGAAGATGCGTGTGCCTCTCGGCATCTGGTCGTCGTTGATTATGACGGCAGCGTTGTCGTCGAACTTGATTCGAGAGCCGTCCACGCGCCGGGAGGGATGCTTGGTGCGTACGACGACGGCCCTGACGACCTCGCCCTTTCGCACGGCTGCGGCCGGAGCCGACTCCTTGACCGACGCGACGATGACGTCGCCTACGTGCGCGTACTGCCTCCCGCTGCCACCGGGAACGCCGATGCAGCTGATGACCTTCGCGCCTGAGTTGTCGGCGACCTTGAGTCTTGTGTAAATCTGGATCATGTCTGCTGTCTCGCTTCTATCTTGGGTAGTCCCTTATCCCCTCAGGGGAGAGGAGGCGAAGACTTACTCCTCGCCGTCTACGGGCTCTTCCGAGGGCTCATCCGCCACGGCTACACCGGTGGCTTCCGCCTGTGCGGCAGACGTTGCGGCCGCCGACAGGATGTCCTCGTCCACTTCGATCTCTTCAGGCTGGACTTCAGCGATCTCGATGCTCGACAGGATCTCCGCGACCTTCCAGCGCTTCGTCTTGGAGTATGGTCGCGACTCCACGATGCGAACGGTGTCGCCAAGGCTGCACCGGTTCTCGGGGTCATGCGCGTAGAACTTCGTCTGGCGCCTGACAGCCTTCTTGTAGATGGGGTGTGGCTGGCTCCACTGGTAGACGACTACGACGGTCTTGTCCATCTTGTCGCTAACGACTCTGCCCACCCGGACTTTTCTTCTCTCGAAACTCATGCTTATTTCCTCGAATTGGGAATTAGGAATTGTGAATGACGAATTCCCCTATCCCAGCTTCCCAACTATCTATGTGGCGATTTCGAGTTCGCGTTCCCGCATCACCGTGAGGATCTGCGCGACGCGCTTCTTCGCCCTGCCAATTTCGTTCACGTTGGCGAGCTGCATGGTCGCGGCCCTGAATCGGAGATTCATGAGCTCTCTTCGCGTCTCGTACAGCTCTGTCGCCAGGTCCTCGGCGGACATTGCCCTTATGTCGTCTATCGCCATTTTCTACCTTTAGCGTTGTTCCGGCCTGGGCCGGAGTCCAGTGGATGGATCTGTAGGCGGGGTATTCGCCCTCACCCCCAGGAGAGGGGGCTAGATTACTTCTCGTTCCTCGATTATGACGAATGCCTGGTGACGACCTTTGTGGCCATCGGCAGCTTCGAGGAAGCCAGCCGGAGGGCCTCTTTGGCGGTCTCTTCGGGCACGCCCGCGATCTCGAACATCACCCTGCCGGGCTTGACCACTGCTACCCAGTGGTCGACGGCTCCCTTACCGCTGCCCATGCGGGTCTCAGCGGCGCGAGCGGTGACGCTCTTATCCGGGAAGATGCGAATCCACAGCTTCCCGCCACGGCGGGCGTAACGAGTCATTGCACGCCGGGCTGCCTCGATCTGCCGGGAGGTCACCCAGGCGGACTCGGTCGCCTTCAGGCCGTACTCACCGAAGTTGATCTGGCTTCCGGCCACCGACATGCCTTTGCGCCGGCCCCGGTGCATGTTGCGGAACTTAACTCTGTTGGGCTGGAGCATTGTTCTCGCCCTCCTGTGCTGGTTCTGGGGTTGCGGGCGGCTGTGGCGGAGCAGGCTGCGCGGCTTGTGGCGGCGCTGCCGGCGGGGTCACAGGTGTCGGAGCGGGAGCAGGCGCCGGGGCTGCGGGAGCTGCGGGTGCTGCCGGCGCGACTGGGGCCGCTGGAACTGCGGGTGCAGCAGGCGCGGCCGCCGCCACGGGTGGCGATGCAGGCATCGCAGGTTCGGGGTCCGGGGTCGCGCTCAGCGTGACCTCGATCGGGGAGATGTCCTCCTCGACCTCAGGCTCAGGAGCGGACTCTGGAAGTATGTCTCCCTTGTAGATCCACACCTTCACGCCGATGCGTCCGAAGTCCGTCGCCGCCTCAGCAAGTCCGTAGTCTATGTCCGCTCTCAGCGTGTGGAGCGGCACGCGGCCCTCCATCGCCTTTTCGGACCTGGCGATGTCGGCTCCGCCGAGTCTGCCTGAGCAGATGATCTTGATGCCCTCGGCCCCGGCCTGAATGGTGCGGCCGAGCGTCTGCCTGATGGCGCGCCGGAACGCGATCCTGCGCTCGAGCTGGTCTGCGACGTTCCTGGCGACCAGGAAGGCGTCCAGCTCCGGCTGTCGAATCTCCTGCACGTTGAGCCTGGCCCGTCGCCTGATGATGGCTTCGAGGCTCTTGCGTAGCTCTTCAACGCGCTGTCCGCCGCGACCGATCACGATGCCTGGCCTGGCGGTGTGGATCGTCACGGTGACATCGTTGTTGCTTCGTTCGATCTCAACCCGAGAGATACCCGCGTCCGGGTAGCTTTCAGCTATCCTGCCGCGTATCTGGAGGTCTTCGAGCACCAGGTTACGGTACGCCTCCTGTTTTCCGGCGAACCACCGTGCCTGCCAGTCCTTGACGATTCCAAGTCGGAATCCTATCGGGTGAGTTTTCTGACCCAAGCTAGAGCTCCTCGCTTTCGTCCACTACCACCGTTACGTGGCTGCTGCGCTTAATAATTCTTGTGGCGCGGCCCCTGGCCCTTGCACGAAACCTCTTGAGGCTCGGGCCTTCGTTCGCGTAAATCTTGGTTATCGTCAGGTCTGCTGGCCGCGCGAAGATCTCTTCTTCGGCGTTCGAGGCGGCGGACTTCACCACCCGCGCCACGAGGGCGGCGGCCGGTGACGGAAGGTACTCCAGCGTGTCCATGGCGTCCTGGACGTTCTTTCCGCGAACGAGGTCCAGGATCGGCATCAGCTTCTTTACTGAAACGCCTGTATTCTTGGCTGTTGCGCTAATGGGCATGGTCGTACACCTATCTGATTGCAGAGGCGCGCTCGGACTTCGAGGAGTGTCCCCTGAATGTCCGGGTCGGGGCGAACTCGCCCAGCTTGTGGCCGACCATGTTCTCGGTGATGAACACCGGAACGTGTCGCCTGCCGTCGTGGACGGCAATGGTCAGGCCGAGCATGTCGGGCATGATGGTCGAAGCCCTCGACCAGGTGCGTATCACCTGTCGCGCCTGGCTGCTCCTGGCCTGGTCGACCTTCTTCGCCAGCTTCTCGTGTACGTATGGGCCCTTCTTGACTGACCTGGACATTTTTTCTTTTCCTATAATCCCTTCTCCCCTGGCGGGAGAAGGCTAGGATGAGGGGGACTCGTTCAGTGCGTCTTCACCCTCACCTCAATCCTCTCCCGCCAGGGCGCATCTGCGACCCGTCAAGGGAGAGGAGGCCGTTTTCGTTACCTCTGGTACCTGCGGCGGACGATGAACTTGTCCGTCCGCTTGTTTCTGCGGGTCCTGTAACCCAGCGCGGGCTTGCCCCAGGGCGTCTTGGGCCCGGGCATGCCGATCGGCGAGCGTCCCTCGCCGCCTCCGTGGGGATGGTCTCTCGGAGACATCACCACGCCGCGCACCTCCGGACGGCGGCCAAGGTGGCGTTTCCGTCCGGCTTTTCCTAGCTTGGTGTTCTTGTGGTCGAGCGCGCTGAGCTGGCCGACCGTAGCCATGCAGTCGCTCAGCACGTTGCGCATCTCGCCGGACGGCAGTCTCAGGAGGGTGTATCTCCCCTCCCTGGCGAGCACCTGCGCGCTGGTGCCTGCTCCCCTGACTATCTGGCCGCCCTTGCCGACGTGCAGCTCCACGTTGTGGACCTGTGTACCGGACGGGATCGCCCTGAGGGGAAGCGCGTTGCCGATCCTGATCGCGGCCTGCTCACCGGCCTCGACCGGGTCGCCGACCTGAAGTCCGTTCGGGGCCAGGATGTACCGCCAGTCGCCGTCCACGTACTTGATGAGCGCGATTCTGGAGGAGCGGTTGGGATCGTACTCGATGGACGCGACCTCGCCGGGCACGCCGGTCTTGTTGCGCTTGAAGTCGATCACCCTGTAGCGGCGCTTGTGTCCGCCGCCACGGTGCCTGACCGTGATGCGGCCCTTGTTGTTTCTGCCCGCGCGCTTCTTCAGCGGCTTGAGCAGCGACTTTTTGGGTCGCGACGTTGTGATGTCTTCTGTGGTCTGACGTACCTGGCCTCGCTGGCCGGGAGTCATTGGCTTCTGGACTCTCAGAGGCATCTTTTCTTTCCTTGTCCGATTCCGTTTTTTCTGTGGTCTCTATCGGAGGGCTCGGTAGCTTGTAATCAAGCTCTTTTTGCCCTCACCTCAAGCCTCTCCCGTCACGGGAGAGCAGGTAGATGGATTACACGCCTTCGAATATGGTTATGGTGTTGCCCGGAGCAAGCTGGACGATTGCCTTCTTCCAACTCCGGGAGGTCGAGAACCTGGGGCCCATGCGCCTGCGCCTGCCCCTGACCATCATCGTGTTGACCTTCACCACGCTTACGTTGAACGCTTCTTCCACCGCCTCTTTGATCTGGTGTTTGGTGGCCGACTTTGCGACCTCGAACGTGTAGCGGTCGTCGTCCTGGAGGAGCGTGCTCTTCTCAGTGACGACCGGCCGACGGATTATCTCGAACGGGTGCAGGTCCATGGTCTACTCCTCCCGCCCGAGCGCGCCTGCCGGCTCGGCCTCAGCCTCGACGCCGTTATCGTCCGCGCCGTTTGCCGTGGGCTTGCGCTCGAACCTGCCGCCGAAGGTTGCCTCGGCGTTGCGAACGGCCTCGACGGTCATGACGGTCGTGCGGCTGCCCAGCAGGTCGATTGCGCTCAGCGTGCGGCCTGGCTTCATCTTGATTCGCGGTATGTTTCGCGCGGCTCGCAGAGCTTCCTGGCTCGCGCCGTCGGCGACGAGCAGCACTGAAGAGTCGATGACGTTCAGGTTGCTGAAAGCCTGCGCGACTGCTTTGGTCTTGTCCTCTGAGAGGTTGAAGTCCTCGATCACCACCAGGCTGCCGTCCTGCACCTTGCCCGAGAGCGTGCTCAGGAGCGCGCCCCTGCGCATCTGCTTCGGCGTGTTGTGCCTGTAGCTCCTGGGACGCGGACCGAAGGTCACTCCGCCGCCTCTCCAGATTGGAGAGCGGATCGAGCCCGCCCTGGCCCTGCCGGTGTGCTTCTGGGGTCTCGGCTTCGCGCCGCCCCCGGCGACCTCGGCGCGGGTCTTGGTCTTGACCGTGCCCTGCCTGCGGTTCGCGAGCTGGCCGACCATTACCTGGTGGACCAGCGCGGGATTGACCTTTGCACCGAATACGTCGTCACGGACAGTGATCGTGCCGGTCACTTCGCCCGCCAGGTTTTTGACTTCTAGTTCCACTTCGGTTTTCCTTTTTTCACCCTCACCCTAGCTCTCTCCCATCAAGGGAGAGGGGATTCGTTGCACTTCTCTCCTGCCGGGAGAAGGGTTGAATGAGGGGGACTACTTCTGGCTCGCCAGCTTGCGCTTGCGTGTGCCGGACTTCCTGATTAGCACCAGCGAGTTTCTCGCGCCTGGCACTGCGCCCTTGACGAACAGCAGGTTGCGTTCCGGGTCGGACTCGACGACCTCCAGCTTGCGAACGGTGACGCGGTTGTTTCCCATGTGTCCGGCCATTCTCAGACCCTTGAGCACCTTGCCCGGCGTGCTGCCGGCCCCGATGGAACCGGGAGCGCGGTGCCTGTCGGACTGGCCGTGCGTCTTCGGGCCGCCGCGGAAGTTGTACCGCTTCACGCCGCCCTGGAATCCGCGGCCCTTTGCCTTGGCCGTGGCATCTATCAGCTCACCGGCCTCGAACATGCTGACGTCGATCTCCTGTCCGAGCTCGACGTCCGAGGTGTCGTCGACGCCAAACTCACGCAGTATGCGGAAGTTCTTGTCCACGCCTCTGAGATGTCCGGCCCTGGGCCTGCTGAGTCTCTTCACCTCATCGTAACCGAGCTGGACGCCGATGTAGCCGTCCGTCTCCTCGGTCTTGATCTGGGTGACCGTGCAGGGGCCGACCTGGATGACGGTAACCGCGTCCGACCTTCCGTCGTCGCGGAACATCTGGGTCGTCCCAATCTTTTTGCCTATCAATCCATGAATGGACATTTGGTCTGTTCCAATTCACCCTCACCCCAGCCCTCTCCCATCAAGGGAGAGTGGGAGGAGTAAGCTAAAGCTTGATCTGAATGTCGACGCCTGCGGGGACGTTCAGTCGCGTAAGCTGGTCGATCGTCTTGGAGGTCGGCTCCAGGATGTCGATCAGCCGGTTGTGTGTGCGTATCTCGAAGTGTTCCCGCGAGTCCTTGTCGATGTGCGGGGACCTGATGACACAGAATCGCTTGATGGATGTCGGCAGCGGCACAGGCCCGGACACCCTTGCGCCCGTTCTCTCCGCCGTCTCGACGATCTGCCCTGCGGACTGGTCAAGGATCCTGTGGTCGAACGCCTTCAGGATGATTCTGATCTTCTGCCTGCTTTCGGTTACCATCTTTTTTCCCTTTGAGGCTGGGGAGTTGGATGTGAATGAGGCTCCCCCTCCTCGTTACCTCGCCTCGTTCGCGGCGGCGGATTATGCGATCTCGACCAACTCTTTGGGGACCTCGACGTAGTTGTCGAACTCCATCGTGTAGCTCGCGCGGCCCTGGGTCAGAGACCGGATCGCGTTTGCGTAGCCGAAGCTCTCGGCGAGCGGTATCTCGGCACGCACCGACTGGACGTCACCGACGCCCTCGATGTTCTTGATCTGCGCCCTGCGCCGTCCGAGGTCTCCGAGCACGTCGCCCAGGGACTCGCCCGGGGTGACGACTTCGAGCTTCATTACCGGCTCCAGCATTGCGGGCCTGCCCCTGGTCAGCAGCGCCTTGGCGGCCATGGAGCCAGCGATCTGGAAGCTGATCTTGGACGAGTCCACCTCGTGGTAGCTCCCGTCTATCAGCGTCAGCTTGGCGTCCACGACAGGGAATCCCGATAGAGGCCCTGCGGCCAGCGCCTCGCGAGCGCCCTCTTCAACCGCTGGAATGAACTCCGTCGGTATCGCGCCGCCGGAAATCTTACTCTCGAACTGGATGCCATCGCCGCGGTCGAGCGGCTCGATCTCCATCCATACGTGGCCGAACTGGCCGTGGCCGCCGGTCTGCCGGACGAACCGGCCCTCTGCGCGGGCTGCGCCTGTCACCGTCTCACGGTAGGCGACCCTTGGGCGTCCGACGTTTGCTTCTACGTTGTACTCTCGCCTGATGCGGTCAACGATGATGTCGAGGTGGAGTTCGCCCATTCCCGATATGATCGTCTGCCCGGTCTCGTCGTCGTAGGTCACCCTGAAGGTGGGGTCCTCGTCCGACATGTAGACGAGCGAGTCGGCGAGCTTGTCCTGGTCGGCGCGCGACCTGGGCTCGATGGCCACCGATACGACGGGGTCCGGGAACGTGATCGTCTCCAGCACCGTGGCGTCGTCGCGGCTTCCGCAGATCGTGTCGCCCGTGGTCGTGGTCTTAAGCCCGACCGCGGCCACAATCTGCCCTGCAGTGACCTCCTCGATCTCCTCCCGCCTGTTCGCGTGCATCTGCACGAGGCGTCCGAGTCTTTCCCTGCGACCCTTGGTCGCGTTGAACACCATAGACCCGCTTGCTGCGCTTCCGGAGTATGCCCGGAAGTAGACGAGGCGACCGATGTAAGGATCGGAGACCGTCTTGAATGCGAGGGCGGCGAAGGGAGCTTCGGGGTCTTTGGGATGGCGCTCGACCGGCTCGCCGGTGGAGTAGGACTTGCCTTCAGTGGGGGGAACGTCGAGGGGGGATGGGAGGTAGTCGCCGATTGCGTCGAGGAGGGGTTGGATACCGCGGTGTCGGAGGGCGGTGCCACACATAACGGGCACCAACTTGTACTCAAGCGTCGCCTGTCTGAGCGCGCGCTTGATCTCCTCCGTGCTTATCTCCTCGTCCTCGAGGTACTTGATGATGAGTTCTTCATCGGTCTCGGCGACCTTCTCCACCAGCACGTTGCGGTAGTTCCTGAACTCCTCGATCATCTCCTCGGGCACCGGACCCTCACGCGGGACTGCCGGACCTTCCTCTTCGTAGAAGATGGCCCTCTCCTCCACGAGGTCGATCACGCCGCGGAAGTCGTCTTCCTCGCCGATCGGTATCTGGATAGCGACCGGATTGGCGTTGAGCCTGCGTGCGATGGAGTCAGTGGCCCTGAAGAAGTTCGCCCCCACCCTGTCCATCTTGTTGATGAAGCAGATGCGGGGGACGTTGTAACGGTCTGCCTGCCGCCAAACTGTCTCCGACTGCGGCTGCACACCGGCGACCGCGTCAAAAACGACGACGCCTCCGTCAAGTATGCGGAGGCTTCGTTCAACTTCAGCGGTAAAGTCCACGTGACCTGGGGTATCGATAATATTGATGGTGTACTGTTTCCAGGTGCAGGTCGTAGCGGCTGAGGTAATGGTGATGCCTCGCTCCCGCTCCTGCGCCATCCAGTCCATAGCGGTCGTGCCCTCGTCGACGCCGCCGATCTTGTAGATACGGCCAGCGAAGTAGAGCACACGCTCGGTGACGGTGGTCTTACCGGCGTCTATGTGCGCTATGAACCCGATGTTTCGGGTGTTCTCAAGAACTTTGTTGTTCATCTCTGCCTTGCTGATTCGCCCATTGGCACGGGGAATTGTCCCTTTCAACAACCACTGTAGGGGCGAGTCCGCAGACCCGCCCCTACTGAGGCATTTGGTCGCCAGGTCAGTTCACCCCGTTTGGTGTGACGTTACATTCTGCCAAATCGATTTGTTCGTATGGAAGACCGATAGTCCCTCCGGCCGCCTACCAGCGGTAGTGCGCGAAAGCGCGGTTGGCCTCGGCCATTCTGTAAAGCTCTTCCCTGCGCCTCACGGCCGAGCCCTGTCCGCGAGCTGCCTCTGACAGCTCGATTGACAGTCGCTCTGCCATCGGCCTGCCGCGTCTCGACCGTGCCGCCTGGATAATCCAGCGCATCGACAGCGCGAGCCTGCGCTCGGGCCGGACCTCGGTCGGGACCTGGTAGGTCGCGCCACCGACTCTGCGAGATCGGACTTCGACCATCGGCATAGTGTTGCGGATGGCCTGCTCGAAGACCTCCTGTGGAGGTCGGCGCACCTCTTCGGATGCCTTGTCCAGCGCGTCGTACACGATCTTCTGGGCAGTCGTCTTCTTGCCGTTGAGCATCACCTTGTTGATGAACTGGGCCAGCTCCACGTTTTGGTACTTCGGGTCGGGTATGACCCGTCGTCTCTCGGCTCTACGTCTTCGCGCCATCCAATGTCCTCAATGACTATTGCCGGTTCAGTGCGGTTTGTCGACTAAAGGACTCCAGGGTCCCTCTTCGCGCCGTACTTGCTGCGGCCGCGCTTGCGGTCGATAACACCCTCGGTGTCGAGAGCGCCGCGAACGATGTGGTATCGAACGCCGGGGAGGTCCTTGACTCGTCCGCCCCTGATGAGCACGACCGAGTGTTCCTGGAGGTTGTGTCCCTCGCCCGGTATGTAGGCGGTGACTTCCATCTGGTTGGTCAGCCGTACCCTGGCGACCTTGCGGAGCGCCGAGTTCGGCTTCTTGGGGGTCTGGGTACGCACCTGGACGCATACGCCGCGCTTCTGCGGAGAGCCTCCGCCTCTGCGGGTACGGTTCTTCAGCGAATTGAACGTATATCGGAGGGCCGGAGCCTTCTCCTTCTTGTTCTTGGACCGGCGCGGTTTTCGCACCAGTTGGTTAACTGTGGGCATTGATAGACCCCTGCATTCATGGCAACTCTGGAAACAGACAAAAGGCGAGCCATCCACAAGTGGCGACAAACGAGAAGTTTACCTAGAGTCTTAGAAAGTGTCAAATTCAATGACGCTCTAGTTAAGCGGAAAACTGTCCACTACAATGGCATTAGTCATCGTACGCAGACTCGTTCGAGGGATACCGAATTCATGCTGGCTGTGAGTAAGACAGAGCCTTGGCGTCAGCGCCTTATGCTGCCCACCTACGGGATAGGGGAAGCAGCGCGCTATTCTCATATCTCTCCGCAAACCGTCAGTCACTGGCGGCGAGGGATGCCCGGTTATGAAAAGGGTCAACGACTGTCATACCTCGAACTAATTGAAGTGGCAGTCATCGCGGCATTCCGCAAGTCTGGCGTGTCTCTTCAAAGGATCAGGAAAGCGAGAGACTACGCTGCCAGTGAACTGGACTCTCAGCATCCCTTCATACAGTACAGATGGCAGACGGAGGGATTCCACATGATGCTGAGGCTGAGCGAGATTGACTGCCAGACCTCAATTGACAATCTCATCGTGGCTGACGCGTATGGTCAGATCGCCTGGCCCGAGATGGTTGCTGAGCGGTTCAGCCATTTTGACTACGATGAAAGTGGCCTCGTCATGGCGTGGCACGTTAGTGGAAGGAATAGCCTGGTGACCATTGACCCTCGTGTCCGTTTCGGAACTCCCACCGTGGAGGGCGTTCCCACATGGGTACTTGAAGGGCGCTGGCAGGCCGGAGAGAGTATCAAAGAGATGGAAGAGGACCTGGGACTCAGCCGCCAGGCGGTTAGAGACGGTCTCTTCTTTGAAGGAATCCAACTGGCCGCCTGAAGTTGACGAGTCCAAGACTGGTGCTTTTCTTCGACAGGGATGTTGGAGTAGTCGTACCTCAGATACTCAAGCTGCTGGACCTGCCTTCTACTGATGTGGAGTTCCATCAGGAACACTTCCCACACCACGAAAACGACGATGTATGGATGCCTATTGTCGGCACCAGAGGGTGGACCCTGATTGGTCACGATAGCCAGCATCACAGACGTCCGTCGGAACTGTTCGCGATTACAGACTATGGGATGGGATGCTTCTACCTGCCAGGTAGAAACGCAGTGAAATGGCAGAAGGTGCGCTTCTTCCTGAACGCCTTCGAGAAGATCGTTGAGGTCGCA
Organism: uncultured Dehalococcoidia bacterium; assembly: GCA_964537915.1. Classification (GTDB taxonomy): domain Bacteria; phylum Chloroflexota; class Dehalococcoidia; order Lucifugimonadales; family UBA1123; genus VXRN01. The sequence continues at coordinate 89,239 of CAZIDM010000006.1, forward strand.
ACGACCGAGGCCAGGCCATTCATCTACCGTATCGACAACAGGGGTTCTCTCAGCAAAGTCCTCTGAGGCTGGTCTTACCTGTACACGGTAGGCCGTTGACGATTATGAGTAGTGGTTGCTGGTCGTTCATTTTGCGTACGGCGCTTGCGTATCATGTATGGCTTAAAGTGATGCACAACTGCGCTTGTGGCGAATCCATGATACACAACGAGATTCCCTGACTATCCTGCTCTATTTTCGCGGAGGACCACGGGTGGGAGGTCTAGCTCTCGGGCTATGCTGTTGAGGGCTTCGAGGTCTTCTTCGAGGATGCTTTGTAATGCGACCAACTGGGCGTCGATCTGGGTGCGCAGGTCTTCGTAGACGTCGTTCGACTGCTGCGTCGGGGCGCCGTCGGCCATTCCGACGGTGTCTCCGAGCGACGCTAGCCTCGAGCGCAGCCCTCTCGCGTAGAACGCGCCGCGCATGGGCGTGTCGGAACTGAGGCTACCTAGCAGGAGCTCGTCTTCGATGGCCGACAGCTTCTCTGTCAGGCTCTCTGCGGCTTCTGTCACCACTTCTTCGCCCGCTGAACCGTCGGCCCGTTCTACGAGATACTCGACCTGCCCGACGACGTTGCGCACTGTCGCGACTGCGTCTGACGACTCGGACACCTTGTCGCGGATCGCGATCAGGAGGGCGTGCTGACGCTCCAGATCCTCCTGTGACACGCTCACACGTGGGTCTGCGAGCACCTCGAAGCTCTGCTCCCACGCCTCGTCGTCGACTTGCAGACGCACGCGGTAGCTTCCCGGCGGGATGATGGGGACGTACATGGGTCTGCCTGCCTCGGACTCGCCCTCGACGCGCCTGGCGCCCTCGTGCCTCATGTCCCAGACGAACCTGTTGGCGCCCTGCCGGACGGGGACCCTGGGAGTCCCGTCCATGCTGGAGAGGTGTCGGATGACCTCGCCGCCGTCCGTCATGAACGTGAGCGTGGCTTCTCCCTCGGGCTGCGAATCCAGGAAGTACGTCACCACGACGCCGTCGGGCGGGTTCTTGCCTGCGTCGATTGGGGAGAGAGACCGCGTTCCGTGGGCGGTCTCGTCGATGCGATACGTCGCTGGAACTCCGAGGCTGAGCTGGTAGAGCTTGGTGTCCCCGGAGGGCCGGTGCCAGTAGCCGTACGGCTCGGTCAGCACGCGGTACGTTGGCCTCGGACGGAAGAGGTGTGCCTGCTGCTGAGGGGCGTGTTCGATGTCTCCGAACTGGTGGAGTACGGACAGGTCGTCCAGTATCCACAGTCCACGTCCGTGTGTCGCGACGGCGAGGTCGCCGTCCCGGATAACCATGTCGTGAATCGGCACCGGCGGCAGGGCCAGTTGGAGCGACTCCCATGACTCACCGTCGTCGAACGAGACGTACACGCCTCCCTCTGTGCCCGCGTACAGCAGGCCCTGGCGTTCAGGGTCTTCACGGATGACCCGTGTGTAGTCGCCCTCCGGGATGCCGTCAGAGATCGCCGTCCACGTCGCGCCGTAGTCGCTGGTACGGAAGAGGTAGGGCATGTAATCGCCGTGCTGGTACCGGGCCGCCGCGACGTAGGCCGTCCCAGCGTCGTGCGGTGACGCCTCCAGTCCATATACAGGAGTCCACTCCGGGAGGCCGTCCGGGGTGACGTCGGTCCAGGTAGCCCCGCCGTCCTGGGATACGTGTATCAGCCCGTCGCTGGAGCCTGTCCAGAATACGCCCTGGCGCAGCGGCGACTCGGCGAAGCGCGAGATCGCGCACCGCTCGAAGGGCGCGATGTTGGTGTCGGGGTCGTACTCTTCCCTGTCGTCCGTGTCGTTTCTCGTGAGGTCGGGGCTGATGACCTGCCAGCTCGTTCCCTCGTCCACAGACCTGAACACCACGTTCGCGGCCGAGTACAGCACGTCCGCGTCATGGGGCGAGAACACGATCGGGTTGTCCCACTCGAAGCGGTACCTCCTGCCGGGGACGGTCAGCCCGGTGAGGTCGGGCCACACGGTGACGACGCGCACCTGCTCAGTAGAGTGGTCGTACCTGAGCATGGTTGCGCCCGCTCCGGGGGAGCTTCCCAACGCGCCGGAGTACGAGATATTCGGGTTGTCCGGCTTGACCGCTATGTGGCCGCTCTCGGAGCTGCCGACCGAGTAGCAGTCCGCCCAGCGGATCGCTCCCCGGCTCGAACGGCTCGGCACGCTGATCGAGCTGTTGTCCTGCTGGGTGGCGTAGAGCCGGTACGGGAACTCGTGGTCCGCCGTGATGTGGTAGAACTCGCCAGTCGGCTGGTTGTAGATCGACGACCACGTCTCGCCGCCGTTGAAGGTCACGCAGGCGCCGCCGTCGTTGCCGTTGATCATACGGTTGGAGTCGTTCGGGTCGATCCAGAGGTCGTGGTTGTCGTAGTGGGGCAGCTCGACCGTGTTGAACGTGTGCCCGCCGTCTATCGACTTCCAGAACGGCTGGTTGAGGTTGTACAGCACCTCGGGGTTCCCCGGGTCTCCGAAGACGTGGTTGTAGTAGTGGGGGCGCACGGTCATCTCGGGGTCGTCGTTCACGTGCTCCCATGTTTCTCCGTAGTCGTCAGAGCGGTAGATTCCACCCGTCCTGCCTCCCATCTCCGCGAGAGCGGCCACTCCGGCCGCGCCGCCGACGTCGAAGATCGCCCACACCCTGCCCGGCCTGGCCGCCGTGCCGGTCACGCCGATGCGCCCCTTGGTCACGTCGGGAAGTCCGGGGTTGTCCGTGAGATCGGTCCAGGAGTCGCCGCCGTCGAGGCTTCTATATATACGGCTGTCCGGGCCGCCGCTGTAGGAGTTCCAGTAGCTGCGACGCGAGTCCCATGTCGTGGCGTAGATGATGCGAGGGTTGGTCGGGTCCATCCAGATGTCGTTGGACCCGGCGTTCTCGCTGCGGAACAGCACTCGTTCCCAGGAGCGTCCGCCGTTGTCGGATCTGAACACCCCCTTCTCGGTGTCCGGCCCCTCCAGGTGTCCTAGCACCGATGCGTATACGAGGTCGTGGTTATTCGGATGGACTCGGAGCCGCGCGATGTACCGTGTCCTCTCCAGTCCGATGTTCGTCCACGACCTGCCAGCATCCGTCGACCTGTACATGCCGTCGGCGCGCGACGTCCAGTGCAGTCTCGGCACCGCGGTGCACGACTCGCCCATGCCGGCGTAGATGACGTTGGGGTCGGACTCCGACACCGCGATGGCGCCGACGGCGGAGGTCTTGAAGAAGCCGTCGGACACGTTCTCCCAGTAGGTGCCGCCGTCGGTGGTCTTCCATACGCCTCCGGCGCAGCCGAAGTAGAAGACCATAGGGTTGGAGACGTCCCCGGCCACGGTGACGACCCTGCCGCCCCGGTGCGGACCCACACACCGCCACTCCAGCGAGTTCGGAATGAGAGACCTGATGCGCGATGCGCCCTTTTGACTCTGACTTCCCAAGGGAGACCTCCACAGCGTCCGGGCCGGTAGATTTCGTCCTGCCGGATCGTCCGCGCATTATAAGTGAAAGGCCGCATGTGGCTGGGGCCGCCTGGAATCGGGGTGATAGAATTGGCAGGAGCAAAGGAGTAGTCCATGACCACTCGGGCCGCCACCATCATCTATCCCGAAACGGACGGTATGCCATTGCCCGACGGAGAGTACCAGTCGCCCCTGTTTCGCAGGGTGGTGGGCGACCTGGAAGACCGCTACAGGGACGTTCCGGGGGCGCACGTGAACGGGAATACGTTCATGTACTACGTCGAAGGCGATCCCCGGCGTTCAGTCTCCCCCGACTGCTACGTCGCGCTGGACCTGTCGGAGTCGGCCCTGGAGTCGCTGTCTCTGGAGGGTAACAACACGTATCTGTTGTGGGAGGTTGGTAAGGCTCCTGACTTCGTGCTGGAGATAGGGTCTGGGAGCACCGCTTCCGCCGATCTGGGTCGCAAGCGTGATCTGTACGCGGAGCTGGGAGTGTTGGAGTACTGGAGGTACGACGCGACGGATGGCGAGTTCTACGGTGAGCCGCTGGTGGGAGAGTACCTGGAGGATGGCGAGTACAGGCGGTTCGAGATCCGACAGGAGTCCGATGGTCGGTTGTGGTCCCATAGCGGTGTGCTCGATCTCGACATCTGGTGGATTGATGGAGACCTGAGATTCTGGGACCCGGTTGCGGGCGGCTGGCTGCTGAGGCGGGACGAAGAGCAAGCGAGCCGTCTGGAGGAGCGTTCTGGCCGTCTGGCTGCTGAGTCGCGAGTGGAAGAGGAGCAGGTCGGTCGACTGGATGCCGAACTCCGGGCGAGTACAGCCGAGAACCGTGTGGCGGAGTTGGAAGCGGAGCTTCGGAGGCTGCGCGGAGAGTAGCCGCAGCGACCGTCCATTCTCCTGGGCCGGGTTGCGTCTAGAATTTCGCCAGTCTGAGCGTTCCGAAAGTCCACGAGACAAACTGGGGCCTTTTGTCCCATCCGGCTGTACTCCTTATAGCTGACGCCCCTCCTTAAACTCGGCGAGTTTGACCGATTTTGGGACAATCACTCGGAGAAAATGTCTGCCACCTCCTGAGACCCATCCATGATCGCCCAGACCGCCTCTGTCAAGCGATACCGCCTCCAAGATCTGAAGTGATTGGCACTGTTCAGCTGAGAAGTGACCTACAATGTGCCAGACTTAGATAACGATTGAATTGAACCACTCTGGCCACGCCATTAAGGGTATGAACCGATCTGCACTGTGACTACAGACTGGTGAGCTGGGCGGAATCTTCGTCAGGTTCCCGTGGCACACCGGAACGGTCTTACTGGCGGCGGCGTTCTCTACCCTGGCGAACATACTCTGGTTGCCGGAGATGAGAGGCGTCTGATGCACGCGCAATTGATGTGGGCAGTTGTTCTGATGTCAGCGATTATTTTGACCGTGATTGGGTGCCAAGGCGAGTCCGACATTCCAGATCAGGTCGTAACCGCCGATAACGGAGTAATGAACGACTATCGTGATGCAGCTCGCCGGGCTGGACAACGCAAGAGTCCCCCGGACACTGATCTGAATTCCCTTGCATACAGCATGGCAGTCATAACGGGAAACGGAACGCCAAATCCGACGAATTTCGAGCGGTTCCGCTTTCTGGTCCCTCGCTTCACAAGACTCTGTTCTGATTTATCGACCGATCTTGAAGTGGCAAATCTAGCTGTGGCTGCACATATGGTTATGGAGGAAGGGGGCCTAACCGAGAACCTGAGAGAAGTGTCGGAAAACGCCCACTGGGTAGTGACCAGCCTATATGCACGTTCACCCAGCCTGATGCAGATGAAGGACGTATGCCGCGAGATCTTCACATTGTACTCGACTGGAAGGCTGGGAGGATTGTCGGCTACGGAGGCAAGGGAGTTCCTTTTTGGAGTGATTGAAGGACTTGCTTTCCCGCAGTGAGGAAGAGGTGGAATCCCTGTGTTTCATACCAGACTGGACAGCCATGCATGCAGGCTCATGCAAGCCGATGTCGAGACTTGAGAATTGCTACTAGTGGGAAATCATCGTAGCCTGCCCCCCATGAGAAGGGTTTTTCATGGAGCGACACATGAATGGTAGAAGTCTTCAACAGCTCAATAATGCAGTCAGCGCCGGGCAGGTCAAGGTCCAGCCGATTGAGCAATCAGACGCCTCGTCACTCAGAGCTCTGCACAGCTCGGTCTTTCGAGTGTCGGAGGCGGAGAATATCATATATAGGTGTGAAGCCTGCCGCGATATACGGAATCCCAAGGCTGTCGAGGTTCAGTACAGGAATTCGGGCATCGGCACAATTACGGAGGCGTGTGAGGAGCTGTGGGGCCCGGCTTACGTTCCTGTAAATTTCACTCACGATCTTGAAGGAGGACTGCTTGATCCTGAACAGGTCGAACTGATGCTGGTTGGTTTTGCTCCTGGTGGGGCAACTAATAGAACGACACGATCGAACATAGACCTGATAGACATCCACTCTGTTGCACTTGGACTCAAGTGGGCAGAATACGGAGGAAGTGCGGCACAGCGCAACCTGTCAAACATCGAGTACATTCTCGAACAGATCAATAGAGGCATCGGCAAGAGAGACTACTTCTCGATAGGCCGTAACATACATTTGACCAACCTCTTCAAGTGTAGGTCGTACGGAACCAGTGTTAGCCCTTTCAGGCAAGAGGCCGAACTCTGCTGTGAAAGACACCTGAGGAATGAGATCGAGCTCCTCCCTAACTTAAAGGCCATAGTAGTATTCATGCAGAAGCAGAACTTCCCACCCTTGATTCGGCGCCAAGACGCTTACGGCACGTTCCGTTCTCAGGACGATGGACCTCTGCTGGCATTCATGTGGCACTTCGCTAACCCTGGCTTCAACAACCAGCGGAGCAAGGGTAAGTTCGATGAATTCTGTCCGAGGCTCGGAAAAGAAATCAGAACACGGATACGTGGCCAATGACAAGGGTAATAGTGGTGGCCAACTCGTTGGACCATCCCTGTGAAAGCAGAATCAAGGAACATCCTCTTACGACCATGCCTTCTGCGAGGTCTCAACTACTATTGTCCCCACGGCATCCGCAGGAATGCGACGGGCGTGAGTGGGCCAGCCATCGATGCACCTGTCTGCGGGGATAGATGGTATTTAGTGGGCTTAGCTTGACATAAGACATTTAGCACGACCCCACCCACCCCGCATCAGTCAACTATACGAAGGATAGAGTACATGCGACGGTACATGACGAACGCCTCCCTCAACAGTGACAGAATCCCGTCGTCGTCAGGCAGAAGGTGATCAAACCCGATGAACTCGGTGTAGTAGACGTCCAGCCGGTCCCCCGTCGCCTCCAGGAGACGGCGGGACTCCGCAGCCGGTACATACTCATCGTATCGGGTGTGCAATACGAGCAGCCGACTTCTGAGGCCGTGGACGTGCGTGGACGGTGAGATCATGGCCAGGTCCTCGTGGAGTGCAGGCGGCAGCATCCCGTAGAGCGCCTCCGCCTCATGCGGTTGAACTCCCTCCAGCAGACGCGCCACGACCTTCCCCTGCGAGGAAAGCCTGTCCGGCTCAATCGGACCAGAAGGCTGATCCTCCAGGTAGCGGCGCGTCAACATCTGCACATCCGATGAGTCGTCCAGGTTCTCGATCAGCTCTGTGGCCAGGAATCGCAGCGTACGTTGCTCTGGCTGCCACGGTGTGGTCTCCCCTTCGTAGACGACCGTTCGGGATACGGCCTGCCTTAGCAGTGCGCCGGCATCGTAGAACGGGCCAAAGGCGTTGACGAAGCCGACCCGGTCGCGGATCCTGGGATCGGCTGCCGCGACCAGCGCCAGGGAGGCTCCCACGCAGAATCCCCCGATGCCAACTCGCTCAGGGTCAACGTATTCGAGTCCCTCGAGGTACGCGAACGCCTCGACAAGCGCCTCCGCCTCCGACGGGTCCATGTTCGACTCGAGCCCCATCGCGGGGGACCAGTGCATCATTGCCACGTAGCCGGCACGGGCCAGGGCGTCGCCGAGCATGACCAGGCCCGGATCATCCAGTCCCTCGGGGGTGGCGCCCACGGACAGCAGCACCGCAGCCCGGGTTCCATCAGTTGGCAGGCGGTACACCTCCGCCTCGTGAGTGCCGCTCAGTCCGTCTCCCACCCGGTGACGGAGAGGATCATCGGTGACCCAGGACTGGGGTTTGATCGGTAGATCCAGCACCTGCGTGACAAACAGCACCGTCCTGAACCCGGTGCGCCCCTGCGGGGTGGCCAGGATGAATAGTATCAGCAGCGCCAGAGTCACCGCCGAACAGCGCATCGACCAGACTCCCACCCTGCGGAGTGAGTGCTTCATACGCTGTAAGTTCCTGCCACGCAGAACTCAGGCGGACGGAGAACGAATGCGACCGCCCCTTAGCCTGAGTATTTCAAGGACCGACAGAAGGCCGTCCCAGTGGCGCAGGTAGAGACGAGGGCTTCTTCTGGCCCGCTGCATGAGGATGGCATCGCTCGGCACCACCGCCGCGGCCGGTGCAGCCATGGACGAGCTGCCGCCGTCCAATTTGTAGATCGTGACGATCAGCTTGCCCGCAATAGCAATGGCCATGTAAGCGAATGTGGCCAGGAAGACCCAGATGATGGACAGCGTGGAGCGCGTTCCAAACTCATCAGGAGAGTACCCGAGGGCTTCGAAGTCCAGGCCCGACGGGTAGAAGAGGCCTTGCCCATCAGGGTACGAGGCCGGCTGCATCCACGCCAACAGAATCGTGGCCAGACTGATGACTGACAGCACTATCACGACCGCCACCGTGGTGCAGAGCAGGAACTTCCGGTCCCACTCACCTATGCTGAGGTCGGCGTCCCGCAGGACCATCAACATAATGAACGCACCGGCCGACAGGGTCAGCAGAATCAGACCGAATATCCAGATTCCAACATTGGAGAATACCAGGATAAAGGTGTAGACGAAGGCGATCGGCGGGACCACAGCCCAGGCGGCCCTGCTGTACACGTTCTTCCGGTCTGAGGGATCGGAGTATTGCCATCTTCGAAGAAGGATGAACATCAGCCCTGCAACCGTGCCCACGAGCAGGTTGATGATCAGGCTCAGCGTGAAGGGGATCGAGGTGCCTGCAAGGCCGCCGAGGTTGTACAGTCCGTATATGTCCAACCGGGTCACCGGCGCTCTCAACAAGTGTATGCTCAGCAGGAAGAACACCGTAACGAAGAGCAGGTCCGCCACGTCGTCCGACCGCCGCAATCGCCAGAATCCATATGCAAGCATTGCGCACAGCGCGACTCCCAGGTACACGGCCAGAACCACTGAGGAGTTCCAGCCCAGTGTCGCAATGAAGTATCCGGCAAGGGAGACGCACACACCGGGTAGAACGAACCGGGACATGGCGTAACGCAACGCGTGGCGGACAGGCGAAGCACCAGGTGCCGCTCCGGCCGACTCCAGTGCAGGACGTTCAGGCACATCTGCCAACACTGGCTCTTCATAAGCAACGGCCTGCTCGTAAATGGTCGGCTGCATCGCAGAGTCCGCATCCAGGTCGGCCAGGAGCAGCAGACCGTCGATCTCGGCCGGAGCCAGGTCCAGTGCCCGTCCAAACACCAGCAGCCTCTCCCTGGTGGGAGGTCTGGCGCCTGACTCCCACCTGGCGACCGTGGAATGGTCGTGTCTGTTCAGGTACTCCGGGTCCACCTGCCCCATGAGGTCCAGCAGACCACTCTGTGAGAGCCTCCTGTTGGTGCCCTCTCGGGTGTGAGCATGGCGATAGGCACGCATGAGCATGCCCAACTGCTTGTTTCTCAGCCGCCGCGTTTCATGGTCATTGGTCATGGTTTTCGCACATTTTGTGGGTGAACTGTGACCTGTAGCATCTTCACAGACATTTCACTGACTGAAGCCTAGTCTATCACGGACGTGGGAAGAACGTCGGAGCTATACCACTTCTTCTCCCCGCCGCGCCGTTCGGCGCCTCCACACTGACTAGGGCGGTCGTGGTAGAAGACATCCCCAGCACGACTCTAAACCTCGTGACGCTGTGCCACAACACTGGTAATATCGAATGGCGTCTCCGCCACATGCCGGGCTCATATTGCGGTTCTCACAACCTCTTTACGCAGCGCGGCTTATGGAGACGAGAAGTAACGCTTCACAGTGCCGCCGGGGCAGCCGGCACATGAACTGCGGACCGGTGTGTACTGCTCAGTTTTCTGCCGCACATTGCCAGGCTCTACCTTCGCTTAGCAAGCTCGCTCATCGCCCAGGAACTAGACCATAGACATCCTGTTCTTCATACCCGCCGCCGGACTCTCGGAGGCGAGCTCTACCCTCCTCAAGGACTTCGCCATCGCAATGGTGATCGCCGCCGCTGGCCTTGCCCTGGCGAGGATGGTCAAGCAGCCCCCGGTCCTCGGATACCTGGTCGCAGGCATGCTGATCGGCCCCTTCACGCTGCCGACTCCCCTCATCAGCAACCTGGACACAATCGGCGTGCTCGCAGAGCTGGGACTCATCCTGCTCCTCTTCGGCATCGGACTCGAACTCGGCTGGCGGCGCATTCGCAACATCGGATTTCCGGTGCTGGCAATTGGCGTCGTGGAGATCAGCGTTCTGACCCTCTTCGGCGTCTGGACCGCCAGCCTCTTCCCCGGCATAGACTCGAGCCACGGCCTCTACCTGGGCGGAGCAATCGCCATCAGCAGCTCTGCGATCCTGTTGAAGGGGCTGCACGACGGCGGATTCTTCAATGCACGCTGGGGCCAGACGATCGTCGGGATCCTGCTGGTCGAGGACTTCGCCGCGGTGATACTTCTGACCGTGCTGTCCGGCCTGGCGACCACGGGAACCGCAAGCATCGCCGACGCGGGAGCGCTCGTTCTCAGGCTGACCGTCTTCTGCGTCGTCGTGCTCGTCCTGGGCACCCTGGTCATCTCCAGGCTCATGCAGTTCCTGTCACGGTACCAGTCGGACGAAACCCTGCTGCTGGCGAGCCTGGGGTTCTGCTTCCTGCTGGCCCTGAGCGCCACCCTGCTGGGACTGTCTCCGGCCGCCGGAGCCTTCCTGGTTGGAGTCGTGATAGGCGACACCGAGGCCTCCGGCCGGATAACGCGCATGGTCTCACCCGTGCGGGACATGTTCGGCGCGCTGTTCTTCCTCTCCATCGGAATGCTCATCGACTACCGCTCCCTCGATGAATACCTCGTCCCGGCGCTGGTGGTGGCGGCCGTGTTCATGACCGGCAAGATCGTCGCCAACACGATGGGTTCCATACTCGCGGGCCGCAGACCGGCAGAGGCCCTTCGCGTTGGCATGACGATGCCCCAGATGGGCGAATTCTCACTGGCGATCGGGCGTCTCAGTCCCGCAGGAGCCGGAACAGCTTCGGCGCTGGAGCCGGTGCTCTCACTTTGCACGGCCATCACCTCGGTGCTGGCTCCAATCACCAGCCGCGCCTCATACCCGCTGTCGAGGTGGACTGGCCGGCGAGCCCCTCTCCCGCTTCGCAAGATCATGCTCTCGATTTCACTCGGCGTGAGCATCTTCTGGTCGGCCCTGGCCCTGAAGGGGGAGACAGGCGAGCAGCTCCGCGATGTCGTACGCGGGATCCTGATCAACGTCAGCATCATCGGCGTCCTCTGCGCAGCCGGGACAGGCGCCGTTTACATCACCCCGGAGGCCCTCGCCAGTGCGCTGCCGTGGTCCGCGGGAATCACCGGACTCCTGATAGCGGGTGTGGTGGTAGGCTTCAGCGCACCGTCCGCGATCCGCGTCTGGCACTCGCTGGGAGACCTCGCCCGCCTGGCGACCAACATCCCCCAGATTCAGCCCTTCGGCACAGGGCGGGCTGAGCGCTGGCGGACCTGGCAGACCATGGTCGAGTACGGACTGGCAACGGTGCTGCTGGGGCTGCTGTTCCTGTTCACCCTCCCGTTCGTCGTCCGGCTCTTCGCCCTGGGCAGCCTGTCCGTCCCCCTTTCGCTGGTCCTGCTGGTCGCGCCCGCGCTGGCTGTGGGCGTGTTCAGCTTCCGTCTCCACCTGATCCTGGAGCCCGCCTTCAGAGATACCTTCCTCGCCGAGCCCGCGAGCCCCCGCAGGGTCTCCCGCGCCAGCTCCCAGCCGTCGCCTGACCCGGAGCCCGCATCGACAGACTCCCACCCAGACCGCACCGAAGACCCCCACTAGCCCCCGGTGGGCGGTCCACCAGCACAATCGACGTCGGCCCCCACCTTCGATATCGCGTACCTGTATCAACTTAGTCGGCTCCCTGCTGTGGGATCGAATGTCCCCTCTCCCTGAGGGAGAGGGTTAGGGTGAGGGGGACGTCCT
>CAZIDM010000007.1:0-78997 GCA_964537915.1 uncultured Dehalococcoidia bacterium
ATCCGCCGGATGGACGCGGTGGCCTCCATCTACCGCCTCGCCGCCACCATGTCTCCCGGCATCGACGGGCTCAGTTCCCACGTGGAGTTCCATCGCAGGGGGCGCTTCGACGCCACCATCACCCTCCACGACCGAAGCAGCTTCGGCATAGTGCGCCAGGGCCTAGCACTACGTCGCCGGTCTCTGTACGACCGGCTGAGGGCCATAGCCGAGTATGACTACACGCGACGCCCCGGCACCGTTCTCATTCTGGTGCCCAGCATCTGGGAGGAGAGGCTGACGACGAGGTTCTGCGAGGACCGCAACATCGACGACTGCTACGTCGCAGCCGAGTCCAGATATGCACTGGAACGACGGGACCGCCGCCTCTGGTGCACCACTTCGTGGGTGATAGGTAGCAGCTTCTTCACGCTGGAGGGCGTGGTCTCCCGCGCCAGTCCCGGCGGAAGGCGCTCCACCGGTTCACCAGAACGTAAGAGGGCATCGATACCCGACCCCGAGCGAATGGCGCGAGTTGCGCCGGCCTTCGACATCAGTCCCTCGGAGAAGCGGACGCTCGACCTCATTACCGACCACCCCATGATCCCCCGTAACCACCTTGTCCCCTGGCTCGGCGTCTCCGAGGGACGCATCAGCCAGATGATGCACAGCCTCGTGAACACCTGGGACCTCATCGAGCGCCGGGGCAAACGCGGAGACGTTCGCTACACCCTGTCCGCCGAGGGTATACGCTACGTCACCCACAGGGGCCGTGCCCAGCTTCCCACGACACAGGGGATCTGGAGCACCGCCCTCACCACCGACAAACAGGGACGCCGTCGACACGTGGGCCACCGCATCGAGACATGGGCGCGACAGAAGAAGCACGCTGACGGCATCACCTGGTTCCTGTCGAAGCTGGAGGCTGAGACCCGCGCCGATCCCGCCAGCGAACTACAGTGGACGGTGCCCACCGCCAGGTCCGACCGGGCCTACAACTGGGGAGAGTCTGCCATTGCCCCCGACGCAGTTGGGCATCTGGTCACCGGCGGCCTCCACGTGCCGTTCTATCTCGAGCACGAGCTTCGCGCCCGTCATCCCAGGGGAGTCGTTGCCCGCCTGAGACCCTATGAGCGGTACTACCGGTCGTCCGAGCATAAGGAAGACCAGCCGCCGTTCCCCTACACCCTGTTCGTCGTTGATACCGAGGAGGTCGAGGATACCTATGTGAACACCGCAGCCCTCAGGAGCCGGATGTCGCTGCCCATCCTGGTGTCCTGCATCCCCGTGCTGTCCGACACAGGCATACTCGGACCGTCATGGCGTCCACTGTGGGAGCCGGAGTCACCGAGGCTGCCGCTGTCCGGGCTGAGCGCCTACCAGTGGGACAGCCTCTACCACCGTATGCGTCCCAGTTCTGTAGAGGGGATGTCCTATAGGGAGTGACACGTAGATAGCGATGCCACATCGCTATTTCCCCTCCAAGCTGTCTGGGGGGTGCAAGTTGGGGCAAACGCCCCAATTTCCCAGGGCTTACAGGGGCCGTTTCACCCCTGAATCAGCTACGAAATGGGGTTGACGCATCACCCTGACGTGTCGCGACGTGTCGGGTGCCACAATGGGAAGCGATGCTAAAATGAATCTCCGGCTCGATGACAACTTGATTGCACTTTGTCAACCCTGACGTGTCAGCCTGTAGAGAGGTAAAAGACGATGAATCAGCCCGTCCGGTGGGTGACGAAAGCGGAGGCTTCTGAGGAGCTGGAGATCTCCCTCTCGACCCTGGACCGGAAGATCAGGAAGGGAGAGGTCGAGGTCCGCAGGGAGGGCCGCCGCGTGTTCATTCGCATGGAGGGACCGGCGTACCTGAGCGACGAGGAGCTGCTGCTCCGGTCCATCGCCAGGGAGGAGGAGCTTGAGCGGACCGTGCGGGAGTTGGAAAGGCGCGAATCCGAGTTGGAGCTTAGAGCGTCCGAGTTGGAGCGGGAACGGGACGAGGCCAGGGAGTCCGAGGCCACCGCCAGAGGGCCGTATGTGAAGCTTGAGATGGAGCACAGCCAGGAGGTCGCCGCTCACAAGAACACGAAGGAACTGCTCACCATAACCCGTGTGTTCGCCCTGGTGCTGCTGGCGCTGCTGATCGGCAGCGTTCTCCTGTGGTGGTTCGTGCTGAGGTAGGGGCCAAAAGTTCCACCTGTCTAGAATTCGACGTCGCTCGATCGTTTGGGTCATTGAAGATGTCCGGGCGCATCCGTACCGTATACGAATGATACGGGCCACATAGCACATGACTGGGACTGACTTGAAGACACACAGCCGCATTGCGGCCGAGAGCTCCAGGCTTCATCGCCTGTTCAGACTGGGAGCTGGGAGCGTATCGCTGACCGACGAAACGCTCCACTTCGAGAGATTCATGGGTGGTGGGCCGCCCAAGATACCCGTTGGGTTCATCGACTCGATCACGGTTCGACCGTCGTGGTTCCGGCATCGATTGACCATCCGCCTGGGCGACGGAACCGAGCGCTCAATCGGAGGACTTGACGAGAAGGAAGCCGTACGGGTCCGGGATGCGGCGATTGAGGGCGCCGTCCGCGTCGCCAAGGCGCTGAGCCCTGATCTGAAACGGATTGATGAGCAACTGCGCCGGCACTTCGCCGGCGACCGCTACGCCCGATACAGCGACTCCCGGAAGCTGCACCAGGCTCTAGCTTCTGTCCTACAGGAGTGCGGAGGACTCACCAGTGAGCGTCTCGACCGGGAAGCGGCAGGGGCGATTGGACGGCTTGCCCCCCTCGAATCGGTCGAGGGATTCGAAGCGGCGAGGAGGCGAGCGAACAGCCTCTTCATCTCGAAGAACGTCCCTACAGTGCAGGCAGCCGCATCTGAGACCCTGCTGAGTCCTCTGACTAACGAACAGGCCGAAGCCGTCGCAACCGACGAAGACGCGACCCTCGTGCTCGCGGGGGCTGGAACGGGCAAGACCTCGGTCATCGTAGGGAAGGTCGCCCATCTCGTTCGCAACCAGGACGTTTCCCCGGACGAGGTTCTGGTCCTGGCGTTCAACCGCAAGGCGGCCGACGAGATAAGAGGACGGCTCAATGGCGACCTCTCGGCGGCGCATGTCCACACCTTCCACAGCTTCGGTCGCCGCGTCATTGCCGAGTCCGAGTCCGCCCCCACCATCTCGAAGCTCGCGGAGGACGGTCTGGCGCTGAGACGCGCCGTCGACGCCATCATCGGCGAACTCCTCAACGACCCGGAGCAGTCTAAGGCCGTGGTCGACTTCATCATCTACCATCACGCGCCTTACAAGTCTGCATTCGATTTCGACACCCTCTACGAGTACGAGGAGTACGTTCGAGACATAGAGCTGCGGACGCTGAGCGGGGTCCTGGTCAAGAGCTTCGAGGAGCTTGAGATCGCGAACTACCTGACGGAGCACGGCGTCGAATTCCGGTACGAAGACCCGTACGAGACGGCGACGGCGACGCAGCGACATCGGCGGTACCAGCCGGACTTCTTCCTCCCGGGCCACGACATCTACATCGAGCACTTCGCCCTGGACCGCAATGGCCATCCTCCGACCGGCTGGAGAGGGTACGCGGAGGGGGTCGAGTGGAAGAGGACAGTCCACCGTCAGCGGGGCTCGACGCTGGTGGAGACTCATAGCTGGCAACACCGGCAGGGCGTCCTGCTTGAGACACTGCGAAGGCGGCTCGAAGAGGCCGGTGTTCGCTTCGAGCGGATTCCCCGCCAGGAGCTGGTCCGACAGCTGGCTCGGGAGCAGACCTCGTGGTTGGCTGGACTGTTGGCGACTTTCCTGAACCACGTCAAGAGCATCAGATTGTCATCTGATGAACTGGGCGCTCGCGCCCGACAGACGGGAGACCGTCGGCGCAACGAGAGCTTCCTTGACGTTTTCGAGCAGGTGCGCGCCCGCTACCAGAAGCTGCTTACGGACCAAGAGGCGCTGGACTTCCATGACCTTATCAACCTGGCCGCAGAGCACATTCGCGAGGGTCGATGGAAGCCTCAGTATCGTTACGTTCTGGTGGACGAGTTCCAGGACATATCCGCCGGGCGGATGGCTCTGCTCCAAGCTCTACAGGGTCCGGACGTAGCCTACTTCCTGGTGGGAGACGATTGGCAGTCGATCTACAGGTTTGCGGGAAGCGACGTCGGTCTGCTGCGCGATTGCGGCGATCTGCTTGGCCATGTGGAGGAGCGGACGCTGAGCCGGACCTTCAGATTCGCCGACGGCATACTCGGCCCTTCGACCGCGTTCGTGAAGCGGAACCCGGAGCAGACCCAGAGACCGCTCCTGCCCGCGAGCGAAGCCGCAGATGAGGGCATCGCCGTCGTCACCGACTCCAGTCCCGCGGGAGGAATGGTGAGAGCGTTGCAGGATATCGAGGCAAGGGCGCAGGGCCAACAGAGAACCGTCCTCACGCTGGGCCGCTACCGTCAACGCCGAGGCGAGCTTCCCACGCCTCCACGGACAGGGCCACTGAGAGTTGAGTTCAGCACCGTCCATGGAGCGAAGGGCCGCGAGGCCGACTATGTGATCGTGCTCAACCTCAACGATGGCCGCTGGGGATTCCCTTCCAAGGTCGAGGACGATCCGCTGCTGGAGCTCGTGCTGCCCCCGGTTTCCGGGCGAGCGTTCCCGTTTGCGGAGGAGCGGCGTCTCTTCTACGTGGCGATGACCCGCGCACGAAACGGCGCATACCTGGTGACGGACCCTGTGCAGCCATCGACGTTCGTGACAGAGTTGCTGAGGGAGTCCGACGGGTTGCGTCGGATCGGCGAACTCGCGCCAGAGTGCCCGCGTTGTCGCAGAGGTCGACTACGCCGCTCACAGAGCCCAATCTATCTCATCTGCTCCGGCTCGAGCTGCGACCACCGTGCGCCCCGCTGTCCGAACTGCGATTCGGGCTACGCACTGGTCGGAGAGCGGGTCGCCTCGTGTACGAATCAGGCTTGTCGTCGTACTCCTGCCGTCTGTCCCAGGTGCGGCTTGGGCGTCCTGCGGATGATTGAAGGCAGGTTTGGTCCTTTCTGGGGCTGCACCGAGTACAGAGCCAAGCCATCGTGCCGGTACAAGAAGAACATTCGGAGGGGAACCGTCCGTCGGCGTGCATGACCGACTCAGAGAGCATAGGCAGGAATGGTCCTAGCCGTGGCGCCATTCATCACCAGGAGCTTAGCTGATTAACGACTTAGAGGAGAGGCTCGCCACCCCATGAACCTTTATATCGGGAAGAATCACTTGGGAGACACTTCCCCGGTCCAGAGCATATTTCGCCTGGTGGGCAGCGACGAAGACGCGCTCACCTTCGCACTAGGATTCTTGCTAGCCCAAAGTCATTCCTTCTGCACCGAACTCGTTCGGCATCTGCGCATTGCCCCACGACTGACCCTCAAGTCCACCTATTCCATCCACCTGCAAGAGGTTACTGGTCCGGGCTTTGGTCGCAGAGATATCGTCATTGAAGACGACAATACACGCATAGTTCTGGAGGCTAAGGTCGGGGGTGCCGAACCTACCGCCAAGCAACTCCTCCGGTATGGCGCCGAACATAGACTATGGAATCAATTCAACGTACGAGGGGTGGTCGCCTTAACCCAGGTTGCCCTGGCGACAGGGACAAGACAAGAGGTTCAGGCCAAGCTTGGCGAATGGGGGATACGATTCAGCAACGTACAATGGCACGAAGTCGTTGATCTCGTCTTCAGCTACAAGCTCTCTGATGAGTCGGAGGTATCGAGATACCTCTTTGACCAGTTCATCCGCTATATCGGGAGGGATTACCGAATGGGCTACTACGATGCCGAGATCCTCATTCAAGATGTGAATCCGCTCAACGCTAGGATATTTGAGGAATGCTGGATGTACGTCACCAGCCTCAAGGACAAGAGGGCTCCTCTATACTTCGCTCCGTACTTCACTGGACGGGGGGCAGACAGCGGGATATCTGCGGTCAGCCGTGTGAGGGATACTGAGGTCGCCACACTTTCCGATAAGGGGGATATTGTTGGAGACCCGCCTAGCGATGAGCATCTTGATCGATGGCTCGCTGGGCTGGCCAAGCTTCGCAAACGGGCCGAAGAGGAAAACTTCGCGCACAGGAAGACACGGCTCTTGTATTTGGATCGACCAGTCACCCTTTGGTCAACACCAATGAGTAAGAAGGCCTTCAATGAGACCGGACCGAGCAAGCAGATTCCACGGCAGATACCGAAGGGATTTAGCCTGAGATTCGATCAGTTGCTCTTGCCCAACGCAGGGAAATAGGGCCTAGGACAAAAAGCGCAGGGTGCGGCTCGAACCTAGAGTGTCGTCCAGGTTCGAAGGTGAAGTCGTGGTTTCATCTATTCGAGGGTAGTCAGCAATTATGGCACGGTCTATACGGCATCACGAGGTTCCCATATGGCTCGCGAAGCACTTTTGCAGGGACAACGGCGAGAGGCTCTGGATGGGATTCAAGGACACTCACGAACTGAAGCTGATCAGCGTCAAAGACGCCTTCGTCAGAAAGAACGCGAACACGAGGACCAGCTATGAAAGCCTCCAGGATGGCACGTTTCAGCAGGTGAAGTCCGACCTAGACGAAAAAATCCTTGAGAAGTTCGATGGTCAGGCGTCTAGCGCTGCCCGTGGATTGATTAACTTTGCAAGACAGTGGAGAGATATGGGTCCGGTTGTCCCGAGCTTGTCGCCAGAGACGGTGGAGATCTGCAAGCGTCTCATCGTTGTACAAGCTCGTAGAACGCGGGAATCGCAGGACAGAATTGGCCTGGGAGAGGACAAGACCGAACTCTACCTAGACTTGTACTTCTCGCGGGCCGAAGAGGTCGGACAACGGCTACCTCCCAGAGAAGTTCTCCTTGAGGATCCTAGGGTGACCTCGGTGTTCGATGCCATCTCTCAAAACACAAGAGCGGGTATGTCATCCGGCAACCATCCAATTCTCGTTGAGAATGAGGAGGAGTTCTTGGCCCCTCTGGGGCTACAGTTAGCGGTGATCGATCCGACGACCGCCGAGTTCGTCATCGGCAGTCATGGCGTCACTATCACGCAAGAACGGAACACATGGCTTCCACTAGCTCCCGATGTCGCGATTTCATTCTCGGACAGACCCGGGAGCATCGGCATGGGGATGTACGCCAACGAATTCGTTGAGCATCACAATTGCGCGGCGCTTTCAATCAGCTCGCAAGTCGCCGGTCGGTCCGAAGGGACGATTGCCGAGTTGCTTGCCACGCTTGACTGACGTCGCACTCGCTATAGATTGGTTAGGCTGTCCGACGTGATGGGCTGACGCCAGCGGCTTGGTCCACGCATGTAGTCGGGCGACGCATTGCGCCGGAGTCTTGCCCACTACTAGATCGATGTTTCATCGGTTCCGTTTGCTTTTGGTGTGTAGGCATGGTTTCAGGGTATCCCATAGCCGTAGAGAGGCGCAGTATTGCCCTGTATATCCGAATCAAGGGTACTGCGGACTTCCGCCCCAAGTCCGGTATGTCTTGGTTGTTAAACACCCGGTCGCCTTCCTCGTCCACCATGGCAAAAGAGACCGCCATAGCGTATACCCCACCGTCTGAGAATTCCTTTCGGGGGTTCCGCCTCTGCCGCCAGAGCAGACAGCACTCCCGCCCAGTCAGGCTGCGGACGCGCACCGTGCCGCCCCATTCTGGGACGCTCACAACCTCAAATTTGAGGCTGCTGGCATTTGGGGCATCGCGAGCGCACTCCTTCCACCAATCCATATGCATACGGTCCTCTGTGATGCGTTTTTCTTGTAACTCGGCGAGCGTCAACTTATTGGACTTGAGCCGGTTGCAAGGGTCGCACAGAAGCGTGCGATTCTCGACCACGTGCGACCCGCCGTTCGAACGCGGCCTTAAGTGGTCGACCTGAAGATGGTCCTCGTATGGCGGCTCCCAGCCGCAGCCCTGGCACCGCCGTCCGTCCCTGATTAGCAGGAGATCCTTTCTCTCTTGTTCGCTCAGGAGCCCGCTTCTTCTCTTGTTTGGGGAAAGAGTAGGCTGTTCCTCCGCACCGGCCGCAAGTAAGTAGTTTTCGCTGTCGATGCGGCGGGCAAGAATCTGAACCCATCCGACGGTCTTCAAGAGATGCTGGAGTTTCACTGCCAACGTCCTTTCTCCATCCACCAATCCGATTGCATACCGAGTCCAGACATCCGAGTAGCTGATGTTCTCTCCAGATGCAGTAATGCCCTTCGAACGGCTTGACCCGAGACCTCGCTTGATGCGGCAACCGTCCCAGTGGTTCCTGTCAGCAGTTGATAGCGAATACCTGCGAAGCGGGAAGAGTCCGGCGAACTATGGGCTGAAGAATACCTCGACAACAGCTCCTCCACCCTCTCTGGTGCGTTGGTGTTCTTCTCGGCCGCCCGTCTCTTCATGGTCGAGGAATACCTGCTCCTCACCGTAGTCCCAAATGTCTCATCTACCTTGGCTTCCAATCCCACAAACAGACCTGCGTTGACAGGCAACCGTTCCACATGGCCGGTGATTCCAAGATTCAGATTGCTAGGGTTCCCTGGATAGGCGTCGAGCTTCGCCAGATACTCAGGAGTGGCCTGCTCAAGCTTTATGTGCTGAGACAGGACTTCTGACACACTCGTTTTCGGATATTCCACAACCTTCCGGTACATAATGAACTCAGCAAGAGAATAGGCGCTCCGCCCCCTTTTCCAATCCTTCCCCTTCGATATCCATTCGAAGATTCGACTTCGCCACTCTATTAGGTTCGATATCCGTTGGCCGTAGGAATCTACGATTCTCATGTCTTGTGTCTCACCCCCCATTCTACTTGAGGGTGAAGGTCGTGCACATGACCCTGCTGACTTACTCGCCGTCTGCTAAGGCTTCGGGATCAGTGCCTACCCTAGGTGCCACTTCTGAGGGTATCCTGATCGTCCAACTGCCCCACCGAGAAACACCCTTAACCATTTGCGTTCTAAGTATCCTACAGCCTACAATGAAGTGATAGTCGAGATTCGCCGGACCGGGGTTTACGCCCGTTGGTTCAGGCAGCTTCGGGACAGGCAGGTTGAGAATCGACAACCGCATCAGGCGGCTGCCCCTGGGCAACCCCGGAGACGTGAGGCCGGTGCGAAAGGGAATATCCGAGATTCGGATCGACTACGGACCCGGCTACAGGGTGTACTTCGCACAGCGAGGGGAGGCCTTGGTCGTCCTTCTGGCCGGAGGCGACAAGGACAGCCAGGAGCGGGACATACGAAGGGCTCTGGAGCTGGCCACAGGACTCTAGGAGGCAGCTATGTCAAAGACGCAGACAAGGCCGTGGGACCCGGCGGAGCACCTTGAGACCGAGGAGGACATGGCGGCTTACCTGAACCTCGCGCTGGAAGAGGGCGACCTGAGCCTCATCATGGCGACCCTCGGAGACATCGCCCGCGCCCGGAGAATGGCGCTGGTGGCGGAGGAGACGGGACTGGGGAGGGAGAGCCTCTACAAGTCGCTGTCCGCCGACGGGAACCCGGAGTTCGCCACCGTGCTGAAGGTGGTTCGCGCCCTGGGACTCAGACTTCAGGCCGCAGCAGGGCCGGGAGCCAACGACGCAGCTTCAGGGAGTCTACCATGATGCGGTCATAGGTCCCTTTCAATATCGTCGGCTCGTCAGGGGGAGAAGACAATGGCAGACTCGACAACAAGCTCTGGTAGCTATCGACTGATAGTAGAGGAGGAAGGCAAGTTTATCAGCAAGTCCATCGTAGCTCTAGGGCGGACTGAGCGACCCACAATGGACCAGTTGCAGAGTTACCTGCCTGCTCTCGGGCTGCCTGTTCACGGAGTTGACTTTGCGCTGCTCTGGTTGGCAGACGATGATCCAGAAATGAACCATCCGGTCCTAGTCGCCTCTATCCCGGTTACGATGAAATGGGCAGATTACAACTTGGGGAGAAATTCAGGCGAGAGCTTCGTGGACTACCTTAACCGGATAAGTTCTGTGCTCTCCACTGGAGAATCCGAAGAAGCGGTTTCCGTTGACATCCTGCAATACATCTTCAACCGAAGTGATATGTCGCCCCAGGAGTCAATGAACCTTATAGTAAGGTCACCCTCTGAGGGGTCTGCCGAGTATGAACGGCTAATAGCTCGTCCTGGTGAAGTGTTCATGCTGCTCCTCTATGTTGAAAAGCGTTTGAGTTATCACTTGGTGTCTCGTGATCCTGACATTGCTCCGTTGTATCGCGAAATTGGCGCAGCTCAATCGGAAGGCCGTGTTTCCACTGAATGGTTTGATGCATGGTGGGCCAAACTTGAGCCTCTTCAGGCGAGGCTGGTAGCCAACAACAGCGACAAGGGCTTCCGAGAATTAGTGAACGACTTGGACCAAGAAATACTTGCCATACTGCCGGATAACCTACGGGAAAGCGGCATCGCCAACCTCAAAGAGCTAGTTGATATTCGCAATACCATAGGGCATTCGACCATCTACAACGGTTTGGTCGTAGATGGAAAAGTAATGATTGCCCCTCACATAACTAAGCACACTGGCAAATCGAACCGAGAGACCTTGACTACTTATCTTGATGACGAAACCTATGGCTTGATTAAGTCTATGATTGAGGACGCGCATGCATTCTTGGAGATCTGCGCTAAAGTCCCTCCAAGAGAGTCGAATGGTGCCCATCAAGTATAAGAAGGCCGAGAACGAATACTGGAGAACAGCATGAAGAAGAAGCATCTACAGCCGCTCACACCGGCAGCGCTCTACGCCAGGGTATCCAGCGACAGGCAGGACGTGGACCTGTCCGTATCCGCCCAGCTTCGGGCGCTCAAGGAGTACGCCAGGGCCAACGGCTACTCCGTCGCCCGCGAGTATGTGGACGAGGCCGAAAGTGGACGCGTCGCCGACAGACCACAGTTTCGACAGATGATCGAGGAGGGCAGCAAGCCCCTAGCACCCTTTGAGGTCATTCTCGTCTGGAAGTTCAGCCGCTTCACCCGCAAGCGGGAGCACGCCGTCGCCTTCAAGGCCCAGCTACGGCGCAAGGGCATCCGGGTGGTGTCCATCACCGAGCAGGCAGAGGACAACGCCACCGGCAGGCTGCTTGAGGGCATCATCGAGAGCGTGGACGAATACTACTCGGAGAATCTGGCGCAGGAGGTCGTCAGAGGGATGAGGGAAGCCGCTTCGAGAGGTTTCTTCCTCGGCTCCAACGCCCCCTTTGGCTACAGGAAGGTCAAGGTCAGCGACGGACCGAAGGAGCGTCCCACGTTGGAGGTTGACCCGACAACCGCTCCTGTAGTGAAGGAGATATTCGAGAAGTCCCGGAGAGGCAGCGGCCTCAAGGAGATATGCAAAGAGTTGAACGGCCGGGGCATCACCAACAGGGGGAAACGCTGGTACAGAGGCGGACTCCACTACGTGCTGAGAAACGAGGCGTACACCGGAACTGCCGTGTGGGGCCGCACCAGCAAGGGAGATAAGGCCCAGGACCCCGTTCGCGTGGAGGGAGCGTGGCCCGCACTGGTGTCGAGGGAGCTGTTCGACGACGTGCAGCAGGCGATGCGGGACCGCGCCCCGAAGGTGCAGAGGCCCGGTAGAGTGGGGAGCAAGTATCTCCTGAGCGGACTGCTCAGGTGCGGTGTCTGCAGCAAGCCCTATCGCGCACAGGGAGCCAAGAGCGGCCAGTTCGCCTACTACATCTGCGGCACCCTGTTCACCGAAGGAGCGGGGACATGCAGCGCCCGCTACCTGAGCGCCCCGAAGGTCGAGGACTTCATCGTCGACAAGATCAGGGAGCGCATCCTCAACGAGGAGACTATCGTTGAACTGGTGACGCTGGTGGCGGAGGAGATCGACGCGATTGCCGGTGAGATGTCCGGCAGGTTGGAGGTCATCGAGGCTGAGCTAGAGGACGTGAGGAAGAGGCTTGATAGGCTCTACGAGGCCATTGAGGCGAGTGATCTGACCCTGGAGGTCCTGTCGCCCCGCATCTTCTCTCTGAGGCACCGCGAGGAGCAGTTGGAGTCTGCGAGAGACGACGCAGAGCGCCAGCTTGAACAGCGCCGGGTGGAGCTTCCCACAACAGACGTGATCAGGGAGTACGTTGCGGACTTCCAGGAGCTCTTGAAGGAAGGGACGTTCCCCGAGCGCAAGGCGCTCATCCGCAACTTCGTTGAGGGCATCGAGGTAGTGGGAGACGATGCTACGGTGACGTACACCGTCCCCATGCCCAGCGACGGTGTGACCAGGGAGTCGGCCTCGGTTCTTGATTTTGTCAAGTCCGGCCCACCAGCCTTTCCGAGGCCACGCGTACTGCATCCGCAATTCTCTGATGACCTCCGCCAGCACTGTTCTCATTTGCGGATTCGTGGCGAGTTCGTCTGAAGTTGAAGTGCGGATAGAGGTAGCTAAGCGGAGGTCAGTTATGAGAAGGATTCGCTACAACTGCGCCATGAGCCTGGACGGATACATCGCAGGCGCGAACGACGAGTTCGACTGGATCGTCATGGACCCCGACATCGACTTCGAGGAGCTATCCGAACAGTTCGACACCTACCTGTTCGGTCGGCGCACGTTCGAGGTGACCGCCGGGGAAGAGTTGCCGGTCCTGCCGGGCAGCCGGACGTTCGTGTTCTCGAATACGTTGTGCCAGGGAGGCTATGAGGGCGTCACGATCGTCGGTGAGGACTGGAAAGAGGTTGTTCAGGCGCTACGAGAGGAGTCGGGCAAGGACATCTGGCTGTTCGGCGGAGGCGCGCTGTTTCGCAGCCTCTGCGAGGAAGGACTCGTTGACACGGTGGAAGTCTCGATCATACCGGTCCTGCTCGGTGAAGGCATTCCTCTCGTCGCTGAGCTGTCCACGCAAATAGAGTTGACTCTGACGGACCAGAGGACCTACGACAAAACAGGCATAGTGAGCTTGACGTACGAGGTGAACAAACCCCATCGCGACCAGACGTGCGAATAGGCCTATGAAGAAGGACTCTACTGAGCTGCCCTCCGACGTTCAGGCACAGATACGGGCAGTAGAGGCCCTGCCTGACGACGAGGTCGACACGACCGGCGCTCCCGAGATTCTCGACTGGTCCGACGCCAGGCGAGGGGTATTCTACCGACCTGTGAAGCAGCAGATTACGCTGAGGCTCGCCGCGGACATCATAGCCTGGTTCAAGGCCAATGCTCGTGGCAACAGTCGTAGGTACCCAGACGAACATCAATGGGTACTACACGAGCACGTCCAGAGGACGATCCGCTCGGCGAGGTGGCCTCGATGCTAGAGGCCGCCCACACACTTGGCGGGTGGCAAGTCACAGGGCGGACTCCCCACTAGACCCTCAACAATGTGGGGCTGTAACTCAGTTGGGAGAACGCGCTCTTGCACAGCGGAGGTAGGGGGATCGAATCCCCTCAACTCCACTACCGCTTACAGTATTACCTAGTTGAACCTGTAGAGTCATCATGGCTCCTACGGAGAGGGTAACCAGCGTTCTGAAAAGTTCCCCCAACACTCCCTATGATCGTCAACTGTTGACACCATATATATCATTATCGCCAGAATACCCCTCAACTTACTAAATCATATAACGACTCAAGAAAGACTCACCGATTCGGGCATGCGTTCGCAGTCCATGTCTTCTGGTGAAAACACCGACTATACACATATGGATTAAGGCACATTTACTAATACATTTGTTTGCTTCCAAGAATAAGGCGTAGGCCTTTAGGCGGCTGGCGTTGACAGCCCAAACAATGCAGCATATAATAAACTGCAAAGTTTTGGAGGTCGTCATGTCTCTCCCTATTCGCACTACCATCGCTGACATCGACGCAGTCTGCGGCTACTTGGTTACCAAACCCACTGGTGCCACACCCGCTGAAATGAAGGCCGTCGTGGACAACCGCAGTCTCGATGGGCGAAAACTCACTGCAATGAAGTATTGGGGGCTCATCGAGGACAATGCCGACAAGGTGAAGATTACGGACAGTGGGCGTCTAGCCGTGAGGGATTCCGGCTCATCTCGAAGCCACGTGCTGCGTGAAGTAATTCGCCAAGTGCACCCATACTTCGCGGTGATCGAGCGGGTCGCGCACCGAAACGAGGAGACACTTGCAGCAACTGACGTGGCTGCCCATTGGTATGAGCACTTCAGAAGTGATGTTTCCGAGTCTGAGAAGACACTTAACGACCAGGCAGTATGCTTCTTTCAGATTGCACAAGGGGCTGACCTTGGAATTCTCACCCTTGGGCGCAGAGGCATGCCAACTCGTTTTGACTTTGATGGTGAGGCAACACTTAGATTCATCCACGGCTCTGCCACAGACTTGGAGAGTGTTGAGGCGACGGACGATTCGACAGAACGCGGCTATCCAATTGTTGAAGATGACGTCGATTCCAGAGATCCCGAATTGGAAGATCCCTCAGATAATGGCAACCGTGTCTTCATCACACACGGAAGGAATCGCAATATCTTGGGCCAAGTGAAGGAGCTAGTGGAATACGGCAAGTATGAACCTGTCATAGCGATGGAACACGAAACAGCCGCCAGACCCGTTCCTCAGAAGGTCATGGACGACATGCGGGCGTGTAAGGCCGCTGTAATTCATGTGAGCGCAGAGAGGATCCTTCACGATGACGACGGCAATGAAGTCCCACAGATTAATGGAAATGTCCTTATAGAGATTGGTGCAGCCATGGCTCTCTACGGCGATAAGTTTGTCTTGCTTGTCGAGGAGGGATTAAACCTTCCATCCAACTTACAAGGGCTTTACGAGTGTCGCTACAAAGGGGACGAACTCAACATGTCAGCAGTCATGAAGTTGCTGAAAGCCTTCAACGAGTTTTAGGGTCAGAGCGTTAGCTATCTACCGTGAAGACTCACCACTATTCTCGATCTCGTCAAGATCTAGAATTGGAATCCCAATTCAGTCCCTTATAGATTTCGTTTGCCACCCAGCTCATTCCGCTCACTTAGTCCACATCCTGATGGTGTCTCATCAATGGAGGAATCACATTCATGACGTCCTCATCTCACGAAGCAGCCAACAATACCGCACCTTCCCCAGTGTGGCTGGTGCGTGCAGGCGCCAAGGGTGAGGACGAAGCAATTGCCCTAGAACTCGGACTGGCCATCATTGGATTTACTGAAGTGCCCGACCTGACAGGAGTTTCGGACCGCAATGCTGTGCTGGAGCGAGTGCAAAGTATAAACCCCGGGGGGAATGTCAACCGAGACCGCAATCGAGCGGGACAGCTAAACACATTCGTTCTGCGTATGGGAGAGGGAGATATTGTAGCACTTCCCTTCAAGACACGGCCTGGGCAGATCGCCCTCGGGCGGGTTAGCGGACCATACAACTACCAGAGCATTGATGGTGTCATGCGACATACTCGCCCAGTCAAGTGGATTCGTCCAGACGCTCCCAGTTCCGAGTTTGGACAGGATTTGCTCTACTCGCTGGGTGCTTACCTTACGGTCTGTCGCATTGCCCGGAATGACGCTGAGAACCGCATCGCGACAATCTTGTCCCGAAGCCGCGATAGGGACGGTGACGTACAACACGTGCCACCACGATCCGCGGACGTTGATGTGGAACTTGAGCCAGACGATGAAGCTGCTCCGGATATCGCTCAGATCGCTCGGGATCAGATATTTGAGCATATTCGGTCTCGATTCCCAGGGCACGAGTTCGCCCGACTTGTCAACGCCGTGCTCCAAGCTGAAGGCTACTTCACATTGCTGTCGCCAGCCGGACCCGACGGTGGTGTAGATATACTGGCTGGCCGCGGTTCACTTGGATTTGAGAGCCCGAAACTATGCGTCCAAGTCAAGGCTACGGCAGGTGCAGTCGATGTGACCGTTCTTCGCGGTTTGGTGGGCACTATGCAAGCATTCAACTCAGATCAAGGCCTACTAGTCAGCTGGGGCGGGTTCACACGTGATCTGGAACGTGAGGCGCGGCAGAGTTTCTTTACTGTTCGACTCTGGGGTGCTGACGACTTCGTCGATGCGATCTGCCGTAACTACGACCGCCTACCGGAACAGATTCAGAACGATATTCCACTTGAGCGGGTGTGGACTCTCGTGCGTGACGACAACGAGTACTGACGTGCTGCCGGAGCCCCTCTCGTGAAAGACCCGCAGGTGATGTGTCACCTTGCAGCATCCGCAGCGCTCCTTGATTAGGCAGCGACATCTGAATCAAAATAGGACATGCGGAGACGACACCGGCGGACATTGGAACGGATGCAGGCACGTCCAACGCCGCCAGACATAAGATGGGCAGAGATTGAGTCACTACTGAGAGCAATAGACGTTGATCTATATGAGCGCGCAGGTTCAAGGGTGCAGTTGGTCAAAGGGTCTGATTCCATAGTGGTACATAGACCTCATCCTCAGCCAGAAGTGAGTAGAGATACAATCCGTGACATTGCCAGGTTCATCGAACAGGTAGGAGAAGGCTGATGTTGGAGCACAAAGGCTACGTCGGCCAAGTCGTCTATGACGATGAAGCCGAGGTCCTGCACGCCAGGGTGATCAACAGCGGTCCGTATCCAATCGCAAACGCCGAGGCGACGGACGTCGAGGGCATCAAGCGCGAGTTCCGAATTTCGATTGACGTATATCTTGAGGGATGTGCCGAGCTTGGCATCGCACCCGTCGCGCCGACACCTGTTCCCATAGAGTCGGAGGCTAACTGACCTACACAGCGGACGCCTGTCGTAGCCTCACAACTCAACCCCCATCCACACCAGCTCGTACCTATCCAGAAACGTCCTCCCCACCTCCCTAAACTCCTGCATCCTTGGCGCGGGGAGCTCACTCGTACATCGCCTCGACCTCAGGTTCGTCTCCGGGTCGATACGAGCTCGTGCCGTTCCAGAGCACTTCGGTCTGAGGCTGGTTCGGCTGGCTGCATCCTGCGGATTGTCACCGTCGCAACGGGTGCTGCCAGCGCAATCCTGAAAACCGGGTGAAGTCGGAGTCGGTGGAGACCATCGTGCAGCCATGCTCGATGGCTACCGCCGCGTGCTGAGCATCTGCGACCAGCTTCCCGGTTGCCCCTGAGTCCCTACACAGTTGCTCGAAGATCGGGAAGTGGTCTGGGCCGGGAGCTACTACGCGTGCAGTCGGACGTTCCAGAAGCGATGACACAAAGGCAAACGCCGTGTCGATGGTTGACGGCGGGTCGAAGATCCTCGGATTGGTGGCGATACGGATGAACCCGGCGAGCACCAAGACCGATAGCGCGAAGGGCTCAGGCCCGGTGGCCAGACGAGTCAGCCAAGCCGCATACTCCAAGTGGTCGGGAGTGGATTCCTCAAAGTGCGCGTAGATCAGGACGTTGACGTCAGGAAGCAGCATCTGCAGTCAGGTGATCTGGGACCCAAACTGCACCTCGTCTTCTAAGATGTCAAGGGCGCGCGGACGGTCGAGGTCCACACCAGGACGAAGCCGACTTCCGCGAACCGTTACAAGCCGAAATGGCGGCGGAGCCGATGGTTCACTACGCTTGAGCGCATCGTCCAATATCTTGGCGATGAATGCGCTCACGCTCAAACCCTGTTCGGCAGCCTCTCGGCGTACCTGCTTGGCAAGTTGATCGTCTAGCGAGATTGTAGTTCTCATTATGCAGAGCATAACATAGACGCATCAGTACATCAAAGATGGCTATCTGGTGAGATTCTTCTTTACGGATCTGCCTGGACTATGTCGGGCCGATGCACGTTAGGGGGCATTTGGTCTGTAATCGAGATAGCATGAAGAGCAATGAACCTCTCCATCATCATCCCGGCCTTTGAGGAGGCGGACTACCTTCCGGCCACGCTGGACTCGATACAGCGCGCAACTGAGCATCTACAGTCGCAGGTTGACGTTGGCGTAGAGGTAATCGTCGTCGACAACAACAGCACGGACGACACCGCGGCGGTCGCTGAAGCTCGGGGCGCGACGGTGGTACGTGAGACGGTGCAGGGCATCGGGAGGGCGCGCAACTGTGGGGCGGGTGCTGATGTTCACCAACCCGATCTTCATCGCGCTGTTCCGGCGATGGAAGGCGGCATGGGCCGACTGGTACAAGCGACCGGTACGTTAGGACGCAACCGACGGCCCTTCGACAAGCTCAGGGCGAACGGTTTACTGAGACTCAGATCCTGCCCCGTACTTGATACGGGGGCGAACTAGAGATTGAGGGCGAGACGATAAGACCCTAGCAATCACCAGGGGTTGGTGGCGTCCATCTCCCACTTGGTGATGTCCCTGACGACGATGGGCCTGTCCTCGGTGAAGAGCCTGACGCCCCTGCTGTCGTCCCTGGTGGGGTAGATCCGCCTGCCCCTGTCAGGAAGCAGCATCTCCGGTCAGGTGGGCCAGGACCCGAACTGCACCTCGTCTTCGAGGACTTCAAGAGCGCGTGGCCGATCGAGGTCTACACTGGGACGCAGCCGATTGCCCCGCACTGTAACAAGCTGAAACGGCGGGGAAGTAGATGGCTCGTCACGCTTGAGCGCATCGTCCAGTATCCTCGCGATGGATGCACTCACGCTCAAGCCCTGCTCGGCAGCCTTGCGGCGCACCTGCCTGGCAAGTTGGTCATCCAGCGAAATAGTAGTCCTCACTATGCAGAACATAGACACATAAGTGCATCAACGCGGCTCTGTTCAGCCGTTGTCAGCTTAGAGGCTATCCGCCGGTTCGAGTGCTGTGCGACTATGGATGAGACTCAAGAAAGCGAGGACCAACCAGCAATGACTGTAACTTCCAGGATAAGTCCCTTTCTGTGGTTTGACGGGCAGGCCGAGGAGGCGGCCGAGTTCTACGTCTCGGTGTTCCCCAACTCTAAGGTGCTGAGCGTCTCCAAGATAGGAGGCGGCCCGGACGACGGCGGGGCGATCGTGGAGTTTGAGATCGACGGCCTCAAGTTCGGCGGTGTGGACGGCGGCCCGATGTACAAGCCGACTCCGGCCATATCGTTCGTGGTCTCGTGCGACTCCCAGGAGGAGATCGACTACTACTGGGACAGGCTCACTGAGGGCGGAGCGGAGAGCATGTGCGGCTGGCTGGAGGACAGGTTCGGCATATCCTGGCAGGTAGTCCCTTCGATGCTTGGGGAGCTTATGGGACCCGCACCGGATGCTGTAATGGCAGCCCTGCTGACGATGCAGAAGATCGACATCGAGCGGCTCCGCAAGGCCGCCGAAGGGTAACGGGCAGCCGTCTCAGGGCCTGCGGGCCACCCAGATCATCTCGGTGCTGGTCTCGTCGAAGTCGGAGAGGTCGAAGTCGCCGTAGAGGGCTTCGATCTCGAAGCCGCATAACCGCAGCATGTGGTGGACCTCCCAGCGGTGGCAGTACCGGAGCTGGTAGTCGCGATACATGCTGCGACTGACGACGTTGTCGCTGTCGAGCTCTTCGATCAGCATCCGTATGCTGACGATCTGGTTGTGGAAGTCGTACCGGCTCTGCTGGTACAGCACGCGGGTGATGCCGGTCTCAGGGTCGGTCACGTCCATGAGGTGCCGCAGGTCATCGCTCTGCTCCAGCGCCATGTTCGGGTCGGGCACGAAGATGTTGAAGAGCAGTATGCCGTCGGGCTGGAGGTGCTGGTAGATCCGACGCAGGGCGCTGAACTGGTCCTCGACGCTCAGCAGCGCGAGGAAGCCCCTGAACGGCATCGTGGCCAGCGGGAATTCCCTTCTTCTTCCCTCTGAGTCGAAGAGCGCCAGGTCTCTTATGTCAGCGGTGATCAGCTCCAGGCTGCCGGCGGCGTCGCCGAGATTGGCGATCTTACGGGATGCGACGGCGAGCATCGGCCCGGAGTTGTCGACGCCGACGACGTCTATGCCAACCTCGACCGTGGGTATCGCGACGCGGCCGGTTCCGACGCCGAGTTCCAGCACCGGACCTCCCGACTCTATGGCGGCGCGGGTGTAGAGGGGCAGGTCGGAGCGGACGTATGAGTAGACCGAGTCGTAGATCTCGGCCCAGGGGTCGTAGATGGTCTCTTGGTTCATGTTATGTGCCGGCGAGGCGATCGAGGGCGGCGCGGATGCGCTCCTCGTCGGGGGCGCCGGACTCGGTGCTGGCTATGGCCTCGTGGGCCTCGGTGTAGGCGTAGCCGAGGGCCGTGAGTGCGTCGACGAGGTCTGAGTCGACTCCCCCACCGTCGGTGCGACCGAAGTCCAGGTCGAGCTTGCCCTTGAGCTCCAGCACGATCCTGCTGGCCGTGCGGCGACCGACTCCGGGCACTGTGGACAGCGCCCTGGTGTCGCCTTCCTCGACGGCCTGCAACAGCGACATGGGACTGAAGCGCGCCAGCATGGCGAGCGCGAGTCGGGGGCCGATGCCGCTGATGTTCAGCAGCGTCTCGAAGGTGAGCTTCTCGTCCTCTGTCGAGAAGCCGTAGAGGGAGAGGCTGTCCTCCCTGACCTGTAGGGACGTATAGAGAGTGACTTCCTCTCCGACGCGTCCGATGACGTCGGCGGCGTTACCGGGAACGCTGACTCGCAGCGTGATGCCGCCCATGCCGACGTCCACCCAGTCCTCGCCGGTGCGCTGGAGGGTGCCAGAGATCGATGTGACAAGCGAAGATACCACAGGCTACTCCCACATCTCGATGCCAAGCGTCTGGGTCGACTGCACGTGGCAGATGGCGACTGCCAGCGCGTCGGCCCTGTCGGGAGGGTCGAGCGGCTCGGTGAGTCCGAGCAGCGCCTGGACCATCCCCTGCACCTGCTCCTTGGAGCTTCCGCCGTAGTCGGTGACGGCCTTCTTGACCTCGCGGGGAGCGTAGGTGGCGACGGGCACGCCGTGGGACGCCGCGGCGATCATGGCGACGGCCTGCGACTGTCCAACGGCCACGGCGGCCTTGACGTTGCGTGACACGAAGGGCGACTCGATCGCGACGACCTCGGGGTTGAGGTCCTGCACTATCGTGTCGAGCCGTTCGTGGAGCCACGCGAGGCGTTCGGCGATGTCGGCCTTCCGGGGCGGGTTGAGCGTCGTGGACAGGGTGACGGCATACTGGTCGCCGTCGACATCGACCGCGCCGATGCCCATGCTGTATGTTCCAGGGTCTATTCCGAGTACTAGCAATGGTTATCCACTAAGAACACTGAGGGCTCCAAGTTTGTTTAGATGATTATGCACGAAACGACGCCGGAGGGCGAAGAGGATCATGCATCATTAATGATGAATTCCTGCTTTCGGAGAGGGGGTTATAGGCTATCGGATGGCGCGGTACCAGGGTGGGAGTGTGGCTTCGGCGCCGGACCAGGTGGACTGGCACTGGCAGTCGAGGTCGGTGGGCAGCTCTGCGATGGCGCGGCGGAGTATCGGGGCAAGGTCGTCGGGGGTGATCATGACCCAGTCGGTCTCGTCCTCGACGCCGGCGACATCGCTCAGCCAGGCGAGGCCGGCGTAGCACATCTCCAGCTCCCTGAAGTAGACGACCTCGGGGTAGATCGTCGTGCAGATGATGTCGGCTCCCCAGATGCGGTAGGCGTTGATCTCGGCAGGGGTCTCGTTGTGCGGACCCTGGACACAGATGTTGACCGCGCCGTCGTGGACTCGCCGGTCGGTCTCGGCGCGAGCGGAGTCGACCAGCGCGCGTCGCAGTCCGGGACAGAACGGGACGTTCATGTTGGCCCTGAACCAGCCCTCGTCGCCGTCGAAGACCGTCGTGGGAGTGCGCTCGCACATGCGAATGAAGTCGCTGTAGACGACCAGGTCGTCGACCCG
This sequence comes from uncultured Dehalococcoidia bacterium, assembly GCA_964537915.1. GTDB lineage: Bacteria > Chloroflexota > Dehalococcoidia > Lucifugimonadales > UBA1123 > VXRN01. The sequence continues at coordinate 21,724 of CAZIDM010000007.1, forward strand.
GTAGTCCGTGTTGATCGCGCCGAAGCCGTTGAGGGTGATGACACGGCGGACGCCCAACTGCCTGAAGGCGACGGAGTGGGCGGCGTGGTTGACGAGGTCGGCCTGCAGGCTGTCGTTGGGGCCGAAGCGCCGGATGTAGTAGACGGTATTGGGTCCGATCTCGCCCTCGAGGACGCTGACGGCGCCGAACCTGGTGTCGACGTCGGTCCTCGCGCCGGTGCGTTCGAGGATGGCTTCGTATTTAGAAGCGCCGAGTATGCCGATTTTCATGGTGCTGCCTGTCTGAACTCGGATTTGTCTGATTAAGGGATTTTCTGGATTACGTTGGTGGTTGATGAGGTTGGTGGGAGTGGCTGGACTTTGATCTGTGGGATTAGGGGCTTTCTGTGATTGCGTTGGTGGCTGATGAGGAAGTCTGAACTCTGATTTGTCTGATTAGGGGATTTTCTGGATTACGTTGGTGGTTGGTGGGGATGTTTGGACTTTGATTTGGGGTGTTTTTGTGATTGCGAACCAAGTGCGCCGACCACCCAGGTAATCATGACAATCCATTAATCACATAAATCCGAGTTCAGACAGTTGCCCGTCGTTTGAACTTCCGGTTGAGGACTCTCTTGAACTGGAGACTCTTCGCGCCGAAGTTTATCAGGAGTCCGACTTCGAGGTCGTATGCTTCCAGGTAGTTGATTGCCTGTGCGAGGTGGACGTCCTCCAGTTGCGTGATGGCCTTCAGTTCGACGGAGACGACGCCTTCGACCAGGAAGTCGACTCTACGTGTGCCAACCTGCTGCCCTCTGTACAGGACGGGCATCTCGTGCTCGCGGCTGAAGGAGATGCTCTCATCGGCCAGCTCGATCGCGAGAGCGCGCTGGTAGATAACCTCCTGAAAGCCGCTGCCAAGCGCGGAGTGGACCGACATAGCGCAGCCGATTACCCTTCGGGTTAGGTCGGAGTATCTGTATTCCTTGTTGATCACGAGAGGTCGGGCGTGGGTCGGGCGATTGTCTGAACTCAGATTCGTCTGATTTCTATGATTAATGTGATTACGCACCAGGTGAAGCAGCCATGAACGTAATCATGAAAATCCCCTAATCAGACAAATCCGAGTTCAGACGGCGAATGGAAGACTAGCCCCCTACCCCCCGTAGTTGGCGAGGGCCTCGTCGGGGAAGTCGGCGTTGGAGTAGACCTGCTGGACATCGTCTATCTCTTCGAGCTGGTCCAGGAGGCGCAGGATCTGGCCGGCCATGCGGGTGTCGAGGGTTACGGTGTGGCTGGGGATCAGGGAGACCTCGGACGAGCTGATGGAGGCGTCGCTGGACTCGAGGGCGCTGCGTACTTCCTCGAGGGTGCCGGGCTCTGAGTAGACCTGGAGTATCGAGTCGTCGGTGTCGACGTCCTCTGCTCCGGCGTCGATGGCGATGAGGGCGAATTCGTCGGCCTCGTCGTCGCCCGCCTCGACGGTTATCACTCCGCGCTTCTCGAACTGCCAGGAGACTGAGCCGGCCTCGGCGAGGTTGCCTCCGGCGCGGGTGAGCGTGGTGCGCACGGCGGAAACGGTGCGGTTGCGGTTGTCGGTCAGGGTCTCGAGCATGATGGCGACGCCGCCTGGGCCGTAGCCCTCGTAGACGGCCTCGATCATCTGGACGCCGTCGCCGCCCTCACCGGTGCCGCGCTTGATGGCGCGGTCGATGTTGTCGTTGGGCATGTTGGCGTCCTTGGCGTGCTGGATCGCCATACGGAGCCTGAAGTTGCCGTCGGGGTCTCCGCCGCCCTGCTGCGCGGCCACGATGATCTCACGCGCGAGCTTGGTGAACAGCTTGCCGCGTCGCTGGTCGGTGATCGCCTTGGCGTGCTTGATCTGCTTCCACTTGGAATGTCCAGCCATGTCGAAACTCCGCTGTTTGCGCTGCTCCGGGTGGGGCCAGATGGATGGCCTCGGAAGCTTGGACAAACGGGGTGCCCAAGCCCGGAGAGGCGGGTGGGATTGGGGCAGATTCTAGCATAGATTCAATGCATTGGTGGCATGGGGAGTAGGAGCGGTTCGAGAACCGCCCAGGTTGGTATACATCGCGACCAAGAGTGGTGCAGTGGATTCGCCCTCACCCCAACCCTCTCCCCCAGGAGAGGGGGCAGTTGGTTGGAGCAGGACGAAGGGCGATTCTCGAACCGTCCCTGCAATGCGACGGATGGGTCGTGTAGGATTGGGCTTTCCCCAAGACCTGCGGGTGCGGTGTTATGTCCCAGATCGTTGTTGAGGACCTCGTCAAACGCTTTCGGATCGCGGAGCGCGACCCGGGGCTTGTGGGCGCGCTGCGTGGGGTCGTTCATCGCCGGTATCACACCATCGACGCGCTGGACGGGGTGTCGTTCTCGATAGAGCCGGGGGAGCTGGTGGGCTACATCGGGCCGAACGGCGCGGGGAAGTCGACGACGATCAAGATCATCTCGGGCATCCTGGTGCCGGACTCGGGAAGGTGCGAGATCCTCGGGCGTGTGCCGTGGCGGGAGCGTCAGGAGCACGTGCGGGACATCGGGGTCGTGTTCGGACAGAGGACGCAGCTCTGGTGGGACCTGCCGGTGATCGAGTCTTTCGACCTGCTGCGGGACATCTACCGGGTGCCGAGGGACGTGTACGCGCGCAACCGCGACGAGTTCATCGAGGTGCTGGACCTGAGCGCGCTGCTCGACGTGCCGGTGCGCCAGCTCAGCCTGGGTCAGCGGATGCGCTGCGACCTGGCGGCTGCGCTGCTGCACTCGCCGTCGATCCTGTTCCTGGACGAGCCGACGATCGGACTGGACGCGGTGTCGAAACTGGCGTTCAGGGACTTCATCCGGCGGTTCAACAGGGAGCGGGAGATCACGGTCATCCTAACGACGCACGACATGGACGACATCGAGGCGCTGTGCGACAGGGTCATGGTCATCAGCAGCGGCAAGATTCTGTCGGACGGCAGTCTGGACGAACTCCGACGGCGGATCTCGAACGAGCGCCGGCTGGTGGTGGAGCTTGTGGACGAGAGCGACGAGATATCCGACCCCGACGCCAGGGTGACGGAACGAGTCGGGCGACGCGTGGCGCTGAGCTTCGACCCGGAGTCGGTGTCGGCGGCGGATTTGATCGGGCGGGTGACGTCGGCGCATCCGGTGCGGGACCTGTTCGTGGAGAACCCGCCGATCGAGGAGATCGTCGCGGGGATCTATGTTGATTCCAACAGTGAGTGAAGAGGAGTGAGGAGCGAGAGCCGTCCCCACACTCCTCTGGATTCCCGCTTTCGCGGGAATGACGATTCGGGTAGCGAGTGAAGAGGAGTGAGACTCACCCTCACCCCAGCCCTCTCCCGTCGAGGGAGAGGGGGCAGAGGACGCGCAGGTGACTAGCTACTGGGCGGTGTTGAGCGCGCAGTTCAGGTCGCTGCTGCAGTACAGAGCGGCGGCGTTGGCGGGCCTGGGGACGCAGGTATTCTGGGGGCTGATCCGCGTGATGATCTTCCAGGCGTTCTTCCGGTCGACGACTGCCGAGCAGCCGATGGCGCTCGACGACGTGCTGACCTACGTCTGGCTGGGCCAGGCGTTTCTCGCGATGCTGCCCTGGAACCAGGACAACGAGCTTCGAGGGCTGATCCGCACGGGCAACGTGGGCTACGAGCTTCTGAGGCCGGTCGACCTGTACGGCTTCTGGTACTGCCGCTCGCTGGCCTTTCGCACCGCTCCGACGCTGCTGAGAGCGTTGCCGCTGATCGCCTTCGCGGGACTGTTCATGGGCATGAATCCACCGGACTCGTGGGGCGCTGCGGGGGCGTTCGTGGTGTCGATAGTCGGGGCGATCCTGCTGAGCAGCGCGATCACAACGCTGTTCAGCATCACCATGATGTGGACGATCTCGGGAGACGGGGTGTTCGCGCTCGCGCCGGGCGTCGTCGGGCTGCTGTCCGGGCTGATAGTACCGCTCCCGCTGTTCCCGGACTGGGCGCAGACGGTACTGAACGTCCTGCCGTTCAGGGGGCTGGTGGACACGCCGTACCGGCTCTACCTCGGGCACATCCCGGCGAGCGATCTGCCGTTGCTGCTGGCGCACCAGGTAGTGTGGATCGCGGCGATCGTGCTGATCGGGCGCTGGCTGCTGTCGCGCGGACAGCGGCGGCTGGTGGTACAGGGAGGATGAGGATGCTCGACACGGTCTACCTGTATGGGCGGTTCCTGTCAGTCTCGGTGCGGAGCCAGATGCAGTACCGGGCGTCGTTCGTCATGCTGGCGATCGGGTACATGGTCACGACAGGACTGGAGTTCGTGGCGATCCTGGTGCTGTTCGACCGGTTCGGGTCGCTCGTCGGCTGGAAGCTGCACGAGGTGGCGTTCATCTACGGACTGGTGAACATCTCGTTCGCGTTCGCTGACGCCATGTCGAGGGGATTCGACATGTTCGGATCGATGGTGAAGTCGGGCGAGTTCGACAGGCTGCTCACGCGTCCGAGATCGACCGCGCTGCAGCTCGCGGGTCAGGAGCTGACGCTGAGGCGCGTCGGGCGGCTCGCACAGGGGCTGACAGTGCTGGTGTGGGCGAGTGTCGGGCTGGAGCTGGACTGGTCGGTGATCGAGGTCGGACTGATGCTGGGCACAGTTGCGGGCGGAATCTGCCTGTTCATGGGTCTGGTGGTGTTGCAGGCGACGCTGGCGTTCTGGACGACGGAGACGCTCGAGATAATGAACACGGTCACGTACGGCGGAGTGGAGACGACTCAGTACCCGATATCGATATACCACCCGTGGTTCAGGCGGCTGTTCACGTTCGGGGTGCCGCTGGCGTGCGTCAGCTACTTCCCGTCCCTGGCGATCATGGGAGTGCCGGACCCGCTGGGGTCGCCTAGCTGGTTCGGGTACGTCTGCCCCGTCATAGGAGTCGCCTTCCTGGCGGTCGCGCTGCAGGTGTGGAAGTTCGGCGTCCGGCACTACCTGTCAACCGGGAGCTAGTACTGAGTCCAGATGAGAATGACAGTTGACTTGCCCCAGCCGTCATACCGGCGAAGGAACGTCACCCCGTACTTCGATACGGGGCCGGTATCCAGAGTTCGCGGCCGGTCGCCATGTATCAGAACCATCTGGACACTGTACTAGAGGGAAGCCACCCTCATAGATCTTCAACCACAGCGCCAGTCCCAACACGTGACGCCGCTCAGCGATGCTATTCAAACGTCTGATATAATTGGTATGTCCCGTTAGGGACATTTGAACTGCGTCTCCGTTGGAGGCACTTGACTCCGGGCCCCGTTGGGGCCCTTTTTGTTGCCCAGGTGATCTGTCGAGATGTCCGAATCGTATGTAGGGTTTATAGATGCGGGGTACCTGAGAGCCGAAGGTGCAAGGGCGCTTGGCACGAGAGCAGCAGCCGTTCGACCTGACGCCGCAGCCATTGCAGACTGGTTTGCTAATAAGCCAAGTAATGAGTTGTATGAACAGTCATTTCTCCGTGCATACTGGTACGACGGAGCATTTGACCCATGGCACCCTGAGTATGATGGGCAGAGGCGATTCTTCGATGCCATTGCTCACACGCCCGGTATCCAATTGCGGCTTGGACACATCGCGGAGCGACAGTCTCGTCTGGAGAACCCCATACGCCACGCACTACGAACCACGGCGGAAGGACTAGGAATCGACCCGGACCAGCTTGTCGGGGAATTTGATAAGAATTGGACTTTCTACCCCGACCGGCAGCAGAAGGGAGTCGACACTCTGATCGCACTGGATATGGTGCGTCTCGCAGGTCGCTCGGTATTCCAGACCGCAATCCTGATCGCCGGCGATCGAGATCTCTCAGAGGTCGTCCGAACTGTGCAGGACTACGGCGTCCGTGTGTTGATTGCCACTCCGAACCGCTCCAGCGTTGCCAGTGAGATACTTCAACTCGCGGATGACGTCGTTGACATCGGCGAGGAAGTTCTTCGCACAATGCTGCCCAGCCGTCCCACGTAGGATCGGTCAGTCCCGGCGCGAGTGGCTTTCAAGTCATGTGTTCGTCGTTACCGCTCGTGGAAGAAGACTATGTCGTCGGCGAAGGGTTTGGGGTAGTCTTCGGATCCGGCCAGGCCGATCTGGCCGCGGCCGGTTACGTTGTTCCTGGCGCCGTCCATGCGTGGGTCGACGTAGGTGTCGTACCAGGCTTCGAGGTCGGACCTCAAGCCTGAGACGCGCCCGGCGTGTGCGGACTCGTCGACCAGGTTGCGGCTCTCCAGAGGGTCGTTGACGAGGTCGTAGAGCTCGTTCGGGCCGTCTGGGTAGCGGTGGACGTACTTCCAGCGCTGCGTGCGGATCATTCGCGTGGGGCCGTACTCGTCCAGCACGTAGACCGGAGTGTCACCAGCCATCGACTCCCCCCTGAGCACGGGTGAGAAGTCCCGGCCGGGAAGCGGCTGGTCTGAGTCAGCCTCTAGCCCGAGATATCCGAGGAACGTGGGCATGAAGTCGTACTGGCTGAGCAGCCTGTCACAGACGAGGTCCTGCGGGACGTGTCCGGGCCGGGAGACCAGGGTCGGGACTTTCACGGCGGTGTCGAACATGTTGGGCGGGTATGTGCCGTTGCCCTTGCCCCAGATGCCGTGGTGTCCCATGTTCATGCCGTTGTCAGCGTTGAAGACGACGAGGGTGTTCTCCCGCAGTCCGTTCTCTTCGAGCCAGTCGAGCAGACGGCCAATGTTCCTGTCCATCTCGGTGACGGCCGCGAAGTAGCCGCTCAGGGCAAGTCTGCGATTCTCTGGCGTGTCGCCGAGGGTGGCCGCGCGGGCTCCTTGTCGAGCTGGCTGCGATGAATCGGCTCGTCGGGGACGGAGTCGAACGCGCACTCGTCGTGGTACCTGTTGAAGACGTCGGCGGGATGGTGCTCCCTGCCCCACGGCGCGTGCGGCGCGGTGTAGTGGACGTTCAGCGAAAACGGCGCGTCGGAGTCGAGCTGCGCGTCGAGGAACTCAAGGGCGTGGTCAGTGATGACGTCGGTGACGTAGCCGTCGGGCTGGTAGAAGGTCCCGTCCTCGATCATGGGAGCGCGGTAGTAGTTGCCGCCGCCTGAAGCGTGGACGTTCCAGTAGTCGAATCCGAGCTGGGGCAAGGCGGCGTGTCCAAGGTGCCACTTGCCGCTCAGCCCGCAGGAGTAGCCGTTCTCAGCGAGGACCTCGATGTAGGACCTGCGTCCGCGCATGTACTCGATCTCGACGCCGTCCTGAGGCAGGTGCACGGAGTTGCCCTTTCTCAGGAAGTCCTGGACGCCGTGCTGGGACGGGATCTGGCCGGTGAGAATGGAGGCGCGAGCGGGCGAGCAGACCGGGGAAGCGCAGAAGAAGTTCTCGAACCTGATCCCCGTGGCCGCGATGCGGTCGAGGTTGGGAGTGTCGAGCTCGTCGTTGCCGGCGCAGCCCATCGCCCATGCGCCCTGGTCGTCGCTGAGTATAAAGACGATGTTCGGAGTCTGTGTGTCGGTGCTTGCCATGATGACTAGATCTCCACGCCGAGGGCGCTGGCCACGGTATCCATGTCCTTGTCTCCTCGTCCGCTGAGTCCGAGCAGGATGACCTGCTCGCGGTCGAGCCTGGGGGCGAGCTGCGATACGTAGTAGAGCGCGTGTGAGGGCTCCAGCGCGGGGATGATGCCCTCGGTGCTGCACAGAAGCTGGAATCCTTCGAGAGCCTGGGCGTCGGTGACGTTTACGTACTCTGCCCTGCCGGTGTCCTTGAGCCAGCTATGCTCAGGGCCGACACCAGGGTAGTCGAGTCCGGCGGATATGCTGTGCGGCTCGTGGACCTGCCCATCTTCGTCCTGGAGCAGGTACGACATGCTCCCGTGCAGTACGCCGACCAGCCCGGCGGTGAGGGTAGCGGCGTGCTCGCCTGTCTCAACTCCGAGTCCTCCGGCCTCGACTCCCACCAGCTTCACGCTCTCGTCCTTGACGAACTCGTGGAACAGACCCATCGCGTTGGAGCCGCCTCCGACGCAGGCGACGGCGTAGTCGGGAAGCCTGCCGATTGTGGACATCATCTGCTCGCGCGCCTCGCGACCTATGATGGCCTGGAAATCGCGCACCATCATCGGATACGGATGCGGACCGACGACGCTTCCTATGGTGTAGTGAGTCGTCTCGACGTTCGTGACCCAGTCGCGGATCGTCTCGTTGATGGCGTCCTTGAGAGTCCGGCTGCCGCTGGTGACGGACCTGACCTCAGCGCCGAGCAGACGCATCCTGAACACGTTGAGCGCCTGGCGACGGATGTCCTCCTCGCCCATGTAGACGATGCACTCCTGTCCGAGCATGGAGCAGACGGTGGCGGTGGCGACGCCGTGCTGTCCGGCGCCTGTCTCCGCGATGATGCGGCGCTTGCCCATCCGCTGTGCGAGCAGGCCCTGTCCCAGCGCGTTGTTGATCTTGTGAGCCCCGGTGTGGGCGAGGTCCTCGCGCTTGATGAAGATGCGCGCCCCGCCGAGCTCGCGGGTCAGGTTCTCGGCGTAGTAGAGCGTGGTCGGCCTGCCGACGTAGTCGCGCGACAGGGACTGCAGCCTGGCCTGGAACTCCTCGTCGGCCTGGGCGGCGCGGTACTCGGCCTCGAGCTCGTGGATCGCGCCCATGAGCGTCTCCGGGACGAACCTGCCTCCGAACTGGCCGAAGCGTCCTCTCTCGTCTGGTAGGGTCTCCTGTAAAGTCTGCGTCATAGGTTGATGTCCTGGGTCATGATGTAACGTGTGTCGGCAGTGTTGATTATACGCATGGACTGGGATGAGCGGACAGAGGGCGGATGTGTCCACCCCAGGCAGGATAGTCAGAGCAGGGAACGTGGGCTAAAATACCGCGAGAAGAAAGGGGGAGCAGCAAGCATGGTCAGACCCACTGAACGGACGCGGATCAGGAACCACCCGGAGAGGGCCGTTCTTGAGGAGACGGCGCAGATACTGTCCGACGGGATGGTTGCGCACGTGGGGTTCATCGAAGACGGGATGCCATACGTGATCCCCTTCTCGTACCACTTTGACCAGGCGACGCCTGATCTGCTCTACCTGCACGGCTCCGTCCGCAGCAGGGCGATGAAGCTTCTGGCGACCGGTGTTCCGGTCTGTGTGACGGTGACGCTCACCGACGGTCTCGTGTACTCGCGCAAGGCGATGAACCACTCGATGAACTATCGCAGCGCGGTGGTGTTCGGCACCGGCAGAGAGGTGATGGACGAGTCTGAGAAGTCGGAGATCTTCGACGACATGGTGCAGCGGTACTTCCCTGGTCGAACCCTGGGAAGCGACTACAACGTCCCCCCACCCGCCGACCTCGGCGTCACCACACTGATCGAGGTGCGGATCGAAGACTGGAGCGGCAAGGCCCGGCGCGGAGGCCCAACGGGCCCCGACGACGACGACCCCAACGCCCTCGGCTCAGCAGGCGTAATCGACTTCAGAGAGGTCTAGGGCCGGAGACCGCAGCACCGGGCGAGGTACTCCTAGCCGCCCCTCGCCTGCGGCTCACTGTCTGGAGACTCATCCTCTTGAGAGGTTTGCACTTCGGGCGCGGGTTCAACTTCGGGTTCGACCGGCCGCGGGGTGCTGGGGTTGCTGCTGAATACCCTCGCAACTGGACTGACTAATCGGTGGTCTTTGAATCTGACCACCAAGAAGACAACCACCGCGATGGCCGCCCAGATCGGGCTGAACGTAGCGATCCAAATCAACACGGTGCCGATCACCTGCAATACCGCTGACAGCGCCCTGCTCGCGTCCCTGAAGTTCTTACCCGCGCTCCACCCGGCGATTACAAGTCCCTCCGACTCCTCCACACGCACCCCGAAGGCGGACGACCCGATTACCTCTCCGGCGTCGCTGTCAGCAGTTACGGTGAAGACTACCCGGTAAGCCTGCGGACGATGGTTGTCGAATGCGTGCGTCACGGTGATCCTGGACTCGCCCGGCTCCGGGCTGCCAGTTACCGGGGCAGTGCCGTCGCCGAAGTCCCAGGTGTAACGGAAGTTGGCCAACTCGTCCGACCTCGTGAAGGAGCCCGTGTACTCGGCACTCTGACCCTGTTCGACGGTGCGGTCGGAGCCAGCATACGACTCGATGGTTGGAACCTTCTTGACGGTCGTTCTGAGCGTGGCTAAGCCTATTGCCAGACCCGCGTCGCCGGTGCCGGTGATCTTCAGCCGGACTATGTAGGGGGAGTCGATGTCGCTCTCGTAGACGTGACTGACCGTCGCCGTAACGTGCTGACCGGAGGCCGTGGTTGGAGCGTGTCCTGTCCCTGTGACCGGCGGAGAGTGGTCTCCGAAGTCCCAGCTGAACGAGAACTCTTCAATCCCCGGAGGTGGCGTGAAGTGCGCCTGGAACCTCGCCGGCTCCCCTGCCCTCACCACACGGTCGCCACCCGCGTCCACGGGCAGGATGGTCGGGGGAAGCTCAACTCTGACGTTTATGAGGGAGAACGCGGCCGTCTCCTCCATGTACCTGATCCGGCCAAGCATGGCCTCGATATCGGACTGGACAGTCGCCAGTTGGTTCTGCACGTCCAGAGCATCTTCCACCTCGATTGCACGTTCAAACAGGCTCAGCAGCGCCTGCTCGGTGGCTCTGAGGCTGGCCAGTCTCGACTTCGTGTCGACGTAGTCGTCGGTCACGTCCTGGCTGCTGGACAGCTCCGACACCACCTCGATACCCACGTCCCTGATACCAAAGACCGCCTCGTCGAGCGCCTGCGCCGGCACACGCACAGACACAAGGGCGTCATGCTTCGAGGTCCTCTCGGACGATACGACCCATCCTCCGAACTGGCGTGCCACTGCGGCGATTTCGTCGACTGACATTGCGACGTTCTCAACGACAAGTTCCAGGTCGACGGTCCTGATGATGACGCGCTGCTGCTGCACCAGGGCGGCCTGGACCCTGTTCAGGTCGAATCCGCCCGGCCCCTGCGCTGCTTCCATAGCCGCTGCCGGAGCGGGTGCTGCGGGTGCAGGCGCAGGACTCTGGGCCTGCTGTTCAGAAGCCTGGACGGCAGGTGCGGCGGCTGGCGCCGCCGGAGCCGCGGGAGCGGGGGCCGGGGCTTCCTGCGAAGAGCTGCAGGCCGCAGCAAGTCCCACCAGAACTGCAACGAGCACGACTGACAGTGCTATGTGGGTCAGTCTACGCATCTGGCCTGGTTCTCCTCTCACCACACACCGTCGCCCCGCTTACAGGGGTAGGTATTCGAGGTTTTCGCCCTCACCCCCAGGAGAGGGGATCCGTTGGTGGCTGTTCATGCTTGTTTAACTACCCCTACCCACCCCTGTCAGCCATCGCCCCGGGAGAGTCGATCATAGTCCATGCTCAAGGTTACTGCCACATCCTGAATTTCCGCCTCAGGGTCTTTTCGTCTTCGCCTCGTCGCAAGTCTCTCGTTCGCCCTGTTGAAAATCCGCCGGGGCGGGAGCTTGTCGAAGGGCCGTCCGTTCATGGTTCGACAAGCTCACCACGAACGGACTACTCAGGTGACACTCGAAAACGAAAAGACCCTGATATCGACCTACTGCGGGATAACAGCAAGGTTCACGGAATTCAGATAGAGCAGAGAGCAGGCCGAAAGTTGTCTGCCTGCACCTGGGTGCGCGCCTAGCTCGGTTTGAGCGTGCCGTCGGGTTGGAGGATGTGGAGGCGGGTGCAATGGTCGCATGAGTATACGGTGCCCTCACTCCCGACGTCGGGGCGGTCCACCAGGAAGAAGTACCGCTTCATGTATCCCGGTCGGCCGGCACATCCAACGCCTTGACACCTCGAGATCAGCTCTTTCATGTGAGCAGGTTCTGCAGTCATGGTTATCCACTCCTCCTGAGGGCTAGCCTCCCAAAATCGGAAAACCTTCGAGGTAGTCCATCTGCACCAGTTCGACGTTGGGGGCCTGGCGGGAGAGTTCGCGCTCTATGGGCTCCATGTCCGTTGGACTCGTGACCGGCGAGTTCCGGTCGATATAGGCATCGAAATAGACGACCAGCCTGTATGTAGATACGCCCATCATGATCCTCCAAACCCGGCCCAGACCTCCGGCAGGCGGGCCATCGCCTCAGCCGGGAGTTGGCCTTTAGCGGCGAAGTCGATTGCCTGCTCCAGGTGCTCCAGGCTCGAATAGCCCACCAGCACGCTGCTCACCCCATCGTTGCCCAGGGCGAACTGCAGCGAGGCCTCCACCAGGTTGTCCACGTATCCCTCCCGCACCAGGAACCGGAATCCGTCTGCCCTCGACAGGTCCTGGCCGTAGTCGCGACCCGAACCAATGGGATCGACAGCCGGGACTGCGACGGGATGTCTCGCAGCCTCGCCGGTAAGGGCTCCTGCCGCCAGCACCCGGATCACCAGCACTCCCATGCCATTGGCCGATGCGCGCCCGATCTGGTTTCCATAGTCGGGCATGTCGAATCCGGGCGGCACGTCGTTTCCGGCGCTCGGGTTGACCAGGTTGTACACCGACTGGATGCAGTTCAGTGCAGCCGCGTCGATGACCCGGTGCAGCGCAGCGGTCTCCCCCACCGCGGTCATCCCTCCGAACCTGACCTTGCCCTGGTCACGCAGATCCGTCAGCGCGTCCACGACCTCGCCAAGCGCCTCTTCGGGAGAGACGGAGCCGTCGTCTCCCGTCGACGAGACGTGGTTGTGCATCTGGATCAGGTCGACATGCTCTCGCTGCAACCGGGTCAGGCTCTCCTCCACAGAGGCGATGACATTGCCCCTGATCTGTCCAGGCTCGTGGGTGGTGACCCGGAACTTGGTGCCGACGTAGACGTCCGCCGATAGCTCATTCAGCACCCGGCCGAGGTTGGTCTCGGACTCACCATCGCCGTATGAGGGCGCGGTGTCGAAGTAGTTGATTCCCAGCTCCATGGCACGAGCGACCGCCTTCACCTGGTCCCCGTGCTCGCCCCGGATCATCAGGCCGCCCACATTGCCGCAGCCAAACCCGATTTCGGAGACCCGAATGCCCGTGTTACCCAAGGGTCGATAGTCCATAGCATTTCTCCATTCGATCTTCTGTGTGTCCTGATGGTATTCCCATGGTACGGTTGGCGGCAATAAGGAGGTAACACAATGACAGTAGACGTAAACCTGGAAGGCCAGGTGGCAATCGTGACCGGGGCGGCGCAGGGTATCGGGAGGGGTATTGCCCTTGTCCTGGCCGAGGCGGGCGCCAGTATCATCATCGGTGACATCCAGGAGGCCACCTCGACGGTGGAGGAGATCCGCCAGGCAGGTGGACAGGCGACCGCCATGATCATGGATACAAGCAGTCCCCAGCAGGCCAACTCGATCGTAGACCTGGCGATGCAGGAGTACGGACGCCTGGACATTCTCGTCAACAACGCCGGCATAGACGACCCTGACGGATATGCATGGGACCTCTCCGACCACGAGTGGCAGCGGACCATAGACGTCAACCTGAGCGGGGTGTTCTACTGCTCCAGGGCAGCTCTGGGACCGATGTTGGAAGCTGGCAGCGGGTGCATCGTGAACATCAGCTCCCAGGCATCGAGAGTTGCAAGGAAGGACGGTTCACCTGCCTACAACGCCAGCAAGGCAGGGCTCATAGGCCTGACCGCCGGATTCTCAGCGCAGGTCGCCGACAGGGGCGTGAGGGTGAACGCCATAATGCCGGGACTGGTCATGTCCAGAGATTTTGGGTGGACTCCGGAGTATACCGCTGCCCGGCAGAGCCAATATCCCCTGGGTGCGGGACAGCCAAGAGACATCGGCCACACCGTCCTCTACCTCGTCAGCCCTCTCGCCAGCTGGGTGTCAGGGACTGCGCTCCACGTTACAGGCGGCTACCAGCAGAGCGCCCTCTGGCTCTAGCCCTCTGGCTCTAGAGTTGAAACCCCCTCTCCCTTGGAGGGCTAACAGGGGTAGGTATTTCGCAATCGTCGTTCCGGCGAAGGCCGGAATCCAGCGGGGTGGGGAGTCCTTCGACAAGCTCAGAGCCTGTGCCGGACTTGATCCGGTGACGAACGAGTAGTCGGTTTACCTACCCCAGTATGCCCTTGGAGGGTGAGGGTGAAAGAGGATTGGTCGCAATCTACCTGACATCACCCATGACCCTCTGAATTCGCGTCAGGGTTGTCTTTGTCCGAGTCCACCCGGGACGTCCATCAGGACTCGACCTGGAGCCGTCTAGTAGATGCCAGGAAGAATCCGGTACTTCACGCGTGCCTGGTACTCTGCCCACTTCTCCTCGCCGTACTTCTCGGCACAGAGGCTGTCGTCGAGTCGCTGACGCCAGGTGAACAGCGAGACGATGAAGACGAAGTAGGTCCACGCCCAGGGGTTGGCGAAGTATCCAAACACCAGCCCGATCGAGAATGACAGGAACCCCTCACCCAGGTAGTTGAAGTGGCGGGCGAAACCCCAGAGTCCGCTGCACAGGATCTTGCGGTCGCCGGCCTGAATATACTCCGGCTCGATGATCCCGAGGAACTTGCGGTCGGGCCATCGCTTGAAGGTGTACTTCTGCATGTTGGCGCCGCGCGAGATGCCCCATCCGACCAGGAACAGCGTCGCCGTTACGATGAGCCAGATGCTCGTCCACCCCGACGAGAAGCCGGGGTCCGGGTGAACGGCCATGCCCCACAGCGGGAGGATGTAGAGCCACCCGTAGATCACGAGTCCGCCCCAGATCAACTTGAATCCGAGATGCTCGTGAATAAGGTCGTAGGTGTACAGCTGGACTCGCTCGAAGACGAAGTAGTCCAGCACATAGAACGTCAGAAAGCCCGCATACAGGAAGACGCCCGGATTGGAGTCTTCTCCGAACAGCCCGTAGTGGTACGCGGCGCCGGACATGGCGTTGAGCACCAGCATCGTGCCGCCGACGAGATACAGGTACATCTTCACGTCGAAGCGCTCATTGAAGAACGGCAGCTCCAGCGCCCTGCCCTCCCACAGCGCAAGGAGCGGGTTCGCGATCTCGCCCTTCGGCCGGCTGTATACAGCCCAGAGTGAGAAGACGAGACAGAAGACAGTCCCACCGGCCACGGCATAGACCGACGACCGGTAGAACCAGTCGCGCGGCATCCCCGTGACCTCCGTGGCCCACACGATCACCGCGATCGCGAACACCAGGATGCCGTTCAGACGGTAGTTGCGAGGCTCGCCGGTCGACGGGTTGACGACGTAGCCGGTAACCCGCCTGGCCGGCAGGATGATCTGCTCCACGAAGAACAGCGCGAAGATCGCCAGCGGGGTCAGAAACCCGGCAACGGCTTCCATCCCGGAAAGCTCAAAGAGGTGACCGATACCAAGCCACTCAATCATGACCGCATACCCCTCGCTCAGGTTATGAGGCCATTATCTGCGCAAGCATGAATTAGGTCAATGGCATAATACCCAGTAAATGTCCGAGTTAAGCAGGCACAGTCCTCGGACCACATATGGATTTCGCGCACAGCGCGAAACGGAGAGCTGATGGTCCAGCTGCTCCGAGACCGTATGCGTCGCGATGGCGGCAGGTTAGGGATCTTCAAAATCTGGCTTGATATGCTCGTCGACTCTATAATCGAGCTATCACGACGCTACATCTACCTCTACGAGAAGATCACCGGTCGCTCTTTCGAGTTTCCTGAGGAGGACCAGCCGATCGAGACACGCCTGGAAAGCAACCTTGCAGGAGTCAAGTGAAGAAGTACATTCTCTTTGACCACGACGGGGTCCTGGTCGAGACGGAACAGTGGTACTACCTGGCAAACAGGCGAGCGCTGGCATCTCTCGGAATCGACCTCCCGCGAGACTCATACCTCGTGAACATGGCCAATGGAGTTTCCACGTGGGAAGTAGCACGAGCTGCGGGAATATCGGAATCCGAAATCGAACGTGGCCGGGAGATGAGAGACCGATACTACCAGGAATACCTGAAGACAGAAGACATCGAGATAGATGGTGTCCTGGAAACCCTGGACGTGCTCGCAGGTGAGTACAGGATGGGTATAGTCACCACTTCCAAACCGCCTGACTTCGCCCTGATACACGAGAATCGGTCCATCCTGGACCACATGGAATTCTGCTTGACCCGGGAGGACTACGACCAGGCCAAGCCACATCCCGAGCCCTATCTGAAGGGACTCCAACGCTTTGGCGCTGCTGCTGCGGAAACGGTGGCCATCGAGGACTCGGAGAGAGGCCTGAAGTCCGCAGTAGCGGCGGGTATCGACTGCATCGTGGTCGCAAACGAGTTCACAGCATCTCACGACCTGTCCAGAGCAACCGCCAGGGTCGATTCGTTCCGCGAACTGCCTTCCGCCATAAAGGGCTTAACAAGCTAGCCAGAGACCTATCCCGGAATCCTTGAGAGAGTGGTCCTATCGCCTGCATGTAATATACTGGGCGGACGTTGAAGGAGAAGGAGCATCCAAGTGACCATGACACCGGGAACCGAACTGATAGAACTCGAAACAGGCGTATTCGCGCGACTGCACGAGGGACTTACCAACGCTGGCATCCTCATCGGCGACGAGGGCGTGCTGGTGATCGACTCGCTGCGAGTCCCCTCGTTCGCGCGGGACCTTATCCAGGACGTCAAGCACATCACCGACAAGCCGATCCAGTACGTGATCGACACGCACTCGCACTGGGACCACGCGTGGGGCAACGAGGAGTTCCCCGATGCCACGATCATCGGACACGAAAACTGCTACAACGAGATGGTGGACGTCGAGTGGAACAGGCAGTGGCGCGAGAACGTGATGAGCTCCGGTGACTCGTGGTCCGAAGAGGCCGGACTGGTGAACATCACGCCTCCAAACCTCACGTTCGAGACGAGCATGAGGCTCTACTTCGGCGGCAGGGAGTTGCACCTCAGGTACCTCGGCAAGGCGCACACGAGCGGCGACACTCACATACACCTGCCGGACGACGGCATCGTCTTCTGCGGCGACGTCGCGCAGGACGGCGGAGTCCCCTACCTCGGCGACTCCTACCCTGACGAGTGGCCCGACACCGACGACCGCCTGGTCGGTCTGCCAATCCAGCGATTCGTCTCCGGGCACGGCCCGGTCGGAGAGCACTCCGCGCTGGAGGAGGCGAGGGACTTCATCTACGACCTCTTCGGCAGTCTCAGGACCGCCATCAGCGAGGGCCGGAACGCCCAGGATGCCGCGTCCTCAGTGGTAGCCGCTCTCACCCCACGCTACGGAAGCTGGCGCAGCTTCGAACGCCTCGAGGAGACCCTGCCCGACGTCTACGCCAAGATGGCGTGATTTCTGACTGGAGTCGGCATTGAACGAACACGCGGCACTGAGGGGCAGCCAGCGCTGGCTTCAGGTGGCAGTGAATCGATCCCCGGATGTCATTGACGATGCCATCTCCGAAGCAATGGGCCTCGGGCAGTCCGAGACTATCGAGTGGCTTTCGCCCCTGGAGTCCGAGGACTTCATCGAGTACAGGGATCGCGCGTTCCTCGAACGTCTCGGACTGAGTCCCCAGCACCGTCAGCTTGCTGACTTCTGGCCTGCCGGCGGACCTGTATGGGACGGCCTGGCTCGAACGAGTTCAGGGCGATCTCTCCTGATCGAGGCCAAGGCAAACGTCCCGGAGTTCGACAGCAGTCCGACCGGCGCGTCAGGGCGGTCCCTCACAAAGATAGAAGAGGCGCTGGAAGAGACCAGGACGTTCCTGCGAGTCACGTCAGCGACGGACTGGACAAGCTGCTTCTACCAGTACGCCAACAGGCTGGCACACCTCTACTTCCTGAGGGAGCTGAACGGGATCGACGCCGCCCTGGTCTTCGTCTACTTCACCGGCGACACTACGGTCCCCGGCAGGGATCCCGTTCCGCGTGAGGGATGGGAGGCCGCAATCGGACTGGCAACGAATCACCTCGGCGTTCGCTTGAGTTCCCCCTGGATTCGAGAGAACGTGGCCGACGTCTTCATCGACATCAGAGAGCTCAGCCATATCTCCTGGCCATAGTCGACAGGCTATTGCCGTTGTCACCCGAGAGGACATACTAATGCCTATGAAGAACCCGCCCCACCCCGGATTGTACATCCGCCATGATTGCCTTGAGCCTCTCGGCCTCAGCGTTACGGATGCCGCCGCCCATCTTGGTGTCAGCCGTAAGCAGCTATCCGACGTGCTAAATGGTCGCTCAGGGATCTCAGCCGAGATGGCCATACGCTTGGACAAGGCATTCGGTGGCGGTGCAGCAGCTTGGTATCAGCTACAGGCGGCTTATGATCTGGCACAGGTGTTGAAGAGGGCCGATGAGATCGAGGTACAGCGGGTGGCCTGATAGATGATACTGCGTCGGTTTTCATACCCCACAACTCCCCCTGCCCTTGACATAAAAGTACATCTGTTCTATTATCGTGCCAAGACAATAACCTCTGGACCCAAGCTCCCGGCACATGACACTCTCAGAATACATCCTCGAAAACACCGACGACGGTATCGACATGGCCCGTCTCCTCATCGACGTGATGAACGGCTTCATCCGCGGTGTCAAGCTCAGCCACAGACTCACCGCAGCCAGGCTGCTAACCATCTACGGCTTCCAGGATGCCCGAGACTTCATCGACGACAATACCCTCAACCCCTATGACAATGGGCGACAGTGGGTCGTAAGCGACCCCGAACTCGCAAGGCTCATCAGGGCCAGGACCAACGACGGCCATGAGATGTGCGACTTTCTCATAGACGTCATGTGGGGAAAGGTCGAACGCACCCGCGTCGGACACCGGGTGTCAGCGGCCAGGGAGCTCCTGAACAGGGCGTTCGGCAGGAGCCAGGGCATACCACTGCCCAATCCTCCACGAGTGACCGCGCCCCGGGGAACAATCAAGAGGACAGACCAACCGGTCGAGTCTGCGCCCGTTCATCCTGTTGAAGATCCGCCGCGGTCGGAACCTGCCGAAGAGCAGCCGGCTACACCTGCCCAAACAGCGGTCCTGACCGAGACAGACAAGCAGGTCGAGTCTGCGCCCGTTCATCCTGTTGAAGATCCGCCGAGGCGGGAGCCTGATCGAAGTGAGCCTATCGAAGGACAGCCGGAGCGTGAAGCCAACGACAACTTCGACCCCGACATCTACAGGGCAGCCAGCAGGTGCATAGACCCAAACTTCGATCCGATGCGCTATGCCACCGACGATGACTACTTCTGGAACTACGACGGCTGTGACAACATTAGCTGCCCATATCACGGCGATCCCGAAGACCCCGACTACGACCCCAACGCCCAACACTACTGACCCGCATGGTCTTCATCGACCTCCCGGCAATGCAAGGACATGATTGGATATGAAGGCTGGGGAACTCTCGTTCCCTCTTCTTCACCTGTCCCTCCGGTCCGCGATTTGAGCATACTCGCATGTCGCAATACAATGTGCTGAGAGTCCCCCTCGTTTCGTAGGCAGCCATCACAGTCAGGAGGGTCCCCGCCATGTCAGACCGCGACACCGCGCTACTAGCTCACCTCATGCGCCGCGCCGGGTTTGGCGCGAGACCCGACGAACTCGACCGATACGCCGAAATTGGATATGAGGCGACCGTCGAGGAGTTTCTGCATCCCGAGAACATGCCGCCCGCGCTCGAGGACGAAGACCTCATCCGGCGCTACCACGTCGACGAGAACGGCCTGCTGATCGTCGACAGCTGCCAGGCGTACCTGGTCTACCGCATGATCAACACGCGCCGTCCCCTCGAGGAGAAGCTCGCCCTGTTCTGGCACAGCATCTTCGCAACGGGCTACACCAAGCTCAACCAGCCAAAGTCGATCCTGAACCAGATAGAGATGTTCCGCAGGAACGGCTTTGGGCGATTCAGGGACCTGCTCGTCGATATCTCCAGGGACCCCGCGATGATCTTCTGGCTCGACAACAAGGACAACCACAAGGACGCCGTTAACGAGAACTACGGCAGGGAGATCCTGGAGCTGTTCTCGATGGGCGTCGGCAACTACACCGAGGACGACGTCAGGCAGTGTTCGCGAGCGTTCACCGGCTGGACCATTCGCAACGCCACACACCACACTGTTCGCGCTTCGGTGGACTCGGTTTGGCCATACGGCCGCCTCGACTGGCAGTACGAGTACCGTGACGACGACCACGACGAGGGCGAGAAGACGTTCCTCGGCCACCAGGGCGCGTTCGATGGCGAGGACGTCATCGACATCATCTGCGATCAGCCCGCGACCGCGCGCTTCATATCGCGTCACCTGTACAACTTCTTCGTCGCCGACGAGCCGCAGGTGCCCGCGTGGGAGACCGTGCCGCCGCGTGACCCTGAAGCGATCGACACGCTCGTCGACTGCTACTTCGAGAGCGGCGGTGAGATTCGCGCCATGCTGCGGACGCTGTTCAACTCCGGCTTCTTCAAAAACGCCCGGTTCGAGAAAGTGAAGAGCCCTGCGGAGATGGTCGCAGGCGCGGCGCGGCAGTCCGGCGGCTTCGCGTTCCCGGAGGTCGAGGACATCCAGCTCGCGCTCCAGACCGGCAGCATGGGCCAGATGCTCGTCGATCCTCCGAGCGTGGAAGGCTGGCACTCAGGCCGGGAGTGGGTCACCACCGCGAGCCTCGTCAACCGCGTCAACTTCGCCGTGCAGCAGTTCGCCGACGACACGAAGCCGGGAGTCAGGTCCATCGTCGAGCGCGTCCAGGCTCGCGGGCCGGGACTCACCCCCGAACAGCTCGTGGATAGCTGCCTGGAGCTCATGGGATCGATGAGCATGTCGGAGCGCACCAGGCAGGAGCTCATCGAGCACGCAGAGAACGCTGCGGCCGACGGCGAGTCGACCGAGAGCGTGATGGCGCTGCTGCAGCTCATAGTCGCTACCCGCGAATACCAGATGGCCTGAGGCCTGGAGTCACACCATGGTCGCCACTGACCAACTCTACAAATACAGCCACACCATCGGCCTGTACTCGCTGCAGGGGCGCGGGTTCAACAACCCCGTCGACATGGCCTTCGGCAATGACGGCGTGATGTACGTGCTCAACCGCGCCGGTCCCGAGGTCGCGGCCAGGCTGCCCTACAAGCGCGTAACGATGTGCAGGGCGGACGAGGAGTACCTGGGCGAGTTCAGCACCGGCGGCGTGGAGGACGGCCAGATGATGTGGCCGTCGTCGATCGCCACGGACCGCGACGGCAACGTGTACGTGTCCGACGAGGCGCTGCAGCGCATCTCCATCTTCGACCCACGCGGCGGCTACCTCGGCAAGTGGGGCACGAAGGGCCGGGGCGACGGCGAGTTCAACCGTCCGTCCGGCATAGCCTTCGACTCCGACGACAACCTGCTGGTCAGCGACAGCCTCAACTGCCGCGTCCAGCGCTACACCCGCGACGGACGCTTCCTGGAGTCGTGGGGCCGTCCCGGACATGCAGACGGTGAGTTCAATCTCCCCTGGGGCATACACGCAGTCCCGCAGAGCGGAGACGTGCTGGTCGCCGACTGGCGCAACGACCGCGTGCAGCGTTTCGACGCCGGTGGCAGTCATGTTGCCACCTACGGCACACCGGGTGACGGCGATGGCGAGTTCAACCGTCCGGCTGGAGTCACGACCGACCCGGACGGCAACATACACGTCGCCGACTGGGGCAACGAGCGCGTGCAGGTGCTGCGTCCCGACGGGAGCTTTCTCGCCAGGATGCGCGGCGATTCGGGCATATCCAAGTGGGGCTACGAGTACTTCGACGCCAACGCCGAAGAACTGCGAGAGCGCCAGGAGTCCGACATGGAGCCGGAGCTAGGTCCCATGGCGCAGGGAAGCTCACGAGAAGAGTCAGCCAACATCGAAAAGCTCCTCTGGGGCCCGACCTCAGTGAAGCTAGACGCCGACGGCAGACTGTTCATAGTAGAAAGCTGCCGCTTCCGAATCCAGGTATACCAGCGGGGATAGGCGCCGGCAGGGCGAATACTGAGGTCTGCGAAAGGGCACGAACAGGCCGATGACCAGCTCCATTGAGGCCATTACTCAGCTCAAGGAAGAACTCGACTGCCTGCGTCCCCTGCCGTCCGAAGTTATCGATCGAGTGGAGCAGAAGCTCAGGCTGGAGGCCAACTACAACTCGAACGCCATAGAGGGAAATACGCTTACCTATGGAGAGACTCGCAGCCTCATCCTGCACGGTCTGACGGCTCACGGCAAGCCAATGCGCGACCACCTCGACATCGAGGGTCATGACGACGCTGTCAAAGCTATTACGGCCGCTGTCGAGAACCATGAGGAACTGACCGAAGCCTTCATTCGCAATCTCCACCTGATTCTTCTGAAAGAACCATACGAAACTGAGGCGGAGACTCCCGGCGGCGCTCGCATAAGGCGGACCATTTCGGTCGGCGACTACAAGACCGTTTCCAACAATGTGCGGACATCCACTGGCGAGATCTACTACTTCACCCCTCCCGAGCAGGTAAAGCCAGCGATGAGCGATCTCATCGACTGGTACAGGGAGATGGAGCGCAAAGGGGAACACCCCATCGTAGTAGCGGCCACCTTTCACTACCGCTTCGTTCGTATCCACCCATTCGACGACGGCAACGGGCGAATGGCCCGGCTACTAATGAACATGATCCTCATCAGGCACGGCTACACTGTCGCCCTGATCCGTCTGGAAAGCCGCGACAACTATCTCGACCATCTCGAAAGGGCTGACAGGTCCGAAGACCTGACAGAGTTCATCAACTTCATCGCCAACTCCTGTGAGTATTCACTGAACCTCTATCTGAGAGCAGCTCGTGGCGAGAGCATAGAAGATGTGGATGACATAGATAAGGAGATCGAACTCTTCAAGCGATCCCTGGCCACTAGCGCCGACCAGATTCCATTCGCCCGACAGTACATCGTGTCCACACTAGCCCCGTTCGCAGAGTACTGCCGGAGCAAGGCCGAACTGCTTGAAGGGACCTTCGTCAGCGTTGACACGCACAGCACGCTCCACGGGACTACAGCAGACGGGCAAGTGTGTGACCTCACTCACCTCCTAAGTGCCCAGCCGACTCTTCTTGAGCTGGATTTCTTGCGAGGCGAATTAACTTCGATCTCGTTTCTGCTGAGAAGTCATTTTGATAGCTTCCAAGGTAGCCGGAATATGAACCGTGGTATTACGGTCGAAAACACCACGGAAAAGTCCAGCAGTGCTTGGAGATTTGTCACTAGCCAAAGTCCTGTCCGTCGTTTTTTCCAGCCGGAACTGGAATATGATGGCCGAGATTTAGATGAACTCAAAGGGACATTCAACACGCTCTTGCGATTGATGATGCATGAGTTACAGGAGCGGTCTACGTAGTCGGCGGATTCGACATCCGGCGGAGCGACACGGCTGAGGCCTTGCTGACGCAGCTAATCGGCTAACCTCCTCTCATGAGGCGGAAGAACTTACGGATGTCCTCGGCGAGAAGCTGGGGCTGTTCACCATTGTCCGGAGCGCGGGCGTCTCGCCCGCATTCGTTCGTCCTGAGCTTGTCGAAGGACGGCCAACGATCGAGCTACCTACAAAATCGTTAAAGGTTCGCATTTCTTCTGGCTTTGGCGAACTGACCTAGCTCTGGCGTACAATTCAGTTGCGTCTAGGAGGTGTCGCCAAGCGTCTCCACTCGGGGCTGATGCCCCAACCCTAGTCGCCCTCCAAGGCCTTCCATGCATCTCTGCTACATTGACGAGTCAGGTACGCCCGATGTCCCGGGCAATACCTCTCACTACGTCCTGGCAGGCCTCTATGTTGCCGACGAAGACTGGAAGAGCCATCACGTGCAGACAGCATGTGGACTGTACAAATGGGTGACGAGGAGTGTGCCGCGATATCAGACGCCCCGGTGGTAGCGTTTCCAGTCCTTCGACCTTACGGCAACTGCCCCTGTATGCCGGATTACTACCTGTAGTAATTCAGATGTATATTGAGAGCCTTAAGTAACTTAAGGCATAATATGCCTTATGGAGTTCAGACATCGGGGGCTGAGGCGACTGGCTGAGCGCGACGATCCGAGTCGGCTACCTCCGGAGATACTTGGACGTACCAGGCGAATCCTGGCGCAGCTCGCGGCCGCACGCTCCCCTCGAGACATGGACTTGCCCGGTGCGCGTCTACATCCCTTAACAGGCGATCGTGCCGGTCAGTGGAGTGTTCGTGTAACTGGCAACTGGCGAATAGTCTTCCGATTTGAGGACGGTGTGGCCGTAGATGTGGACCTGGTTGACTATCACTGAAGGAGGGCACCCATGATTAACCCGCCGCACCCTGGCGAAAGCGTACGGGAGTGCATTGACGAGGCAGGCATGACGGTGAAGGACTGCGCCATGCAAATTGGCGTCACTCCAAACAACATGTACAGGCTTGTGAACGGACGAATCGGGATCTCTCCGAAGGTTGCTCTTGGTCTTGAGACTCTCGGCTGGAGCAACGCGGAGTTCTGGTTGCGGCTGCAGGCGCAGTACGACCTCGCGCAGCTCCGTCTGCACGACTCGCCGCGGGAAGCAGATGTTGCTACGGTTGAATCATAGCTAGTGCCGTATCCATATGGTTCTGACATATGTCGACCTGCCGCGAACTCTGGATTCGCCGCGGCGAATGACGATTGAGGCGAATCGGACTGTCATATTCATCTGGACTTACTACTAGTGACGTCTATCTCTATCAGGAAGAGTTATATTGAGACCCAATGACAACGAGATACGGAGGAGAAGCAACCATGGCATCTACCACCCTTAGAACGATCGTGGCGGGCGACCCGGCCCCGGACTTTGAGCTGCCGTCTCTGGCTGGCGGCTCGGTGAGGCTCTCGGACTATCGGGGCAGGAAGGTCGTCCTGTTTATGTGGGCGTCGTGGTGAGGATGCAGGGAGCAGCTGCCAGGCTGGCAGCAGTTCAGCGAGGATAACCAGGGACGTGGTGTTGAGGTGCTGTCGGTAGCCATCGACGCGCAGTCGTCCGACAAGCCGCGCCACTACGTTGAGAAGGCCGGCGCGACGTTCACGACGGTCGTCGACCAGGAGAACGTGCTCAGCGACCTCTACGGCTTCAGGGCCATTCCCAACGGGTTCCTGATCGACGAGGACGGCATCGTGCGCTTCAGCGCGCTCGGAGGCTTCGACATCCGCCGGAGCGAGACGGCTGAAGTCATCGAACGATGGCTCTCAGGCCAGAGTGAAGCGCCAGGCGGTGAAGAGTCGACGGACGTGGACTCCGGCCACTCGGAGGCCAACGCGATCTTCCGCGAGGGACTGGAACTCTTCAACTCCGGCAGCGCCGATGAGGCTCTGGCGCGATGGCGACAGGGACTCGAGCTCGACCCGGACAACTACCTCATCCGCAAGCAGATCTGGGCCGTGGAGAACCCGGATAGGTTCTACGATGGCGATGTCGACTACACCTGGCAGCAGGAGCAGCTCGCGAGAGGACTATAGGCTGTGATGCCGATGACGGAGAGTTTTGCACACCTCCGTCATTCCGGCGAAGGCCGGAACCCAGCGAGTGAGGGTGTCCTTCGACAAGCTCAGAGCCTGCGCCGTACTTGATCCGGCGACGAACGAGTTGTCCCCTGTCAGCCCCCGTATCAAGTACGGGACAGGCTCTGACACGCCCCACCCTTGGATTCCCGCTTCCGCGGGAATGACGGTTTGTGGGTTCATACCCTGTAATTGCTGAAGAAGAGGGGGCTCCTGACGCGCCTAGTCGCCTCTCATGGGACGGAAGAACTCGCGGATGTCTTCGGCGAGGAGCTGGGGTTCTTCGAGGGCGGCGAAGTGGCCGCCTCGGGGCATCGGTGTCCAGTGCTGCAGGTTGTATGAGCGCTCGCCCCACTCCCTCGGGGGACGGCTGAGCTCGAATGGGAACGCGGCCACCCCTGTCAGGGCCTGAATCTTCTCGTCGCGCTCCATCGTCCACGTGTAGCTCTGGTTCTCCTTGTACATCCTCGTGGACGAGCCGATGGTCGCGGTCGCCCAGTAGATGGTGATGGTCGTCAGCAGCTCGTCCTTGGTGAAGCGACTTTCGACGTTGCCATCGCAGTCGCTCCAGGTGCGGTACTTCTCGACGATCCAGGCGGCGAGTCCGACTGGAGAGTCGTTCAGGCCGTAGGAGAGGGTCTGCGGCTTGGTGCCCTGCATGTGCGCGTACGCGCCCTCATCCTGCTGCCACTGCTCACGCTGTCGCATGTGGGCCTTCTCGGCGTCCGTCAGCGGTGCAGCGTCTTCGCCCAGATACGGCATCGGCCTGGTGATCGACGTGAGGTGGATGCCGATCATGCTGTCGGCGTGACCGTAGCCCAGGTTGGCGGTCACACCGGCGCCGATGTCTCCGCCATGCGCGGCGAACCTGGGATAGCCGAGTACCTGAGTCATCAGATCTTCCCACAGTGCGGCTGTCCTGGCGACCTCAACTCCGGGCTCGGTGGGATGGTCCGAGAAGCCGAAACCGGGCAGCGACGGCGCGACCACGTCGAACGAGTCGCTGGGGTCGCCACCGTGCGATGCGGGATCGGCGAGCAGCGGGATGAGCTTGTACATCTCGAAGACAGTCCCGGGCCAGCCGTGGGTGATGACCAGCGGCATCGGATCGGGACCCTGCCCACGCTCGTGAATGAAGTGAATGCCCAGACCTCCGACGGTCGACCTGTAGTGGCTGAACGAGTTGATCAGCCGCTCCTGCGCCCGCCAGTCGAAGTCGTTGATCCAGTAGTCGACCAGCTCCTTCATGTAGTCCAGCCTGGAGCCGTAGTCCCAGCCCACTCCGTCAAGTTCGTCAGGCCAGCGTGTGGCGCTGAGTCGACTGCGCAGGTCTTCGAGCACGTCGCCGCTGATGTTCACGCTGAATGGCTCAGACTGCATGGTCTCTCCCTCTCTTTCATCCACCAGGAATACCGAATTGAACTTCCATAGACTGCGATCCAACACAGTTATATCTTTATATATAGATTAGTTCATAATAAAGCAAACTAAATCTCAAGATAACGCCGGAAGGAGGCATCATGACAGCCGCCAATACAACACCAGGCATGTGGAAGCCTCTGATACTCGGCGCAGGAGTCGCCCTGGCCTTTGTGGCAGTCTGTGCGATTCTGATGGCTCTCACCTGGACAGCGCTTGTCTCTTCACGGGACAACCCTGTTTTCGCAGAGTGGCAGTCCGCAAGTCAACCGGACCCGCTGGCTGCGAGCATAGACGCCGGGGACGTCGAATCCGATCCGTCACGCGCAGTCCCGGAGACGGTCACGGACCAGAACGGGATCGCCGTCTGGCTCACCAGGATGGCGATGGGGCTGAGCTCCGACTCGGCCGTCTCCTATCTCTCCTACGCCTATGGCGTCGCACCTCCGAACCCGATGTCGACCACGCCAACCTGGGCCCTGGCGGAGTGAGTTCCAGGCCTGTGTCTAACTGGTAGGTGCTACTAAGTCCACCGTCAAATGGAGCGCGGGCGTCCCGCCCGCATGTCCCGTAGGGGCGGTTCGCGAACCGCCCCTACATCGTTGGCCTGCCAAACTGACACTGGCTCGTGAGTTCTGCCAGGATTGACACTCACATGACTCACGGTGATAATCCCGGAGACTTCACCTGGGGAGCGTGGGATTGTCCAAGAGTGTCGACGTTGTTGTGATTGGCGCGGGCGTGGTCGGCTGCTCGGTGGCCTACTACCTCGCCCGCGAGGGCGTCGGCGTGACCGTGCTGGAGCGGGAGGCCATCGGCAGCGGTGCTTCCGCTCACGCCACCGGCTCACTCAGCCTGCTCGGTGCCGAGTTCACGCCCGGGGCGTCCTTCGAGATGGCGCGGGCCTCCTTCTCCGAGTTCGCGCAGATCGTCCCGGAGCTCGAGTCCGCCACGGACATGGACCTGCTCTACCAGCGTCGTCCCTCTCTGCGCCTGGCCCTCGACGACGAAGAGGCAGACCTGATCAGGGGCATGATGAGCTGGCAGCAGCCGCACGTCGGGATGCGCTGGATCGACGCCGGAGAAGTCCACTCGATCGAGCCAAGACTCTCCCCTTCCGTGGTCGGAGCAGTGTATGAGGACGAGTCCGCGCAGCTGGACAGCTACCGTCTCAACCTGGCCCTTGGACGCGGCGCCGAGCTTATGGGCGCGGAGCTCATCTACCGGGAAGTGACCGGTCTCGTCACCAGCGGCTCCACGGTCACCGGAGTCAGGACAGCCTCAGAGGACATACCCTGCGGCACAGTGGTCGTCGCAGCCGGCACCTGGAGTCGGGCGTTCACTCCCTGGCTGGACTTCCCAGTTCCAGTCCGACCTCTGAAGGGAGAGCGCCTGCTGCTCAGCTATCCCGACGATCCGCTTCCGGTGCTGATCAGCTCGCCCAAACGCGGTCACATGATCAGCCGGATGGACGGCTTCACCAGCGTCGGCAGCACCGGCGGTCGGGACTACGATCAGAGACTTCTCTTTGCAGGAGAGGAGTTCGACCGTCAGCCCACGGCATCGGCCCGGATGGAGCTCCTCCAGCGCGCCGTCGACGTCCTTCCCGACCTTGAGCGCGCCGAGCTGGTGCAGCAACTTGCCGGTTCGCGTCCGCTAAGTCCGGACGGCAACCCCATCATCGGCCCGGTCCCCGGCTGGGACGGCGTCCTGCTGGCCACCGGCCACACGACCAAGGGCATCCACCTCGGACCGATAACCGGCCGGATGATCGCCGACTACGTCAGCCGCAACTCAACCGACGCCGTCTCCGACATGACCGAGTTCCTCCCCGCCCGCTTCACAGACTTCGCCGACACCGACTTCCTCCCAGCCGCCCAGGCAGTGGAGGAGTAGGGTTCGCCTGTCAGCCAGTCGAAAAGATCACTCTCCAATCCTCAGAGAGTGACCAGGGATTCCTCTCCGGCATCCCTGACGACTCCCGCAGGTACACTTCGGTCGAGGGTTACTAAGCGGGCGCTATGAGCGACTGCCAGAGCCAACAGGTAAACATCGGTAACCTGTCCCGGACCCAGCAGACTTTGGCTGTCCACCAAGTCGCCATCAAGCAGGCTGATGTCATCGGCAATGAACTGGTGATACGGAGTAGACACTGCCGATCTCAGTTTGTCGATAGCTTCCTCGATGCGCAGTGAGTTCGGATATCGTGGCAACGAGAGAATGCGGACACAGCCGTTCTGGGTCAGCGGACAGGAAGCCCATCCATCCTGAATGTGATCTGAGAGCCACTCCGCCACCAATTCGTGACTACCATGGTTCTCGTCAATCAGAGCTATAAGGACATTGACGTCAAGCAATGCCCTCATGCATCAGAACCCAAGCTCTTCACGGAGTTCATTAACCAAGTCATTAGTGACGGCGCGCCCTCCGGCTGGAATGGGCTTGAATCCGTACAGGTCTTTCGTCCCTCTCTGGGGTCTGTCCAGCACTTGGGCCGCATCTTGAGCATCTGCCAAGATGATGTTCCGCACCGAGACGGGTATCGAGCGTCCTGCAACAGGAGCTAGCCATTCGTTGGAGGCCAGTTCTCTTGCGTCGTTCAGTTTGATAGTTGTGGTTCTCATGGGGGCATCTGTTCCAGCTCAGCATCTAAGCGGCTCAGATAGATCTCTACAGGCTCCTGATCATCGCTTGGCGCAACCTCGAAAATCAGATGGTGCTCTCTCTTCGGACAAGACTCACTGGGTTCAGCCCACATCCCGGTCTTTCTGAGAACGTCTTCCACATTTATGTTGACGGGCTCACCGACGCGAAGATAGAACACGACCGCATCAAAGGTCGCACCGTCCATATGGACTCTCTTGACCTCGTACTCGTGAGACGAGGCATCGTCGGCTGGGTATCTCATGGGTCTTCACCATCGCCCCCAGTCACAATTTGCCACTGCACAGACGATAGGTCAATCATAGCACGGGCCTGTTGGGATGCTTCACGCTACGGGTCTTCAAACTCACAAAGCTAGAAGATCCGTCAGAACCAATCACTCAACAAAACTTTGATTCTGTACTCAGGAACTGGTCACCACGACCCAAACATCTTTACCTTCAATGAATATCTCGGAGCCAATGGTCAGTGTAACTTGGCCCTCAAAGGCGTGGATAATGGGCTGTTCACCGCGGCTGGGCAACTCCACCCTGATTGTGTCATCTGACTCTATCCCGTGGCCGCTTTCCCAGCAGACGAGTCTGTGCGTCCATGGAACCGAGTCGATCGAATCACGCATCCGTCCGTGGTTTTCCGTGACCCGGGAGGGAGGTTCGCCTACCAGTCGTATTGTGCGAGGCTCGTCATTTACCTTGATCATGCAAGTATCCGACAGAAGCTGAGCAAGATAACACTGAGCGTCTGTTCGGGTCCGGGCGCGGACGATTTTGCCCTCCGTTCCTACTCGTAGAGGAAAAGTGTGCCAGATGCCGTCTTGGGCTCGTTGTATGTATCCGAGGATGGTTCCTCCCGGTGTGAGCACCTTCCCGGTCTGCTTCTTTGGCGGATCGCTCCATTCGATTCGTGGAATCACGTCTCTGGGTTGTGGGGGCAGCACGTCCATTCTTGACAGCAAGTACCTGATGGCGGGGTCTGACAATTGGTTCAGCGAATGGAAAGCCTCAGAAACCATTCTGTTCATGAATTCGTCGCCGATTACGAAATCCTGTTGGAAAGCTTGGTTTAGGGCTTCTTGGCAAGATGGGTGGCTTAGGACCCAATCTATGTAGCGCCTTACGGTCGCCTCGTGGTCAGACCCTGGGCTGAAAGCCAGATGCACGGGTGGAAGTAGGGCCTCGCGTACTGTCCGTTCAACTCGGGCTTTAATGGTCTGTCCATCCGAGGAGTTTGGCCCGCACAGGATGATGATTGCAAGTAGGATCTCCCGGTGAATCGTCGGCCACACTTTGCGAAAGAGCGACTCTTCCTGCTCCGGGTTAAGTTCCCAATATCTCATCCTATCGAAGGCCTTTGCCGTGCCTACGGTTTCTAAGTAGGCGTTCAGGGATCTGAGGTGCCCTAGGCCTGGGTGGTTGGGGTTTAGGCCGTAGAATTCGGTCGCGTCATCAAAGATCTTTTCTAGGAATTCGACCTCAGTGCGGTCGAATTCACGGAGTTGGCGCAGGTGTTTGTGGAGGTCATGATGGAGTAAGAATTCGCCGCCGTGCTTTTTGATGAGGAATTTCAGGCCTCGTTCAATAGCTAAGTGGACTATCGGCACCCGGTTGCTGATTTGGACAAACGTCGTTTGAGTAGGAGTGTCCGGCTGGAGGGGCGGGTCGTCCAAGATTTGCAGCGCGTCGCCAAGTGAAAACTGTACGGCGAATTCTTCCACGAGGTACACCTGCCCCTGTTACGAGTCCCACGAGTCTATTGGAGTGACCATTGGCGAAACAAGGTAGGTCCGTCCGCATATTCCAGTACGGAGTCAGGGCATGCCGCAACAGTCGGGAGAGTCCGGTCGCCGCTCAGGTTCTGAACCAGGAGCCGATTTCTGTAGTCAACTACGAGCCCCTATCGAGACGCCCGCCGTTCAATGTACTGCTGCACATCCGACAGCAGGGCTGGGACGTCTGTGGACGCGGCAGACCATACTACGTCGCTGGCCACGACCCACGGCCTGTGGACCAGAATCGCGCGCATGGCGAAGAGACCGACCCAGTTGACACTCGGAAGCCCGTCGCGGATCTCGGAGGGCAGTCCCCTTGCCGCGTCAGCCAGGAGGCCAATCGCGTGGTACACAGCGAAGCGGGATCTGAGGTCGCCGTCCAGGAAGTAGCGTCGGTGGTTCCTCGATAACCAGATCACCACCTCGCACCAGTGTTCCACTCGGCGTAGGTGGTCGTGTGGTTCTGGGCCGGACTCAGACGGCTGTGTAGATGACGTCACGGCTGTCCTTCTCGTGCCGAGCCCACTCGGCGCCGTCCGCAACGTGCCTTTCAAGGATGCCCTTGTCCATTATCCACACACGGCTGTCCAGCAGCTCCTCAAGGTCACTGACCACGTCGAAGTGGTGCTTCTTGAAGCCCCACTCGTAATCGCCGGGACCGAAGTCCGCTATCAGGAACAGGTCGACTGCCGCGAACGGGTCGCCATCGCTGGTGTGTGCGGCGTCAGCCGGAGGGCGATGCTGGCTGGTATCTATCGACAGCTCAACCAGATCCCACCGCCGACAGATCTCGATGACACGGTCGACCGGCAGGTCTTCCCTGGTGAGAAGCGATTTCTGTCCTGACGTGATCACGGGCCTCTCCCCAGAACGACATGGCATCCCGATGGCCTTCAGTTGGATTGAGTCTACCAACTTTCCGAATTACCGTGAAGGAGCATCGCTGGTTGTCCCCACAACTATTCCAGCGTAATCTGCCGTTGAAGGCCATGACAGTGACTTCGGCGGCGATGCTGGCATAATATTGGCTGGTGCGAAACCGGCTTTGGTCGTTCGCATGAATCGGCGCCAGGTTTCTGGTCTTCAGTAAACTCAGTCCCAATCACCTGAACCACACGGAGTTACCAACATGGCCCTCTTGAATACTGACCTGGATCACGATGCGATCGTGATCGGCGCCGGTATTGCTGGCATGTACCAGCTTTACAAGCTGCGGGAGATGGGCCTGTCGGTCCGGGTCTTTGAGAGAGGGACTGGCGTCGGGGGCACCTGGTACTGGAACCGGTACCCGGGCGCGCGGTTCGACTCGGAAAGCTACTCCTACGGATACTCATTCTCCCAGGAGCTGCTCGACGAGTGGGACTGGACGGAACGCTTCTCGCCGCAGCCGGAGACCCTGCGATACCTGCAGTACGTGGCCGACAAGTTCGACCTTGTGAAGGACATCCAGTTCTCCAGCGACGTCAAATCCGCTGTCTACCATGAAGATACTCGCAGCTGGGAAGTCCAAATTGAGGACGGGAGCACCCACACGAGCAGGTTCCTGATTACGGGCGTCGGCATCCTCTCTCAGCCCACCCTGCCGAGAATCGACGGGATCGAATCTTTCCAGGGACAGTCGTTCCACACCTCCCGGTGGCCTCATACCCCCCTGGATTTCTCGGACAAGCGGGTGGCGGTCATCGGCACCGGCGCTACCGGAATACAGACGATCCAGGAGGTGGCCAAGAACGTCGGGCATCTCACCGTCTTCCAGCTCCGGCCGGAGTGGAGCGCTCCGCTCCACAACTCGAAGATCGAGCGCGATGAGATGGAAACCATCAGGGCCGGCTACGACGAAATGTTCGAGCACTGCGCCCAGACTGCGGCCGCGTTCATACATGACGTCGATCCCAGGGGCACTTTCGAGGTGTCCGAGGAAGAGCGATATGCGTTCTGGGAGAAGCTGTACGCCAGTCCGGGGTTCGGCATCTGGCAGGGCAACTTCAGAGACATGCTGACCAACCCCGAGGCCAACAGGGCCATGTCGGAGTTCATCGCCGGCAAGATACGGGAGCGCGTGAATGATCCCGTGGTCGCTGAGAAGCTGATTCCGAAGGACCACGGATTCGGGACCAAGCGGGTGCCGCTGGAGACCAACTACTTCGAGTCCTACAACCAGGACAACGTCGAGATGATCGACATCAGCGAGACTCCCATACAGAGGATCACCCCGAAGGGCGTCCTGACCTCTGAGAAGGAGTTCGAGTTCGACTTCATAGTCTACGCCACGGGGTTCGACGCGGTGTTCGGCAGCTACAACAGGATAGACATTCGCGGTGTCGACGGGCGCAGGCTAAAGGAGCAGTGGGAGGAGGAGCTGGCGACCTTCCTGGGGATCCAGACCAACGGCTTCCCCAACTTCTTCATGATCATGGGTCCCCACGCAATGGCGGGGAACAACCCGCGCTCCATCGAGTACCAGGTGGACTTTGTGACGGAGGCCATCAGGTACATGAACGACCGCGGCTTCACCCGCGCCGAGGCCACACCGGAGGCCCAGGATAGCTGGCACCAGTACGTGCTGGACCAGGGCAAGGACCTTCTGAGAAACGACGTGGACTCGTGGCAGACCGGCATCAACATCAACCTGGAGGGCAGGCAGACCCGCATGACGCTCATGTACGCCGGCGGTCAGCCATCCTTCAGACGCCGCTGCGAAGAGGTAGTGCGCAGCGGCTACCGGGAGCTGAACCTGAGGTAGGGGTGGCAGCCCGGCCTCAGCCAGACCGCCGAAATCCACCAAGCCCATTCACCAAGAGGGTCCATGTAGTCTCCTCGAGGAAATTACCAGTCCTGGCCAATAACTGCATCACTGAGTCAGGACACTATGTTCAGCGTGATTTGTACTTGGAAGTTATATCGATAGCTTCGGCAGTGGTGCTGACATGATCAATGCGAACCAACTACGAAATTGGTAACCACATTTCAGTCTTGGCTAGATGGCTCAGCCAGTCCTTCCGCAATCTCATATCTTGGAGTGGGGCTGAGCGATCTGTATAATTGCCGAGACTACTTTCGAGGGTAACGCTTTGCAGACTAGCATTTTGACGCCGCAGAATATCTTCTTCCAGATAGTTCGCTACGAAATCCCGGCATTCCAGCGCCCGTATATCTGGACACAGGAACAACAGTGGGAACCCCTGTGGGAGGACGTGAGCGATATGGCCGATTCGATTGTTGAGAGCGGCCAGACTAGTGCTCACTTTATGGGGGCGATAGTACTGCAGCAGCGTCCGAATCCTACCAATGCCATCCAGTCCCGCATAGTCGTAGACGGGCAACAGAGACTTACAACACTACAACTTCTGATCGATGCCATCCAAGAGGTATGCGAGCAGAGGGAGCACAAGGGACCGGCGGAGCGTCTAGCCCCGCTGGTGTACACGCAGGAGGCTTTCTGGGGAGGTAATCCCGACCTCGCATTTAAGGTGTGGCCCACGATCTATGATCAGCCAGCTTTCCGTCACGCGATGCAGAATGATCTTCCGAGTGACGAATACAAGAACTCGCGTATTGTCGCTGCCCACAACTACTTCAAGAACAAGACGGAGCAGTGGCTGGAGGTATTTCGTGAAGAAGACGGCCAGCAGGAGAAGGCAGCATCTGCCCTAGAACGTGTGGTGACTAACCACCTAGAACTGGTCGTTATCGACCTTGGACTGGCTGACGATCCTCACGTCATCTTCGAGACCTTGAATGCAAGAGGAACTCCCCTTCTGCCGTCGGACATGATCAAAAACCAGATACTTCACATAGCGGGTGTGGGCGCAGAGTACGACGAAGGCAACCAGTCTGATGAGATAGAGCAGCTTTGGGGATTCAGTGACGATTGGTGGAGGCGGGAAATCGGCAGAGGCCACCAGCGCCGTCCTCGTATCGACGTCTACCTGAACAACTGGCTTACACTGCGAAATAGGTCCGAAACCAAGGCCCACACCGAGTTTGCTGCCTTTGGCAAGTATGCTAAGAACTCCATAGAAAACGGCACAGCGATACAGGAAATAGCAGAAGACATCGGACGGCTCGGTGGCATCTATCGTGACATTGACCAGAGTCGCATAAATCTGATCGAACCCTTTCTATACCGGCGTCGGGTAATGGGCATTGGGGCTGTGATTCCGACGTTGCTGTGGCTCCTCTCCTCCGAAGTTCCTGAGTCCCAACTGTTGAGAAGCATTACTTTCCTAGAGAGCTACATGATCCGACGCATGGCCTGCGGGATGAGTGCCAGGAGCTATGGGCAGTTGTTCCTCGGTCTGACCAACGAGTTGGAGAATGCGGGTCCAGGGCTTGCGGGCAATACCGTGGTTCGTTTTCTGAATCAGCAGACCGCGTACGCGAACCTGTGGCCGGACGACCAGACCCTTCTAGACACATTCCTTACAAAACCAATGTACGGATCCCTTGCTCAGGGCCGACTGAACCTGATCCTACAAGGCATAGAGGGCGAACTGCGAACGGCAATGTCCGAAACACAGGCCGTGCCGCGCAACCTCCATATCGAACATGTGATGCCACAGGGTTGGATGGCGCATTGGAACCTACCAGACGAGGTTGAAGACAGGGAAATTGCGGTTGCCAGGCGCAACCGGATGATCCACTCGATGGGGAATCTGACGCTGGTGAGTCAGAGACTTAATACTGCGCTGTCCAATGCACCCTGGGAACAGAAGCGGGTGACGCTGGACAAGCATGCAGTCCTCCACCTGAACAAGGATCTGACGCTCAATGCCCCGCCAATGTGGGATGAGTCCGCGATTGTCGAACGGGGAAAGCGCCTCCACGAGGCAGCGATCAAGGTCTGGCCCCACGCTAACAGCGCAATGCAATAGGCTATTCAAGAGGGGTATCTGTGAGCAATTCCCATGTATACAGGATCTCGCTGATACATACAGCACTCTCGAAGACTACCCGGGCCAACATACTGGACAGAGACGCCCGCAGGATCGGCGTCGGAGTTGCCATTACCGAAGCCCCCGAAAATGGCTGGACGCACGAGACCGTGTTCGCGACCCAGAACTTCTCAGCGTGCAGGTAGCGGCAGACGGCCCCAACCGTCACGGCTCGCGCAGACAGGCTCGCCTCAGCCCCACCGCCGGCCGGCCAGTGGTCTTTTGCCTGGGCGCAGGCTGAAGCCGGTGGATGTTCCGGCGAAGGTGAAGGCTGCGCCGACTGCCAGCATCGCTGCCATGAGCCAGTAGGCGTAACGGAGGCCTGTGACGAACGCGCCGAGGAGTCCGGCGGAGCCTTCGGCTGAGACCTCGGCGAGGCTCGGCGGGTATCCCATCGACCCCATGGTGATCGTTACGACCGCCGTGGCGATTGCCACGCTGGTAACGCTCGCGGAGTTTCGCACGAGGTTCAGGAAGCCGGATATGACGGCGTGCTCTTCGTTCGCCACGGCGCCCAGGATTGCGCTGTTGTTTGGAGGATTGAACGCTCCGATCCCGAGACTCTGCATGATCATCCCGGCGATCGCGATCGCCACATGGGAGTCAGGCCTCAGAGTCGACAGAGTCAGAATTCCCGCAGTCGTGATCAGCAGGCCGCCCACTGTGAAGAGCCTCCGGCCAAGCCTGTCCGAGAGGCGTCCGGAGATGGGACCCACTATCATCATGGCGACGTAGCTGAGCGCGGTCATGAGTCCGACCTCGCCGGGGGTGTAGCGCAGCACGACCTGAAGGTAGAACGGCATCAGGAACCACGCGGAGGTGGTGCCGATGAAGTGGATGAACGACGATACCACCCCGACTCTGAAGACACGATTGCCGAACAGCCGCAGGTCCAGCAGTGGATGCGACGACCTGAGCTCCCATGTCACAAATCCGGCGGCGAGTGCGACGGCGGCGACCAGTGCCAGGACGATGTAGACGCTGCCATAGCCGACGTCGGGCGCCCACGTCATCGCCTGAAGGAACGCGATCAGGGCTCCGGCCGCCAGTGTCGCGCCAAGCCAGTCGAATCTGAACGGACGGCCTCCCTCGCGCGCTGCCCCGCCGGATTCCACGAATACTATCGTCGAGACCATCGCGATCAGGCCAAGCGCCGACACGCCGAAGAATACCCACGGCCATCCCAGCACGCCGACCACCAGCCCCCCTGCGGCGGGACCGAATACGCTTCCCGCTCCAACCACTCCCATGTAGATTCCCAGCACCTTGCCCCGCTCGGACTGCGGAAACGTGGCGACCGTCATGGCCATCGCCGTGCCCTGGGTCATGCCCGCGCCCAGGCCGTGAAGTGTGCTGACCGCTATGAGAGCTGGAATCGAAGGTGCGAATCCGGCCATGACTCCCGTGATGGCAAAGATGACGAATCCGACGACATAGACAGGCTTGCGACCCACGAGGTCCGCCAGCCTGCCCATCGGCAGCAGCGTGATGCTGATCGCCAGTACGTATCCGATTGGCACCCACTGGGTGGTGGGTAGGTCGCTCTCGAAGTGGTTGGCGATGGACGGGAGCGCGATGATGATGCTCCCGTGATCTGCGACAACCGTGAACAGCCCGAAGAGAATCGCGGAGAAGGCGAGATACCGGCTGCGTTGGATGCGAACTAGGCTCATAGAGTCCGCACCATTGTACAGTCCGGCCCGGACCCGTTCAGCAGCCGCTGGCGACAATTCGTTCACCCCCGGATCAGGTCCGGGGCGAGCTCTGAGCCTTTAGAAGGGAGCCTATCGAAGGACATCCACCCCCTCGATTCGCCGCGGCGAATCACGGACTAGTTCAATCTTCTCGACCGCCTGCATTGACACTCATATCCAGCGCCGGATACGATCTGACTACTTGCAGGACTATAGTCACTAATGAGGTCATTTGCGAATGGCGACGATATCGAAGAGCAAGCTGAAGGCCAACATGCTTCGGGTGTTCCGAGAGATTGAGGCCAGCGGCGAAGAGCTGATCGTGACCGACCGCAATCGGCCGGTGCTACGCATACTGCCCATTGGGGACAAGAAGAGCGTCGATGACCTGTTCGGCCCACTCCAGGGACAACTGGTCTTCCACGAGGATGTCAACGCTCCGACCACTGACGAATGGGCTGACATCCAGTGATCGTACTGGACACGTCGGCGCTTCTCTTCTGG
This sequence comes from uncultured Dehalococcoidia bacterium, assembly GCA_964537915.1. Classification (GTDB taxonomy): domain Bacteria; phylum Chloroflexota; class Dehalococcoidia; order Lucifugimonadales; family UBA1123; genus VXRN01. The sequence continues at coordinate 60,115 of CAZIDM010000007.1, forward strand.
ACTCTCCACCGCGAACGACTTTCGGAAGCGGCGTCAGATGTGATCTCAGAGGCCGACCGCGTGCTGGTCAGCTCGATCTCGATCTGGGAGATCGGCATCAAGGTCGCCAGGGGAGGGCTGTCAATCCCGCTTTCCGTCCAGGAGTACTCAGAACGGCTGGAGCGAATCGCGCGTGTCGAAGTCCTTCCGGTCGACACGGCGATCTGGCTGGCCAATCTCGATCTCTCCTGGGACCACCGAGACCCCGCCGACCGCACGATCGTCGCGACTGCCGTGCTGAACGTCTGCCCGCTGGTGACATCTGACAGGGCCATCAGGGGCTTCTACTCCCGCGCGGTGTGGTGACTCGGCCTGGCGGTGGAGGCATGGCGGATTCTCCCCAGCCCGAAGACCCCCTACCCGATCTCTTCGTAGATCTCCGTCTCGTGCGTGGACGCGAGCACCGGGTAGATCTTCTCGAAGATCTCGGTGATGGAGCGCGTGGCGCGGACCTGGTCCCGGGAAGCGTCGTAGGTCGCTACTGAGTCCCACTGCTGGACGGTGACCATCGTGCCGTGGGGGCCCAGCACCTTGCGGTACACGCTCAGAGGGGGAAAGCCTGCCTCGACCGTGGCCGTCTGAAGGTCGCGGAGGTGTCGCTGAAGTCCGCCTCCGCCGGGCTTTGGAGTGTAGGTCCGTCGAACGATGATCATGTGAGTCTCCTTTGTGGTGTGATTCAGTTTGGCAGGCAGTGTTTTCGCCCCCCGATCGAGTCCGGGGCAGGCTCTGAGCTTGTCGAAGGATCCCCTCCCTTCCCCTGGGTTCCGGCCTTCGCCGGAACGACGATTGCGAAATACGTACCCCTGTCAGCCGCCAGGAGAGGGGGTCCGTTGGTGGCTCTGTTGTACCATCCGCCTCGATAACTGACAATAGGGCTGACTGCCCGTTGCAGGGTCTCTGTGCGTTCGCCCCCGTATCAGGTACGGGGCAGGCTCTGAGCTTGTCGAAGGGCCGCCCGTTCATGGTTCGACAGGCTCACCACGAACGAACTACTCAGGGGACATTCGAAAACGAATAGACCCTGAGCCATGGGGCCTCGGTATTGCCCTGCTGCCCTTCCCACGCACTGCAAATGGGTGCAGAATCTCCACAGACCTGACCTTGGGATAAAACCTTTCATAGACGTACTTATGGAATGCGTAACATGGCCAGAGTGGCGATCTGGTGGGTCGAGCCTGCTGTTTTCATGGCAATGGCAGGGACAATAGTGCCTACGAGCCTTGGTACAAATTTGCTTGTCCTCGACTAGCCAGGGCCGAATTGAACGCAGGCCAGGGCTTCCCATCCCGGCAGGATTAGGGCAGGCCCTTTCGACCTATCTCAGTCGAGGCGGCCTCTGAGCCTAGGGTCGAGATGGTCGCGTAGACCATCCCCAAAGATGTTGAATGCGAGGATGGCTATGGTGATGGTCACACCGGGGTAGATCACCAGCCACCAGGGGGGCTTGAAGACATCGCCGAGAACTCCGCCGAGCATGTTTCCCAGGCTGGGATGAGGCGGCGGGATACCGAGCCCGAGGAAGCTGAGTGCGGCCTCGGCGAAGATGGCACCGCCGAGGCTGGCGCTGGCCACGACCATCAGGGGCGCGATGCACTGCGGCGCTACGTGCCTAATCATGATACGGAGCTGAGAGGCACCCAAAGCGCGGGCGCCCTCCACGTAGGGCATCTCCCTGACGGAGAGCACCACCAACCTTATGACCCTGGTCGTACCCGCTATTCCGGTGAAGGCTATGGCGATGATAACCGTGTATAGGCCGGCCCCGAGGCCGGCAAGTAGTAATAGGGCGAGTATCACCCCCGGAAATGAGATGAGCACATCGAGGAAGCGCTGGCTTATCAGATCGAACTTTCCTCCGAGGTATCCGGACAGAACACCCCATGAGAAGCCTACTATTTTGGCCAGGGCGACGGACACGAACGCAACATAGAGGGATGTGCGGGTGCCCACGATGATCCTGCTCAGGGCGTCTCTGCCAACGTGGTCACTGCCGAGCAGCCGCTCCCGCGACGGGGGCTTTTGAAAGTGGAGCGCGGAGGTGTCGAGAGGGTCGTAGGGAGCGAGCTGATAAGCGAAGATGGCGACAAGTCCCATTATGATGAGTACCGCCGCGGAGGCGGCACCGGGTGGGGAGGTCCTGGTGAATCTTAGAGCGACTCCGAAGGCGACACTCCATGTCCTCATCAACGGATTGAGGACTCCCCACCTGCGGGCGTTGTCTCCCACTTGTCTCATTTGATCTGTGGTCCCGTCTATCTGTAGCGAATGCGAGGGTCCAGGAACCCGTAAGCTAGGTCTATGGCAAGGTTGATGAATACGAAAACAACTCCGTAGAGCAACACTACATTTTGGACGATGACCCAGTCGCGCTCCTGGATGCCCTTCACCAGGGCGAATCCCAGCCCGGGAACCGAGAAGGCGCGCTCCACGGCGACCGAGCCGCCGAGAAGGGCGGCCAACTGCAATCCAGAAATGGTGAGGACTGGCAGAAGGGCGTTCCTGAGAGCGTGACGGACCACCACGACGCGTTCGGCCAGACCCTTGGAGCGCGCTGTGCGGACGTAGTCTTCGCGGAACACTTCGAGGAGCGTGGCACGGACCATACGCGCGAGTATGGCACCCATAGCCACCCCAATGACGATGGCTGGGCCAATAACTATCTGCAAGTTCTGGAATGGATTGTCCCACAGATGGACGATGCCTAAAGGAGGCCTCCAACTCCATACAAGGACAGTGACGAGTATCACGGTTAAGCCGAGCCAGAAGCTGGGAATGGCCATGAAGAGGGTGACAAAGAAGCGGACGGTATAGTCGAGCCACGAGTTCCGCCACACGGCGGCGATGAGACCGACGGGCAGGCCAACAATCCACGAAATAACCACGGCCATGAGAGCGTACTCAACCGTGATGGCGCCGCGCCGTTGGATGGTCTCCCTGATGGGCTTCTGGTGCCAGAAGGACTTACCCATATCGCCTCTGAACACGTCTACCATCCAGTCGAGATACTGGATGTACAGAGGTCGGTCCAAGCCGAGGTTCTGGCGGGCGGTGCGGTATTCCTCTTCACTAAGTATCCGCGCGCCGCCACCCTCGAAGTAAATGGTCTTCAGCGGGTCACCAGGTATCACCCGCATAGCCACGAATATGAGGACAGTGATGCCAAACAGGGTTGGCACGGCCAGCAGCAGGCGCTGGATTACATAAGTTCGCATTCTGCCACCTGCATTACAGACGAGACACGGAAAGAGGGGTGGGCGGCGCGGGCCTTACGGCCCACGCCTATGCTTTCTTCTCAGAAAACCGCGAGCGGACACTCATCGGTTACCTGTCCAACCAGGTGGTCTCCCAGCTATCGGTGTTGCTTCCAAGCGACCGGATCTGGAGGTTCAGCCCCTTCACGTAGTTGTGCCACATAGGCGACCATGCGCAGAAGCCGATGTGGTAAACTGGTGGATCTTCGTCGAGAATCTCCATGCCCTGATTGAAGAGTTCCTGCCGCCTGACGGGGTCGAGCTCACCAGCCAACTCGTCGAGTACGGAGTCGAAATCAGCGTTGGAGTACCTAGACCAGTTCTGGTTGGCACCTGTCCTGAAGAAGTTGCTCCACATCAGATAGGGATCGAGAAGCGACCCGCCAAAGCTGTAGCCCCTGTCGAGTTCATAGTCGCCAGATGCCAGAATCTCACCGCCGGTGAACCTCTCTATTACCCTAATATCCGCGTCGATTTTGAGGGCCTTGTTCAGCATATCGACGAAGAGTGGCGTAGCGACTTCAGCGGTGGGAGCGCCGTTCCATGTTACGATCTCGGTCTTAAAGCCGTCGGGATAGCCGGCCTCAGCCATCAGCCTCTGTGCTTCGGCGATGTCTTCGGTCTTGTCAGCGCGGTATCCTGGCATCGTCTGGATCTGTCCCGGGTCAGTCGCGTATGGGCTCGGAACAGGTATCCAGCGAGTTACGAAGGTCGGCTCCCACACGGGCCTGTAACCGTCGATCTGGACCTGACGGCTCACGGCCAGGTGGATAGCCTTGCGGATGCGCGGGTCGTCAAACGGCGGCTTTTCGTTGTTGAACGCGACGTTATGTGACCACAGGCAGGGCGTCTCGGCTACGCTGATGTCGGCACGCTTTTGACCCTCGTCCCAAGTTCCCCTTGAAACATTGAAGGAGTAGTCGGCCTGACCAGTCAAGACGGCGGTGCCTCTTTCCGGCCAGGTTACGGCGTGGACAACTTCAACCCCATCCAGATAGGGCAGGCCGGGTACGAAGTAGTCGGGGTTGGAGCGAAGCTTCCAACGCTCGTCCGGGGCATGGTCCTCGAACATAAACGGGCCTGTACCGGTGGGGATCTCGATCCGCCTGAGATCGCCGTTGTTCGCGTTCAACTCCTCATCTGAGTACATCACCATGTTGCCAGCAACGAGAATCTCGAGGAAGTATGGCGTGGAGTTGTTCAGAGAGAACTTGACGGTATAGTCGTCAATCTTGTCAACTGAGTCCACCGCAACCAGGGTGTCCTTGAGTGAGCTGGTCACGCCCTCGGGTGGATCGAGGATGCGGGTCATGTTCGCCATGACATCATCCGCGTTGAACGGAGTGCCATCGTGATAGGTCACCTTCTGGCGCAGGTTCAGGGTGAAGCCCTTCGCATCGGGGGTGCTCTCCCATGTTTCGACAAGATCAGGGACGATGGTGCGGAGTCCGTCCATGACGTTGCGCTGGACCAGCTTATTTTAAACTGGCGCGACGATGTGAATGCCGCCGCCCTGAAGTACATCGAAGGCATTTAGTGAAACGGGGATGGCCTCCCTGAATATGCCACCGCGCTGGGGATTGGCCTCGAGGGCTCTGAGTACGAATCCAGGTTCCTGCAGCTCAGGAACGGGCGTAGCGATGACCTCAACAACCTTCTCTACTTCGACGATCTTTTCTACTTCGACAGGTACTTCCCTGACGACTTCCTTCTCGACCTCGACGATCTTCTCGACCTCGACGACTTTCTCCACTACAACCGGAGTTGGCACCGGCCCCTCCGGCTCGTCACTTGAACATGCCACTAAAGCAAATCCTGCAATAGTAACAACGATCAAAGTAAGTATGAAGTGCCGCATAATGCCCCCTTCCCCTTTCAAAGCCGACTCGCTCACAATGGCCGAGCGGTTTGACCACTTCCCAATATGTTCGCAATACTAGTAGAGCGTTCTCAGTGTGTCAAACGGGGTGTCAGGACAGAACCTGCCCGAGATTAGTAGGAAGTAGCGCTACCGAATAGGTTAACTCGGTTGAAGGCGACTAACGCCTGATCAGTGGCTACAGGCTGCCACAGCCAGCGGCAAGCAATATGGGTACCCATCCGTTCTGCCCCTGGGTTACCGGTGGCGTCCACTCTTCCTGAAATAGTCTCTTCACGGATCTTCTCTGAAGAGCGCCCCCCTCATAAATGTAGTTATGAGCACCCTCACATGACCCCGCTGAATGCAAGAATAGTGCAATCGGGCCATTCCCTACTCTGTGGTAACCTAACTCTCACTTGCCGTACTGCACCATTGGGAAGACCTGTCCGCTTCACCGGCGGACACGACCGTCGCAATCCGCCAAGTCCACCCCCAGGAGGATCCCATGCCAGAGCCTCGAGTGATCTACCTGCCCAGGCCGGGAAGCCCGATTGACGTCGACAGGGAGTTCTACGGACGTCTGGGCGAGGAGACGGAGTCCCGCAGCCTGGTCGACGAGTTCGTGGTGCCGATCCGCTCCGGCAAGGCGTGGCCGGTGCTGGCGGGCCAGATTTGCCGCATCGTCGTGGTGGAGGGCGCGCAGGTGGCCGACTTCAACGCGTGGAACCTCAACAACCCGCGCGAGCGATTCTGGGCGGCGCGCACCAAGCAGCTCCACCGGGCGCACGTGACGAAGTTCGACCGGCTGTGGTCAAGCCTCCCGTACCTGCGACCGATGCTCACCATCACCGGCGACTCGGTGGACTATGGGCTGGACGAGGACGGCGCCGGGTGTCACGACCTGCTGGGCACTCGCTGCGACCCGTACGTCCACAAGCTGCTGAACGACGAGGACTTCGACTACTGCTGCCACTCGAACCTGGTGCGGGCGGTCACTCCGTTCCACCTCAACGAGAGCGACGTCCACGACGTGCTCAACATCTTCCAGGTGACCGGACTCACGCAGGACGACCGCTACTTCGTGAAGCCCTCACCGGCGAGGCGGGGGGACTACTTCGAGTTCTTCGCCGAGATAGACCTTCTGTGCGCGATCTCCACGTGTCCGCACGGAGACCTGTCAGTGCAGGTGTGGGGAGAGGAGGACGCCATCGACCCAATCGAGACCTGCAACCCGCTGGGGGTCGAGGTCTACCAGCCCGGTCCGGAACTGCTGGAGGGGTGGGAGTCGCCCCCGACGATCGACTACCGGGGGATTCATGGGCTTGATCGTGGGTGAGGCTTCGGATGGATTGTGAGCAAGCCTTTTCACCCTCACCCAACCCTCTCCCTGAGGGAGAGGGGCTAATGTATAGGACTTCTCAAGGAACTAGCCGGAGGGCGAGATGATCGTGGTGACCGGAGCGGCGGGACGGCTGGGGCGCATGGTCGTGCAGATGATTGTGGACGGGGGCCGGGATGTGCTGGCTACGGACCAGGTGGACGCCGACGACCTCCCGGCGGAGTTCGTTCGTTGCGACCTGGTCGACGCTGACACGGCGGGGGAGATCCTCAAGGGTGCGGAGGCCGTCATCCACATGGGGGCGATCCCCGGCCCGATGCGTGATCCCCCAAGGGTGATCTTCGAGAACAACGTGGAGAGTACGTTCAACGTCATGATGTCGGCGGCGGAGCTTGGACTGCGACGCGTGGTGTTCTCGTCCAGCGCGTTCGGCATGGGGTGGGCGCACGAGGGGGACGCATTCGTGCCGCTGTACCTGCCGCTCGACGAGGAGCATCCCATGATGCCGTTCGAGCCATACGGCCTGTCCAAGCAGGTCGGCGAGGACATCGGCAGGATGATCGCGCGCAACTCGGACACCACCGTCGTCAGCCTGCGGTTCACGAACGTGGCGATGCCGGAGGTGATTGCGGAGTTCCCGTGGCCGGCTCCCACGCCGGAGGAGCCGCTGACGCTGGTGATGTGGGCGTACGCTGAGGCGACGTCCGTGGCCGAGGCCCACGTGCTCGCGCTGGACGCCGAGATCGAAGAGTACGAGGCGTTCATGCTCGCGCAGCCATCCAGCCGCTTCGAGGAGCCGACGGTCGACCTCGTCAGGAACAACTTCGGAGACCGCGTCGAGATACGCGAGGGCCTGGACGGCACAGCCAGCGTCATCAGCACCCAGAAGGCACAGCGAATGCTGGGCTGGACGCCGCACCACGACTGGCGGTGAGGGCGTGCCTCCCACCCTCTTCTTTGCTTTCGCTGCTCCTATCGCCTAGTATCGACGCCATCGTGACGCGGGTACTGCCGGGAGGAGGAGACTGTGGCTGCTAACGCACCGAACATGGCCGGCAAGGTGATGACTGTCCGGGGGCCGATCGAGCCGGACGCGCTTGGCCCCACCCTGATGCACGAGCACCTGTTCATCATCTTCTACAGGGGCGTGGAGATGGACGACAACACCCCGGCCACCGACTGGTGCCTGTGGGAGCAGGAGCTCACCATGGACAAGCTGGACCTGGTGCGTGCCCGCAAGCCACTACGTGACAACTGGCTGCTCATCGACGAGAGGGCGGCCATAGAAGAGGCCATGGAGTTCAGGTATCACGGCGGCGGCGCAATCGTCGACGTCACCAGCATCGGCATCGGGAGGGACCCGCTGGCACTGGCTCGCGTGTCCCACGCCACAGGCCTCAACGTCGTAATGGGCGCGGGCTGGTACCAGAAGCTCTACCACCCCGTCGACATGGACGAGAAGACCGTCGAGGAGATGACCGACGAGATCATCCGGGACATCACGGCTGGCGTCGCTGGCACCGGCATCCGTTCAGGCATCATCGGAGAGGTCGGCATCGAGGGCAACCCGATCACCGACAACGAGGTCAAGAGCATCCGCGCGTCCGGCAGGGCCAGTCGCGCCACCGGCGCCGCAATCTCGTTCCACCGTGGCGGAGTTGGCCGGGAGAAGCTCGCGGTGATCGGTATGCTCGGCGAGGAGGGCGCCGACATGTCGCGTGTCATCTTCGGTCACAGCGACCCCATCGCCGGCGACCTCGACCTGATGCTGGAGCTGCTGGGCCACGGGGTCTACATCCAGTTCGATCTGCTGGGCCGGCTGGGCGCGCCACTGCGGCACGTGCCGGACGGCGACGACTTCGGAACATTCTTCACCAGCGCCGGAACGGCTGCGGTGGCCGAGGCGATCCCCAATCTCATAGAAGCCGGATACGCCGACCGCATCCTGCTGTCCCAGGACGTGTGCGGCAAGGTACAGCTCAAACGATACGGCGGGACTGGATTCTCCTTCATCATGGAAAAGTTCCTGCCCGAACTGCGCTCCCGAGGCGTCTCAGAAGACCACATCCAGATGATGATGGTGGACAACCCACAGCGGATCCTGACGTTCGTAGAGCCGCGGGGGTAGACTTTCTAACGATCACATCACGCCGACTTACGCTCGTCCAGAACCCTAAGAGGAACGACGGGAAGCAGTTCACGGCGTCCCTCCACTAGGGTCCATTACTTATCTATCTCACCGACTATCGACTATTTCTTTCACACTCACTGATTTCCTTAAACCAACTCCTCTTCGAAGAGGAGGGGTCATTTCGACGTCTATATCCTGCTACGCACTTCGCCAGTTGTTGGCGGCTCTGCTGTGCTAGGTGTCGCGTTGGGGTAAGTTGTCGACACGTATTGTATGTATATTTACCATTGTATTTGATGTTTTTATTGTATGAATATTCCATATTGTATTTCCTCTTTTTAATCCATTAGTTTTCTTCATGTTCGGTCCTTTCTTTCATCTTTAGACTAAGCTCAGATGACCAGTTATACTCAAGGCTCGTGTATCATGAGCCTATAGCGACGTATTGGGCAAAAATTCAGTTGAAAGCTGATTAAGTATAAAGTCTGTTCATTCATTAGTGCTATCCCATATTCAATACTGCATACATATATTATACCACATGCTGTCAACTATTTACCGATTTATTGAAAGACATTAATTGATTAACTATCTATGTCTGGATTCATCTCTCTGTAGAACCACAGCTCTTTCAGACCAATTACGCGAGGCTACTCACAAGAAGCTGCTACTACGGATGAAGCAGTGCACACAATTCACGGTTCTTAGGAAACAATTGAGCCAACAGAATGCCGCACGCAAAAGACTGACACATCGAAGTCGTATATTCGCATGGCCTCACCATTGATAGCATGGCATGCACTTCAACACGGACAGTGACCTAAGGACAATTGACCAGTTCCGCCCTCAAGACGATAGATTGAAACCGTAAGGTCAGGTCGTTCAGGCACACGTTAAACTAGGCCAGCCAAATGGCCAGTGAGTCGTATGGCAGTCGCTGGCTGCGACTCCTTCCAGCAGGTGGTACCACGGTATTAGGGTAAGATCGACGATCACCCAGGTTCCTGGATTCTCTCTCTGTTAATTTGGCGATACACTGAGCTAGCATATGCTGAATTATTCATAGGTCAGACATGCGAGGGAGTTCGTTCTTGAACTATCTGACAACATACCATCCTCTCGTAGAAACGCGTCGTGGCAGGGCCGCCATCGACACGTTCGGTTTCCCGCCGTATGTGGATGACTCATGTCGCAGGGAACCAGACTTCGAGTCTGAGTTTCCCTCAATCACTGCCTTGTGCAGAAGAAGCAAATTCGCACCGCGACTGTGGGAGTCAGACTACATTGCTTACATGACGATCAAAGGCAAGTATCCTGACCTGGATGAACCTCACTGGCGCTTGACAGCCATCCTTAGAGTAGTGAATAGGTTCGAGACGCACCGAGAGGCAGCGAACTGGTATCAGGAGCAGGGATTGCCACTACCCAGCAATTGTATAGTCGACGGCAACTTGCCTTTTGAACTGGAGATGACGGGCAATCGTGATAGCCACCAATTCGTGAGGTTCTGGGACGCAATCTACCGAAAACGAGTCCGTGACTACTCAATGTTCTTGGTAACTGAACCTGAATTTCTTGAAATCACATACCCACCTATTGTGACAGAAACCATGCTGCAAGATATATTCGGTAGGGTTCCGGCAACGCGCACTCCACCTCGCATCACTGACGAACAACTAATGGCCCTGATCGAAGCAGTCGCCATTTGAGGAGTCATATTTCTGTGAAACGGTTGAGAATCCTGCCTGCCCCAGTCTTATCAAATTAGGTTACCCAGAGATCACAAGTCTTCAGTTCAACGCTGCGCTCCAGTTCGATGTGACAGATATTCACACACTGAAGTTATTCCAGCGGTACCACCTAGCTGCTCGTAGGACATGAGGAGCTGCCCGATGCTAAGTTACGAGCATAACCCCTTAGATGAACATGTTGCCCGTCTCGACGACCTGCCTGAATACCCTGCCGAATACGCCGATTGCGTGGAGGATGGAAGCCATCTGCAAATGCTGAGTGATAACGTTGATCGGGGTCCCGTTCCCAACTAGCCGTCTCCCCCCTTTGCCCTCCCCGCCCCTATCCCCTACCATCGGCTTCATCGTGACGTGGGTTCTACGTGGAGGAGACATCCGTGACTGCTGACCTGCCGAACTCGGCCGGACAGGTGATGACCGTCAGAGGCCCCATCGAACCGGAGCGGGTCGGCGTTACGCTGATGCATGAGCACCTGTTCCTCACTACGAACAAGACGTACGCGCCGGTCGGCGACACTCCGGCTACGGACTGGCGGCTGTGGGAGCAGGACGTGACCATGGACAGGCTCGACCTCGTCCGTGCTCGCAAGCCGATCAGGGACAACTGGTTCGTGGCGGATGAGCAGACGGCGGTCGACGAGGCCCTGGAGTTCAGGTATCTCGGCGGCAGCACCTTCGTCGAGGTCACCAGCATCGGCCTCAGGCGCGACCCGCTGGGCATGGCCCGCGTGTCCTACGCCACCGGCCTCAACGTGGTCATGGGCACCGGGTGGTACATGAAGCTCTACCACCCTGACAACATGGACGAGCTGACCGTCGAGGGCATGACCGATGAGATCGTCCGGGACATCACCGTCGGCGTGGGGGACACCGGCATCCGCTCCGGCATCATAGGCGAGGTCGGCATCGAGGGCGCTCCGATCACCGAGAACGAGGTCAAGAGCATCCGCGCCGCCGGACGGGCCAGCCGCGCTACGGGAGCTCCCATCACGTTCCACAGGGGAGGCCAGGGTTGGGAGAAGCTGGCGGTGATCGACATGCTCCGGGAGGAGGGCGCGGACACCTCCCGCGTGGTCTTCGGTCACAGCGACTCCCTTGCTACGGACATGGACCTCATGCTGGAGATGCTGGGACACGGTGTCTACATCCAGTTCGACCTTCTCGGGCGAGTCGCGGTGCCCCTACGGTACGCGCCGGACGGCGACGACCTGAGATCGTTCATGACCAGCGCGGGAGCGGCGGCGGTGGCCGACGCGATTCCCAGGCTGATAGACGCCGGCTACATCGACCGGCTCCTGCTGTCGCAGGACGCCTGCACCAAGATGCAGATGAAGCCGTACGGCGGAACAGGCTTCTCGTTCATCAGCGAGAGGTTCCTGCCTGAGCTGCGCTCCCGGGGAATCTCAGAGGATCACATCCAGACTATGATGGTCGAGAACCCGAAGCGGGTTTTGACGTTCGTGGAGCCTCGGGACTAACTCCCCGGTTCCCGAGTTCCTGGGTCTCTTAGTTTTCGAGTGCCATCTGTGTGGTCCGTTCGTGGTGAGCCTTGTGTAGTCCGTTCGTGGTGAACCTTGTGTGGCCCGTTCGTGGTGAGCCTTGTGTGGCCCGTTCGTGGTGAGCCTTGTGTGGCCCGTTCGTGGTGAGCCTGTCGAACCATGTACAGGCGGCCCTTCGACAAGCTCAGGGCGAACGGATGTAGGCGAGACGAAATGAGGAGACCCTAGTCCCCCTCCTTTGCCTTCCCCGCCCCTATCCCATACCATCGCCACCATCGTGACGTGGGTCCTACGTGGAGGAGGAGACCATGACTGCTGACGTACCGAACATGGCTGGGAAGGTGATCACCGTCCGGGGGCCTATCGAGCCGGACCGGCTTGGGAACACCATCATGCACGAGCACCTGTTCATCACTCTGTACAGGGCGTTCGAGCCGGATGACAACACTCCGGCGACCGAGTGGTGTCTATGGGAGCAGGAGCTCACCATGGACAAGCTCGACCTGGCGCGCAACCGCAAGCCGATCCGCGACAACTGGCTGCTGGTCGACGTGCAGACGGCGATCGATGAGGCCATGCAGTTCCGACATCACGGCGGCGGCACCCTCGTCGACGTCACCAGCATCGGCATCCGGCGAGACCCGCTGGCGCTGGCTCGCGTGTCGCACGCCACCGGCCTCAACGTCGTCATGGGCGCGGGCTGGTACCAGAAGCTCTACCACCCGTCCAACATGGACGAGCGGACCGTCGAGGACATGACCGATGAGATCGTCCGCGACGTCACCGTCGGCGTCGGCGACACCGGCATCCGCTCCGGCATCATCGGGGAGGTCGGCATTGAGGGCGCTCCGATCACCGAGAACGAGGTCAAGAGCATACGTGCATCCGGTCGGGCGAGTCGCGCAACGGGCGCGCCGATCTCGTTCCACCGCGGCGGCCGTGGACGCGAGAGGCTGACGGTGATCGGCATCCTCGGCGAGGAGGGCACGGACATGTCCCGCGTCATCTTCGGTCACAGCGACCCCATCGCCACCGACACCGAGCTACTGCTGGAGCTGCTGAGTCACGGCGTGTACGTCCAGTTCGACCTGCTTGGACGGACAGGCGTGCCGCTGCGGTACGCGCCGGACGGCGACGACCTCCAGTCGTTCATGCACAGCGCCGGGACGGCCGCGGTCGCCGACGCGATTCCCAGGCTCATCGAGGCCGGATACGCCGACAGGGTGCTGCTGTCTCAGGACGTCTGCACCAAGGCGCAGCTCAAGAAGTACGGCGGCACCGGGTACTCCTTCATCATGGAGAGGTTCCTGCCCGAGATGCGCTCCCGGGGCGTCTCAGAAGACCACATCCAGATGATGATGGTGGAGAACCCGCAGCGCATCCTGACCTTCGTGGAGCCGCAGGAGTAGACACGTCCGATCTGTCCCCTAGGCCACTAACATCCTGCCCAGGTGTTGCGTCCTTCGTTGACATTCAGTTGCCTGATGATAGTATTACCATCATACCTGCTTCATGCTTGGGTTGATGACTACGTCCCAAAGCGTGTGCAGCACAGTGTGGCCACGGGGGATACAGGATGAAGCAGACGATTTTCCTGGTATTGAGTTCGATATTAGTTCTGGCGCTTGTCACAGTCGCATGTGCCGGTGATGAGGAGGAAGCTCCGGCCACGCAGCCCGCGCCGACCACTGCACCTGCTGCGCCAGCGCCCGCAGCTCAACCCACCACTGCACCTGCGGCTCCGGCACCCGCCCAGCCTGCTCCGGCACCAACGGCAGCCCCGGCTCCGGCAGCGCCGCCGACCATGGCCATGGAGCAGTCAGGAGCTTTGATCTGGTGCTGCGAGTTGAACCACCCTAACGACGTGCCGAGCTACGTCCCGTTCTACACGGCGGTTAGCGACCACTATGGCAGCAAGGAGCCGCTACTGTGGCGTGAGAGGGCGCCAATACCTCAGATCGGCGCCATAAACACGGACCAGAGCTTGGCAGAGTCATGGGAAGTCTCCCCTGACCAGACTTCGATCACATTCAAAATCCGACAGGGAGTCCCATTTCACAAGGGATGGGGTGACGTGACCGCCGAGGATGTGGCGTGGAGCTTCAACAACGCAAAGTCAGAGGGCAACACGAACCCTCGTTCCGGCTTCTGGGGTGAGTACACCGATAGGTGGGAGGTAATTGACGACCACACCGCGGTGATGCACGTAAAGGGCAACCTGAGCGTCCGGTGGAGCGTGGAACTTTCCAACCAGTGGAGAAACACGGGCTCCGTCCAGAGCAAGAAGGCTTTCGATGATCTCGGCCAGGATGAAGCCAATCTGACCTACGCTGGCACTGGCCCATTCGAGGTCATGCAGTGGGTGCCTGACGAGGTACTCCAGGCAGAGGCTCTCCCCACCCACTACAGGGAGGCGGCCAAGGTGGAGAGCCTGGAGATTCGCGTAATCCCAGAGACGGCCAGCCAGATCGCAGCCCTCGAGGCCGGCGAGGTCCACATAGCGCCGATCCCCAACCAGTTCCTCAACGACGTCCTTGAGAACATCGGCGGTACAAAGAAGAGGGTCGGCCTGGGAAGCAGTGTGTTCGTGGCCTTCGGAGGAAACTACTGGGCTGAGACCGCAAGAGCGACCGGTGAAACGGTATTCCCCAGAGAGGGATTCAAGCCGGACGACGGCCATCCCTGGATTGGCGATCCAAGAGACGACACCCGCATGGAGAGCGCCCTCAAGGTCCGGCAGGCGCTTGCAATGGCCATAGACCGCGACCTGATCAGTGAAGCCATCGAACAGGGTCTCGCCCCGCCTCACTACACTTTCATCGGCTTCACCGAAGATGAGCCGCAGTGGATGGATAGCTGGCACATACCGTTCGACCCCGAAATGTCGAAGCAGCTTCTGGATGAAGCAGGATACTCGGACGGGATCGAGACGGACTTCTGGACCACCCCTGGCGGCGCAACACAGGAGATAGCTGAGGCCATCGCGCAGATGTGGGGTGACATTGGCGTCGATGTCTCGATGGAAGTTACAGCGTACGGCGCGAGGCGGCCAACCCTTATCAATCGGAACATCTCGATCCCATACATGTCGGGCAACGCGGTCGGCGACCATACGGACCCGCAGGGCCGCCTGATAAGCCCGGAGCTGGGAGGAGCGAACCGCGGTATTGAGCTTCCAAACGACGTCCTGGGCGAGTTCTACTATCCCAGCCTTTCGGAACCCAGCGCAGAGAAGCGCATAGCCAACAACGTGGCCATTCAGGACTACCTCTCCAAGTGGATGCTGAACTCGCCTCTGGTGCTGCGGCTGAACTTCATGGCCGTCAGTCCACAGGTCGCGGAGTGGACTCCCTATACGGACACGTTTGGACAAATCAACTCGCCTGAGACCGTAGTACTGAAATAACGCGGCCGCGGGGTGACAGCCTCATGGTACGTTTCATAGTATTCCGGCTAATATACATCGCCATCGTGCTGGTGGTGGTCAGCATGCTCATCTTTGGGCTGTCCCGGCTCGTCGGAGACCCAAGGGACTACTACCTAGACGAGTACGCCACGCAGGAGCAGTACGAAGCGTGGGGTAAAGCGATGGGCCTCGACAGGCCCCTCGCCGTCCAGTACTTCATCTGGGCATCGAAGGCCGTCAGGGGTGAATTCGGACAATCTCTCCGCCACCGCCGCGAGGCCCTCGACGTGGTCGCAGAGACGGTTCCCGCCACGCTGCAGCTATCCGGGGTCGGCTTCCTTGTCGTAATCATCATCGGCATACCGCTCGGGGTGCTGTCTGCGGTAAAGCGAGGCACATACCTCGACTATGCGGGCCGGACTTTCGCCCTCTTCAGCCAGGCCCTTCCAGCATTCTGGATAGGCATCATGATGATACTGCTATTTGCCGTAACGCTTGACTGGCTGCCGACCGGAGGAAGAGGGGACTGGAAGCACTACATACTGCCGGCCATCAGTCTGGGTTCGGGACCTTCTGCAGGGCTGTTGCGGCTGGTGCGGTCGTCGATGTTGAACGTACTGGACTCCGAGTACATCAAGCTAGCACGGGCCAAGGGAGTCACAGGGAAGATGATCATCTGGAAGCACGCATTCAAGAATGCGATGATTCCTCCTCTGACGTTCGCCGGGCTCATCCTGGCCGGATTCGTGACGGGAACGGTCGTCAACGAGACCGTATTCTCATGGCCGGGCCTTGGGCGCCTGGCAGTGCAGTCGATCTTCAACAACGACTTTCCGATCATGAGCGCGGTGGTGCTGCTGGGGTCTGGAGTGTACGTGTTTCTCAATCTACTGACCGATCTCGCTTACGCCTTCATCGATCCCCGCATCCGGTACGACTAGATAGCCATGGCCGAGTTTCAAGCTCCAAATCTACGCGACCTCCCAATTTCCGATGGTTCGATGGTCTCCAGGACTTACCAGTTCATCCGAAGATGGCCCGTCATTCCCGTCGCTATCGTCGTCTTGCTCCTTTTCTGTGCAGCGTTCGCCGGCCTGCTGGCGCCATACGACCCTGAGAGGGGCAACCTGCGAGAGCGAAATGTGCCCCCGATATGGTCGGCAGAGGGGAGCGTCAGTCACGTTCTTGGCACAGACCCACAGGGAAGAGACATCCTCAGCCGGATCATCCACGGTGCCAGGATCTCCCTGATCATAGCCGCCGTAGTGCTGTGTTCAGGAGGCATCGGCGGAACCATTCTGGGACTCATCGCTGGCTATGCCGGTGGAATCGTGGACGAGCTGATCATGCGCTTCGTGGACATCACCCTGGCCGTGCCGTTCATCCTGGTCGCTATGGTGGTAGTCATTGTGGCCGGTCAGAGCCTCACCATCATCATCATCCTTCTGGTTGCATTCAGTTGGAACGCATTCGCAAGACAGGTCCGAGCCGAGACGCTTCAGCTCAAGACCGCGGATTACGTGGCCCTGGCAACCGTTGCCGGGGCATCAACCTGGAGGATCATGTACCGGCACATTCTTCCAGGCGTGACAAGCACACTACTGGTGATTGCCACGCTGCGAGTGGGACAGCTCATCCTGACAGAGTCCATACTGAGCTTCCTCGGAGTAGGGATTCCGCCGCCCACACCGGCATGGGGCGTGATGATCGCCGACGGAAGGTCCTACCTTGCGACAGCCTGGTGGGTCGCTTTCTTCCCCGGCATGGCCATATTCCTGACGGTGCTAGCGTTCAACTTCCTCGGAGACTGGCTGAGAGACTGGTTCGACCCCCGGCTGAGGCAGATATAGTCCGGCCGCCTACTCATGGAGGAGATGGCATGAAGGCAATCACTGGGGCGACTCTGATAGACGGCACCGGCAGCGCGCCGGTGTCGGACGCGGTTGTGCTGATCGACGGCAGCGACATCGTCGATGTGGGCGACGCCGGTTCGGTGCAGGCGCCGGACGGCGCGGAGGTGATCGAAGCTCAGGGCATGACGCTGATGCCGGGGCTGATCGACACGCACGACCACCTGGCGTCGTTCGCGTACGAGATCGCCAGCAGGTGGGGCATCACGGAGCCTCGCAGCACGCGCCACCTGCGTATCGCGTCGGTGCTGCGACAGACGCTCGAGTCCGGCTACACCACCGTGAGAGACGCCGGAGGTCTCGCAGCGGGATTTCGGATGGCTGTGGACGAAGGTCTGGTGCCGGGACCGCGCCTGCACGTCGCGCTGGGCTTCATCACGCCAACGGGCGGGATGGCCGACGGCGTGAGTCCGCTGGGCTATCGAGCTCCCGCCGGTGAAGACTCGGGCCTGCCCTGGGGAGTGGCGGACGGACCGGTGGCCATGCGCGCGAAGGTGCGCGAGATGGTCGGCGCGGGCGCGGATGTGATCAAGACGGCCACCACCGGCGGCGCAAGCTCCGGCGCGGGACTGGGTCCGAAGGACGTGCTGTTCGAGCGCGATGAGCTCGAAGCGCTGGTCGACGAGGCCCACAAGAGGGGCCGTCGCGTGATGTGTCACGCGCTCGGAGGCGCAGGCCTGCGTATGGCGATCGAGGTCGGCGTCGACTCCATCGAGCACGGCTCGTACCTCGACGAAGACCCGGAGCTGCTCCCGATGATGGCGAAGAAGGGCATCTGCTTCACACCGACGTTCGGGGTGTACACGTTCCACGCGACACGCGGCACCCCGCACGGCAGGGCGCGAGCCGCCGCGCTGCGCGAGCACCACGTCAGGAGCGCGCAGATGGCCCTGGAGCACGGCGTCACGGTCACGGCGGGCACCGACGAGGGCGGATGGGAGCACGGCAACAACGCGCACGAGATAAGCTGTCTCGTCGACGCCGGGCTGACTCCCATGCAGGCCATAGTCGCCGCCACAGGCGACGCCGCCGGCTGCCTCGGCCTGGGCCACGAGATCGGCAGCATCGAGGCAGGCAAGCGGGCCGACCTCATCCTCGTCGACGGCAACCCGCTCGACGACGTGACCATGCTGGAGCGCGGCAAGGCCGTGCGCTACGTCATGAAGGACGGGGTCGCGGTTGTGGATGGGCGGGGGAAGTAGGATGTAGCGGACGAGATGCTGGGAAAGCGCGAGGCAAGAGACCGTTCGTCCTGAGCTTGTCGAAGGACAGGCAAGACAGTCCTTCGACAAGCTCAGAGCCTGCCCCGTGCTCGACAGAGGCACGAACGGATGCGGGCGAGACGCCCGCGCTCCAATTCCTCGTGACCCGGCCTCGGGCCGTTGACTAGTATGTCGTTCGTGGTGAGCTTGTCGAACCATGATGCGACCGCAGCCCGTTGACACCCCTCAGGCGCGTTCATATCCTTCACTTATTGCTGCATAAGGAGACGCACGTATTGACCACCGCGCAAACCGGATATGAGACGCAGCTCTGGCAGATGGCCGACGCGCTGCGCGGGAGCATGGACGCCGCCGAGTACAAGCACGTCGTCCTGGGTCTGATCTTTCTGAAGTACATCTCCGACGCCTTCGAGGAGCGCCACGCTAAGCTGCTGGCCGAGTGGGACGAGGAGACCGCCGAGGACCGCGACGAG
>CAZIDM010000007.1:79007-99301 GCA_964537915.1 uncultured Dehalococcoidia bacterium
AGAACATCTTCTGGGTGCCTCCCGATGCCCGCTGGTCGAAGCTCCAGGCCCAGGCGCACCAGCCCACCATCGGGCAGGTGGTCGACGACGCCATGCTCGCAATCGAGCAGGACAACCCGGCGCTCAAGGACGTGCTGCCCAAGGACTACGCCCGGCCCAACCTCGACAAGACGCGGCTGGGGCAGGTGGTCGACATGGTGAGCAACATCAGGGTCGGCGGCGCAGAGGCGCGCGCCACGGACGTGCTCGGCAACGTGTACGAGTACTTCCTGGAGCAGTTTGCCCTGGCCGAGGGACGAAAGGGCGGCGAGTTCTACACCCCTCGCAGCGTCGTCCGCCTCCTGGTCGAGATGCTGCAGCCCTATTCGGGCCGCGTGTACGACCCCTGCTGCGGCTCCTCCGGCATGTTCGTGCAGTCCATCGAGTTCATACGCGCCCACGCCAGCGGAAACGGGAACGGGGGACAGGCCAGCGCAGACATCTCGATCTACGGGCAGGAGTCCAACTACACCACCTGGCGCATGGCCAGAATGAACCTCGCCATCCGGGGCATCGAGGGCCAGATCGAGCACGGAGACAGCTTCCACAACGACCGCCATCCCGACCTGCGCGCCGACTACATCCTCGCCAATCCGCCCTTCAACGTCTCCGACTGGGGCGGCGACCGGCTGAGGGACGACAAACGCTGGGAGTACGGCGTCCCCCCTGCCCGCAATGCCAACTTCGCCTGGGTGCAGCACTTCCTGCACCACCTTTCGCCGCGCGGAACGGCGGGGTTTATCCTTTCCAACGGCTCGATGTCATCGAAACAGTCCGGTGAGGGCGAGATACGAAAGAAACTGATCGAGGCCGATCTCGTAGACTGCATCATCGCCCTGCCGGGCCAGCTCTTCAGATCCACCCAGATACCCGTCTGCCTCTGGTTTATAGCTCGGGACCGTCGCAACCGTAGTGGCAGGACGCTGTTCATCGACGCCAGGGACATGGGCAGCATGATCGATCGCACACGCCGCGATCTGACCGACGATGACATCGGGCGAATCGCCTCCACCTACCACGCCTGGCGCGACCATGTCCGTCATTCCGGCGAAAGCCGGAACCCAGAGGGGATGGGTATGGCGGATGAGGTCTACACTGACGTTCCCGGCTTCTGCAAGAGCGCAACACTGGAGGAGATACAGAAGCACGACCACGTGCTGACCCCAGGACGGTACGTAGGCTTCGCTCCACAAGACGACGACGGCGAGCCGTTCGAGGAGAAGATGGGGCGGCTGACCGCCCAGTGGAGTGAACAGCAGGCCGAGGCCACAAGACTCGACGGCGAGGTCGCCGCCAATTTGGAGCGTATCCAACTTGCCATTCGGCACACATAGGGGCCACTGTTGACCCTTCCACCTTGGAAGACACACTTGAGAACTCCGACCTTCCGCGCACGGTGGGCACGCAAGGTGTTAGTAAAGTTAAAGGGCCCCTTCCTGTAGGGGTTGGGGAATAGCAAAGTGCCATTGATAGAAGAAGAACCTTTTAAGTGTATGAAACCCAATTGGAACATAGTCGACTTGAGTCGAGTTACGACAATTCAGCTAAGCAGCGTGGATAAGAAGTCGAAGCCCAATGAACATCCAGTGCAACTGTGCAACTATACCGATGTCTACTATAACCATATGATCCATCGAGACTTGGACTTCATGACTGCGACTGCAACAACCCGGGAAATCGCGAACTGCTCGCTGACCAAGGGTGATGTCGTAATCACGAAAGACTCAGAAAAGCATGATGACATAGGAGTGCCAGCACTCATAAGAGAAGACATGCCCAATTTAGTTTGTGGCTACCACCTGGCGATACTTCGCCCGGACTTATCTAAGGTGGAGGGTGCCTTTCTGTTCTATGCCTTGAGTGCCAGCAACGTGCAACGCCAGTTTCATTCGTACGCTAACGGCATTACTCGCTTTGGATTGCGGAAGGCTGATATCGGTTTAGTTCAGATACCCCTCCCCCCTATTCCCGAACAGCGCGCCATAGCCCACATCCTCGGCACGCTTGACGACAAGATCGAACTGAACCGGCGGATGAACGAGACGCTAGAGGAAATGGCCCGCGCCGTATTCAAGGACTGGTTCATCGACTTCGGCCCCATTCGCGCCAAGATGGACGGTCGGGAGCCGTACCTGCCCTCCGAGGTTTGGGACCTCTTCCCAGACAGTCTCGTGGACTCAGAACTTGGTGAGATACCGAAGGGGTGGGAAGTAAGAGAGTTGAAGGACTGCGTCGACGTAGGGAGGGGCCTGTCCTACAAGGGATCTGGTCTTTCATCAAGCGGCGTGCCCATGCACAACCTCAATTCCATCTATGAGGGCGGAGGCTACAAAGATGAAGGTATCAAGTACTACACAGGAGACTATAAACCTAGACACGTTACTCAGCCCGGTGACGTGCTGGT
Organism: uncultured Dehalococcoidia bacterium; assembly: GCA_964537915.1. Taxonomy (GTDB): domain Bacteria; phylum Chloroflexota; class Dehalococcoidia; order Lucifugimonadales; family UBA1123; genus VXRN01. The sequence goes on from CAZIDM010000007.1 coordinate 81,451, forward strand.
AGCCAACACTGAGCAAGGTCATGGCCGGTTGCTTATCGGCTTCGCGGCCATTGTACCGAGGCGGTTTGGCGACCATGGGCTGTTCAGTCATCACCTCTACCGGGTGTGCCCCAAGAGTCCGTCAGAACTTACCCCAGACTTTATTTGCCGACTGCTTAACACACAGGCTATGCAGGGCACTACCAGCGGATATGCAACAGGTACAACTGTAAACATGCTGCCAGTCGACGCACTGAGCATCCCATCCATTGCCATGCCGCCACCTCAGCTTGTGAATTCGTACAGCGAAATAGCAGCCGCAGCACGCATTAGACAGGAGCATCTGATTGACGAATCCCTTAGTTTAGCCGCCCAGCGGGACGCACTTCTGCCTAAGCTCGTGTCTGGTGGCATAAGGGTCGGGTCGAACATAGTGAACAACGAGATTTCCGTCCCCCTGCCATGACCTCCTTCTCCGAATCCGAAGTCGAACAGCTTGCCCTCGATTGGCTGGCAGGACTCGATTGGGCCGTTGCCCACGGCCCGGACATCGCCCCAGGCACACCTGACGCCGAACGCGACGACTACGACGAGGTCATCCTGGGACACAGGCTGGCCGGCGCCATCGACAGGCTGAACTCCGATCTCCCGCGTCCGGCGCGTGACGACGCCCTGCGCAAGCTCACCCGGCCCGAGGGTGCGACTCTGGAGACCCGAAACCGTGAGTTCCACAGGATGCTCATCGATGGCGTGAGCGTCGAGTACCGTGAGCAGGATGGCTCGATTCGTGGCGCGCAGGCTAAGATTGTCGACTTCGACAACCCCTGGAACAACGACTGGCTGGCCGTCAACCAGTTCACCGTCACTGAGAGCGGACACGAGCGCAGGCCGGACGTCGTGCTGTTCCTGAACGGTCTGCCGCTCGGCGTGATCGAGTTGAAGAACCCCGCAGACCCGGACGCGACCATGAACTCTGCGTGGAACCAGCTTCAGACTTACAAGTCCGAGCTTCCAACGCTCTTCTCGATGAACGAGGCGATGATCGTCTCGGACGGAGAGTCCGCGCTGATGGGAACGCTCACCGCCGGGATCGAGTGGTTCAAGCCGTGGCGGACCATATCCGGGGAGGCTCTGGCCGACCCATTCACGCCCGAGCTTCAGGTGCTCCTCGAAGGCGCATGCGCGCCGGGGAGCTTTCTCAGGCTGGTCCGGGACTTCATCGTCTTCGAGGACGACGGCGGTCCGCTGGTCAAGAAGATGGCGGGGTACCACCAGTACCACGCCGTGCGCGTTGCGCTGGAGGAGACGCTGCGCGCCACCGAACTGCAGCGAGCGGACGAGGTGCTGGAGCGGCGTGGACGCTACGAGTCCGGCCAGAATCCGGGCGGCGACCCTGGCGACCGGCGCATAGGTGTCGTCTGGCACACCCAGGGCTCGGGCAAGAGCCTGACCATGGCGTTCTACGCCGGCGCGATCATCCGGGAACCGGCGATGGCCAATCCGACTGTCGTAGTTCTCACCGACCGCAACGACCTCGACGACCAGCTCTTCGCCACTTTCTCCAGGTGCCAGGACCTGCTGCGCCAGCCGCCCGCCCAGGCTGAGAGCAGGGCCGACCTGCGGAGCAGGCTGTCGGTGAACGCAGGCGGCGTGGTCTTCACGACCATCCAGAAGTTCCTTCCCGAGGAGCGGGGCGACAGCTACCCGGCGCTGTCGGACAGGGGCAACATCGTCGTCATAGCCGACGAGGCGCACCGCAGCCAGTACGACTTCATCGACGGCTTCGCCCGTCACATGCGCGACGCACTGCCGAACGCGTCGTTCGTCGGCTTCACCGGAACGCCGGTCGAGCTGAGGGACGCCAACACGCGGGCGGTGTTCGGCGACTACATCAGCATCTACGACATCGAGCGCTCCATCGCCGACGGCGCGACGGTGCCGATCCTGTACGACAGCAGGCTCGCCAAGCTGGAGCTGGACCAGGACGAGAGGCCACTCATCGACCCGAACTTCGAGGAGGCGACCGAGGGCGAAGAGGTCGAGCGAAAAGAAAGGCTCAAGACCCGATGGGCGCAGCTCGAGGCGATAGTCGGCTCAGAGAAGCGGCTGAAGATGGTCGCCAGGGACATCATCGAACACCTGGATGCGCGACAGGACGCATTCCCGGGCAAGGCGATGGTGGTGTGCATGAGTCGCCGCATCTGCGTCGATCTCTACAACGAGCTGACCGACCTCCGCCCGGACTGGCACGGCGACGAGGATGCGCAGGGCGCGATAAAGGTGATGATGACCGGCTCGGCGTCGGACCCGCAGGGCTGGCAGCCTCACATCCGCAACAAGGCGAGGCGGGAGGAGCTGGCCAAGAGGTTCAGAGACCCGGACGACCAGTTCCGAGTCGTCCTGGTGCGCGACATGTGGCTCACCGGTTTCGACGCGCCGAGCCTGCACACGATGTACGTCGACAAGCCGATGCGCGATCACGGGCTGATGCAGGCCATCGCCAGGGTCAACCGGGTGTACAGGAACAAAGAGGGCGGGCTCATCGTGGACTACCTGGGCCTCGCCAACGAGCTCAAGAAGGCGGTGAACACGTACACGGAGAGCGGCGGCACCGGCAGCCCAACGGTCGATCAGAAAGAGGCCGTCGCCGTCATGCTCGAGAAGTACGACGTCTGCCGCGCCATGTTCCACGGCTTCGACTGGAGCGACTGGACGTCCGGCGATCCTCAGAAGCGGCTGGCGCTCAGCCCGCCCGCGCAGGAGCACATCCTCGCCCAGGAGAACGGCAAGGAGCGCTACGTGCAGGCTGTGAGGGAGCTGCACCAGGCGTTCACGCTCGCCGTGCCACACGAGGAGACGAAGGAGATCCGCGACGACCTGGCGTTCTTCGTGTTCATCCAGTCCGCGCTCATCAAGAAGGCTCCAGGAGAGGTGCGGTCGGACGAAGAGCTGGACCACGCGATGCGGCAGATCATCTCCCGCGCGGTGGCCCCCGAGGGCGTGGTCGACATCTTCGAGGCGGCCGGCCTGAGGAAGCCGGAGGTCTCCATCCTGTCGGAAGAGTTTCTCAGTGAAGTGCAGGACATGCCGCAGCGCAACCTCGCGGTCGAGCTACTGCAGAAGCTGCTGCAGAGCGAACTCTCCGCCCGGAGAAGCCGGAACGTGGTACAGGCGCGCTCCTTCGCGGAGATGCTGGAGCGCACGCTGCGTCGCTACCAGAACCGCTCGATAGAGTCCGCGCAGGTCATCGAGGAGTTGATCGAGCTAGCCAGGCAGATGCGTCTGGCGAACGAGCGCGGCGAGGAGCTTGGCCTCACCGAGGACGAGCTGGCCTTCTACGACGCCCTGGAGATCAACGACAGCGCGGTCGAGGTGCTGGGTGACGAGGTCCTCTGCAAGATAGCCCGCGAGCTGGTCGAGACGGTGCGGAACAACGTCACAATTGACTGGACGCTGCGTGAGAACGTGCGGGCGAATCTCCGACGGCTGGTGCGCCGGATACTGCGCAAGTACAAGTATCCGCCTGACAAGCGGGAAGAGGCGACTCTGACGGTGCTGGAGCAGGCTGAGGTGCTGTCCGCTGCGTGGGCGGCGTGAGGTTGGGGGTAGGACCATTCCGCTGATGGCTGAGGTGGGTTGGGGCGACGTTTTCGCCCACACCCCAGCCCACACCCCCAGGAGAGGGGGCCGTTTACCAGTATAAAGTTATTTGTGATCCAGTAGAAACATGAGCGAACGATTGCGGGCGGGACGCCCGCGCTCCGGGTTGGGTGACCCTACGGCAGCGGGTTCCAGCGGAGGCCCAGGGCTACTGCTGATAGCGTGAGCAGGGCGCTTATGGCGGTCAGGACTGCGGAGACCTCCATGCGGACTTTCTTCTTCTCGGTCTGCACGGGGATCGTGGAGAAGACTTCGACCAGCTCGTCCTCGCTTCCGGCGGCGTAGTACTCGGCGCCTGTGATCTCGGCCACGCGGACGAGGGTCCGCTCGTCGAGCTGCAGGAAGTTCCGTCCTCCGAACCTGCCGCCGAATGTCCCGAATCCTCCGGTCCCGATACGGTTGTTCAGCTCGTCGCTTCCAAGCTGTTCGGAGGTGCATCGCATGACCAGCGGGCTCTCAGTGCCGAAACCGATCGTGTACACGCGGACTCCACGGTCGCGCGCGAACTCGGCGGCGATGATCGGACTGACGCCCCGCGTGCTCGCCCCGTCGGTCAGCAGCACGACGATGTCTGGCTGAAGCACGACCTCCGAGTCCGCGTCAGCGCTTTCCTGGAGCGAACCTGAGAACAGGGTGACCGGATCGATGTCCGGGTTCACCTCGGCAAGCGCGTCGACGGAGCGCATGATCGCGCTGCCCACGGACGTCCGGCGCGCCGTGATCAGGCTGTCGACGGCCTCCGTGAGCGCGTCAGTATCGGTGGTGGGCGGAACGATGAGCTGGGCGATACCCGCAAAGGCGACGATGCCCACCTGCGTCCCCGCCTCCTGGCTCTCGATGAACCTCTTCGCCGCTTCCTGGGCCACGGTCAGCCTGTTGGGGTCGACGTCGCTGGCGCACATGCTCAGCGAGACGTCCAGCGCGAGTACGACGGTGGTCCTGCTGGAGGCGACCGTCACGTTGGCGAATGGGCGGGACAGCGCCACCACGAGCAGCACGAGGGCGAGCACGATCAGGGCGAAGGGCAGGTGGCGTCTCCACCGTATGCCGCCGGGCATGGCCTGCCTTATCAGCGACAGGCTGGAGTAGTGGACGGCAAACCGTCTCCGCCGCCTGAGCACCAGGAAGTACGCGAGCACAACCAGCGGTATCGCGAGCAGAAGCAGCAGGTATGCAGGCCAGAGCAGTCCCATATTACGGCACCCGGCCAAACCACAGGAGCGACAGGCCGCCGCCGACCAGCAGCACCAGCATGCTCACTGCGCCCAGGACCGACGTGATCTCGATCTCCCTGGACTCGACGACGAACTCGGTCTCCAACTCCTCGTACACCGGCGGGGCATCGTCCATCCCTTCGATCCTGAAGTACTCGCCCTCGGTCAGCAGCGCGACCTCCCGGAGGACCGGCTCGTTCAGGCTCGTGGAGAGGCTGAACCCGTCCACCTCGACCACTGCCCCACCAGGGGTGCCAAGCCCCACTGTGTAGACCCGCACACCACGGTCTATGGCAAGCTGCGCGGCCTCGAGCGGATCGGGAGGGTCGGTGTTCTCCCCGTCGGTCAGCAGCACGATGAGAGACGGCGCAAGGCCCGGTTGAGGCATATCTCCGGACAGCGGGGCCGCGCCCTCGGAGTCGAGGTAGGACTCGGGATAGACCATGTTGAGCGCGGTCAGAATCCCCCGACCCAGCGACGTGCCGCTCTGTGGCACAAGGCGGTCGATGGTGGCGATGAGCGCGTCGTTGTCGTCGGTCGGCGGCTGTATGACCAGTCCGCCCTCACCAAAGGCGACGACTCCTATCCTCGCGCTGGCGGGACGCTGTTCGACGAGGGTCCGGCCGACCTGCTTGGCGACGTCCATGCGAGTCGGCTCGACGTCATCGGCGGCCATGCTGGCAGACACGTCGAACGTCAGCAGCACGGTGCCCTCCATGCGCGGCAGCGGTATCTCGATCACTGGACGCGCGGACGCGATAGCAAGAAGCGCCACTCCGGCCAGGAGCACGATTGGCGGGAGGTGTCGCCTCCACCCGGGCTGGACGGGCGTCCCCGCCTGCACGATTCCGAGTGTGCCCAGGCTGGCTGCGTCGCTAATCCGCTTCTGCTGAAGGCGACGGTAGACGTAGACGCAGACGGGCACCGCGAGGAGGGAGACCAGGACCCAGGGCCAGATGAAAGACACTGCCAGTACCCCTTACCGCGGTCGCAGCCGCATCCGGCTGCGCAGTGCGACGAAGCGCACTATGGACTGCACGATGTCTTCATCGGTGGACAGCGGAAGCTCGGCCACGCCTGCGCGCTTGAAGGTCTGCGCCAGCTCCTCTTCCCGCTGCTGTGCCGCCTCCCTGAACCGACGCCTGAAGCCCCTGTCGCTCGTATCGACGCTGAGCTGCGCGCCAGTTTCCGAGTCCTCGACCAGCACGACTCCGACGTCGGGCAGGTCCATCTCGCGCGGGTCCCACAGACGCACGGCAAGCAACTCGTGCTTCCTGCCGAGCTGGTCCATGGCCCTGTCCCAGCCGGGAATGCAGATGAAGTCGGACACCACGAAGACCAGCGAGCTTCGCCTGATGCTGTTGAACCCGGACTCCAGCAGCTTCGTCAGGTTGGTCATCGACCCGGTCGACGACATATGTCGTCTCTGGATGTCGTTGATCAGTCGAAGCACCTGCGTCCGGCCCCCGCGTGGAGGTATCGCGAACTGCTCGTCGTTGTCATACAGGATTGCGCCCACACGGTTCCCGTTTCGCGTGAGAAGCCGCGCCAGCATACCGACGAAGTCGACCATGACCGACTCTTTGCGTCTCTCGACAGCGCCGAAAGCCATCGACGGGCTCATGTCCAGCAGGAACCACGCCGTGACCTCGCGGTCCTCCATGAACTGGCGCACGTAGGGCCTGTCCATCCGGGCGGTCACGTTCCAGTCGATGTGTCGGACGTCGTCCGGCGGCTGGTACTCGCGCAGCTCGGCAAAGTCCAGCCCGCCGCCCATGAAGAGGCTGCGGTAGTCGCCCTGCAGGATCCCGTCGAGGCGTCGCAGCACCTGCCACTCCAGGCGCTGCAGCACACGCTCCGGTGTCCGGGGGCTATCTGGAAGGACGGGCGCCTGCATACTCTCTCAACGGCACATCCGGCATCGGGATGGCGTCCATAAGCCTGCCAATAATGTCGTCGCTCTCTATGTTGTCGGATAGGGCCTCGTACGAGAGCACGAGGCGGTGCCTGATGGTGTCGAGAGCAACGTCGCGGACGTCCTCGGGCAGCGCGTAGTCGCGTCCTCTCACAAAGGCGAGCGCCCTTCCAGCAAGAATCATGTTGATGGACGCGCGCGGGCTTGCTCCGAACAGTATGTACCGGCTCAGCTCCTGGAGGCCGTACTGCTCAGGCTCGCGGGTGCTTGTGACCAGCCTGACCGAGTACTCGATGAGGGCCGGGTCCACGTAGACGCTGTCGGCCTGGCGCTGGAGTTCCAGCATCTCGTCGACGCTGACCACCGGCTGGACGTCCTGAAGGGCGCTGGTCATGCGCTCGACGATCACGAACTCCTCGGTCGCACTCGGGTAGCCGACGAGCACCTTCAGCATGAACCTGTCCACCTGCGCCTCAGGCAGCGGGTAGGTGCCCTCGGCCTCTATCGGGTTCTGGGTCGCCATCACCAGGAACGGCTCGGGGACCGGGAAGGTCTCGCGTCCGATGGTGACCTGTCGCTCCTGCATCACCTCGAGCAGCGCGCTCTGCACCTTGGCGGGCGCGCGGTTGATCTCGTCGGCCAGCAGCAGGTTGGTGAAGACCGGCCCCAGCGACGTGTTGAACTCACCCGTCCTCTGGTTGTAGATGCGCGTGCCGACGAGGTCGGCGGGCATGAGGTCAGGGGTGAACTGGATGCGCTGGAACTCTCCGCCAATCGCCTGTGAGAGCGTCTTGACCGCCATCGTCTTCGCCAGTCCAGGCACGCCCTCCACAAGTATGTGGCCCCTCGCCAGCAGCGCCACCACCATGCGCTCCAGCAGGTGGTCCTGACCGACGATGACCTTCTTCACCTCGTAGAGGACCCGCTCCATCGGTTGGTTTAGCCCGTTATTGGTCATGTATGCTCTTCACCTCTCGGTAAACTAACGTGCCGCCCCACCGGCGGCGCCTGCGGCCATGTCTATCGGCACCGCGAAGCCTATACCAATGAAGACGCCCTGCTCGGAGGGGTTCACCAGCCCGGTGACTATGCCCACCACCTGGCCGCGCCTGTCCAGGAGCGGACCGCCCGAGTTCCCCTTGTTCACCGCCGCATCGAACTGGATGAGGTCCTCCAGCACCTGGTCGCTGCCGGACACCTTGAAGTCTCGGTCCAATCCTGACACCACGCCGGCGCTCATCGATGCTACCAGTCCAAGCGGGTTGCCCACCGCGAACACCTCGTCACCCACCCGCAGTCCGTCCGAGTTGCCAATGGTGGCCGGAACGATGAGTCCCGGCAGCGACGTGGGTGTCAGCACCGCGATGTCCCTCTCAGGGTCGACCCCAGAGACAATGGCGGGAGACTCGCTCCCGTCCGCGAAGGCGATCTGTACCTCCGACGCTCCGTCGACGATGTGCAGCGACGTGAGCACCGTGGCGTCGGCGTTGATGACCACGCCTGCGCCAATGCCGAACCCGTCTTCCTCGCCCTCCCTGTCAGTCTGCACGATGACCAGGGACGGCAGGATGGCCCGGTACACCAGCGCAGAAATTGCAGGCTCAGACGTCTCCGCCATTTCGGCCAGTGCCTCCGCGACCGCTTCGTCCACGTCCACTACGGCTGGCTGGTCAGCGTCGCCGCCGTAGGCCCCCCAGAACAGCAGCGCAGCCAGCAGGGCGATTACGACGAGTCCAGCGATCATCGCGAGCGCAGTCCACCTGGGCAGCACCCGGAATCGCCTGGCCCATGCCGCCGATCGCCCCTCGGGCTCCTCTGCCTTCGGCGGCTCGGAGTCGGGGCTGTATGACTGGATAGTTCCGGGGCGCAGTACCGTCTCCTAACTGCTGCTTATAGGTCCGCCGAACGCTGCTTGGTCTATCTGAGAGTAACATAGCGGCATCGGTCAGCACTGAATGACGCTTGGTCAACGCACGTCAGAGCACTGCGAACTTGGCGCACAGGCAACTATGCCTGTAACGTATCTGAGATGGCCGGGGTTAGGATCAGCCCGCTGCGTCCGCGCCTGCCGACACTCCCGTTCCCGAACCCACACAGGAACCCACTCCTGTCCCGGCCGAGGCTCCGGCTGCTGAAGAGAGGTCTGCCGGAGAGGTGGACGGCGTGACCTTCGTCGTAGGAGAAGGCTCGACGGCCACGTTCTCAGTGCGCGAGGAGCTTGCATCCGTCCCGCTGCCGTTCGACGCCAAGATAAGCACGTCCGCGATCACCGGCGAGATCCACCTGGACGGACGCGACTCGGTTATCGAGATCGACCTCGTGAGCCTGAGCAGCGACAACTCCTTCCGGGACCGTTACATCAGGTCGAGAATGTTCGGCGATCACCCGACAGGCGTGGTCACCGTTCAGGGAATGAGCGGTCTGCCGAGCGGGTTCGTCAGTGGTGAGACCGTTACCGCCGATGTCGAAAGCGAGCTGCTGATCCGGGGCAACACGGCCCCGCTGACATTCGAGGTCGAGGCGCAAGACGAAGGTACCGTGCTCTCCATAACGGGCCGCACGACGTTCACCTGGGACGAGTTGCAGATGCAGAAGCCATCAGCCAGGTCCGTCGTGAGCCTCGACGACGAGGTCAACGTCGAGGTGGTGCTGTCAGCCACGCCCGCGAACTGACGCATATAGGTCCTGTCCGCAGGCAGTCCTCTATTGCAACACCATAGGGGACGCCACTCCAGTGGCGAGGCGCCGGCCGACCAGTTTTCTTTATGTCACATGCCGGTTTACTTAATGCTTCACATTCTGTAGGCTATTGATAACTAGCCGCGATCGCGCCGCAGACGACTCGTTGTGGCCATAGAGCAGGGCTCTCGGGCTCCACTTCGCAGGTCATCGCCGATCCGACAGGCTACCCAACGACCGCATGGCGTAACGACACGCAATTGGTATTGTGCCAATTTCCGCAATACTCCCCAGATGTGTGTCTGAACAGGATGAGTTAGCATTTATGATTTCCGTAGAGCATAGTCTGCAAGACCTCTTCAAGACCCAAGCCGTAGAGACCCCGGACGAGCCGGCAATAGTGTTCGGCCATGACGAGATGTCCTACAGTCAACTTGACGAGGCGACGGACGCGCTTGGCGCCTACCTTCGCTATTGCGGTGTTTCAACTGACGACCCGGTGGGCATCTTCATGGAGACCTGCCCGGAGTACATCGTCGCGAGCATCGGAACTCTGAAGGCCGGTGGGGCCTTCATGCCCATGGCCCTCGACTCTCCTGAATCTTTGCTGCGGGCCATCGTTGCCGAGTCGCAGCCCAAGGTGGTGGTCACCAACTCCCGGCACCTGTCCAGACTGGATGGACTCACGGGGACGCACATACTGTCCATTGACAGTGACCGGTCCTGGAAGAGCTTCGATGCGCCTGCGGGAGGGACCCAGGTCGTCACTGACAGCCTGGCGTTCATCCCCTACACCTCAGGCACGACCGGAGACCCGAAGGGGGTGATGCTGGCCGGCAGCTCGGTCATCTCATCCTACCTCGCCAGGTACGAATTCAGTTCCTACAGTGTCGGAGACAGGGTTGCCTGCAACATCTTCTTCGCCTGGGAGTTCCTCCGCCCGCTGTTGAAGGGAGGAACGGTCTACGTAATCCCTGATGACGTTGTGTTCCTGCCGAGGTCTCTCACCGCATTTATCTCTGAACACCGGATTTCCGATGTTCTGTTTACTCCGTCCCTGTTGCAGGCAGTTCTGAATTCGGCCGACCCTGCGGTCCTGCGGACCCAGTTGTCCTCACTGAGGGTTGTCTGGCTCAATGGCGAGGTGGTGCCAACCAGCCTGCTGAACGAGGCATTGGGAGTGCTGCCCGACGCTGCCCGTGTGTTCAATACCTACAGCATCAGTGAGACTCACGACGTATGTACGGTTGAGTTGACGGACTTGAGCGTGGATGGAATGGAAGTATGCCCGGTGGGGCCGCCAATGGAGGGGGTATCGGTTCGAGTGCTCCCGGAAGGGCAGTCCGCTCTCTCCTCTAGCGGCGCGGGCGAGCTGTTGATCAGCGGCCGAGGACTTGCCCGTGGCTACCTGAAGAGGCCCGACCTGGACTCCGAGAAATTTGTCCGCTGGAACGGAGAGAGGTATTACGCGACCGGCGACCTGGCCAAGATCGATGTGTCGGGAATGACAACGATCATCGGCCGGGACGATTCGATGGTCAAGATCAGGGGTTACAGCGTTTACCTGGGGGCCATCGAGGAGGCGCTCCGAAGTCACTGTAACGCGCTCGACGCGGCAGTGTTGGCCGAAACAGAAGACGATGTGAACAAGCGCCTGGTGGCCTACGTCGTGCGGTCCTCACAGGCAGCGTGGACTGTCGACGCCAGGAGCGGGACAAGCAGAGACCTCAGGAGGCTGTTGGAGCGGTTTCTACCGCTCTACATGGTGCCCAGCCGCTTCGTGGAGCTGGACGCACTACCCATCAATCAGCAGACGGGCAAACTGGACCGCAAATCCCTGCCCGCACTGCCGGAACGGACGACCGCGGCTGAGAAGAGAACGCCGCTGTCCAAAGACGCCACGGAAGAGGAGCGCCGCCAGGCTCTGCGGGAGCTGTGGAGCGAAATCCTGGGGGTTGATCGAGATTCTCTGGAGGATGACTGGAGCTTCTTTGACCTTGGAGGCCACTCCCTTACCGGCCTGGAGCTCACCCTGGCCATCGAACAGACAATTGGGATTGAACTCAGTGGCGCCGAGATTTACGAACACCCAACCATAAACGGGTTGGCAGCATATCTGGAAAGTAGAGGGAAAGTGTCGTATATGAAATCCAAAATCGCACTGGCTAATGACTCCGTCCTGGCCCCGAAAATTTCGCCGACGGGCAGCGTAAAGACCACACGTTTGAGCGAAGCATCATCGGTCTTCGTGACCGGGACAACCGGCTTCCTGGGAGCCTTCCTGCTCGACGAGCTGCTGCGCAATACAGGACAGGGCACCCGGTTCTACTGCCTGGTAAGGGACCGCGCTTCCGGGCAGGGGGCAACCGTCAACCGGGTATTGGAGACCCAGAAGTTTTACGGGCTGTCCGGCCAGTCCATGGGAGACCGGATTATCCCTGTCACGGGGGATGTCTCCCAGCCACAGATGGGACTGGACAACGAAAGATACAAGGAGCTGGCAGAAGAGATCGACCTGATATTCCACTGCGCCGCCTCCGTCAACTACGCCTATCCCTATGATGTGGCCAAGCCCCACACTGTCGACGGGACACTTGAGATTCTCAAGTTTGCCTGCATGACCAGTACAAAGACGCTCCAGTACATCTCCTCCAACGGTGTCTTCCCCGGAGGAGACAACACTCCCTACCTGGAAAACAAGCACATTGACTGCTTTATGGACAGGATGGAAGGGGGCTACAACCAGACCAAGTGGGTTGCAGAAAGACTCGTGTGGACGGCGGTGTCCAGGGGACTGCCGGTCTGCCTGTACAGACCGGGCAATATCGGCCATGAGAGCAGCACCGGTACGGTCAATCCAAATGACTTCCAGTCATTGATAATCAAGGCCTGTGCCCGCGCAGGATGTGCTCCCCGGGTGCCGGACTGGCGCTTCGAGATGACCCCCGTCGACTTCCTGGCCACCGCTATCAGGAAGTTCTCAGACGAGCCCGCGCATATAGGCAAGGTCTATAACGCGGTCCAGCAGGACCCCGTCACCGCCGACAGTGTTTTTGCTCTTATGGAGGATCGGGGCTACGTGAAAGACCGCGCATCCCTGGGTGAGTGGAAATCAAGACTGCAAGACATTGCAGACCGGGACAACGACCTGGAGCTGGGAGTTCTGATACGCTCCCTCGAGTCTGTTGAAGGGTATCTGTCCGATACCAGCAGGTACGACATTAGCAAGTTCTCTAAAGCTCTTACTGAGATTGACATGGGCATGCCGACAGTCGACGTGGACTACGTGACCCGGTTCCTGAGAGAGTGACAGGAGTGGACTGAGCGTTCACGATGGATGATCAGGCAGGCATGTCTCCTCGCTAATTGCTAAAGTCTCTGCCGAATCACTCGCGCCGGGCCGGGTACAGCAGCCCGGCGGCTATGCCGATTGAGCTTGCGAGCGACATCGCGACGAGTCCGGTTTGCAGGGAGCCTGTGAACTGCGCCACCGCGCCTGCGATCATCGGCCCCACGGCGAACCCGATGTAAAGCTGCCTGCTCTACATACACAACTGTCTCAGGTACCACTAGCTCAGCCTGTCATTGAGTATCCTGCGAGTTCTGTTGAAACAGGGTTCTCGCTGTCGATCAGCAGTGCAACATACTCAGCCCCGGAGGCTTTTGAGTGGGCCGTGTTGAAGTTGTCGAAGGCGGTGTTTCGGCTTCCGCTGGCCACCAGCCTGGGCATGCGGCCAGTAAGTCCACACTTTTCCAGAAGTTTTCTGAATCCTTCTCTGCATCGTGCCTTGCCCTCAGGCCTGTCTCCGCCTCCCTCCAGGTAGATGCGGGCGCTCACCACCTGACGCCACCCAGCTCCCCACTGGTCCACAATTGACCGAGGCGATAGTTCTCCAACCAGTGCGCAAGCTCGGAGCCGTCAAGCCGGTTCATCGTTGTGTGGCCATCGTGCTTCTCACACACGACCACCGAGTCAGGCCGCTCCGACAGTGCGTCAATCAGCACGTCTGAGTGAGTCGTTACCACCAGCTGGCAGCGACTAGATGCGTCTACCAGGAGATCCGCAATCTTGGGCATCAGGTCCGGGTGCAGACCCAATTCGGGCTCCTCAATCCCGATTAGGAGCGGAGGCTCTGGGTCTAACAGGAGGGCGAGCAGGCAGAGGTATCTCAGGCTGCCGTCGGATAGACGAGACGCCGGTACCGCGAGATCACCCTCTGCGAAGTACACCTCCACACTTCCTCCCTGGAAGTTCAGCTCGAAGTCGGTGAGACCCTCGTAGGCATCAGATAGCTTGTCTATCAGGTTAGCCTTGGTAGCGGGGTCCTGGCGCAGCCGGTTCAGAAACATCCCCAAATTGGAGAGATCAGGCTCCAGCCGATTCTGTCGAACGTCAGTTAGCTGGGCGCCACGGAGGACGCTCACACGACCAAATTGCCAATCACGATAGAGGCTGATTGAGCGGTACGCGGTGCGAAGATCATTCGGCACTTTAGCCAGGATGACAGATGTACTTTGAGAGAGTATTGATTCGTCAGTAGCCAGTTCATCCCTGCGGTATACGTAACTCTCCTCGTCGCACTCTTTGTATGACCACTCAGCCTGGCCCCCTGCGAACCTGTATGAGAAATCCGCTTCATCGGGGGTGGGATCCGGAACCCTGTTCTCGATTCGTTCCCCCAACAGTACGAACCGCTGATTCGACTCAGTGAACTCGACCTTGTGCCGCGCAGGGTATCGTCGACCTGGTATATCCACAACAGCCTGCATGGAAACCTTGCACTCTGGTCGTCTTCTCCAGAGCCAATTCCTGATGCCCCCGCCCTCACGTATCGGCTTCGCAAGCTCTGTTGGAGCAGCATGCAGCAGCGCCAGAATCTCAAACAGGTTCGACTTTCCGGAACCGTTCGGACCTATGAGTACGTTGAGGGGCTTTAGTTCCAGCCTCAGCCCCTCCGGCCCGAAAGACAGCAGGTTCTTGGCCGCGATCTCACGCAGGACCGGTCTATTCAGGTTTCCAGTCTCGTTCATTCGCCAGAACCGACCGTTAGATTCGGGTGACACTAGTACTGCAATGGCGGCAAGTGCAGACCTGATTGTACACGAGCGCCATGAACGCCAACACGGAGCGCCCCGTTCACCGCCGGGCCGGGTACAGTAGTCCGGCGGCTATGCCGATTGAGCTCACAAGCGACATCGCGATGAGTCCGGTCTGCAGGGAGCCTGTGAACTGCGCCACCGCGCCTGCGATCATCGGCCCCACGGCGAACCCGATCGCTGACAGCGTGACGACCAGCGCGCTTATGGCCGCCACCTCTCGGGGAGCGATGTCCTCGAACTCGAACGGCAGCATCTCCAGCGCCGGGACCGCGACCCACACCAGTCCCATTCCGGCTATCAGCGCCGCGAGGGGCACGACGTCCTGCGCCAGCGCAATTCCGAGCGCGAGCAGCACGTTCAGGGTCGCAGGCACGGTCAGCAGCAGCCTGCGGTTGGTCGCCTTGCGGTTGACGTAGCTTCCAAACAGCGCGCCGGGTATCAGGCCGTAGTACAGGAATCCGAGCAGAGGCCCGCCCACGGTCAGGGGTATGTTCCTGTCCTCGACAAGCATCGTGGGCAGGAAGGTCACGATGGCCGTCCACGTGGCCGAGAGTGAGAACATCACCAGACCGACGAGCCATCCCTGCGGGTACTTTCTGAGAGCGGCAAGGGGCGCTCGTTGCGCATCATCGAGGGCCTGTTCGAGCTCCTGGGATGGCGCCCGACTCTCGCGCGCCACTACCAGCCACACGATCATCTGCGCCAGCAGGAACGCTCCCTGGATGAAGTAGGCCAGGCGCCAGCTTCCAAGCGCGGTGATCAGCATCGCGCCCGTGCTGATCGCGACGGCCAGCAGCAGGCTGTGCTGGGACAGTCCGACGGCGTTGATGAGCGTGTACTGACGACGCGCCGCCCACTGCTGGAAGAGCATCGGACGGGCCGCGAGGCCAATCATGTGGAACAGCGCGGCGAAGAAGCGCGCGAAGAACAGGCTCAGAAAGCTGAACGCGAGTCCCTGCGCGAACAGGAACGGCGTCACCAGCAGCAGTGAGACCAGGTTCATGGGCACGGGACGAAAGCGCGACAGCCATATCCCGAAAGGCAGCACCGCCACAGCCGCCGTCATCCACCAGACGCCCTGGAGCAGTCCGGCCTGCAGCGGGGTCAGTCCCAGGTCGTCGCTTATGAACGGGAGGAATATGCCCAGGACGAACGACGACAGCCTCAGACTGCTTATCTGGAGGTGATGAAGTAGAAGCGTCGCCCAGCCGCGCGGCTGAGTGTCATCGATTCCTTCGGATAGCGACGCGGATGTCATAGGCCGACCGGGGAGCCTGCTGAGGAGTAACGTGTGGCCATTCAGTCGGCCAGTCTAATGGAGACTCTTATACCAGGTCGATTCTAACGGGAAGTGCGCTGTCGGTGGTCTGAGACAGCGCAGGCCGGGAATTGCTCTATGACCCGGACTCCGGTTGATTCGGGTCGTAGCCCACCAGTTCCACGAAACCCCAGCCCGTCACAGGTTGGCCTCCGCGCTGCCCCGACACTGAGACCGCCCCCTCCCAGTAGGAGACCCTTATAACACCGCTGGTGAACTCGGCCTGTTCGACGAATGGCGTCAACTCCAGGTCCAGTCCCAGCGGCGCGACCTTCACGCGCCAGCCCGATGGGTACTCGATGCCGGTGTCCGGACTCGCCCAGGCTCCCTGCGCGGTTATCGAGATTTCATCCTCGTCGTAGTGGGACACGTCACCGTCCGGCTCCCGGTAGGTACCGTGTCCAGCCAGGCGCCGGCGTCCGTCCGGGTCCCATATGACAGCAACCATCAGGTCCGAGCCGTCATCAAGCTGGATGCTGGACCAGTCCCACCCGATGTCCCTTCGCGTGATATCGCCCCACTGGTGGTCCATCCAGCCTGGGCCGCTCACCTCGCGGCGTCCTCCGGCGTCCTCAATCCAACCGGATACGGCGAGACGGGTACGGGAGTAGTAGTACGTTGAACCTGCCTCCGGCCCCATGTCCACAAGTCCGCTGCCACCGTGCAGCACCGGTTCCCGCTGGGACACTGCGCTCAGTTCCAGGTCGATCGGGCCATCTGGTCCGCTGATCTGAAAGCGCATGTCGTAGCCGTCAGGTCCACCGCGCATGAGCCAGTCGCCGGTGGCGATGTCCACCCCGGTGGCTTCCGGGTGTACTGGCGCCAGCCCCAGTGTCTCGGCAGCGTAGTGCGCGCCGCTCCTGTGGTCTCCCAGGGTTGCCTGCAGCAGGTGAGGTGTAGCCTCGGGAGTCCCTTCCGATTGGAAAGTGACGAAGTGGTAGCTGTATTCGCCTCCGGCCCCATCTCGCAGCATACCGTTGAAGTACCACCATTCGATGGGCGTGTCATGCGGCCCTTCGTCATCCGGGAAGACCACTCTCGCCGCAGACGGAGTTGGTGGAGCGGGCGTGAGAGTGGGAACAGGCGTCGGGGTCGGCGACACGAGTTCGGAAGCGGGCGCCTGCGCAGGCGACTCCGATGAGCAGCCGATCGCGAACAGGACAGCTACAGCCATCATGGCGAGGGCCGCAGACCAGGTGGAGGACAGTGGCATCTGGAAGCTCCTTTGCATGGAAGGACCGGACCATCACATACCTTAGTCTTGTCTATACTATCTGCACTATAGCAATCCGGCCTATTCACACCGCCGACTATCAGATCGGCAAGACCTTCCAGTCTCCTCGCCGCCGGCTACATCTTCTCGAACGGCTTCATAACGCTTACAATGACTCTGGACAGAGCGAACACGCTCATCGTCCTGTGATGCTCTGTTCGAGCTTACCCTTACCCATTTGCGTCTGACTGCTCCTTGTACAAAGTCTGGCCAGGGGGAGGGTTGGAGCCCATACAAAGCTCGATTTTCGAATGGGGGTGGAGTCCTTGGTGCAGACCATAATCAACGACCCCGGCAACTTCTCCTATGTGATTGGGCCGTACAAGCAGCCCGTCGCTACCGTGTCGCCTGGCGAAACCTTCATCGTGGAGACGGCGGACGCATTTGAGAACAGGATTACGTCGCCGGACGACGACATCACGCAGATCATCACCCTGCCATACGTGAACCCGCTGACAGGCCCCATCTATGTCGAAGGCGCGGAAAAGGGGGACACGCTCGCTGTGACCATCCACTCCATCGAGGTCACTCGCGACTACGGCGTCAGCGCGCTCATCCCGGAGTTCGGAGGACTGTGCGGCACGGTCTTCACACGCACGCTCAATCCACCATTGCCGGCACGCGTCATGCTGCATCCGATCAGGGACGGCGAAATCACCTTCTCGGAGGACCTCGACATCGCCGCTATTCCCTATGAGCCGTTCTACGGCACA
>CAZIDM010000008.1:0-90442 GCA_964537915.1 uncultured Dehalococcoidia bacterium
CGTTCGTCCTGAGCTTGTCGAAGGACTCCGCATGCCCTGGATTCCGGCCTTCGCCGGAATGACGGACTGCAAGTGCATACCTCTTGTTAGCTTCTTCTGGACAGCAGCACCTCGTCCACGTCGTCGATCTCTGTCAGCCTCACGTCCACCTCCTCGTCGTTGGAGGTAGGGACGTTCTTGCCCACGTAGTCGGCTCGCAGTGGCAGTTCACGATGGCCGCGGTCGACGAGCACGGCGAGCTGGATCTGGCTGGGTCTTCCGAAATCGGTGAGCGCGTCCATCGCGGCGCGGATGCTGCGTCCGGTGTACAGGACGTCGTCGACGAGCACCACGCGGAGTCCCTGGATGGCGGGAATGTCTGTGGGGCGCATCAGCGGACGTGCGCCGCCTGCCAGGTCGTCGCGGTATAGCCCGATGTCGAGAGCGCCAACGGGAACGTCCTTGCCCTCGAAGCTCTTGACGAACTCCGCGATGCGATGGGCGATCGGTACTCCGCCGCTGTGCAGGCCCACGATCACCAGATCGTCGGCGCCGCCGTTGCGCTCGAGTATCTCATGGGAAATGCGCACCAGCGCACGGCGCATCTCATCCGAGGTGAGTATCCGTCGCCCGGTGGGACTGACTTGGGTGGCCATCTCTGTATCAGGCTCCTTCGTCATTGGCATGAAAGTGACCAGCTACACAGCCTTCATCCCGTCATTCCGGCCTTGAGCCGGAACCCACGAAGTGGCTCGCCGCTCGGCAATTCAGGTGTGGGGAGGTGGCCTCCAGGTGGGCTAGTTTCGTTTGTCTTCCGCTGTCCGGGATGCCAGACTGAGAATGCGTTTCTCTGGGTCAACAAAAAACCTCTTGCCGTCGCTGGCAAGAGGTTCGCGGAGGTCGCACTCTGCGGCGACCATCACTTCGCTTCATCCCTTACCAGCCTCACTGGACCGACTTAAAGGGTTCCGGCAGCCTCACACTTATCGAGGCCGCCGGGGAAAGTCTATGCAATCCATTTCTGCGGTTTCAAGGTGCGGATTGACGAATTGGCGCCAAAATGGGTTCCGTGTAAAGGCAGGTCGCGGCGGACAACTCGATTGGCGGCTTGCTCAGAGCGTGTAGTGCTCGCGCGCGGCGAGGTGCCTGGGGTCGTCGAGCCTGAACGTGTCGGGGTTGTGGCCGAGCTCCAGGGCCAGCCAGTATGTCAGAAGCTGCAGCGGAGCGAGGTACACGATTGGCGAGAAGATCTCGGCGCACTCTGGCACGCTGATGACCGTGTCGACGAGTTCTGCACGCAGGCCGTCTCCCGTCTGAAGTATGCCTGCCGTGCGAGCGCCAACCTCTGTGGCGGCTCCCATGATGTCGACTGTCCTGTCCTCCGGACCCTCTGCCGGAGGGGCGATGAATGTGACCAGGCAGCCTTCGTCCGTGGACACGAATGGGCCGTGGAGGTACTGCTCGAGATGCAGCCCTTCGGTTGTCGTGTAGTTGGCCTCCTTCATCTTCAGGGCGGCCTCGTAGGCTGTCGACGCGTTCGCTCCCGTCCCGACGAAGTAGAACCGCTCCACGTCCCGGGACTTTGCAGCCCACTCCCTGACCGTGTCCTCAGACGAAAGGGCCTCCTGCACAAGATCAGGCAGACCGGCCATCGTTTCGGCCGCGTCCTGTGTGGACAGTTCGACCGCGAGCATCGTCAGCGCGGTGATGGCAGCCGTGTGGGAGACGGTGAATGCCGACGACGGGTCGGGGAGGGAGGTCTCCACGACCGCGCCCGCGAGATCGCGCCGGGCGTCGGAGCCGATGCCCGTCAGGAGCGCCGTCTTCGCCCCGGCCCCGTGGGCGTGTTCCAACGAGCGCAGCGAGTAGGTCTTCGTCCCGCGATGACTGAGGACAATGACCGCGTCATCGTCGCCGAGAGACGGCGGACGAGTGTAGAACTCGAAGGAGTTCCATGCGCGCGCGTCCTCTCGACCACCCACCGTTCTCAGGAGATGCTCCCCTATGAGAGCAGCGTGCCACGATGTGCCGATTCCGACGACGTGTACCCTCGAAGACGCTTGGACAAGCTCCGCAACTGCGCTGACGTTCGCGCCCTCTTCGGCGATAACGCGAGCGATTGACTCCGGCTGCTGCATGATCGCGTCGTGCATGTGATACGGGTGACCTGTCCGCATTTCAGAAAGGGTCATTGGTTAGCCTCCATAACAAACTCACACTCTGGTGCGAGGATACACACGGCAGCATCGTCATGTCACCAGTCCGGCATTTCAGTGGACCTGTGTCAATTTGGCGGGTGCGCCTAAGTCCATCATCACACGGAGCGCGGGCGTCTCGCCCGCATGCGGTTCGCGAACCGTCCCTACATCGATTACCTGCCAAACTGACACAGGCTCCGTCTCAGTTGCACAGAGGCCAGACCTCTTGACCGGAGTTAGTGCTAAAATCCAATTCGCCCTAAACACGCTTACAAGGAGTTACGCTCATGCTGGAACGATTCAAGGTCCCACCCGAGGACGAGACGCGCGTCCCACACGATGCGCTGCACGAGACAGTCACGTCGATCTTCGAGAAGATGGGCGTTGCGCGAGACGACGCCGAGCTCGGAGCCGACGTGCTCGTGGCAACCGATCTCCGGGGCGTCGAGACGCACGGCGTGTCCAACATGCTGCGCTCTTACGTCCAGGGCTACTCGCAGGGGTCGCTCAATCCCAGGCCAGACTGGCGAGTCGTGCGGGAGTCTCCGTCGACCGCAACGGTAGACGCCGATGGCGGCCTCGCCGTGATCCTGGGTCCGAAGGCGATGAACATAGCGATCGACAAGGCGCGCGAGGTGGGCGTCGGTGTCGTCACCATGTACAACGCCGGTCACTCCGGCGCAATCGGCCACCACGCGATGCTCGCGGCGCAGGCCGACATGGTCGGTATGACCGCCACGGCGGGCGGCCTGCTGGTGCTCCCAACGTACGGAGCCGAGCCTCGAATGGGCACAAACCCCATCGCCATTGCCGCACCTGCAAAGTCCGAGCCGTTCCTGCTGTTCGACGCCGCTACCTCGGCAATCGCGGGCAACAAGCTCCAGCTCGCAAACAGGGTCGGCGCTAACATGCTCGGCGGATGGATAGCCGGTCTGGACGGCGCTCCCATCCTGGATGAGGTGCCGATGCCCGAGCGCGGCCAGTACTACCAGCTGCCCCTCGGAGGCACCCGCGAGCAGGGCTCGCACAAGGGATACGGCTTCAGCCTGATGTCTGAGGTGCTCACCTCGATGCTGTCTGGCGACAAGCCCACGATGCTCAGGCCGGAGGGCGGCGGAAGCCACCACTACTTCGCGGCGTACAACATCGAGTCCTTCTGCGACCTCGACGAGTTCAAGGACAACATGGACGACATGCTCAGGACGCTGCGCGAGACGCCGCCCGCGCCTGGGCACGACCGCGTCATGTACCCCGGTCTGTCTGAGCACGAGGAGGAGCAGGAGCGCCGCGCCAACGGCATTCCGCTTCACAACGAGGTCATCGAGTGGTTCAGCGACATCTGCGCTGAACTCCAGCTCCCGGCGCTCCGTACGGTCTAGATCGGAGAGATGTCCCATACTCGCACTCTGGTTGTCGTGGCCATGGCCCTGACGGTGATGGTCATGGCCTGCTCGTCTGATGAGGCCGAAGCACCGGTTGCCGTGGCGACTCCGGCCAAGCCGAACCCGGGAACTCCGTCTGAGGAGCCCCTGCCCAACTCATGGGTCGTGGAGTTCACCGACGACGGCTTCGTTCCGAAGCGGCTGGAGATAGAGGTCGGCCAGCAGGTGCGGTTCGTCAACGCATCCGAGTCGAGCCTGTGGCCCGCGTCGAACATACACCCGACTCACCAGATCTTTCCCGAGTTCGACGCGGGAAACCCGGTCGGCGAAGAGGGCGTCTGGGCTTTCACGTTCGACAAGCCCGGATTCTGGCGATACCATAACCACATGGTCCCGGAGCACAGCGGACTGATCGTCGCCACCGGCGGTGAACCTGTTGAGGCCATCGACATCCCGGCTATCGACGTCGGCGACCTGAACTTCAAGGACCCGCCGGACCTGAACCCGAAGGCTCTGACCGACCTGTTCACGAACGACATTCTGCTCAGGCAGTACCTCAGGGACTACGGCCCGGCAAACACGGTCAGGCTGATCGCCGAGGCCGGCGGCGAACTCGGCCAGATCTGCCACGACCGCGCCCACGAGACCGGGCGGGCCGCGTACGAGATATTCGGCGCGGCGGCGTTCGCGCTGTCCAGCCACGAGTGCGAGGCGGGCGCGTTCCACGGCGCGACCGAGGCCATGTTCAAGGTGCGCGGCACCGCAAACCTGGAGACGGACGTTCAGACGATCTGCGGGACCTCCGACGTGTTCTTCTTCAGACTCCAGTGCATACATGGCGTTGGCCACGGTCTGATGGCCTGGACAAGCTACGAGCTCTACGATTCGCTCGACCTGTGCGACAGGCTGGAGACAGACCGCGACCAGCGCGCCTGCTACTCTGGCGTCTTCATGGAGAATGTGGTCGGCGGACTGTCCGGCACGATGGGCCACTTCACCGACTACCTGTCCGACGACGACCCTCACTATCCATGCAACGCGCTGACAGACCGGTACGTCGCGCCGTGCTACCTGTTCCACTCGACGCGAATGCTCGAGATGTTCGAATACGACTACGACCGTGTCGCCGAGGAGTGCGCCAAGGCGCCCGAGGTAGGCAGGTACGACTGCTTCGAGAGCTTCGGGCGCGACCTCGCCCCGTACTCCCTGGGAGACCCCGCCAAGGCGCTCAATCAGTGTCACGACGCCGTGGACGACGCCACGCACCGCGTGTGGTGCATCCAGGGCTCGGTCCAGGCGCGGTTCTGGGAGACCGACCGCGCGGACGAGGCCATCGAGATGTGCAGCCTCGCAACTGTGCCCCAGGAGAGGGAGGGCTGTTTCTGGATGATTGTCAGCAGGGCACGTGAGCTCTATCCTGATCGTCCCAGCCTCAATGCTTTCTGCGGCAGACTAGAAACAGCCTACCAGGCATGGTGCACCAGATGACGCAGGGGACGCATTACCTCTTCTCATGGGCACTACCCCCTCTCCTGGGGGAGAGGGCTGGAGTGAGAGCCTGCCCCGGACTCGATCCGGGGGCGAAAAGCACGAATACGTTCATGAGAGATGAGCCCCTATCTATATGACCCAGCAACTGGATGACCAACTCCTGAAGAGCATCGAGACTCGCGCCGTAGAGCTTGCTCGTGGCGCGGGGGAAATCCTGTCGCGCCACTTCGGCGGCAACCTCAGCGTAGAATTCAAGGACGACCGCGGTCGCGATCCCGTCACCAACGCCGACACGGAGTCGCAGGAGTTCCTGGAGCGTGGCATACGCGAGAGCTTCCCTGACCACGGCATTCTTGGCGAGGAGGACGACGAGGACAAACCGGCCGAAAACGAAGCCGTGCCCGACTTCATGTGGGTGCTCGATCCGCTCGACGGCACCAAGAACTTCCTGCACGGGCTTCCGGTGTTCGCCTCGTCGGTGGGCGTCATGTACAGGGGAGAGCCGGTCGTGGGGGCGGTCTTCACTCCCTGGGCGGGCAGCACGGACGGCGTCGTCCACCACGCCAGACGGGGTGGTGGGGCCTATACCGACGGCGTCCCGATAAACGTGCTCGCCCTCGATTCACCCGGCGCGAACCAGCTAATGACCGTTCCCGGCGCGTTCGACAGGCTGTACAGGTTCGGAAAGCCGATGCGGGGCAGCTCGGGCGACCCGCGAGTCACCGGCTCCATCGCCTACGAGTTGGTCCTGGTGTCACGTGGCGTCACGCAGTACATGTACACCTCCAACCCGCACCTCTGGGACATAGTGGGCGGAGTAGCCGTCGCGATGGAGGCGGGTGCCGCGCTCATGGTCGGTCAGCGCAGCTCAGGTCCGATGGGACTCTTCCCGTCGATAGCGTGGCGAAAGTCGAACGCCCTGGTAGACGAATGGAGACAGGGCAAAGCGACGTTGCGAGACCTCAGACGCTGGGCAAGACCCCTTGTCCTGGGGTCCCCACCTGTGGCCGACATCGTAACCCGCAACATGACATGGCGCCGAAACCCAGCCCTACGGATACGCTTCTGGTGGGCCCGCCGCAAACGGAGGCGACAGGGCTGATGCCTACCGATACTCTTCCGCGTTGTCCTGCGGAGCGTACCCCAGAACTTCCCACGCTCGCGGGGTGTCGTAGATCTTCCAGGTGTTGCCGGACGCTCCGAAGAAAATGTCGTACTTGACGCTGTCGATCTCGATGCAGCGGTCGACCATCGTGACCAGGTCGCGGCTGCTCAGCCAGCTTACGAATGAGCGGGCGTCTTCGCCGGGCCTGTCCTCGACGCTCATGGTGCCGAGCCTGATGCAGATCACGGTCATGCCGTACTCTTCGGAGTAGTACTTGCCGAGCGACTCGCCGAAGATCTTGCTCGCGGCGTAAGGACCGTCGGGACGGACAGGCATCTCGTGGGTTACCAGCGGCACGTCGTCGGGATTCAACCCGTCGTAGTTGCCATCGGCGATCGACTTCCACGGATCGTCGAGCTCGTAGAAGCCGTTGACGTGCATCGAGCTGAAGAAGACGACGCGCGAGGCTCCGCCCTGTCGTGCCGCCTCGAACACGTTTGCCGATGCCGAGACGTTGTCAGGCAGCAGCAGGTCCCACCAGATGTCCGGCGTGTGCCTCGGCTCCGCAGCGAGGTGGACGACCGTGTCCACACCCTGGAACGCCGGCAGAATGCCGTCGAAGTCGGTCAGGTTGGCCGTCACCGACTCGAACCCGTCCACGTCCACCGGAATCCGGTCAGTGCCGGACAACTCGTACTTGTCGCCAAGCCCGTTCCGAAGGAACGTGGCAATACGACCGGCCGCACCGGTCAGAAGGATTTTTCCATTAGATGGCATTCATTGATCTCCAGGGAACATTAATTGCTGTGAACTTTGATCACTTGATTCAATCGATCTGAAACCCGCCCAGGAGCAGGTAAGGCGGTCCAAATTCGTCCTCAGGCAGTCTCTCCAGTGACTCGGTAACCGGATTCACCCGGTATCTCATTGTCTGGAGAAGTTGGTAGCCTATTAGAGGGATCGGGGCCTGAGTAACGGTGGCTCCGAATCCACGTCCGTCGATCTCTCCCAGCGCCCAGAATGACTGCTGTTCGATGATTCCATTTGCTGTCCGAACGGAAATCACCCCGTTGGGTATTGGAGTTAGTCCAAGCTCTTCCAATTCGCTCTCTGGAAGGCCGACGTGTGTGGCGCCAGTATCGACCAGAAACTCGTACTCACGGGTTTCTGTGGTGCCGATAATCGTTGCGGTTGCGAAGGTCCTACCCACTAGAGATGTCTCCAATCTGGCGACTGCGATTCCGTAACCTGTCTTGAATCATCTTAGCACCCGCTCGAATATGTACCGGCCGATGTCCCGGTTCTCGTTGAACTCGAACCCGTCGAAGTCCCCGTTGTAGCCGATTATCGGGACGTCCTGCTCGTGCGCCGATGCGTGCGACCTCAGGCTGTGACCCGCGCCCGTGTCGTCCCACGAGTCTTCAAGATCTTTGGGTCCGAACACCGTGTCGACGTCGCCGGTGACGACGAGGTCTCCGATGCGATCGTAGTTCAGCCGGAGCTCGTCAGCGGCCTCCTGACGGCTGTACACACGCTCTACGCCAGCGGTCTTGCGCAGGACCGAGGCTGCCTCATCGGTCCGCGACTCGCTGCCGGAGTGGAGGTACATGAACATGCACCCGCCGAGGTTGTTGTGGTGCACAACGTAGCGGTCCTTGATGATCGGCACCGCCTCGGCTCCGATGCCCTTTCCCGCAAGTACGTCGGCGAGGTCGACCATGCGCTTCTTGGGGTTCATCCCATGGTCAGCGGTCAGGAGCAGCGTGACGTCGGGATGCGACTCGACCAGCTCGCCTATTGCATCGTCCAGCACGCTGATGTGCTGCTGCGACTCCGGCTCGTCCGGCGCGTACGTGTGCATGGCGAAGTCGGTGGTCGAGATGTACACGATGTCCGCAGGTTCGAGCTTCATCGCGTGGGTGGCTGCCCGAATCGTCCAGCCGTTGACGTCAAGTGAGTAGATCGCGGGCGGCTCTCCCACTCCCTCGACCGCCCATGCTGGGGCCTGTTCCGAAGAGATGGCCACGTCCGCGCCCTCGGACAGCAGCGTGCGCAGCTTGTCCTTCGAGGTCGACAGGATCGTCCGCGCCCCCATCTTCTTCGCGCGCTGGAAGAACGTCTCCGACAGGATGTACTCGCCGGACTCCATGTAGATGTCCTCGCCCGTCTCGCGCACCATCCTGTAGTTGGAGCTTATTCCGTGCTCAGTTGGGTACTTGCCGGTCACTATCGACACGTTGTTCACGTTCGTTACAGACGGCATCATCGACTTGCCGACTCGGTAGAACCCCTGCCGCGCCAGCGCCATCAGGTTGGGCGCGTCGCAGGCCTCTATGTACTCGGGGTCGTAGCCGTCTACTGTGATGATTACGGTTGTCTTGGGCAAAGTGAGTCACCGCCTGAGTGGAGTGGGTGTCAACCGCGAGGGGCCGACGGTTCGTATCTTATCATGAGGGGCCTCGTGGTCCCTCTACCCTCCGTCGTCCCGGCGAAGGCCGGGACCCAGAGGTGGCGGGGTGGCTGACCCGATGGCATCCTACTTGCCCGCGGCAGATCTAGTCGCCGGATGTGCCACAATAGAGCTATATGACAAACATGGGACCACAACAAGTCCAGCCCAGACGCCGGTTCAGGTGGTGGCAGGGGATCGTCCTCGTGCTGCTCCTGCTGGTGCTGTTCATCCCCCGTACAGGCAGCCTGCGCGTAACGCCTGTCGAACTGATCGCGTTCGAGCACCTCTTCTCTCTCGTGGAGTGGGAGGTCGTCAACTTCCCGCAGAAGTGGCTCCACTCGCTCACTAACCTGGTCCCCGGCTCCACGCCTACGCGTGAGGAGCGACTGGCGCTGGTAGACGAGTATCTCCAGACGGTGAGGGCGGCCAACAAGGAGGAGCGCCGGATAGAGGGCGCGAACCAGCTCCGCAGCTTCAAGGCCAGCGGCTCAGGGGCGAAGGCAGGACCTGTGTCGGACGAGTTCTTCCAGGATCTGCTCGCCCGCGAGCGGGAGCTTCGGGCCGATGTCGAGGAGACTGTCGAGGCCGAGATCCACGCGGTCGTCGCCGAGCTGGACGTCGACTCCCGCTTCGGCATCGTGTGGCCGCCGGTAGACATCAGGTTCGGCGACCTACCCACGCTCCTGGTGATCTCTCCCCGGAACGAGATCAACATGGTTGGCGCGGTGTTCCTCGACCCTGACATCGAGCCGTTCGACCGCGACGAGATCGAGCGCAGGGTCGTCAACGAGCTCGACTACGCCGCCTACGTCGACGACATCGCCGGGCTGGCCACGTTCCCCAACATGGTCTCCGATTCCTACACGACCCGTACCGTAATTCGCACCGCGGCGCACGAGTGGCTGCACTCGTTCTGGTTCTTCCACCCGTTCGGCAGGAACTACTTTGCGTCGGTCGAGATGACGACCCTCAACGAGACCGCCGCAACGCTCGCCGGAAACGAGATCGGCGACATCGTATTCGAGCGTATGGGCGGAGACCTCTCAGAGAACGCCCGCCGCTACGAGACCGCGAGCCAGATCGATCCGAGGTTCACGAAGTTCATGCGCGACACCCGTATCGAGGCCGAGCGCCTGCTCGGCGAGGGCAAGATCGAAGAGGCCGAGGAGTACATGCGCAAGCGACAGTGGGACCTGCGGCTGCGCGGCTACTACATCCGCAAGCTGAACCAGGCGTACTTTGCGTTCAGGGGGCGCTACGGCGACAGCCCGGCGTCACTCAGTCCGGCCGGCGAGCAGATGAGGGAGCTTCGCTCATACATGAGCGACATCGGCGAGTTCATTCGAGTCATATCCAAGGTCTCCAACCCTGCTGAGTTCGAGGCGCTGCTCGAGCGCATCCGCACCGAACGGGGAGGGGACGTGAAGGACGGCTAAATGAGCAGCAAGTCTCTGTCTACGCTACTGATAACCGGGGCACTCGTCCTGTCACTGCTGAGCATCGTGCCCGCCTTTGCCGACGAAGAGGTGCGATTCATCGATCCGGATGCCATAAACCCAGACGGCACCCTCTCCGACAACACTCCAGATCAGCAGGAGTGGACGCGCCAGGGCGGCCGCATCGGACTGATGCTCTCCGAGGACGACCTGGACCGCCCGATAAAGCGAGTGCTGATTCCCAGCATCGACGCCACGATGATCGGCACCGGTGACATTGACGCTCACACAGCAACGGTCTCCAACGCGAGTTCGGGTGTCACGTCTTCCCTGGGCGTGGGCGACTTTGTCCTGATCGGACAGAACACCGTCCGCAAAGTCGAATCGGTAAGTGGAAACAGCACAGTTACGCTGGACGTCCCGTTCGCCAGAGGCATTTCCAATGCGCCTATCTATCGCATCGACGACTCGGTTACCGGCCTGTCCGTGTGGGACGACAACTACTCCTCTTACGCGATGGCGGAAGTGATCGACGGAGCTACCTTGAGGACGCTTGGCAACGGCTACTCCATTTCCAGGTACAGGTCTCAACACGCCATTGCCGACAGCAACGTGGCAAGTAGCGTGTCCGGCTCCAGCGTGACTGCCCTGGACCGTCTCTCCGGCTCCGGAACGGGCTCCATAAACACCGATGACGTCCTCGTCGTGAGAGTTTCCGGCAGTACCTCGACGGCCATTCGCGTTGACGATGTCTCCGTTGAGAGAATCGAAATGGATGACGTGCCGGGTGCGACTACCACCAACCCGCTGGGACTGACCTCCAACGAGACCGCCTACCTGGTGTACTGGGCAGAGGAGAGGAACGAAACAGGTTCAACGGTGACCGTTCGCTCACAGGTACGTCCTGGCCCTGTGACAGTTGTCCTGACTGAGACCACTCCGCGTTCCGGCGATTTTGTACTTGAGATGACGACTGTTGCACCGCTGGATGGTCGTGGCAACCGGGTAGTGTCCGACCTGAGCGCGTCGCCTCCGACCCTGCCGGTCAATCCGCGTGACGCGATAACCCTGTCTGCGGGAGACGCGAGCGCAACGCTCCAGGTTGAGTCGACTCCACCGGCCTTCTTGGCTCTCAACCCCGCGCACAATACCTCTATACGAGAACGCAGGCCCGAGATAACTGCGCAGGTAACAGACAGAGATTCCGGGCTGACGGACAGAAACATCTACGTCTACTTCCGTGTAATCGAGGATCGCATCAGCTGGACAGTCGAGCTGGTGCCGCGAAGGGACGGCGAGATCGACCCGATTCCTGGCGGCTTCCTGGTCAGGCAGCGTCTACCCGGGGATGTTGCTCCAACCGGCGACGCTGTCATCGAGTGGTGGGTCAAGGCGATGGACAACGCCGGCAACGTCGGTTACTCCGACAACGAACTGTCCAACATCTCTGTCGACAACACGACTCCCTCACTCCTCGGTGCCGAGACCGGGCGTCACTGGGATGCTAGCCTCGACACGGGCGATTCTCAAGACAAGACGGAGTACCGCGTTTCGCGGGCAGACCCAACCAGCGTGCTGGTGGTGTTCGACGAGCACCTCGACGGCGCGTCCGTGACCGAATCCGACTTCAAGGTCGACGGTCAGACCCCGATTCGCGCCACTCTCCACAACGTCACGGTCCGCGACGACAGCAGAGGCGGCGACGGCAACAGCGCGATTGCGGGCGACGACGTTCGTG
Source organism: uncultured Dehalococcoidia bacterium (assembly GCA_964537915.1). GTDB lineage: Bacteria > Chloroflexota > Dehalococcoidia > Lucifugimonadales > UBA1123 > VXRN01. The sequence continues at coordinate 11,782 of CAZIDM010000008.1, forward strand.
ACGTGGGACTCGACAGGGGCTACGTCTTCCTGAAGGTTGGAGAGATGTCACCGGATGCGCGGCCGGAGGTTGATCTGGTCAGCACCGTTTCCGACCTTGCAGGCAACAGGCGGAACAACGACAGGGACAGGGCCGCCGACGACCGGATAGCGCCAACGCTGACCGTGGCTCTCACGGGCGGCGTCGGCTCCACCTATCGCGTGCGGACCAACGAGCCGATCTCGATGACGGCAACATTCAGTGAGACCGTCTTCGGGCTTGAGGCCAGGGACATCAGCGTCGATTACGGCAGGGCAGGGAACATAGTCGCGAGCAGCGCAGACAGTGCCTTCTCATTCGATGTGACTCCGACCGGCATAGGCAACGTTACGGTGGTATTCCCTGCTAACGTGACGCGGGATTCAGCAGGCAACGGCAACGCGACAGCCGCGCAGGTGTCTCTGGGAATTCCCTACGACGACGACTTTGACGGCACGATAAGCGGAAGCGAAGTCCTCAACGCCGTAAGAGACTACTTCTCTGGACGAAACCTCATCAGCGGAGCACAAGTCCTGGAGGTCATAAGACTCTACTTCCAAGGATGACGCCCTCAGCCCCTACCTCGCCCCCATTCGGAGCGCGGGCATCTTGCCCGCATTCGTTCGCCCTGTTGAATACCCGCCGTGGTGGGAGCTTGTCGAAGGGCCGTCCATTCATGGCTCTACAAGGCTTCTCGTGAGTTGGACGAACGGCTCACCACGAACGGACTGCACAGGCGACACCTGAAGACGAAAAAACCCTGGCGTTTAGCCCCTACCTCGTCACCCCCAGCACCCGGTTGAGGTCGTCGTTACGGTCAGTAACGAGGTCGCGGCTCATTCAGGCAGGCTCCGTTTCCGTAGTGTCTGCTTTGCATCCCTCTCGTGCTGGCTGGGCAGCATTTCCAGTCCGAATCACCATTTCCCGACACCAGTTTCACAGTCCCAAGCCAAAGTGTGACACGTCTGTCACAGATATCTCGGTCGAATTGGGGTACTAATTCATTACATTCTTGCTTGGCACTGATGGGACGAAGGCACAAGTTGTCATAGTTGTACATCCCATGACTTCTGTCCCCGGGTAGTGCAAAACAGGTACTGGGGCGGATCGAACGACCTCTGGCCCTGCAGCCCGCCTCCTGAGAAGCGGGAGTCCTTGGCATGTTGACTGTCGCTGACTAAGGGGCCGATCCATCCCTGCCAGTCTGCTCGCACTCGTCCGATTACAGAGGGACTGCCTGGAAGGGAGCAACATGGACCCCAAGAATCGCTCGCCGTGAACAGGCGACAGTCTGCGGTTAAGGCAATGACAGCCGTACATCGACACTACCCCCGAAAGGAGTAACGCTATGCCGGACATGGCAACACTCGTAACGTCGATTTCATCCCTGGTAGTCGCGGTCGGCGCCCTCGTGGTGTCCGTAGGCGTCTTCTACCTCGTGGTCAGGCTCGGCCGCGCGATTGAGAAGTTAGCAGGCAGTGACGACTAGTGAGGAAGAAGTCGTAGTGAGTGGCGAGTGAATCTCTCATACGCCCCCCATCAGCCCGGCTGTCCCTGGGGACACTGCCACTGGGGCAGCCGGTGCGTCCGTGTCTGACGATTCCGTCGACTGCGTTGAAACCATAGCTCAGAGCCAACCCTCGGTCTCCGGACCATCATCAAGGACTCAGCCTCAGTCCCAACAGGCGGCAACATGTTCATTGACAGAATAATGCTCACCGGAATTGCCGTAGCGGTCGGCACTACAGTGCTGGCAGCCGTCGCTCTCACTCTGATGGTCATCTATCTCCTGAACTTGCCAGTTCCACAGGTGGTTAGACTGGTTGCACTCGTCCCATCTCCCGGCACGGTCATCCTTGAGGACGTGGGCGCAACCGGGACATTGAGCGTACAGGGATATTACTCTGATCAGACCCTGGCAGACCTGGAGGCGGACTTCATTACCTACGAGTCCACGGACCCGAGCGTGGTGAGCGTATCCCCGGATGGGACTGTAATCGCGAACGGCGCCGGTGGCGCGGACATCATCATAGGCTTCGGCAGCTTCACCAAGAGTGTCCACGCGCTCGTCTTTGGCGACATCCCTGAGCTCCCACCCATAGATCCTGCCATGGTGGGTGTAATTCCCGACTTGGAGGAAGAGGTCAGGGCGGTGCTGAATCGCGTCATAGTCGAACTGAGGCCGGGCTACGACGACAGTGACGCCGATGACATTGCGGAGGAGCTTGGTGGAGAGGTCGTGTTTTCGTTCAACTCCTTCCCCGGTCACATGATTGAGTTTGATACTCAGCAACACACGCTGACCGACGTTCTCTCCGACCTTGAGGGGGACTTTAGACTGGATGCGGCGTACGCGGATGTCCTGCTAGAGCCACTCGACCACCCTATAGACACTCTTGGTCCGCCACGTACTGCTCACCTGACAAGAGCATACCTCGATGCCGGGTTCGAACGCTCATGGAGGATGTTGGAGAGAGTTCCCCACTTGGATCCGGTCACCATATGGATCATCGAAAAAGGTCATCTGGACATTGAGGACGAAGACGAACCTGCCATAGTCAGGGAGGAGTTCGATGCCAAGCGTATCCACATCCCGAAACGGCTCATATCGTTCCGACTGAGCACTGGCGATCATGCAGCAGCTGTGACCGGGGTTGTCGCTGCGAAGAACCACCGGGGTGCAGGCCCGAACGCAGATCAGAATTTCAGCGGAATTGTCACAAGCGTCCCGGACCTTGCCTATGACGTAATCTCCCTGAATCGCAACCCAAGATGGCTAAATCTTGGAAGTGTTCTATCGGAACTTGAACAGATCGATAGATCACCCTCAGCTATTGACGTAGCCAACATGAGCTTCGGCGGGAGAGCCATATCGGAGTGGACAAACTTCGGGGCGATGAAGCGAATCATCGGTGGAATGTCAGGCGTAACATTCGTGGCTGGTGCGGGGAACTGCGAAGTTGAGGCCATAGAGTACTTTCCCGCGAAGTATTCCCTGGACTATGACAACGTGATAACAGTCGGCGGAGCTGATGCGGATTACTCAGGTCGATGGACGAGCCAACCACCAGACTGCAATTGGCGCGGCCTGAAAGGAAACTCCTCAGCTTATGGAGATGCAGTAACCATAGCAGCGCCAGCTGAATTAGTATGGACTGTTGATGTTGAAGGCCCCGGTGATTACACATTCTTTAGTGGCACATCCCTTGCGGCTCCAATGGTCAGTGGCGCCGTAGCGCTTCTGAAAGCCATAGATTCCGACGTCACACCCGAAGAGTTGAATGAACTCCTTGTAGATGTCGCAGACGAAAGGGAGATCTGCACATCTACTCCGGCACCACTGGAAAGGTGCCCGAAGGGTGACGAGGAGCTGTGGAGTTTCCTCCGCGCTGACAGGGCCGTCGCAAAACTGCTGTCTGAACGCGTGGACGCGCGGATTCCAGCAGATGGCCAGGACAACCTGACGATAGCCGTTCCACCAGAGACGCGCCGGATTCTAGGGAACCGATTTGATTTTGGAGTAGATGTCTCGAACACTGGTGAAATGGCGTGGCCCTTCTATGGCGAAGCGCTTGTGAGATCACCTGACGGGACAGAGCTGAAGCTGCGTCCCGCAGAGAACGTTGTTGCTCCCGGGGCCAACCACCGCTTCAGGTGGGGCTTCTGGCCAACTGGGCCCGGCTGCTGGGATGTGAGGCTCGGGGTATGGATGGAAGACCCGAACAGCACGTCGACTTACATGATTGACACGCTTGGTGAGCTTGATGCGCTTGGGAAGCTCGGTCCGAACCGAGTAACCGTCCCCGGACAGCTCGCCGACTCGGGATGGAGGGACAACGTCCTGGAAGTCCGTTCCGACCCCGACCAGCCAGAACAGTGCTCCGGCACCGACAGGACGATTCCATTCGACACAGGGCAGATTTCCGCAGGCGCCAAGGCCAACGTGCTGCTGCTCGCCGACACCAGTGGGAGCATGGAGGGGTCCAAGTCAGATGCGTTGAAAGAGGCCATCGGGATATTCGTCGAGACCATGTCCAACATACGCCTGGAAGCCAAGGGGGGAATCGATCCTGACCCTGACTACGTCGGCCTGACCGACTTCGACAGCGACTATCGGGAGGTTGTCACCGTCGGCCCAATAGACCCTGCAGGCGCCGACGTCGATGCCTGGGAGGACGCTGCCTACAGCCTCGACGCGGACGGAGGCACCGCGCTGTACGATGCGATCATCCGGTCGGTGGACTCCCTGGAGGAGCGTGGCGATCTTGGGAGAAAGAACATCATCATAGCCCTCACCGACGGCGTCGATCAGGACAGCAGCAGCTCTTACGGAGACGTTCTATCCAGGCTTGAACAGTCTTCGGTCAGCCTGTTCGCGGTCGCGCTTTCCGAACCTGGGGTAACCGAGGACTACGATCTCAGTGTCCTCGAAGATCTGGCCAGGACCGGGAGAGGCGCCGCCTATGCTGCCGACACCGGGAATCTTCCCGGCCTGTACGGCTTCTTCACCACCATGTTCCAGATCGAGCCGTAATCACCGGCCCTCAGCCCCTATCTCGCCACCCCCAGCACCCGGTTGAGGTTCGCGTACCGCGCCGGGTCCAGGTCACGCCCCGTAAACCCCGAGAACTCGGGGCCGTAGCGGTGCGCCCTGAACGTCGCGTTGCTCAGGTTGCGGCCGCTCCTGTCAGGCGCGAAGAACGGGTTGATGAACTCCCATACGATCTCGCCCCGGTGCGTTACCTCGAATAGCCGCCCGTGCGCACCCTCACAGATGAGCGTGTTGCCGTTTGGGAGCCTGTCGGCGCCGCTGATGTAAGAACTGAAGAACGACACCGCAGGATTGCCCTCGTACGTCCACTCGATCTCGTTCGTGTCAGGGTTGACCTCGATCACGCGGGATGCCGCACGGTTCCTGGAGTGCGAGCCGTTGTCGAAGATGAGGATATTCCCCGACTCCAACTCGGTCGCGTGGTGCTGGTGACTTATCTCGTCCGCTCCCCACTCCCAGGTGATCTCGCCGGTCTCCCTGGACACGATCACGACGCTGCTGGTGCTCCTGAAGCTCAGAAGGAAGTCCCCTGAGCGTGTCACGTGAAGCGAGTTGCCGTGCGTCCACTCGCGCCTGCCTTCGAGAGGGCAGATGACCTGGCTCTCGATGGACAGGTTCTCCCAGACGCGCCACTCGTTGACGGTTTCCCCGTCCATGTCGATCTCGCGGACCGAGTCGCCGAGCATGAACACCGGGTCTTCGGACGTCCTGTATCCGCCGCGGACTCGCGTGGACAGGTCGGCGGGCATCTCCTCCCACAGCAGGTAGTACGTGCTGCCGGTGAGTGACCGCTCGTAGTCGTGGTGCATGAAGGGGTCGCGGTACTCCCAGACCTTCACGCCGTCCCAGTCTAACTCGACGATCGAGCCGCCGGAGCCTCCGAGTCCGCGAGTCCGCTCGAAGTCCGGCGGAAGGGGAGTGCGCCCCAGCAGGTTGCCGTTCGGAAGCAGCACCGCGTAGGTCAGGCCCTCGTGGTACTCCCACCTGTGGCACACGCGGCCCTCCATGTCGAGCAGCGCGGCGAAGTTGCCCGAATTCGCGAACACGAGCGTGTAGCCCTTGTACGAGAACATCGGCGAGTGGTGGAGCAGCCCCACCGGATGGTGAACGGACCAGCCCATCTAACTGAGAATGGTGAATGTGGAATGGTGAATTAGCAATGTGGGGGAGTTACCATCTTTCTCAACGAATTCACGACAGTGCTCTAGTCGAGTTCAGCTATCCTCGAATGGTGCGAACTTCACCATTCCCTATTCTCAATTCCTAATTCTCGAGCGGGGTATCCGCTCGATTCGCCCACTCGCCCATCGAGCCGTCGTAGTTGCGGGTCCTGTCGAAGCCGAGGAGCCTCAGGGTGAACACTCCGTGCGCCGCACGGATGCCGCCCTGTCAATACGTGATGACGTTCTTGTCGGGCGTGACGCCTATCGCCTCCAGCATGGACGTCAGCTCGGACACGGGCTTGAACATCCGGTGGCGGTCGGACGTGACCAGGTTTAGCCACTCGAGGTGGACTGCGCCCGGCACCCGGCCCGCGCGCGAGTTGCCGCGGCTGTTGGAGCCGTCCCACTCGCCGTCGGAGCGGACGTCCCAGAACACCGTGTCATCGTTGCCGACCTGCCCGACGCCGTAGTCGAGGGTGCAGACCAGCGAGTCGTCGGCCTTCGGGGTGAACGTGACGTCTCCGGTGTCCGGAGGGCGGTCTATCGAGGTCGGATGTCCCTCGTCGTACCACTTCTTCCAGCCGCCGTTCAGCACCTTGACGTTGGTGTGCCCGTAGTAGTTGAGCACCCACCAGAAGCGCGTCGAGTACAGGCTGCCAGAGTTGTCGTACGCCACGACCAGCGTGTCGTCTCCGATGCCCATGCTCTCCATAAGCTCCTTCATCACGTCCGGCTCGGCCACGAGGGGGTACTCCTGCGGCGCGCCCGGATAGTCGGGGTGCTTAATGTAGTGGTGTACCCGAATTCCAACCGCGTTCTTGATGTGCGCCCGCAGGTACAGATCGAACTCATCGCAGTCCACAACGCGGACGTCTGGGTCGTCTATATGCTCAGCGAGCCACTCCGTAGTCGCCAGCAACTCCGGCCTGGCATAGTCCTGGTCACTCATCTGTCAGTCTCCTGAGAGGGGTTCATACGTGGCGGCATTGTATCAGCAATGTCCAGTGGTCACTGAGGATGCAGTGCTGACGGCGGAGCCAAGGCAACATGCACTTATCTCGGAGAATAATCGTCAGATTAGAGTCCTATTGCAAACTGGAATCTTGCAGGCGCAGTCTGATACACTGAAGGCGCATTGTGGACCGGGCTTCCCGGGATCCAGCGGCATCTGTCTATCGACATTTCCCCCTTCCTCACCTCCCTCGGCCCCTGCCACGTTGCTATTTTATTCCAACCAGGCCAAGGAAGATTTCCCACGTATGACCACTGCTACTTCACCTACACGACGACAGCGTTCCGGCTCGGGACGACGTCACGAAGTCGTCTGCTCCGACTGCCTCACGACAACGACCGTTCCATTCCGTCCCGCTCCTGACAGGCCCGTGTACTGCCGCCCCTGCTTCAAGGGCCGGCAGGACGATTCCACGTCCTCTGAGCGAAAGACCAGGAGCAGTTCCGGCGCTGAGAGCCACGTTTTTCAGCACATCTCGATGAGCGACGCCACCAGGACGGCGATTGCCGCCATGGACATAACCGAGCCTACTCCGATTCAGGCCAGGTCCATCCCCCAGCTTCTCGATCGCCGTGACCTCGTTGGCCAGGCGCGCACCGGCTCGGGCAAGACGCTTGCCTTCTCCATACCGATGGTTGAGCAGTGCGACCGGTCATACCGGAAGATCCAGGGTCTCGTGCTCGTGCCCACCAGGGAGCTGGCGATCCAGGTCGCCGGCGTGATGGAAGCACTCGCTTCCCCGCACCGGCTGCGGGTGACGCTGCTGTATGGCGGCAGGTCGTTGAAGCCGGAGTACTCGGCGCTTCAGAGAGGCGCGCACATCGTCGTCGGCACCCCCGGACGCACGCTGGACCACCTGAAGCAGGGCTCACTCAACCTGAACTCGGTGCGAACGCTCGTCCTGGACGAGGCCGACGAGATGCTCGACAGGGGCTTCGCGCGCGACGTCGAGGCCATTCTGAGCGCCACGCCGTCCGAGCGTCAGACGGCGCTCTTCTCGGCGACCATGCCTGAGTGGGTGGCCAAGACCGCACGGAAGCACCTGCGCAACCCCGTCACAGTAGAGGTGGACGCCAACCTGAGGGCTGCGCCGACCGTGAACCACCTGGTCTACTCCATCAGGCGAGAGAACAAGATGGACGCGCTCAAATCACTGCTCGATGAGCGTGAAGACGGTCCGGTGATCGTGTTTGGCCGTACCAAGCGTGGAGTCAAGAAGCTCGCGAGACAGCTTGAGACGTCCGGCTACAGCGTGGGCGCGCTCCAGGGCAACATGAGCCAGAATGCGCGCGAGCGCGTGATGAAGGATTTCAGGTCGGGTGACACTTCAGTTCTTGTGGCGACAAACGTGGCAGCACGCGGACTCGACATCGAGGGCATTGAGCACGTCATCAACTATGACCTGCCGGACTCGGAACTGCTCTTCGCGCACAGGATAGGTCGTACCGGCCGCATGGGGCGCACCGGCGAGGCCATTACGTTCGTCACCGCTGACGAAGAGAAGAAGTGGGACGAAATCGAACGCGGCCTGGATAGGCAGCTCGACCTCAAGCCCTGGTCTTCATACCGGCGGAAGGGCAGAAGAGGCTAGGCGCCTCCGTCCTTCAGTCGTCGCTCTTGAAGTGCGGCATCACCTTCGTGGCGAACGTCTCCAGGTTCTTCAGAGTCTTCCCCAGCGGGATGCCCATGTGTGTGAACTCGACCAGCAGGTAGTCGAGGCTGCACACCTCCTGTAGCTCCTGGATCCTCTCGACCACGTTTGCGGGTGAGCCCACGAGCAGGGTGCGAGGCTCCAGGAAGTCCCAGTCCAGCTTCACGTCGTCGGCAAGTACCTCGTCAGGGTTGGTGAACACCTGCCTGCCCCGGAAGGGGTCGTTGAAGATGAACGCGGACATTATTCCCTGCTCCGCCTCCCGCCGCGCCTCCTCCATAGATGAGGCGACGTACGTGGAGCGCATCACTGCCTGGTCTTCGCCGAGGGCGAATGGCCGTCCCTCTCGCTCCGTCCTGACCTTGGCGTAGAGCTCCATTCGCTGCCTGATCCTGAGAGGGGGCGGCTGCCAGTAGCACGCCTTCAGGCCCATCTCGGCTGCAGTGGACACGGAACGGTCTGTGGAGACGGTCATCCAGAGCGGAGGGTGCGGCTCCTGGAGGGGCCTTGGCGTCACCCGCAGCTTCGTTACCCGATCGCCGTCCTGCCAGTCGGGGTTGGACGGGTACTGCGGATGCGAGAAGACCGTACCCTCTGCGGGAAAGCTGTAGTTGGCGCCGTCGTACGAAAAGTACTCGTTGCCCCATATCTCCCTGACGACCTCGATTATCTCCCGGAACAGCTCCCTGTTCTCGACGTCCTTGCGCGGGTCGGCGTTGGGGTGGAACTGCGGCCCCTCATACGGCCAGATGCCCCTGCCGAAGCCGACCTCGACGCGTCCGCCGCTCATGTTGTCCAGGATGGCGAGGTCCTCGGCAAGCCGTATCGGATGCCACCACGGCGCGATGTTTGCCATCTGCCCGATGCGTATCGTGGACGTCCTCGCCGCAAGGTCGGCCCCAAGCAGGATCGGGTTGGGTATGTCGCCGACACCGTACGGCCCGAAGTGGTGCTCCCCGAGCCACATGGCCTCGAATCCGAGCTCCTCAGCCAGGATGGTCTGCTGTCTGAGGTTGTCGATGTGCTCCTCAGCGCTTGTGGCCTCTCCCGCCGATCCCGCAACAGTAGTGAAAGCTGCGAACCTCATGTCCAGGGCCTCCTGCTTGGTGAGTTACTACTATCGTACCTGCAATAGCAACAGAGCGGGGGCCGAGTTGAAGACGCTGGCGCCAGTCCGTCATTCCGGCGAAAGCCGGAATCCAGGGGATCGGGGGTGCCCTACGACAGGCTCGGAGCCTGCCCTGTACTTGATCCGGTGACCCCTGGAGAGCAGACGCCGCTTTGCGCCCCCCAATGGGTCGTGTTACGCTTTCGCGCCACCACACTACAGGGAGATGCGTGTCATGCCGTCAGGACGGAACCGGGGTCTGGTCCAGACTGTACTGGGACCTGTGCCCCCATCGGAGCTTGGGCCCACCACCACCCATGAGCACCTCTACCTGGACTTCTCGTTCATGTATCGCCCGGCCCAGGACACACCGTCTCCGGAGCTTGCGGACGCGCCCATAACCCTGGAGAACATCGGATGGATACGGCGCAACTACTACAGCAACCGCTCCAACATCATGCTGATGGACGTCGAAATGACGACTGGGGAAGTCAGCAGGTACCGTGCTGCCGGTGGCGGCGCGATCGTCGACGCGACCCTGGCGGAGATAGGGCGTAACCCGGACGCGCTGGCGACGATCTCCCGCGAATCGGGTGTTCACATCATCATGGGCTGCGGGTTCTACGTGGATATTGCCCATCCGCAGGACATGGACCAGCGCAGCGTGGACGACCTGGCGGGGGAGATAGTTGGCGATGTCGTTGAAGGCGTCGGCGACAGCGGCATCAGGGCGGGCGTCATAGGTGAGATGGGATGCACGTGGCCGCTGACGCCGAACGAGCGCAAGGCGCTGCTTGCCGCGGCAGTCGCGCAGCAGGAGACCGGCGCGCCGATTCTGATTCACCCAGGACGGCATCCAGACGCACCGCTGGAGATCCTGGAAGTGCTGGCGAACGGCGGCGCGGACGTATCCCGTGTGATAATGGGGCACCTGGACCGGACGGTGTTCGAGTTCGGCCCGCTTCGGAGCATCGCCGAGTCTGGCTGCTACCTGGAGTGGGACCTGTTTGGGAACGAGGGATCGTACTATCCTCTAGCCGAGATAGACATGCCCAGCGACGCCCAGAGGCTGGACTTCATAAAGCGCATTGCCGAGGACGGCTACTCAGACCGGATCGTTATGGGACATGACATCGCCACCAAGCATCGCCTCGTGAGATATGGCGGGCACGGCTACGGCCACATTCTCGAAAACATCGTTCCCAAGATGCGCCGCAAGGGCTTTTCAGAAGAGACGGTCCGAGCGATTACCGTGGACAACCCGGCAAGGATACTTGCCCTGGCATAAGCACCGTAGGCTGCACCATGCACGGCCATGACATGACAGAATCAGGCGAAGGCCAGGGCACAGCGTCCGGCAGGCGGATCATAGTTCCGGGCGTGTCCCTGGGCCACTCCATGTTTCACTGGATCCTGCAGAGCTTCGTCGTCGCGCTGCCGGAGATCCAGCAGGCGTTCGGCCTCAGCAGCGTGGGAGTCGGTGGAATCCTGTCCGCGCGGGAGCTCGCCTCGGGTCTGGTCGCGCTGCCCGGCGGCGTGCTGGTCGACATCTTTCGCAAGTACTGGGGGCCTCTGCTGGCGCTCTGCCTCGTCGCCTGCTCGGTCGGGTGTTTCGTCATAGGCGTCTCGCCAGTGTACCCGCTGCTGCTGATCGGAATGGCAGTCGTCGCGATCTCACACTCGATCTGGCACCTGCTCGCGGCGGCATCGCTGTCGCACCACTTTCCGCAGCGCCGTGGGACGGTGTTGTCTTTCCACGGAGTAGGCGGCAGCGTGGGAGACGTTGCCGGCCCCCTGGTCACGGGGGCGCTGCTGGCATTCCTCACCTGGCGCGAGATTCTCAGCGTGTACGCAGTGGTGCCTCTATTCCTGGGTGCGGCGGCCATCTGGGCGCTCCGCGACATCGGCAGCATGGAGCAGCGGGAAGAGGGTGGAGGCTCACAGCGAATCGAGGCCACAGGGCGCCTGCTGAGGAGTCCTGTCTTATGGGGACTCACCCTGGTGAGAGGCTTCAGGGCTATGACGCTGGTCGCGCTGGTGGCGACCCTGCCGCTCTACCTGGACAACGATCTCCAGATGAGTACGACGCTGAGGGGTTTCCACGTTGGACTGCTCATCGCCGCTGGACTGGTAGCCAAACCCGTCGCGGGGATGCTCTCGGACCGCTTCGGCCGCAAGCAGGTACTCGCGCCCGGACTTGCGTGGTCGTGCCTCATCGCGCTCGCGCTGCTGGTGTTCGACAGTGGGATCCTGCTCACCGTCACAATTGCGCTGCTCGGGCTGTTCCTCTACCCGGACCAGCCGATCCTGACAGCCGCGGTGTTCGACGAACTCGGCGAAGAAGTGGCGTCCACGGGCCTGGGGATCACGACGTTCGCCGGGTTCATCATGGCGATGTTCTCCCCGCTAATCGCCGGGGGACTGTACGAGGCGTTTGGCTTCCAGGCGGTCGCCTACTATATCTCAGCCCTCTTCGCCGGGGCTGCACTGGTCATCCTGCTGCTTCCACTGCGGAAGGCGTCGTCGTCGTGAGGCTTGAGATGTTGGGACAGCGCCTCTGTAACGACGGAGGTCATCGACCTGGATTCGAGGAGGGCTTCCCGCTCCACCTTTTCGTAGGTCGCCTCGTCCATCCGTAGCTGCATAACTTTCATCGTCCACTCCCGGAATTTCGGGGTCTCCACTAAAGCCATGCAAGGTTACGGCATGGCAGGCGGCGCTGTTATAGCGGCAAAGTGGCACGCAATTGGGAGATTTGCGCCGAGAAAGAGGGGACTAGTAATAAGTCCAGATGAATGTGGCATTCTGATTCGCCCCAATCGTCATTCGCCGCGGCGAATCCAGAGTTCGAGGCGGGTCGATGTATGTCAGAACCATCTGGACGCGGTACTAGCTGAGAGCATCAGCCTTCCAGGCCTTGAGGTTGTCCCGCATGTACTCGAGGTGCTCGGGGACGTGCCTCTCGTAGGTGTCCAGCCAGTCGTCGAGGGTCGTCTCACCGTTTTCGGGATGGAACGAAGAGTGTGCCCAGACGTGCTCGGGGAGCGTCTTGATCAGTGTGTAGCTCTTTTGGCGCAGCCACTTGAACAGCGCCAGGGAGTCCTCGACGCTCTGCCCGTGATAGTCCAACTCCGATGCCCACACGTTCTCGTCGTAGGCCATCAGCGACTCGCCTTTCTCGGCGATGAGCCTGCGACACCTGATGTAGCTGTTCGCCTCGCTGTCCGTGATGTGGACGATGTGCTCGTGGATGCTCCAGCAGCCGTGCTCGTCCCGTAGCTGCCACATCTCCTTCGGGAACTCCTTCAGTGACTCCACCAGCAGGGCGTGTGCGTTGCCGTAGGACTCGATCTTCTGAAGGCGTTCCTGAGGGGTCATTGGTTAAGAAGTCTCAGTCTGGCCTGAGTCTGAAGAGAACGAAGATAGCGAATGCTCGCTTGTCTCTAGCGTCAGCTTCCTCAAACCTGGTTATGGTTCTCTCGGTTTCATCAACAAGTTCCAGGACATCAGCGCGGTAAAAGGTCGCGTCCGGATCATAGTCGGTAGTGTGGCGTTCACGCTGCATGACAACGAACAGTTTTCCGAAATCCTGTATCTCCGGTGGGAACCTGCTCAACACTCCCTGATTGGAGCAGCTATTCCTGGTTTGTCCGTGTTCCAAGGCGCGGTATGCCTGACGCCACGCACGTTGACTTCGGTTGGGGCGTGTCACGCCGACCAAGCTATCCGCGCAACATTGGGCGAGTGTATGAAACAGCGCATAGTAGGCCGCGCTTACGGCGCGGCACAACTCTGTCTGACGTGGTCGCCCTCTCTCGCCGCCGACTGATCCGGAGGCCAGATGCATGGCGATTCTTATCAGATCACGAGAGTTCATGGTACCTGTATTTGTAAGTTTCCTCCCAATCAGCCTTTTCAATGATCGTAGAATCGGGAACACTCACAACTCCGAGTTCTTCCAACTGAGGATCTATGTTCCTGAGCAATCCCATTCTCCATCCCCTGGGCAGAAGACTCAGGTCACCATTGAATACTATATATATGTGCAAATATTCGTCTCCGTAGTGGTCTACCTTGGGCACCACCTTGACTGGGCCGAACACGACCTTGTCGTTGAAACTCCTAGTGAGATCCTTCAAGACCAATTCAGCGACTTTGGACTGAACGTCTGCCTCTATTATGTGCATCCTCCTGGCACGGCGTGGCACAAGCGATTTTACCATGCGCTTCATGTCCGCAATTGTCGGACAGCGCCTCTGCCGAGCGGTATAATGCCCACAATCACACCACGTCATACGAGGTACCACCATGACCACTCAAGATTCCGCTAACGCAATAGATCCCAAGATGCTCAACGCGCTGGAGTGGCGCTGTATTGGTCCGCCGCGCGGAGGTCGTGTGGTCGCCGTTGCGGGCGACCCCGTCGACCAGGGCACGTTCTACTTCGGCGCGTGTGCCGGTGGAGTGTGGAAGACCTACGACGGCGGCACCTACTGGGAGAACGTCTCCGACGGCTACTTCAATACGGCATCGGTTGGCGCGATCGCCGTCTCGGACTCCGACCCATCCGTCGTGTACGCCGGTATGGGCGAGTCGACCATCCGACTCGACGTCAGCCACGGCGACGGGGTGTACAGGTCGAACGACGGGGGACGCTCCTGGCAGCACCTCGGACTCGAGGACACACGACACATCGCGAAGGTCAGGATTCATCCCACGAACCCCGACATCGTCTACGTCGGCGCGCTCGGTCACGCCTTCGGCCCAAACCTACAGCGCGGCGTGTTCAAGTCCACGGACGGCGGCCAGAACTGGAAGCACGTGCTGTTCAAGAGCGAGAACGCGGGCGCAGCAGACCTCACGATTGACCCGAACAACCCCCGATTCCTGTTCGCCTCCATTTGGCAGGTGCGTCGAAACTTCTGGAATCTCAACAGCGGCGGACCTGACAGCGGCCTGTGGCGTTCGATGGACGGTGGCGAGACGTGGGAGGACGTGTCAGGCAACAAGGGGCTGCCGGACATGCCGTTTGGACGCATGGGCGTCACGATCAGCCCGTCTCAGCCCGGTCGAGTCTATGCCACGATCGAGGCCAAAGAGCCCGGCGTATTCAGGTCGGACGACTACGGCGACACCTGGGAGCTCGTCTCCGACAACCGCGACCTCCAAGGCAGGCCCTGGTACTACCAGCACATCTTCGCCGACCCGCAGGACGCTGACACAGCCTGGGTGCTCAACTACTCGGCGTACAAGTCGATTGACGCCGGCAAGACGTGGGAGGAGGTCAACACTCCGCACGGAGACAACCACGACCTCTGGCTAGACCCCCGCAATCCGCAGCGAATGATCGAAGGCAACGATGGCGGAGCGTGCGTCAGCTACAACGGCGGCGATTCGTTCTCAACCATCTACAACCAGCTCACCGCGCAGTTCTACCACGTCACGACCGATACGCAGTTCCCGTACCGCGTGTACGGCACCCAGCAGGACAACAGCGCCATCAGCGTTCCCTCAAGCACGCACAAGGGCGCCATTCCTTGGGGAGACTGCTACACCGTCGGCAGCTCGGAGAGCGGCTACATCGTGGTCGACCCAACTAACCCGGACATAGTGATCTCCGGGGCCATCGGCTCGTCTCCCGGCGGTGGGGGAAACATGCTGCGCTACGACCACTCGACGGGACAGGTGCGCATAATCACCGTCTGGCCCGAGATGAACACCGGCTTCGGAGCCGTGGATGCCAAGTACCGCTTCCAGTGGACGTACCCGATCCACTTCTCGCCACACGACCCCGGCGTGCTGTATGCCGCGGGCAACGTGGTCTTCAGGTCCACCGACCAGGGAAGCAGTTGGGAGCCGATCAGCCCGGACCTCACGCGCAACGATCCCGACAAGCTCCAGCCCTCGGGCGGCGACATAACCGGCGACGCGTCCGGCGCGGAGACCTACTGCACCGTGTTCTCGTTCGTCGAGTCGCCCCACGAGAAGGGCGTCTTCTGGGCAGGCTCCGACGACGGGCTCGTCCACATTTCTAAAGACGGTGGCGAGACTTGGGACAACGTCACTCCATCCGACCTTGAAGAGTGGACACGCATAGACATGATCGAGGTGTCGCCACACGACCCCGCGACCGCGTACATGTCCGGCACCCGTTACAAGTTGGACGACAACCGACCTTTCCTGTTCAAGACCACTGACTATGGGCAGACGTGGTCGTCCATCACGAGCAACCTGCCGGATGACGACTTCACCCGCTGCATCCGCGAGGACACCCAGCGCCAGGGGATGCTCTACGTCGGAACAGAGACCAACGCGTACGTCTCCTACGACGACGGCGGCACATGGCACTCGATGAAGGGCAACCTGCCCGTGGTGCCGGTGTACGACCTCAACGTCAAGAACGGCGACCTCGTGGCCGCCACACACGGTCGCAGCTTCTGGATACTGGACGACCTCGACCATCTCAGGCAGGTATCGGGCGACTTCGCAGGCGAGGCATTTCACCTGCTCACGCCTCCGACCAAGATACGCATGGCCGCCCCGTTCCGGGGTCGCGGTGGAAGCCGCGCCAAGAGCTACCAGATGGCGCTCGGCGCAGCGGTCACGTTCATCGACAACAAGGATGAGATGGGTCGTATCAACCGCCAGTTCCTCGACGCCGGCAACAACCCGCCCGCGGGCGTTCGTGTCTGGTACTGGCTGAGCGAGGCCCCCGACGACGAAGTCACGCTGACATTCCTCGACGCCAGTGGCGCAGAGATCAGGACCTACTCAAGCAACCCTACTTCATCGTCATTCCCGCAAAAGCGGGAACCCGACGACGATGACGATGGGCCAAGCGAGCCGCGCGTTCCGGCAGAGGCTGGTATGAACCGCTTCGACTGGGGGATGCGCTACAAGGGCGCGAGCACGGTGCCTGGCGACAAGACGACCGAGGGTGTCGGGCGCGGTCCGATGGCTCCTCCGGGCACCTACCAGGTACGGCTGACTGTCGGCGAGCAGTCGCAGACTGTCAGCTTCGACCTCGTCAAGGACCCAAGAGTGGACGCCACGCAGGAGGACTTCGACGCTCAGTTCGAGCTTGCGATCCAACTCCGCGACAAGATCTCCGAGACTCACGACAACATCAACCGGCTGCGCAGCGCACGCTCACAGGTCGAAGAGTGGTCGAAGCGCGCCAAGGGGACGGCCGCCGAGCAGGCGGTCGCAGACGGCGCGGAGTCGGTAACGACCAAGTTGAACGAGATCGAGACCGCGCTGATCCAGACCGAGTACAAGGGCGCGCGCGACAGGCTTCACATGCCGATACGCTGGAACGCCAAGCTCGCCGGGCTGATGCCCGTCGTCACGTCGGGCGACTACCGGCCTCCCAGGCAGGCATACGACGTCTTCGCCGAGTTCTCAGAGACTGTCGACGGATACGCAGCGTCCCTGGAGCAGGTCCTCGACGAAGACCTGGACGAGTTCCAGAACCTGCTCGCCGAGCTGGAGGTACCCCTGATCGCCCCAACATCAGAGACGTAGAACTACGATCAATTACGGAACGTGTGCTGGTTCTGGCAAGGCTTCATCAGCCGAACAGGTCGGAGTGGCTTCCGGTTCGTACCAGGATCAGCACATCGTCGTCGCTTGAGTCCCAGATAAGCAGCCAGTCAGGCTCTATGTGGCACTCCCAGCAGTGAGACCATGCCCCTGACAGGCGGTGTGGCCTGTTCCGGGCGCTGAGAGATCGCCCTGATAGGAGTTGCTCGACGATGGACCATAGCTTGTTGAGGTCCTTGCCTCGCCGTTTGGCGCGTCTGATGTCCCTCTCAAACCGTGAGGTTGTGGACAGCCTCATGAGCTAGTCGATGCTGGCCCTGAGTTCATCCAGACTGCCGTACTCGGTTAGACCCACTCTGTTACGGGCCTGCTCCAGCGCCTCGACAGTTTCCTCGTTGGGTATCCTGACCGCAAACGGCAGACCCTGGTGCAGCGTTACCTGTCTGTAGAAGAGAGTTATGGCCTCAGTCGTTGATAGTCCGAGAGCGGAGAATAGGTCCTCGGCTTCTCGTTTCAGCTCCGGTTCAACGCGGGCGCGTATCATTTCTGTCTTAGCCATCAGGCACCTCCACCAGATGTGCGCTTATTGTATCACGAACGGGATACAATAGCCTCTATGGAACCACGTTAGTCGGTATGGGCCTGATTGATAAGGACCTGAGCAGACAATATGGTAATGGTAGTATCCGATGAGTAACTCACTGCGAAGTCAGAATTACCTGGGAAGAATAAATTGACTCCGACCTATTCACTGGCTGACGTCAGGGCTGTTGCTCTGCATGTGCAGGGACTTGATGGACCTGTGCGTCGCGGTGCGCAGCCTGGCATCGAGGATGTCTACTCCGCCATCGAGCGCGTTGGCTGGGTGCAGATCGACACGCTGCAGGTCGTCAACCGGGCGCAGTACCTGACGCTATGGAGCAGGCTGGGCACTTACGATCCCGACCATCTCGACAGCCTGCTGTTCGACGATGGCAACACCTCCCCTGACAACAGCCGGCGCCTGTTCGAGTACTGGATGCACGCCGCGTGTATCGTCCCGCTGACAGAGTACCGCTACGTGATGCCGATGATGCGCCAGCGCGCTCGCGGCAGAGGGACCTGGCACAGGGAGTGGGTGGCGGACCCGGAAAACCAGAAGAGGGTGAGGACTACCCTGGAGCAGGTCAGATCGGACGGCGCGGCCCGCCCCGCAGACTTCCGTACTGAGAAGCGGGCACCCGGCTCATGGTGGAACTGGGACTACGCCAAGATCGCGCTCGAGTACCTTTACGATACTGGCGAGCTGGCGATTGCCAATCGAGTCAACTTCCAGCGTATATACGACGTTCGAGAGCGGGTCCTCCCGCAGTGGGTCGACATGGACGAGCCGTCCGAGGACGAGGCGCTCGTACACATTCTCGACGCCTCGTTGAAATCCCTCGGCGTCTGCGCGCCGATTCAGGTCGGTGACTACACGCACATGAAGCGCACGGTGTCCAAGCCCCTCATCGAATCGCTTGTCGCCGATGGCACATTTGTCCCGATCAGGGCGACACTTGCCGACCGGCAGGAGCACGACCTGGTTGTACACCGCGACAACCTGCATCTGCTGGAGCGCGCCGCCGACGGCGACCTGAAACCCAGGCGCACCACGTTCCTCAACCCGTTCGACAGCCTGTTCTGGGCGAAGGGGCGGGACATGAGCTTCTGGAAGTTCGAGCAGGTGCTGGAGTGCTACAAGCGCGAGCCAGACCGGATCTGGGGCTACTTCTGCCTGCCGATCCTCGACCGCGACAGGCTGGTTGGCCGGTTCGACCCCAAGGTGGAGCGAAGCACAGGAGTCCTGCGGCTGAAGAGTCTCTACCTGGAACCCGGAGTCAGGCCGAGCGCCCGGCTCGCCTCATCTGTAGCGCGTGCAATGCGTGACTTCATGCGATTCCACGATGCCACCGATCTCGTGATCGAGCGCAGCGACCCGAGTCCCTTCGGGGAAATGGTGAATCGAGAATTATGAATGGTGAAAGGCAACCCAGTCCTGGTTCGACCGGCTGTTCATAATTCACTATTCCAAATTCAACATTCACAATTCTAGTACGTCAGGCTGCTCCAGAAGCGCTCTTCCTTCCAGGGATCGCCCTCCATGTGGTAGCCGCGCATCTCCCAGAAGCCGGGCTCGTCCTCGGCCATGAACTCGATGCCGTTGACCCACTTCGCGCTCTTCCAGCCGTAACGCTTGGGCACGACGAGCCGCATGGGGCCGCCGTGCTCCGGCGTCAGCGGAGCTCCGTCGTGCGAGTGCGCGAACAGCACGTCGTCGTCGACCAGGACGTCGAGCGCGACGTTCGTCGTGTATCCGCCATAGCAGTGCGCCATCACGAACTTCGCCTCGGGCTTGGGCGTGATGAGCTTCATGACGTCCGTGAACAGGATGCCCTCCCAGGTATTCTGGAGCTTGCTCCACTGCGTCACGCAGTGGAACTCGGCGTCGAGCGTAACCTGCGGGAGATCGTTGAACTGCTTCCAGTCCAGCGTGACCTCCTCATCGACCAGACCGGAGATCTTGAACTGCCAGTCATCGAGGTTGATCCGGGGCGTAGGGCCGAAGGTCAGGACCGGGAACCGATCGGTGACGAACTGCCCGGGAGGCGCGTCGGGCTGCACCCGGTCAGGGCTTAGTTTGGTAATGCGTCCGAGCTTGTTGAGCATGTCTAACTCCAGATAGGGATCAAAAGGGACTGAATCATTCTACATCAACTGCACGGTGCAGTTGTCAGTGGTGGCCACCACTCTCACAATAATTCAGATGCACTGCCGCCCACTCGCGATTCACCAGATCCCCGGGGAGGTCAGTAGTGGTAGTCGCTGGGGTCGAAGTCGATCTTGGGGATCGGTCTCATAGTCCGACTGGTACTCAGGTTCTTCAAGAGCCACTGCGCTGGCAGAGGAGGCAGGTGTGACGGTCTGCTTCAAGGGTGATGAAATTGACACGGATTGTCGGCGTTACTAGAGTAAGGTTCCAGTTGTGAGGATAATGACGAGGTTCGGAGAAGCGAGAAATGTCCAAGACCACGCTGACATTCGAACTCGGTGGGCGGGTCGAACTTACAGAGTTCGAGGAAGGAGTCCAGCTCTTCACGCGTCTAGTGTCGAGCCTGACGCCGAGGAGTGAAGTGACCTGGGTTGTGGAAGACCTGCAACCGGGGAGCGCCACTGTAACGCTCCGAGGTGAGGCTGACGACCCAGCCAAGGTCGAGCGAGTCGTAGATGCATACGAGGAAGTCGGAGGCGCTCTCTCTAGACATGAAGCTCCGGGTCACCCAAGGAAAGGTGTTGTTCGGGCCGCAGGAGCAGTCGCAGCCTTCGCCGCGGCCAGGGAGTACGTACGATTTGGTACACCCGACTTGGACTGCGTCATCTACGGCAAAGGTGTCGCAGAAGATCAGCCCCCGGTTTCGCCATCTGTCAGCATCGGAGCGATTACTGGAAGAGTACAGACCCTTAGCAGTCGTTCCGGGCTGAGGTTCAACCTCTACGACACTCTCCACGACAGGGCCGTTGCGTGTTATCTCGGGCAGGGGCAGGAAGAGATCATGCGAGAGGCATGGGGGAATAGGGCTACGGTCGTCGGCAGGGTTTCAAGAGACCCTTTGACTGGCAAGCCGATGTCCATACGCGACATCAGGCAAGTCGAACTGCTCAGTGAACCTGCTCCAGGAGCATACCGGGAGGCTAGAGGAGCGGTCCCATGGGAACCCGGAGACATTCTGCCTGAAGAAGCCATTCGCCTGCTGAGAGATGCCTGATACCTCTTCAAACATCTATTGGGACTCGTGTGTCTTTCTCTCGTATGTGAACGAGTACGCAGATCGTATGCCAACCTTAGAGGCACTACTCGAGAGAAGTACCAGAGGCGAAATCGAGCTGTACACTTCCGAGATTTCCCGTGTCGAAGTAGCGTTCGCAGCCTTCGAACAGAAGCAACGAAGATTGGACACTGGGATCGAACAGAAAATTGACTCGCTGTGGGTTGATTCGAACGTCGTAGTCTCCGTCGAGTACCACAGAGGCATTGGTCAAATCGCAAGAGATCTCATGCGAGAGGCCATCACCAGAGGTTGGAGTCTCAAGCCACTTGATGCCATTCACTTAGCGACGGCGCAGTGGCTAACTGGCGTGGGGATCGAGGTGAGTGAGTTCCAGACCTATGACAACCTCTCAAGGTACGCATCCGTCGTCGACTTCCGCATCTGTGAACCGTATAACCCGCAACCAAGGATGATTTAGTCTTCGATGGCGGGTCGTGACCGACCGGGCAGGCGGTTGAGATACATCCAAGGGATCTGAAAGTGGTAGGCATTCGAGGCTTTCGCCCTCTCCCCAGGAGAGGGTGCCAGTTGGTTGTTGCTCATCCTTGACACCGTACGGCCGCCTAAACACAATAGCGGGCACTGTGTTTTGCGATCGGTATCACGCCCATGTCTGAAGCCCCGTCTGCCCTTGATGGCATCACGGTCTTCGACCTGTCGACCGGGAAGGCCGGGGCGCTTGCCTCGATGTTTCTTGCCGACAATGGCGCTCGCGTCGTGCGAGTCGCTTTCAGCGATGAGGACGTGGTGCGCACGCCCGGCATCTTCGCCGTGTACGACCGTGGCAAGGATGTGCTGAGGCTCGACCCAGACTCGGACTCCGAGACTCTGTGGGAGCTGTTCGCGGATGCGGACGTGGTGCTCGACGACTTCGCTCCGGCCTCGGCCCTTGGAGCGCAGCTTGGGATCGACAGTCTCAGGTCCGGCAACGAGCGCCTTGTACACTGCTCCATCACTGCCTACGGCTCGGACGGGCCGCTGAAGGACGAGCCCGCCGACCACGACCTGGTTGCTGCACAGACGGGCATTCTCGCAAGTCAGCCCTCATACCGTGGGGGACCGATATATGTGGTACATCCAGTGGCCTACGTCGGAGCCGGGATTCTCGCTGCCATGGGCATCTGCGCCGCGCTCTATCGCCGAGAGAAGACGGGCCAGGGCGCGCGAGTGGAGACCTCGCTGATGGCCGGCGCGCTCCTGTACACGCCCAAGGCGGTGAGTGACGCGATTCCCACCCGCAACGCGCTCCCGTCTCCGCAGGGCGGCGGACCCTTCTACAGCGTGTTCGAGTGCGCCGACGGCGAGTGGCTCCAGATCGGCTGCATCCACTCCGGCTTCGTTGATCTCGCCTCGGCCGTTATCGGAGTCGCCGATATCATCGCGTTGAACCCGGAATACGGCGACGGACGCTGGCCCGCGACCGAGGACGCCCGCAGGCGTCTCTTCGACATTGTTGCCGACAGGATCCGCACCCGGCCTTCGGACGAGTGGATCGAAGAGCTGTGGGCTGCCGACGTCCCCTGCGACCTCGTCAGAAGCGCGCAGGAGGCGATGTCCGACGAGCAGATCGTCCACGACGGCATCGTTCATCAGGTGGACGATCCTGTCCTCGGTGACACCGCGATGTTGGGTCTGCCCATCAAGCTGACCCAGACGCCGGGCTGCATTCGTTCCCCACGAGCTTCCAGCGAAGGCGGGAGCTCTCAACCCACTCGTCGTTCCGGCGAAGGCCGGAACCCAGAGGGTCCAGATGGAGGGATGGAAGGCTCTCACTCCTCACTCCTCTCCACTCACTCCTCAGTCTCCCTCCCTCTCTCCGGCGTTCGCATCATGGAGATGACCAACGTGATCGCCGGGCCGGTTGCAGGACGGCTTCTCGCTGACCTTGGCGCTGAGATGGTCAAGTTCGAGTCGCTCGACGGCGACATCTCCCGGCCCGCCGGAGGCGCGGGATTCATCTCGTACAACACGAACAAGCTGTCCGTCTCGGTCAACACGCGCACCGACGAGGGCAAGGACGTTGCCCGGCGTCTCGCGGCCACGTCCGACGCCATCCTCGCCAACATGCGCCCCGGTGCGACCGACCGGATGGGCCTCGACGGTGAGACGCTCAACGAGCTCAACCCCGGACTCGTCCAGTCGCACGTCACGGCCTATGGCTGGGACGGCCCGTACTCGCACCGTCCCGGGGTCGACCCGATTGCCCAGGCGATCACGGGACTCCAGCACGCCCAGGGCGGATACGATAACCCTCCGGTGTACCTTGGTGTACTCGCGCCGTGTGACTACACCGGCGGCGCGCTGGGTGCGCTGTCAACCGTCCTCGGACTGGTGGCCCGTGAGCGGCTCGGGGTCGCCCAGCGGGTCAACACCAGCCTGCTGGCCGCCGGAGCCCTCATGTGTGCTGACGGCTTCATGCGATACGAGGGGATGACGTCCAGGCCTCTGCCTGACAGCGACCAGTACGGGACCGGCCCGCTTCGCCGTGTGTACACCGCTTCGGACGGCTGGATTGCGGTTTCGGCCGATGGACCTGTAAGCGGACTGCCCTGGCTCTCGAACTCCGAGCAGGCTGAACGCGTCATCGCTGCCATGACGGTCAGCGATGCACTGGACACGCTTCGGCGGCACGGTGTCCCGTGCGCCCCGATAGTCCACAACTACGTGACAGGCTTCTTCGAAGACCCGCAGGGGGAGTCGAACCGCATGGCGACTGTGCTGGACCATCCCTCACTTGGCCCTGTGAAGCTGAGCGGCAACCTCGTGTCTTTCGACGGCTCGACCACGCTGCCGACTCGCGCGACGCCGCTTCTCGGCCAGCACACGCGGGAAGTGCTGGCTGAACTCGGTTATTCAGCGGACCAGATAGACGAGCTGTACGAACTCGGCGTGGTGAAGACCGAAACTCCGGCATGAGCGCCCCGGACAACCACGAACGGCTGGACGCCGACCGACCCGGCCCGAATCTCATCCGTGAGCAGATAGGTCGAGCCGCCGCGATCAGGTTCACGCTCGTGGCGTCAGCCGTGGTGCTTGCCATCCTGGCAGACCACTTCATACGCGCCGACGACATGAAGTGGGCAGTTGCGCCTCTCGTAATCGCCGTGGCGTGCCTGGCGCTTGCAGACACGCGGCGGACCAAGCCATCAACCGAGGATTCCGGCGAACAGGACGAGTCTCCGAGACTCAGCTTTGGCAGGTTACCATCTGATCCAGGCTCGCGTTTCAGCGTCGACCTGAACGAGAGAACGCTCGGGGCCTTTGCAGCACTCTGCGCGATAGCCCTGATGTACGTCTCGCTCCGAAACTTCGGGCACGACGCGCCCGAGAGCCTGACCCTCGCCTGGTACTCGTTCGGGGCCGCTGTCACCCTCGCCCTGGTCGCCATCCCTGCTATCGACAGTCGGTGGAGCGGACTCATACTCAGGCTGAAGAGTGCAGGGGGGGTGCACGTCGGATTGCGTTCAGTCGTACCGTGGCTCGTCCTGCTGGCGATTCTCGTGCTCGCAGCAGGACTGCGACTCTACAACCTCGACGACCTGCCCGCCGGACTCTGGTTCGACGAGGCCGACAACCTGTTCAAGGCTCGCGAGTACGCCCGGGATCCCGGCCAGATTCCGGTCTACGCCCCTTCGACCAATCTCCCGACGATGTTCCTGATGCCGATTGCGGCCGTCGTAAAGCTCGCGGGCGTGGCGATCACGACGCCGAGACTGGTGGCTGCTGCGTTTGGGCTGCTGGGCATAGTCGCGATGTTCCTGTTCGTGCGTCACGCGCTCGGGACATCCGCTGCGCTGATCTCTGCGTTCCTTGTGGCGGTCATGCGCTGGGACCTGAACTGGAGTCGCATCGGGATGCACGGCATCACCGGCGTGCTCTTCGCCGCCCTCACCGGATGGCTGATGCTGCGTGCGATACGCACCGGGCGGTCCTCCGACTACGCCTTCGCCGGGGCGTCGCTCGGACTGGGCATGTGGTTCTACTCGCCGTTCAGGATGTTCCCGCTCGTGGTGGGACTCATCCTGCTGCTGCACCTGCTGGTCTCGCGCCCGAACATCCGCGCCTTCGCGGTGAACGTGGTCGTGATGGGGATCCTCGCGCTGTTCGTAGCGGCACCCGTCGTGCAGTACGCGATGGAGAACTCCGAGCAGTTCTTCGAGCGCACCGAGACGACCTCACTGTTCAACCTGACGGCGCGAGAGGACTGGGTGAGCCGGCTCGGCACCAACCTCGACAGGCACGTGCTCATGTTCCACGTGGAGGGCGACCCCAACCCGCGCCACAACCTGCCGAATGCGCCGATGCTCGACCGCATCACGGGCGCGCTGTTCCTACTCGGCTTCTTCTTCGCGCTTATCCGGTGGCGGTCCGTCGCGCTGTTCATGCTGCCGTTCTGGGTGTTCCTCATGGTGCTCCCCGGTGTCCTTACGGTGCCGTGGGAGGCGCCGCAGTCTCTGAGATCGATCCTGGTCATTCCGGCAGTCGCCGCGCTGGCGGCTCTGGTCATCGACCTCCTCTGGCGAACGTGGAGGGAGGTCCCGTGGCGTCTTGTGAGGCGAGTCGCCCTGCTATCGATTCTCGCCCTGCTGGGCATCGTCGCGTACCTCAACGTCGACCTCTACTTCGGCGACCAGGCCAACGATCCGAGAGTGTACGCCGCCTTCTCGACCGACGAGACGCTGATGGCGCGGAGCCAGGTCGAGCAGCAGCGGCTCGGATACTCGCTGTGGGTGTCGAGGCAGTTCCTGTTTGGGCTGACCAGCACACTGCTCGCCAACCACCCCAGGGTAGAGGTGCTGAAGGCCCCGGAGACGCTGCCGCTCGATTCGACTCGGGTCTGGAGGGGCGCGGCTGCCTACTTCGAACCTCGCGAACGAGGCTTCTGGGAGTCGATGAAAGCCTACTACCCAGACTCCCGGTTCAACATAGTGACCGCGCCCTCGGGCGGCGACCCGATGTACTACACTGGATTTGTTAGCAGTGAAGAGCTCGCCGCCCGGCAGGGTCTAACGGCCACGTACACCGTCGCCGGAAACGATGTTCCCGGACGACGCGACAGCGTGACCGACTCGACCTGGCACCCAGACGCTGGCCCTGAGCAGTTCCCATACCGCGTCACGCTCTCCGGCGCGCTGCACGTGGCCGTGTACGGCGAGTATGAGTTCAATCTCGACAGCCCCTACGCTGAGGTCGACCTGAACGGCCAGCGAGTGCTGGACCCGGACAGGCGGGCCGCCCGCGTTGTCCTCGCGTCCGGGCTGCACGAGCTGTCCATCGCCGCAGACGTCGAGGGTCCTGACGATTCAGTTCGAGTCCTCTGGCGGAACGGGGACGGAGTCCTGGAACCCATCCCGTTCGGCAGGCTGTACCGGGGTTCGGTCAGGCCCATAGGTCTCGCCGGACGATTCTTCAAGGACGATCGCACGTCTCAGTGGGGCGGGCGAGTCCCGAACTCGATGCAGATCACACCTACCATGGACCTCTTCCACTACAGCCCGGTCATTCCGCACCCGTACACCGCGATCTGGGAGGGCGCCCTCCAGACCGACATGCCTGCCCCGCATCGCTTCAAGGTCAGACGCACCCACAGCGGGGAGATATCCGTCTACGTCAACAACCGTCTGATCGCCCAGGACCCGCCCAACGACAACACCGCCACCTCAGGCGAGATCAACCTGTCCCCAGGCCAGAACACCCTCCGCGTGGAGTACACATCCCCCTCCGGCCCAACCCAGTTCGAACTCCTCTGGGCCCCAGGTTCGGATACCTACAGACCAATCCCGGTCGAGCTGCTGACCCCTGCGCCCCAGCACATGATGCGTATGGTGGAGTAGATACGAGGCTGTCACCCTCCCGTCACTCCCACGAAAGCGGGAATCCAACGGTGGACTCACCAACTCGTCATAGAATTTACCAACAATTCTGTTGCCAACAACATCGTTGGCATGGCCAACGCAGGTGGCTGAGACTCCTTGACCTTTATGCTCAAGGTATGCGGAGCCGAGAATTAATGCCTGAAGCAAGTCCAAGTTGGGATTAGTTTCGCAAGTATGGAGAGAGTTTAGTGTTGCAGAAGATTCTGCTTACGGCAGCAGCAGCGGCAGCTACGACCGGAGTGATAGATCGGTATGGAACCGATTCTCAGGCAGACCCTCGGCGCAGAGAGTTAGCTCAGGAGGCCAAGTTCAGACATGGCAGTTGCAGTCAAGAAATACAACCCGGGCTTCCTCTCCGACGACGAGATCATCGAATCGTTCTGCGTGCGCACTGCCGAGTTTGAGTCGATTGTCGAGTCCCTGCGTGAGATGAGCAGCAGCTCCAGTACACACTCGCTGGTCATCGGACCTCGGGGAAGCGGCAAAACGCACCTGCTTCTGCGTGTTACCGCTGAGG
Source organism: uncultured Dehalococcoidia bacterium (assembly GCA_964537915.1). Taxonomy (GTDB): domain Bacteria; phylum Chloroflexota; class Dehalococcoidia; order Lucifugimonadales; family UBA1123; genus VXRN01. The sequence continues at coordinate 39,069 of CAZIDM010000008.1, forward strand.
TGCGACGTGATCCCGCATTGTCTGGAATCTTCCCGGTCGTCTTCGCCGAGGAGAGCTACGAAGTCAGCACCTGCGGCGAGTTCTGGCTGGAGTGCCTTGCCCATCTGGCTGAACAAGCTTCTGAAGACGATCAGGCCAGCCTCAGACTGACCTACGAAGACCTCAGGACTGTCACTGACGACCAAGCACTGGCCGATAGATGCCTCGGCTCTCTGCTCGACTTCGCCGACCGCCACGATGCCCGGCTTCTATTGGTAGTCGAGAACCTCAACATGCTCTTCTCGGACATGAGCGACCCCGATGTCGGCTGGCAGCTCCGAAAGACACTTCAGACCGAGCCACGCATCATCCTGCTTGGTAGCGCAACGAGTCGATTCAATGAGATCGACAACCCTGAGCACGCACTCTACGACCTCTTCCGCGTCCTCACCCTGCGCCCGCTCGACACAGCCGAGTGCGAGGCACTGTGGGAGGCCGTCTCAGGGAAGCCATCCGTCGGAGATACGGTCAGACCCCTGGAGATTCTCACCGGAGGTAGCCCCCGTCTCATCTCGATAATTGCGCGCTTCGGGGCAGACCGCTCCTTCGCCGACCTCATGGACAACCTGCTCGATTTGGTTGACGAGCACACGGAATACTTCAAGAGCCATCTTGAGTCCCTGCCTGCCCAGGAGCGCCGGGTATACCTCGCGCTGGCTCGCCTCTGGAAGCCTGCAACAGCTAGGGAAGTCGCTGACCAGTCCCGCGTGGACGTCAACAGATGCAGCGCCCTTCTCCAGCGGCTCGTTCAACGAGGCGTCGTCGCAATCGAGGGCGGAACACCCCGCCGTCGCCAGTACTACCTGACCGAGCGTCTATACAACATCTACTACTTGCTGCGGAGGGGTGCTGGCGAAGAGCGACTGGTCACGATCCTCATCGACTTTATGCAGTGCTTCTACCAAGTGACAGAGATCCGCGAAGTCGATGCTCTACTAGCAGAGACGATCTCAATCTATCGGACTGAACAGACCACTCGCGAATCAGAATTCTCCTCTCTCCTCATGCGCTTGGCAAAGAGGAAGCAATTGATGAACGGGGTCGTAGAGGCTGTCGCGTACTTTACAAGTGAAGTCGGCCTGAATCGAACCTTGGAGCTGATTCAGGAATCACCGGCAGCCGAGATGCTGCTGCCTTTGGTAACAGCCCTGCAACTGGAACTTGGCCAGGATCCCCAAGTAGCGAAGGAAGTCCGAGATGTGGCTGAAGACACTCGTGCCAGGTTGATCGAAGCAAAAGGTGAACTGCTAGGGGGAAGTCTGACTGGTAGCGCAACGCTAACCGTAAGAAAATCAGACAACACCTGATTTCTCCTCCCTACGAATGCACCTCCGGCGGGCCGCCTTCCAGGAACCTGGTGCGTAGGAACGGGTCTTTGGCTGGGAACATGCCGATGATGGTGGCTGGGCCGTCTCCGATTGCTGTGAAGCCGTGTGGGACGTTGGGAGGGACGACGATCGTGTGGTCTGCTCCGACCTCGTGGGTCTCGTCGCCGTAGCGCACGCTGAGGGTGCCGCTCAGCACCACGATCAGCTCATCGTCCTCGTGGGTGTGCAGGGGGGCTCCGGTGCCGACTCCGACCTCGCTGATCGACGCGTCCGTCGATGTCGTGCCGTCGCCATCCTGGGTGATCGCCCACTTGCGGTAGTTCGGCCTCCAGGGCACCTCGGGAGCGTTGTTGTGGTCTACGATCGGCATGATTGAACCTCCCAAGGAGAACTCATAAGCTCGTCATTCGACGCCGTGAATCCAGAGGATGCGGGTAGTGCCAAGTAGCTTGCAGTCATACCCTTTTTCACCCTCACCCCAACCCTCTCCCTCAAGGGAGAGGGGGTTTTGCAGTCGTATTAAACTCCTACGCCCGCGTGATTGCTCGTGCAGGCTGAGTGAGTCTCGGGCGAGTCTCCAGCAGGAACAGCACTCCGCCGACCATGTTGAGACTTGCGAGCACGGTGAACGCGAACGTGTACTCGCCGGTCACGTCGTACACCACTCCCGCGAACACGGGCGCCGCGAGCAGCAGTATGTTCATCGGGACCTGGGAGATCCCCATAATGACGCCGAACGACTTTCGGCCAAAGTACTCGCCGCGTATGGATACCGTCAGCGGATTGCGTCCCCCGAATCCGGCTCCGAACAGCAGCGCGAACCCGTACGCCACGGGCAGGGTCGCCGGCCCGAGTGTCAGCAGGAACACGCCGGACGCCTGGATCCAGGTAAATACCCACAGCGCGAGTCGCTTGGGCACCCTGTCGCCGACATAGCCGCCAATTAGCTGGAAGACCATCGAGACGACTGTGTATCCGGTGATGACGAACGATGCCGTCTGCAGGCTGTATCCGCGGTCGACCATCATGGGCGCGAGGTGCGCCATCATCGCAATGAGCACCATGGAGGTGCAGCCGTGCCCGACACTGATGAGCCAGAACGCTGGGGTTCGGACTGCCTGCTGCCACGTGAAGTCGATCTGCTCCGGCGCGCGCCTGGTCACCTTCTTCTCGGAACTTCCGTCAGAGGCGTCAACTTCAGGCTCGTCGGGCTTGTCACCGTCCGGGAGCAGCCCGTAGTCCTCGGGCCTGTTGCGAATGAGCAGTGACAGCGGCAGGTTGACCACCAGGATGGCGATCCCGATGATCACGACGGTCAGCCGCCATCCGAGTCTCTCGAACTCAGGGTCGATTGCCCACGCGATGGCAGGGATCATGATCAGAGTGCCGACCCTGCTCGTGGAGTTCGAAAGCCCCATTGCCATCGCTCTGCGACGATTGAACCAGTTGTTCAGCATCGCCATGAGCGGAAGCCAGCTTCCGAGTCCCTGGCCGAGCGCGATAAGCATGTACACCGCATAGAACGTCAGTGGCGGGATGATCGCCTGCATGAAGTCGGGCAGCATGTGAAAGGGCATGTCCCTGAGAATGGGCACGTCCTCGGTGTCCTGGACGAGGCTGAACAGCAGCCAGCCGAAGCCCATGATGGTCATGCCGATCATCACGAGCCGCTTGGTGCCAAGCCTGTCGGTCAGGTAGCCCTCGATCGGGCCGAGGATTCCGCCCTCGACTCTCGTGAACGCGAACGCCAGCGATAGCTGGGTCCTTGTCCATCCGAACGTGTGCTCGAGAGCGACGAACCAGAGTCCCATCGCGTGGAACATCGGGGTCGTGGAGATGACCATGACCGACCCCGTGATGAAGACGAGCCACCAGCCGTAGAAAACGCCGCTCATCTTGGCGCGTATCCAGCCGGATGGCGAGCCGTACAGTGTGGCGAAGTCCTGGCCGTCCGACGGGCCTTTAGAGGATGAGGGGACTTTGTCCCCTGAGTCGTCCCCGGCGTCTTCGGTCTGAGTGCTTCTGGAGTCCAGCCTAGCCCCCCAGGTCCATGCCCATGTCCACCGGGATGTTGCGTCGCTCCAGCGCCTTGTCCAGCTTCTCCCTGAACTCCATCCACACCGCGTCCCTGGCTCCGGCGTCGCCATTGACGTCCTGGATGCGCTCGCGGTACTCGTCCATCACCAGGTCCTCAGACCTGCCCATGGGCATGTCGAAGAAGCCCGGCTCGAACTTGGGAAGCTCGCCCGTCTTGAAGTAGCCCTTGTCCTCGAGGGTGTAGGCCTCCAGGTTCTCAGTCCCCTTGCCCAGGACCTCGGCGGTCTCGATGTAGTGGGACATCACCTGCGGCATCCCGTAGCGTTGGATGGGACACACCTTCATGCATACGCCGCAGCCGGAGTAGCTGGTCATGACCGGGCGGCACCGGCGGAAGTCGAGCTTGCTCTTCTCGACGCCGCGGTACCAGATCTTGTTCTGGTTGATCGCGCGGCCCGGGCAGCGCATGAAGCAGATCTGGCATATCTCGCAGAACTTGGTGACGCCGTAGTCCACCGGCCTGTCGTGCGTGACGAGGGCGTTGGTGGTGATGATCTGGAGTCTCGCCCGCGACCCGAAGTGCGGCGACAGAAGCTGACCGTTGATGCCTAGCTGTCCCAGCCCGGCCTTCACGAACAGCGGGATCATCGCGCCGAAGTGCCACGTCGGACCCCACACCTGCGTGCGGTAGCCGAGCGAGTGTATGTAGTCGACTAGCTCCTGCGCCATCTCAGCCTGCCGGAGGTGCGTGTCGCCGTGAGCGGACTCAGCCTCGAGGCTCGGAAGCGACTGTGTCGCGATGTAGTCTTGCTCGACGGCGAGACAGATGGCGTTTCTGAGGTCGCCCTTGATGTACTGCCGCTTGCTCTTGTAGGCGAACCTGCGGTCGAAGTTGGTGAATCCCACCTCGCCGTAGCCGAGTTCGCGCGCCTTGGCGCGAATGGCCTCGGTGACGTCTTCGCCGGTTGGCTCGGCAGTGGGTTCAAAGTCGCCAGTGGACTTCAGCCACTCGACGATCGGTCCGATCTCCTCCTGGTGCTGACGGTACAGGTCGGCCGTCTTGGGGGCGGCCTCTTCGCGGACGTCCAGCGCCCAGAGCGACGATGCGCTGTGCTCGACGGCAACACTCTCCAGCGGATACTCACGCGCGTAGTAGGTGACCTCGTTGTCGCGGATCGGCGTACCCGGCACCGACTGAAGGTCCCTGGCGACCGGTATCTCCACCGGCGGGTCCTCGACGCGCCTGCCCGGCCGGTTCACGGTGTATCCGACTCTTCTCCTTGCCATCTCTCCCCCTTCAGCCCAGAAAGTGCACAACTCGGAGTGTATTTTCTGCCCGATGCTATGTCAACGAGAGGGGGGCGCGTCGTCATTCCGGCGAAGGCCGGAATCCAGTAGGTGAGCGCACACCACACAGAAGTCGGAGAAACTGAACTGACAGAGGATTGATCCTACGAGTGTCCTTGACCGAGCAGTTGTAAGCGTGCGAACGTATCTGACGATGACCTTGGCGTGCAGGGCGCATCACGAGAGGTAGTGCGCGTTGTCCGAAAGGCCTTCACGGTACCGGTGCATGGGGATGATGCATGACGATGACTAGGCGGCCGAGAGTCGCCGTTATTGGGCTAACAGATGCTCAGTTTGTTTCAATACGACACCTTTGCGGAGAGCCAAGGCGAGCCTCCACTTTGAATGGTTATCTAGAGAGGTTTAGCTCAACAGAAACAGACTTAATCGTGTCAGGCTCTCAACATGCGCACAGTAGAGTCGACAACAGCGTCAATCTCATGGCAATCGGTCGCACGCTAATTTACTGGGCGGACACTTTTCCGATCGGTGCTGGGGCTCAGAGCACCCACTTCGCGATAGCCGAATCCGGTAATAGGGAGCGGGAGCTAGAAGTTTCGCCCGCCTGCCCTGAGATCTACAGGCCACTCGCCGTTGAACTGTCCAGACAACTAGGCCAAGCCTCGGAACCGCCTGATGTGATATCCACCACTCGGCGAGGCGGAACTGCACTGATTGAGACGACATCAGGCCACCCTGTCGCTCTGCGACTCAATCTTCCCGCTCGATCGAGTGCAGTTGGTTGTGATACTTCAAGCCCCATCGCCCTACTACTCCCAGAGATATCAAATCTTGCTGCTTGGTTTAGAGCCTTCCTCTTTGAGCTCCATGAATCTGACCCTGTCCGATTTCCACATGCACCGGCTCGCTTGAGCCAACCTTCCGATTGGTACACTCCTCAAGAAAGGGTCTTGGCAGACCGAATCTCTAAGAGAGAATCTGAGATAGAACGTCTAAGTGACGAAAGAGATCAGCTTCAGAGGGAATTGGTCGATGAGGGGGTGAGAGCCGATCGGGGACCTCGACGAGCTCTATGGTCTGACGGCGATGAATTGACTGCTGCTGTCAGTAGCCTTCTCGCCTACCTTGGGTTCCAAGTCCGCGATATGGATGCTGGGCTAGAGCAAGGGGAGCCGAAACGTGAAGACCTGCGGCTCACACTTCAGGACAATCTTCGGTGGGAAGCAATTGTCGAAGTGAAGGGCTATTCAAGGGGCACAAGGAGGAACGACTCCCGCCAGATTCGTGAGCACCGCGAACGCTACCTTCGAGAGAAAGGACGTGCTCCCGATCTGACCGTGTGGATCTCCAATCCGTTTCGTGAAATTGATCCGTCCTCTAGACCCGGTCCTAGCCAAGATATCAGTGAGGCTGCCGACATTGTTGGCGCTGTCTGCGTACTAGCGTCAGATCTCTACCGCCAATGGGTACTCGTCAAGGCGGGCAAACTGGACGCCAAAACTGTAGTCCAGAGCTTGAAGAGTGCTGAGCCAGGGCTGTGGACTCCCCAGGTTGCTGGCTCTGGCCTTTAGCTCAAGCTAGTTCCGGCTAGTACGTAGCAACACTCTGTATGCGAAGGTGACTCGTCGCTAAGCACCTTGAAGACTTGCCCAGATCAGGCCTCAGCCCTCCGACTCCAACCGCCGTAGTCGCTCCCTCACTTCACTCGTACTGGGTAAGTACTCGCCACCTGTGGGGCTGTAGAACCGTGGCCTACCGCCGTCCCAGCAGATGCTAGTTCCCAACGCTTCGGAGTAACCTTTCAGCACACCGTCCGGCTCGGTAGTTAGCTCGATGGGCTGGTAGACACCATCTACCAGTCGCTCACCGGCTAGGGGCTGACCGTGGTAGTCGCCGCCTGTCGGGTCGAACCGCCAGTACTCGGAGATGCCGATCTCGGCGTATATGCGACGCTTACTGCTCGTGTCCACGTCGGCTGTGCTCTCAGACGCGATCTCCATTGACCAGTCAGGTGGCTTGCCGACCTCCCAGGGCAGGTACAGCCTGCGGGCGCGTATCGCGTCAGCATCTACCCCAAGCGCCACGTACACGTCAGGGGCCACCCTCACGTTGAGATTGGAGCGGTCGTAGCAGATAAAGTTGCCGCTATCGACGAACACGTCGCGTCTGCGGTAGAAGTCCCCAAACAGAGCCTGCAGGAGGTCCAGCACCTCCCATATCTGCCTTGATTGCTCCATGTGGTCGGGCGGCTGCTCCCCGAGGTCTGGATCAAATTCGAGCTTGGAGTAGTCGATGTCTCCATGCCGTTTGTACGGCAGCATGGTCACGCCGACTGAGCTTGTAGTCATTGCTGGCCTCCCCGATCGGAGCCGAGACTCTGAAGCTGACGGTTCGTATTATAACGGATTCTTGCTACTGGTACAGTATTGGGACTTACTTCGTAAATTACGAAGGCAATAATGCGTACTGATCCACAGTATCCCATGCGAAGTGGGCCAGCCGTATGTACTTCTCTAGTGTATAGTACAATCCCAATACTTCAACGATGGAGGTGGGGCCTATGACTCTGCGAGGAAGGGCGGCTGTTGTTGGGATCGGTGAGGTCCCGACGCGCAGGCTTTTGGAGGGTCGAACCCTCTACGGGCTGTGCGCCGAAGCTGCCAAGCTGGCTATCAACGACGCCGGACTGCGCAAGCAGGACATCGACGGCCTCGTGACCGACGGCGGAACCGCGCTCGCCACGATGGCCGAGTACATTGACATCAAGCCCAACTTCGCTACCGGTGTCTCCATGCAGGGAGCCAGCGGCGCGACGGCGACCACGGTCGCCGCCAGCGCGATCAACGCCGGACTCTGTGAGACTGTGCTGGTCGTGATGGGCAACTCCCGGTCATCGGGGCCTCCCGGCGGTGGCGCGTCCGTCAGGTCCGAATGGGAGGAGCCGTACGGCATGGCTCCGGGCGCGGGCACCGGCTACGCGCTGATCTACAACCGCCACATGTACGAGTACGGCACCACGCAGGAACAGATGGCGAAGGTAGCCGCCGATCAGCGCTTCAACGCGGTCGAGAACCCCAACGCCGTATTCAACGGACAGACTGCGACAGTGCAGGACGTCCTCAACTCCAGGTACGTCAACTACCCGCTGCGACTGCTCGAGTGCGTGATGCCTTGCGACGGCGCGGCGGCCCTGATAATGACGACCCCCGAGCGCGCGAAGACTCTTCCGAACCGTCCGGCCTACCTGCTCGGTTCAGGGTTGGAGCAGTCCAACGCCAACATCTGGCAGACCGACAGGATCACCACAACTCCCGTCGCCACCAGCGCGAAGCGGGCGTTCAACATGGCGGGGTACGCTCCGGCGGACATGCAGTTCGCCGAGTTCTACGATTGATACACCATCCTCGTGGCCGTGAGCCTCGAAGATGCCGGATTCGTTCCAAAGGGCGAGATTGGCCCGTTCTACGAGTCAACCGATACGACCTATAAAGGCACGTTCCCCGTAAACACCGACGGCGGACAGCTCTCGGGCGGACAGCCCGGACTCGCCGGGGGATTCAGACACGTCATTGAAGGCGCCCGACAGGTTATGGGCAAAGCCGGGGTCAGGCAGGTACCCCGAAACGACTTATGTATGGTGAATGGTTGAGGCGGCACGGCGAGCGAAATGTGCTCGCTGGTCCTCGGGTCCGAGGACACACTCTAACCAAGACCTCAAGTCGACACTCCTTACATATCCCCTCACAACTTACCCCCTCTCCTGGGGGAGAGGGCTGGGGTGAGGGTGAGAGCCTCGAATACCTACCTCTGTCGGTATTCAGGAGTCCCAGCGTAACGAACTAAGGGAAACAGAACCATGACCACACAGTACACCAAGCCCATGCCGAACCCCATGAACCCGGAGCTATCCAGGCCGTTCTGGGAGGCGACCAAGCGACACGAGCTAGTCATGCCCCGGTGCAGGACGTGCGCCAACACCTTCTTCTACCCGAGGGAGCAGTGTCCGGTCTGCATGTCCGACGATCTCGGATGGACGCGTGTCAGCGGCAGGGGACGGCTGTACTCGTTCACCGTCGTGCACCAGTCGGCGCATCCCGCGTTCCAGCCGGAGACGCCTCACATCTACGCGATCGTCCAGCTCAACGAGGGCCCGCGAATGCCTTCCAACCTCGTCGAATGTGAGATCGAGGACGCCCAGATCGACATGCCCGTCGAGGCCGTCTTCGACGACGTCTCGGACGAGTACACCCTGGTGAAGTTCAGGCCGGCCTCTGACGTCTGATTGCCGGATAGCTGAACCTAAACTAGCCATGAGGGGGCGGACAAGACAGTCCGCCCCTTTCTTTTCCCGTGGTTCTATCTCTGAGGGTGTTTCCAGATTTCAGGATATCGTTCATGGTGAGCTTGTCGAACCATCTGATTTGCCTTGATCGAGACCAAATACGGGTGCAGAGCCTGCCCCGTACTGGATACGGGGGCGTGCCCTGCGGAACAAAACCTGCACCTCGTTCGTCTGTACATGTGAGACGGCCAGAAACGACCACTTGGCCGCAGTCCAGTACAGGAGGACAACGAGATGACCAGGACCAGATACCCCCGGCTTGAACTGGGGACGCTCTGGCTACGAGATCGACCCCGACTCCGTCAGGGCAGAGGAGTGGATCAACTCCTTCGACTACGGCTACGACATGCCCCGCAATCGTGACAGCTTTGCGATGACCTCCGACGTCATGAAACACCCGCTGCAGGAGCAGACGTACCTTGTCAGGCTCGGATTCCAGGCGCCTGAGCTTCGTGACGACAGGCCTCTCAACGTGACACTGGTGCTCGATGCCTCAGGCTCGATGGGCGACGGCAACCGCGTCGACATCGCCCGCGAGGCCGCCGAGACAATTCGTGGAAGTCTCGGCAAGGACGACCGTATCGCAGTCGTGCACTTCACAGACAACGTCATCCACGAATACACAGTGAAGCACCAGCGTCCAGACGACAAGGACGTACGGCGGTCGATCAGCCGTCTCGCTCCGCACGGCAGCACGAATGTCCAGGCCGGACTAGACCTCGGTGTGAAGCTCGCCCATCGGATACGGCGCGAGCGTCCCGATGCGTACAACTACATCATCCTGATGTCCGACGGAGTCGCCAACGTGGACGCCACCGACCCGTTCGCGATACTGGAGTCGGCCAGCGACCGCGACAGCGGCAACCCGCTCCGGCTCATCACCATCGGCGTCGGCATCAGCAACTACAACGACTACCTGCTCGAACAGCTCGCCCAGCAAGGCAACGGCTGGTACAGGTACCTGAGCACGACTGCCCAGGCCAGCGCCACCTTCAGCCGCGAGAACTGGCTTGCCTTGTCTGTCCCATTCGCCGACCAGACTCGCGCGCAGGTGACCTGGGACCCGGCGATGGTCGCCTCCTGGCGTCTGATCGGGTACGAGAACCGCGTGACCTCAGATGAGTCGTTCACCGAGGACCGCAGGGAGTTCGCTGAGATCCCCGTCGGCGCAGCCACGACAGTCTTCTACGAAGTCGAACTGACACACGAGGGACAGTGGGCCGCGGAGTCGAAGCAAGTCCAGATCGGCGATGTCGCGCTCCGTTGGGTGACACCCGACGACGGCCTGTCCAACAGGCAGCAGGGAGCGATCCTTGCTGGCATATCGTCGGACGCGGAGCCGCTGATGCAGTTCGGAGCAGTGGTCGCGCTGGCCTCGGACCGCTACAGCAGCCTTCCATACATCGACGGCAGGGAGTCCGGGTATGTGAGGGACGAGCTTTCGACTCTGATGGAAGAGCTCTGGCCGCTGGAGTACGAGCTGGGCAACCTGGACTCGTACAGGGACTTCAAGTTCCTGCTCGAACACATCACAGGCTCACTTCCCGAGTCGATGATCTCGACCAGGCCAAGCGGGTACAGTCAGTAGCCAGGAAGGGGGTCAGGGTCTTTTCGTTATCGCCTTGTGGCAAGTCTGTCGTTCGCCCCCGGATCAGGTCCGGGGCGGGCTCTGAGCTTGTCGAAGGGCCGCCCGTTCATGGTTCGACAAGCTCACCACGAACGAGCTACTCCGGTGACACTCAACAATGAAATGGCACTGGCCAGGGGGTGGTCCTGCGGGGCCGCCCCTCTAGTGTCGATGACCGAATTCGACGCCCACCGGCCAGCGGACGGGATCGTTGCAGTCGGCGCACGAGATGAACACCTCGAGCCGGTGACCGACGATCTCACCAGGTACCTCCTGGCTGACTGCGCGAAGCAGCCGTTCGATGGTCGCGTGCTTGAACTCTCCGATGTTGCCGCACTTTACGCACACTGTATGGTGATGGTGGTCGACGCGAGCGAGGCTGTACCTCGGCGCTCCGTCCGGCATAGCCAGCTTGCAGATCACCCCGGAGCGCTGGAGCAGCTTGATGGTGCGATATACGGTGGCCCTGCCGACGTAAGGCAGCTCACTGCAGAGCTCCTCGGCGGTGAAGCCCTCGTCCTTCCGGTCGAGCGCGGCGATCACGTTTCGCCTGGGCTCCGTGATTCTGTAGCCGCCATCTTCGAGAACGGCAAGCAGGTCTGGTCGTACGACTGGACGCTCGGTGGTTGAGGTTGTCATGGTGTGCGACTGGTCCTATCTCCCGTTTGCCGCGAAGCAGTGGGCGCTGAATGGCATACGATAACATCAATTGATACTAGAGTATCATTAAATCAGGCACTCAGTCAATGCCACTATGGCGGTAGATCGCGTTAATTCCCCAGCCCGCTGACCCTCTCCACCCATAGCTCCGTCAGTCCCTCCACGTCCACGTCCATGGCCACCGTCGCGTTGTGCGGGTTTCCTGTCTGACCCTCGAAGTCGGCGACCGTCTGACCCTTCGTCGCCTCGCCGAGATACTCTACCCTGACATACCCCTCGCGCATCGTGTACAGGTTCGGAGCGATCGCGTACCCCATCGCGGGAACGTCGTTGAACTGCGCGCCCTCCGGGTTGCTCAGCCGGCCCCTGCTGTTGTACGCCTGCTGGATGAACGAGACAGCGCCCTGGAGCAGCCGCGTTCCTCCCGTGTCCGCGCTCCACGTTCGGGCGAGCTGTTCCGGCGTGAACTCGACCTTCCGGCACACGTCCAGGCCGACCTGCACGATCTTCGCGCCCGACTTGTACACCACGTTCGCGGCCTGCGGGTCTCCCCAGATGTTGGCCGTCGCTACCGGCGTTACGTTGCCCGGCACCGTGATCGCCCCGCCCATCACGATCACCTCGTCGATAGCGTCTACTATGGACGGCTCCACGTTGATCGCCAGAGCGATGTTGGTAAGCCTGCCCAGGCCGAGCAGCGTGATCTCGCCCGGCGAGGCCAGCACACGGTCGATGATCTCGATCACCGCGTTCTTGCTCTGCGCCGAGGTCGTCGGCTCGGGGGCGTCCGAGTCTCCCAGCCCGTCGCTGCCGTGTATGTACTGCGCAAACGCAGGCTCCCACATTCCGAAAGGTATGCCGGAGCCGGGGTACACGGGGATGTCCTCACGTCCGGCAGCCTCCAGGATGCGCAGCGCGTTGACCGTGCACTGCTCGGCCGACACGTTTCCGAACACCGTCGTCAGCGCCTCAACCTGCAGTTCAGGGCTCCCTAGCGCAAACAGGATCGCCGCCGTATCGTCAATCCCGGGGTCCGTATCTATGATTACTCGTTTGGCCATTCTCTACTCCCTCTACGTGTGAAAAGTCCCTTCAATCCAGGGGCTGACGTGGGTAGGTATCTTGCAAATCGTCGTTCCGGCGAAGGCCGGAACCCAGGGAAGTGGGGAGTCCTTCGACAAGCTCAGAGCCTGCGCCGGACTTGATCCGGTGACGAACGAACTGCCAGTCTACCTACCCCTCTTAGCTCCCTGGAGGTGAGGGCGAAATCTTCGCCACCAACCAGTCACCGCCCCATGCCTCAACCCCCAGCTTATCAACTCACCAGCAAGCTGATAAACTCAGACCGCGTTCGCGACCACCCGCGGACCCAGTCTCTAGTCTCAACACAAACCGAGGAGGCCAACCCGATGAACGGATTCGAACTAAAGCAGAAAGTCTCATCTGGCGGCGTAGTTTACGGCACGATGATAAGCATGAGCCGCAACCCCCGCTGGACCACCCCGATGTCCGCGTTCGGCCTGGACTACGTGATCATCGACAGCGAGCACTCCCCACGCGGACGCTCCGAGATGGCTGACTTTATCGCCGCCTTCACATTCAGCGGCGTGGCGCCGATAGTGCGCATCCCGATCCCAGACTCCCACTACGTCACCATGGCCCTCGACGCCGGTGCGCACGGCATTCTCGCTCCCTACTGCGAGACCGTCGATGAGGTCAAGGAAGTAGTCGCGGCAGCCAAGTGGCGGCCCCTCAAGGGCGCGATGGTCCGCAATGTCATCGAGACCGGAGAGTTCCCGTCCCAGGCCACGAAGGAGTATCTCGAAGCTCGCAACCGCAACAGCGTCTGCATCATCGGCATCGAGAGCGTGGCCGCCATCGAGAACCTCGACAACATCCTCGAGGTCGGCGGCATCGACGCGGTGTTCGTCGGTCCCAACGACCTGAGCATCACGCTAGGCATCCCTGACCAGTACGACCACCCCGACTACGAGGCCGCGCTGCGCGAGGTCATCCGCATCTGCCAGAAGCACAACGTCCCCAACCTGTTCCACCACCAGACTGTCGAGCTGACGACCAAGTGGCTCCAGGAGGGAGTGCGCTTCGTGCTCTACAGCTCCGACGCCCGCACCATGCACAACGGCTTCCGCGAGGAGTTCGGCCAGATCAAGGCCGTGGGCGCAGAGATCGAAGGCGTAGCCGCCGAAGACGTAGGCGAGTCCGAAGAGGTGATCTAGTTCCTGATTGCAGAGTCTAATCTGGGACTAGGAACGATGAGCCTGCAGTCAGTCGGATATACACCGGATGACCGTCATGGACGAGTGTGGAGAACTGTCCACCTAGTCTGGGCAGTTATATCCAATCGTCACGGCATTGTTTCGAGACCCTCGGCGGATGCCGCTTGCTGGAGTCGGCTGTCTAGCGTGGCCAATGCGACTCGGCGTCGAAGGGCTAGCTCCAAGTAGACTGCGTCATAGAGAGACAGCCTGCGTATTCTGGCCAGGTCGAGTGCGGCGTCAAGGTCCGCCTGCGTATCGGTGCGTAACGGAAGATCTCTTAGGTACGACAAGCTCGCATTGATTTGCTCCGACGTAATGCGGCCTCGCCGTTCACCCACCAGCAGCGCGTTTCGCACTTCAAGGTGCCAGTGCTGTGGAACGAACACGTTCCCTTCGTCGAGTTCGGCAAATAGGGCTTCTGCACCTTCGTGCAGTTCATCTTCAAATAGCCATGCTGCGGCAACAGATGCATCTACGATGAACGAACTCAATACCGGTGCCCCTCATGACGCCAGGCGATAAACTCCTCAACGGAGATGTTGATTGGGCGCCATCCTCGCCTAGCTTCCTTGAAACGTTCCACTGCTTGCCTTCGCTTTTCCCGTTCCTCGTCTTCGATTGGGACCAGCGCCGCAACCTTCTTACCGTTTCGCGTGATTGTTATGGACTCCCCACGTTCGACTTCACGAAGCAACTCCGAGAGTCGGGCCTTCGCCACTGTTGCCTGGACCTCACGCATGACTATCTCCAACTGGTCATAATGACTAGCCCATTATACCTTAGTGTGACTGGTTTCCTGGTAGCTGCGATTGGCATATCGCCAACTGTCATGGATTTGTCGAAAAAATGCAGGCTCACTCATTTGGAATCACTGACATATCGTAATTGCACGAATCACACCCCACCCCCGCCCCCTCGTTGCCAGCCACCAAACCTGTCATAATGTCATCCGACGTCACACATTGGTCGGCAGCTATAAACTGACCGCTGCCAGTCAGTAGAGAGGAAGAGGTACATTGGCCTGGAACTTCACGAATGTAAACGGACCGTACGGAGGCACATCGGAAGGCCCCGCATGGGACGGCAGCGGACTGCTGTTTACCCTGATCCCGTACAGCTACATCATGCGCTACGACCCTGAAGCGCGTGCTTCGACTATCTACAAGGAAAACACCAACAACGCCAACGGCCTCATGCTCGACCCCAGCGGCGCTCTCTTCGCCTGCGAGGGCGGGGGTAGGCGCGTCGTACGCTACGAGGACGATGGCAGCGCGACCGTGCTTGCCGACGGCTTCGAGGGCCAGAAGCTCAACATCCCCAACGACCTGGCGATAGACCACAAGGGCAGGGTGTGGTTCACCGACCCGTTCTACGAAGGCGCGGGCGGGGAGTGGTCGAACGACCGCTCCAACAAGGAGCTGGACCACGACTCTGTGTACCGCCTCGATCCGCAGGACGACGGCTCGTGTTCGATCAGTCGCGTGACCTTCGACACAACTCGCCCCAACGGACTGCTCTTCTCGCTGGCATATAACACGCTGTACGTGGCCCAGAGCGGGCGCCTGCCCGAAGAGAAGCGTGAGCTTCGAGCATATCCCGTCAACGACGACGGCAGTCTCGGTGACGGCGAGGTCATTCACGACTTCGGCGAGAACAGGGGCATCGACGGCATGTGCCTGGACATCGAGGGCAACATCATCGCCACTGCCGGCAACCGAGCCGGAGGTCCAGGCCCGATGATCTACGTCTTCTCACCGTCCGGTGAGGTAATCGAGACGCATCCGCTGAACGTCGACCAGCCCACCAACTGCACGTTCGGCGGAGAGGATCTATCAACTCTGTACGTAACCACGGGACAGGGGCACCTGCTCCGCGCCTTCACTGAGAGGCAGGGCAGGCTGCACTACCCGTAAAGGGACCGAAGCGTGCCTGAAGCGCAAACGCTCATCATCGGCGGTGGAATCGCGGGAGCGTCCACTGCCTTCAATCTCGCAAGACTGGGAGGCGATGTCGCGCTGCTTGAACGCGGCGAGATCGCCTCCGAGGCGTCCGGCGCCAACGCGGGCCAGATTGGCGCGACCGGCTGGGGCGACGTCCCCGACCTCAACGCCTACCGCACGATGGGCAGCCTGCAGCTTTTCAAGGAGCACCAGCTCGATCTCGGGTACGACATCGAGTTCAGGCAGTGCGGCTCCCTGACGGCCATTCACACGCCGGAGCAGTACGACTACATGCGCGACCGTGTCTTTGCGCAGCAGAGCCACGGTCACCAGGTCGAGCTGATCACGCCGAGAGAGGCCCGCTCGATTGAGCCTGAGATCAACCCTGACCTGCTCGGATACATGCACACTCCGCTTCGCGCCCAGGCCGATCCGGTCAAGGCCACCCGTGCATTCGCGCGGGCAGCAGCAGCGGCCGGAGCGCGCATTTTCACGAATCACGCTGTCACAGGCGTAAAGCCAACGTCCGACGGTGGATACGCAGTCGACACGAACCGTGGTGAGTTCAGGTGCCAGTCGCTCGTCATTGCCGCCGGAGCCTGGTGCGGACCACTGGGCGAGATGCTGGGACTGCGCATCCCCATAGTCCCGGTTCGAGGACAGATGTGGGCCACCGAGAGCCTGCCGCCCAGCGTCTTCCAGTCGATGTCCTCTGCTGAATCGGCCTACGCTTGGAGCATCGACGATGGCTCCGATGACAGCACACCGCCTGAGACGACTCATCCAGAGGGATCGCGCGTCACGCGTCACCTCTACGGTCGCCAGCGGCGAAACGGCGAGATCATCTTCGGGGGCGACCGGCAGCTCGTGGGTTACGACAAGACCGTTGACACCACTGGAATCGAGGTCAACAAGGGTCATGCCTCCGAGGTGCTCCCAATGCTGTCCTCGCTGCCCATTGCACGGACGTGGGCCGGTCTCATGCCGTTCCCGCTCGACGGTGAGCCGCTGATCGGCAGCATCCCACTTCGCGACAACCTGTTTATTGCGAGCGGCCTCGCAAGCTCCGGCTTCGGCAGGGGGCCGATGACAGGAAAGCTCCTCGCCGAGTACATCCACACTGGCCACAGACCCCAGGTGCTGGCCGAGTCCGACCCCGCACGGTGTGTCACAGAGGTTGATACAATTTAATCAACAGCGGTAGGACCCTGCACCAACCGTTATGTGAACAATCAACTCGACGACGCGCTAGTGAACGGAAGTCGGCCAAGTGTCTATCGACCATCTGAAAGTCCCGGTTGAACGTCTGGCGCCGTTCTGCGACCCGAGTACCCTCGGCTTCAGGACGACGGCCGAGGTCGAGCCCCTCGATGGCACGATAGGGCAGGACCGCGCAATCAGCGCGCTCGAGATGGGCCTTGAGATAGACGCCCCAGGGTTCAACGTGTTCGTGTCCGGCAATCTGGGAACAGGCCGCAGCTCTGCGCTTCGCTCGTACCTGGACAGGATCGCCCCCGGCAGGCCGAATCCTCCCGACTGGGGCTACGTGCACAACTTCCAGGAGCCAACCCAGCCGGTGCCCATCAGCCTCCCTTGCGGCATGATGCGAGTCCTGCGCGACGATATGGACCAGCTTGTCGATACTTGCCGCGCCAGTTTGCCCAACGCCTTCGAGAGCGACGACTATACCCGCCGCGTCGAGGAGGTGATGGCCGAAATCCAGCAGCGACGCCAGGCCGTCAACGAAGACCTGGAATTCCAGGCACGCGCTCGCGGTTTCACTGTGTCAACTACGCAGGTCGGGATTACACCCGTGCCGCTGCATCAGGACGGTCGCCCATTGACGCAGGAAGAGTTCGGGCAGCTCTCCGACGCTGAGCGTGACCGGCTCCGTACAGCGGCCGACGAGGTGCAGCGCGTCATCGCACAGGCGATGTCCGAGTTCAGGCGATTCGACAAGGAGGCAAACGAGCGCAGGCTCGACGTGGACGCAGAATTCGTCCGGTTCACCCTTACTCCGATCATCGACGATTTGCAGGAGAAGTACGCGGACCATTCGCATGTCGTCACCTATCTCGACGACGTCGAAGACGACATGGTCCACAACACCCAGGTATTCAAACCCGCTGCTGGTGACCGTCACGCTACAGATGACAGCAGTCTCCAGGGAAAAGAAAGCTTCTTCGCGCGCTACAGGGTGAACGATCTCGTCGACAACACCTACTGCAACGGCGCACCCGTGGAGTTCGTGCAGAATCCCAGCTACTACAACCTGTTCGGACGCATAGACTACCGTGCCGTGGCGGGAATGATGACCACGGACCACACGATGATCAGGCCCGGCGCGATACATCGCGCCAACGGCGGCTACCTGGTCATCCAGGCCAAGGACCTGCTCAGGAGCGGCCTTGCGTGGGACACTCTCAAGCGTGTGCTGTGGAGCGAGGAGATAAGGGTCGAGAACATCGGTGAGCAGGACACCCCTCTGCCCACTACGTCGATGCGACCTCAGCCCATCCCTGTGAGCGCCAAGGTGGTGCTGGTGGGAACGCCCGGAATCCTGAGCGTCCTTCGCAGGTCTGACGAGGACTTCAGGCGCTACTTCAAGGTGACCGCCGAGTTCGACGGGTCGATGGAGAGGACGCCGGAGAGCCTGTCCAGCTACGCGGCCTTCGTCGCCTCTGAGGCCTCTGAGAACGGCCTGCGCCAGTTCGATAGCTCGGCCGTCGCGGCGATACTCGATTACTCCAGCCGTCTGGTCAGCAATCAGACCAAGCTCACGACGCGGTTCATGAGCATATCGGACGACCTCACGGAGTCCGACTACTGGGCGGGCAAGTCAGGCTGCGACACCGTTGAGTTGTGCCACGTGCAGAAGGCGCTGCAGCAGCGGGAGTACCGCGCCAGTCTCGCAGACGAAAGGATGCGCGAGTCGATCGAGAACGACACGATACGCATCGACACCCAGGGAGAGACAGTCGGCCAGTTGAACGGTCTCGCCGTGTACTACCTTGGCGAGCACAACTTCGGCAGGCCCAGTCGCGTCTCCGCGCGCGTCTCGGTCGGCAACGGCAGGATCGTCAACATCGACCGGGAGACCCGCATGAGCGGGCGCATCCACAACAAGGGCTTCCTGATCCTCAACGGCTACCTCCAGGGCAAGTATGGCCGGAACAGGCGGCTGTCGATGTCGGCCTCGATCACGTTCGAGCAGTCCTACTCGCAGATCGAAGGCGACAGCGCGTCGTCAACGGAGCTGTACGCGCTGCTCTCAGCCCTCTCCGGCCTTCCCATCAGGCAGGGGATAGCAGTCACCGGCTCGGTCAACCAGTCCGGCGAGGTGCAGGCCATCGGAGGCGCCACGGCCAAGATCGAGGGCTTCTTCAAGATATGCGAGGCCAGGGGACTGACAGGCGCCCAGGGCGTGATGATCCCGAAGGACAACGTCCGCAACCTCGTCCTGAACTCCGAAGTGGTCGAAGCGGTCAGGGACGGTAAATTCCACATCTACGCCGTCTCGACCATAGACGAGGGCATCGAGGTCCTGACAGGCGTGGAGGCCGGAGACCTGAACGACGATGGCGAGTATCCCGAGGGCACCGTCCACAACCGGGTCGAGCAGCGACTCAGAGAGATGTCCCGCCGCGACAGGCCCCGTGATCGAGAGTCGTCCGGCTCAGACTCCTCCGAGCCCGTCGGCGAGGACTGACGCGGGCCGGCCTACCGCCCAGAGTCCAGGTACGCCTGTAGTATGACCGCCGCGGCTGAGGAGTCGATTCGTCCCCTGTCTCGATTTGAGCGACGACCCTGGCCCCGGTCTGAGTCCGTCAGCAGCCGCTGAGCCTGCACTGTAGACAGCCGCTCGTCGACCGTCTCTACTGGTATGTCCGTGGCTGAGCGCAGCTCCCTGATGAACTGCCGCACCTTGCCCGCCTGTGCGCGGCTCTCGCCTGCCAGCGTCAGGGGCATCCCCACGACGATCCTGGCCGCGTCGTTGTCGTTAGCTACTCCGATGATGTCCTGGACGTCGGTCGGCCCGCGCTCGACGTGGCCGAGCGGCGACGCGAGCAGGCCGGTGGGATCGGAGATGGCAAGACCGACTCTCCGATCACCGACGTCGAGCGCAAGGACCCTCATAGGTTGCAACCTGCGAGGGGTAGGTAAAACAATAAATCGTTCGTCCTGAGCTTGTCGAAGGACGCCCCACCCCTGGGTTCCGGCCTGCCATTCGCTGGGGCCAGGTATTCACCCTCACCCCAACCCTCTCCCCCAGGGAGAGGGGGTATCTTGAGTGTCATGCAAGGTTTTGCGTCGCTCACGACGCAGCAGCCTCTCGTACGAGCTCTGGGACTTGCGCGAGCGCTTCGTCGAGCTTGGATGCGTCTCTGCCTCCGGCCTGGGCGACGTCCGGTCTGCCGCCACCACCGCCGCCGACTACACTGGCCGCGCCCCGTGCGATGTCTGAGGCGTTCAGGCCTTTTGAGTCGATGAGGTCCCTGGTGACCATGGACACCAGCATCGGCCTGTCGTTGATGACCGCGCCGAGCACCACGACCCCGCTGCCGAGCTTGTCTCGCAGGTAGTCGCCGACTTCACGAAGCGAGTCTGCGCTGGCCGCTGTGGCTCGCGCTGACAGCACGGTGACGCCGTCGACGTCCTGGGTCTGCGTGAGCAGTCCCTCAGCCGCCTGCAGCGACATCCGGCGCGCCATAGCCTCCTGCTCGCGATGCAGGCTGTCGATCTCGGCCATGAGCGACTGTACTCGCTCCTCGACCTCGGCTGGCGACGTCTGGAGTGTCTGCGCGACCCGCTCCTCGCGCTTGAAGCGGTCCCACACCATGCGCTCGGCGGCGCGGCCGCTGATGGCCTCGATGCGCCTCATTCCGGCGCCGATGCTGGACTCTCCCAGCACGTACACAGCCCCGACCTCGCCGGTGCGGTCGACGTGCGTGCCGCCGCAGACCTCGAAGCTGAACGTGTCGCCGTTGGCGATCTCGACGAGGCGCACGCGCTCATCGTAGCGGTCGCCGAAGAAGGCGAGCGCACCGCGCCTGATCGCCTCCTGGTAGGTGTCCTCGTCCCTGAGGATGCGCGCGTTCTGCCTGATCTTCTCGTTGACCAGGAGCTGTACCTGCCACATCTCATCGTCGGTGACGGCCTGGACGTGCGTGAAGTCGAAGCGCAGACGGTCTGGCGCGACCAGCGAGCCCGCCTGCCTAACGTGCAGTCCAAGCACCTGCCTGAGTGCGGCGTGCAGCAGGTGAGTGGCGGTGTGGTTGCGGGCGGTGTCCTCGCGCCGGATTGGGTCGACATACGCGTCGACGGTCTCACCGAGACTCACCGAACCGGCGGCGACGTTTCCGAAGTGCACGATCAGTCCGGGCATCACCTCCTGCGTGTCGGTAACGGCTATGCGTCCGTTGTCGCCCGATATGTCTCCGGCGTCGCCGATCTGGCCTCCGCCCTCGGCGTAGAACGGGGTCTGCAGCAGGACGATCTCGACGTCCTGTCCATCTGAGACCTCGTTGACGACCTGATCGTCTGTGATGAGTCCTACGACGACCGTGGACGTCCTGAGTGACTCGTATCCCAGGAAGGCGGTGCCACCTACTCCGAGGCTCTCGTACACGCGGATCTTCGCGCGGTCCTCGCCGAACTGCGCTCCTGCGCGCGACTGCTCGCGCTGGGCGGCCATCTCGCGCTCGAAGCCCTCCATGTCGATCTCGACGCCGTTCTCGGCAGCGATCTCCTGGGTCATCTCGACCGGGAAGCCGTGGGTGTCCCACAGCCTGAAGACCACCTCGCCTGCCAGGCAGGGCTCGCCCTGCACCCGTGAGTCCTGTTCCTGCGAAAGCTCATCAAGAGCCTCTGAAAGAATGGCGTACCCGTTTTCAAACGCCTGCTGGAAGCGGTCCTCCTCTAGCGTGAGAACAGTCCGGATGAAGTCGCGATTGTTGACGAGCTCCGGGTAGATCTCGCCCATCTTCTCTATGGTGACATCGGCAATCTCGCCCAGGAAGTTGCCCTCGATGCCGATGCGTCGCGCGTACCTGATGGCACGGCGGATGACCCGCCTCAGCACGTACCCCCGACCCTCGTTGGCCGGGACCACGCCGTCGGCGATCAGGAAGGTCACGCTGCGACCGTGCTCCGCGACGACCCGTATGCCGTACGTGGACTCGGAGTCCTCACCGTAGCTCTTGCCGCTGATGCGCTCGACCTCGGCGACGATGGGCGTGAACAGGTCGGTCTCGTAGCAGGTATCGACGTCCTGCAGGATCCTGAGCAGCCGCTCGAAGCCCATGCCGGTGTCCACGCTCGGCGCGGGCAGGTCGGTCCTGGAGCCGTCGAGGTGGTGGTAGAACTGCATGAACACCAGGTTCCACAACTCGACGTAGCGGTCGCAGACGTCGCCGTTGGGCATGATGTTCTTGCAGTTGGGGATGCAGTCGTCTTCGAGACAGCCGAGTCCCTCGCCATAGTCGTAGTGGAGCTCCGAGCACGGGCCGCACGGCCCCTCGTCGCCAGCCGGCCCCCACCAGTTCTCGTCGTCGCCGTAGCTGTACACGCGATCTCGCGGAATGCCCTTGGCGACCCACAGCTCGCGGGTCTCGTCGTCGGTGTCGTGGACGGCGGCCGCGAACTTCTCGAGCGGGAATCCGTAGCCCTCGGTCGTAAGCTCGATGGCGAAGTCGACGGCCTCCTTCTTGAAGTAGTCTCCGATGCTGAAGTTGCCCAGCATCTCGAACAGCGTGTTGTGCGTCGCGTCGCCGACCTCTTCGATGTCGGGAGTGCGGAAGCACTTCTGCGACGTCGTGAGCCTGTGATTGGGCGGCTCGGCCTCGCCGGTGAAGTACGACTTGAACTGCACCATGCCAGCGGAGGTGAACAGCAGGGTAGGGTCGCCGACCGGAATCAGGGACGAGCTCGCCATCCGGCTGTGTCCCTTCGACTCGAAATAGCTTAGAAACGTCTCTCGAATCTTCTCGCTTGTCCAAACGTCAGTTGTCATATCAAGTTTCTCTTCTCGTTAGATTGGTTCTCTGGGAAGGGTCCCTCGCTCCGGGCACACTTAACGTATAGCGCAGGTTGCCCTTTGAGGGAAAGTGAAACAGGGGAGTGGGACACGTCGAGCACTCACGCATCCCCGGCCTGCGCGGTGGCAGGCACTCGGAGGTCACGCCGCCACAAGGCGGGAATTCGCTTTTTGGAAAAGCGAACCCGCCTGCACACACCTCTCAACCCCGGACCGGGCCCGGGGCATGGCTATTGAATGTCTCCGAATCAACGCAAGCACCCATGACAGCGTTCAGTACGACAGGATTCTAGGCGAGGGGTCAGGGGGTGTCAATTGGAGGGGGGCGTCAGGAGCCTGCCCCAGAATAGTAGGCACCTGCATTTGGAGCGCGGGCATCTTGCCCGCATCCGTTCGTCCTGAGCTTGTCGAAGGACGGTTGCCTTTCTGACTGCCTACTCATTTGGGACAGTCTAGGGTGTCAGCGCTCCCATGATTCCCGCTCGGCCTTGAGGTATGATTTCACGTCCTCTGCATCGCCGAAGAGGCGTTGGCCCGGTGACTCAGCGAGGATGTCAGCGGCGGACCTCTGCGAGGATGTTGATGAGTCGGTTACGACCACATCGACAGACTCACCCACCGGGAGGTCCTTGCTCACCTTTTCGAGTAAGCGCACCGTGTCAGGGTCAAACAGGCGTTGACCACAACCCAGACACACTTCGGCCTCAACGGTTACCGTTGCGAGGCTTATTCCTCTCTCTACGAGTTCCTCTACTCGCTTGTCGACAATCTCTCCCCCGCATGTTGGACACTTGCGGAGTAGCGGCATAGTTAGCTCCTTGTTATATGCGGATCAACCTTCACCAACAGCATTGACGTTTACGACTTGTGGTTGTCCGCTGCCGACCTCAGTCATCTGAAATCCCTTCTTCTTAAAGAACTGCACCAATTCCCTCGAATATTTCTCCATTGGCTCAGTGTTCACAATCCTGGACAGTTCTCTGCCGGCTAGAGTAAAGGCAACCCCATTTATTCTGAGTTTCTTGCCAATTCTGCTATTGGAGCTAGGTAATAGAATCCAGTGCTTTCCTTGATAACCAAACGGTATGCATACCGCCTGCTGTTCTAGGCCCGGAACAGCTACACACGGCGTAGGTTCCTGCCAAGAATGGTAGTCAGATATTATGAGGCCGTATTCGTTCAACGCATTAAGCGCGCTGAAGTTGAGCCCATATTCCTGAAGTGCATTGTTGCTAGCGTTTCCACCAACTGATGGTACTCTAATGTCATCGAACTGTGAGATGCCCATGGAACACAATCTTACGAAGAGATTCGCTATGCTCTGGTCAAGACTTCCTAGGATCCTGACTGCCCTTGTGGAGTAGGATCCCGGCCGTCTGATTTCTCCTGCTAAGATTTTGCCAAAGAGAGCTTGCATTTCTTCGGTACTCTTCTGCTTGGCTTCTGTCTCAAATGCGTTCAACCAATCATCATTGATCGTCTCGTCCGGTTCATTCGACTCAGACTGAGCGACGGTATCGCTGGTATCGGCTAGCTCACCAGCGGCCTTCTGAGTAATTAGGTCTAGGTTGACCTGTTCTCGAAGCACGCGTTGTCCAAACTTCTGGACAGCTACGTGTGCGTATTCAGGATCGGTCCGCATCTGTTCAGCAATTTGATCGGCAGATGTGTTGATCAGTCGGATGCGTGCCGCTGTTTCTGCGCGTCGTTCATCCGCAATACCTGTAAGGTGTGCGACGGGAATATCAATCGCTGCGGAGCACAATTGTCCGGCGGCCTTGAGAAAGTTCCGTCGTACAGGAGGAGGGATACCTGGGATAGCCGTGTCAGCTATCAGATCGGTGACGATATCGGGGACGGAAATGACTTCACTGCTGGGAGCTTCAAAGTCTTCGTTGGTCGATTCGTCAGCCATACTATGAATCTGATCATCCCTTCGTATTTCGTCGAGAGAAATGGTAGTAAGCTTCACTCATCGGTAAAATCCGGGTTGGAGATAGCCATCCAGACATTCTCGCAAAGCATTAGCATGGAGCCACCACTGCAGCCTGCTAGTGGATATGATAGGCGAACCTCTTGTGAACGCCCGTTCATCAGGCCAGTACTGGACGGAAGTCACTACTGAATTCGGATTCAATGTCCTTGAGTTGTTCCCAGAGTTCCGCATGCCTGTATGCAGCACTCAGGTCACTGGACTGACGCGTCTTTCGATACTCTCGGAGTACCTTACTGAATCTCGAAGCCAATTCTGCGTCATCGAAGATCTGGTCGATCGGCCTGTACCCATACACGGTGGCCCCATCGTCATCGTAATCAATCTGAAGGCCGCATTGTGGACACAGGACCGTCTGGATCTCGATGCACATAACATTAGCGACGGTAGACTTGGTGACTACCATGTGGTTCTGGTCATCTTCACATGCCCAGTCATCATGTGGCCGCGCTTCCTCATCTGCAGGATAGTACATGCCTGGATGTAGTCCTTGCTGTCTATTCACTTTTCTTTTCTCCTTTCACTTAGTGCAGGTTAGTCTGAAGGAGCGTCCGTAGGTGCGGCGGCACCATGCGCCGAGATTTCTGGGGATCAGCACGATCAGGAGTAACACTAATGTGCACAGCCAGTTCATCTGATCTCATAGTGGACATTAGCAACTCCTTGTCTGCATTGAGTGATTACCATCCATTTTAGCCGACAATGGAGAGCTAACCAAGAACGAATGGCCTTGGCAGGTCCACAGTGTGTTTGAAACCAGTAAAGGTCACATGTGTTGTTTGTCCCGCGCTCCAAGTCCAGAGTTTCGGCGGAGTGCTGAGGCTATTAGGCCCACCATATGGAACAGATTTCAAGGGTGTGTATTCTGGAACTTGGGCCATTGGCGGATCGTGCTACCATCCTACTCATCGTTTAGAGTCAGCCTACAAAGAGTGTGGGGAAGTCTGGATGAAGAACTATCGCCTTTTTTGCACCGTCCGCGGCCCTTCAAAAGAGACCGAGGACAAGTACCTCGCCGAGATTCCTGTGCTCCCCGGATGCAGAGCATGGGGCGATACCGAGGCCGAAGCTCTGGACTACGTCCGGAGCGTGGCGATCGCATTCCTAGAATCGTACGAAGAAAATGGGGATGACCTTCCGCCTACTCTGCGAGATCTGGGAATAGACAGGCGAGACTTCTTCAATCGCTAATCACCACAAACCAAAAAGAGCCGGGACTTTCGCCCCGGCCCCTACGGTCTGAGGAACAGACTGCGCTCGCTGGCGCTTATGCCCCTGCGGCCCCTGCGACCATCTGGTCTCCTGGGTGGTAGATTCGGACCTTTGGCAGCGACTTCTTCAGGATCCCAATGAAGGCGGACAGGATGCCGCTGTCCTCTCCACCCCAGTCGGCGTAGGACGCGGTCGTCGCGGTGACGTTGGAGTAGCCTTCCTGAATGGCTGCGACGTCGATGTCCTCTTCGTTTTCCTGGATGGCGTACCTGGAGCCCATCTGCTGCCCGCTGCCCCTGGGCGTGCCGGTGTCCTGATAGCCAATAGCGAAGTCGCCGCTGTCCCGGGTCCCGCTCGCCAGGGATTGCTGTCCCTGTTTGACCCCGGTGTCGCTCGCCCCCACCGTGTAGGCCCTGTTGCTGCGGAGCGCGACGTACACAGCCATCAGGATGAGCAACGCGACCGCGGGGATCGCGAGAGTCCTATACGTGAAGAACTGTTCGATTGCCTGCGCCACAAATCCGCTGTTTCTTGACTGCCCGGCCATTTCATTACCTCTCTCCACTGTTCGTGAATAACCACAACTTATTGCATGAAGCTCTGTATATAAGAATAAGCCGTGTTATAAAGGGTCACAAGACCAATTTCAGGCGGAGTTTATGAGGTCAACCGCCGTAGAGCGGCCTGGGCTGCGAAGTAGCCGCACATGCCGTGCACTCCGCCTCCGGGCGGCGTCGATGATGAGCAGATGAACATGCCGGTGGACGGTATGGAGTAGGGGTCGAGCATACTGGCCGGACGCGAGAAGAGCTGTCCGAGGTCCTGCACTCCGCCGCCGATGTCGCCGCCGACGAGGTTCGGGTTGTACTCCTCCAGCGCCGCCGGAGGCCGGACGCTCCTCGCTAGGATCCGATCGCTGAAGCCGGGGGCGAAGCGCTCCACCTGGGCCTCGATCCTCGAGGTCATGTCGAAGTCGGAACCGTTCGGGACATGGCAGTACGCCCACGCCGTGTGCCTGCCCTCTGGCGCGCGGGAAGGATCGAACAGGCTCGGCTGTGCGAGCAGCACGAAGGGCCGCTCCGGGTGATGGCCGTTCCACACCTCGCTCTCGGAGTGAGCGATCTCGGACATCGTACCGCCCAGGTGTACCGTTCCGGCCCGCGCGCACTCCGGGGCAGTCCAGGGCACCGGCCCGTCCAGTGCCCAGTCTACCTTGAAGGCCGCAGGTCCGTAACGGTACGCCTCGATCTTGCGCCGGAAGCTGTCAGGCAGGCGGTCCCCGGCGATCTCGACGACCTGCATGGGCGTGACGTCGAGGAGGGTGACGTCGGCGTTGGGCATGTCCTCCAGGTCCTCCACCATCGTGCCCGTCTCGATCCGGCCGCCGAGAGATGTCAGGTAAGAGGCAAGCGCGTTGGAGATTTGCTGCGCTCCACCGCGCGGCATCGGCCAGCCGACAGCATGGCCGCTAGCGCCCAGGACGAGCCCGACTGCCGCGCTGACCGGCCGTTCAAGAGGCAGCACCGAGTGAGCGGCGATACCGGCGAACAGCGCCCTGGCCCGTTCTCCCTCGAAGTGCGACTGCGCCACCGACACCGCCGACCGCATTCCGAGCAGCCCGAATCGCGCCGTAACCAGTGGATGACGCGGTACTCGCAGCGGGCCGATGACGTCGGAGCTGAGCTTCTCCCAGTCCCTGGCGAGTGGGCCGAACAGCTTGCGGTACGAGGTCGCGTCCGGGCCCAGCCCGTCGGCGGTCTCGTCGACCGATCGCTCCAGCATCACTGCCGTGCCGTCGTCGAGCGGGTGCGCCACGGGCGCGGGAGGGTGGACCCACTCCAGGCCGTGCTCGGACAGCGGCAGCGTCGAGAGGAACGGCGAACCAGCCGCCAGCGGGTGTATCGCCGAGCACACGTCGTGAACGAATCCCGGCAGTGTCAGCTCTGCGGAGCGTGCGCCGCCACCGACCGTGTCACGTCCCTCGACGACCAGCACCGAGCGCCCCGTCTGCGCGATGGCTATCGCGGCAGACAGGCCGTTCGGTCCCGCGCCAACTACGAGGGCGTCATAGCTGCCGGTCAGGGCGTCAGACTCCGACCGTACCATGCTGCGATGACCGCAGGATGACCCTTACAGGATCTCCTTGCCGAAGAAGTACCGCTCGATACCCCACTTGCGGCTGCCGAGGATGCCAATGATCCCCGCGCAGAGGAACCACAGGATTGTGACCTCTCCGCCGTGCGCCACGAAGGCGTTGCCGCCGTCAGGAGGATTGGGGTACAGGTGCGGCCACGGCCACACCGGGCTGAGAGCCGCGTGGACTCCGAAGTACGCGATGACCATCGTTACGACCAGCGCGCCAGCTCCGAGTCGGGTCAGTACCCCGAGCCCGATGAGGAACGCCGCGATGAGCTCCACCCAGCCGGCGATGTCCACCAGCGTGCCGAGCCCGTTCGGGTTCGCCCCTGCGGGAAAGTCCCACAGCAGGAACGCCTTCTGTGCGCCGTGCATTCCAACCAGGGCCGCGAAGGCGACCCTGAATATCAGGTAGAACTCGTCTGTGAACGGCTGAAAGTAACGTCCGAATACTCCCTGTTGTACATTCTCTGCTGCCATTATCCTCGCCTTTCCTTCTTTGCGTTTACATAAACGGGGGGCTTACAAAGCTGGGGCGTGTCACGCCTATAGCGGCAGTGCGTCTATTTGATTCTGGCTGCGATTTCAGCTGCTGATGTCGGCAGTCCAGGTGATGTCTATGGCGTCCTTGACGCTCTCGTGGGCCGGACATCCCTGTGGATGGACGCGGAGAGCCCTGTCGGCGGCCTCGCGCTTGTCGTCGGGCACCGGAAACTCGTAGTGGACGTTTATGCTGGTGATCCTGATGGTGTGTTCGGTGCCCTCTATCCTGCCCTCGACTGTGGCTACGAAGTCCTCGGGGGCGATCTCGATTCCACGCGCCGCAAGGGCGCGTCCCAGGGTGCCGTACATTCAACCGCCGACGGCTGAGACGATGTGGTCCAGCGTGGAGGCGATGGGTGGGGCGTCCTCAGGCACGCCGTAGTGGGCCTTGAGCGCGCCCTGGACGCCGTAGACGACGGGCGCGGGAACGTCGCCGGTGTACGCGTGCCTCAGCCCGCGGTTCATCTCAAGTCGATTGCGAGATATGTACAGGAAGTCGTCTGCCATGAGTTTTTCCTCGTCCTCTGAATTGTCCCGCCTATTATACGCACTCGCGCCGACATAATCACGTGAGTCTCCCACTATGGCATTGGGGAATCTGTGTCACTTTGGTTGTCGGCTCGTTAGTAGGGGCGCTTCTTGTGGGCGCCCGAACCATGAAGACTGGCATGAACATCCACCAACGGACCCCCTCTGCTGGGGGAGAGGACACAATTGGCTGAAAACATTGACAAATAGAACACAAGTTCTGTAACATCCACTGCCACGATACCGGGGGGACTGGTAATCGAGGAGTCGATATGAGAGTAGCCTGTGTTCTCATTACGCACCTGAGAGCGAAGGCGGAGATGAGACGGCGACCCCACCTGAAGGGTAAGCCGGCGCTGATCGTAGATCGCAACCCGTCCGTCGGCATACCCGTTGTGGTCGACCGCTTTCCCGAAGCCTCAGGGGTGATGATAGGCATGACCCCGGAACAGGCGGTGTCCCGCCACGCAAACGCCATCGTACTGGATGCTGACGAGCCCTACTACCGCCGGGTCTTCGGGCGGGTGCTCACCTCGCTGCAGGGAATCAGCGATCGCGTCGAGGGCGCTGAGACCGGCACTGCGTACGTACGAGTGGACGGCCTTGAGGATCTGTACCGGGGCGAGGCGGGAGTCGTCTCCACGCTGCTGAACGCTGTCCCTGAGTACCTGCACCCGCGAGTCGGCATAGCTGAAGCGAAGTTCCCGGCGTTCGTGGCGGCTCGCACCAGCAGGGCGTTCGGCGCGTCCAGGGTGCCGGACGACGTGAGGGCATTCCTCGCGCCGCATCCGGTCGACCTGCTCCCGGTGTCCGCCAGCGTGAAGATCGGACTGCGCCGGTTCGGACTGCACACGATGGGCAGCGCCGCGTCCATGAGGGAGCGCGTGCTCGCTGACCAGTTCGGAGCGGACGGCAGACGCGCGTGGGCGCTGTCCAACGGGATAGACGACAGGCCGGTCGTGCCAATAGCGTACGAGGAGTCGATAGTCGAACACACGCAGCTCCCGTACCACTCGTCGTCCATGCAGGTGCTGTTCGTCGCTGTGGACGCGCTCCTCAGACGGGCATACGCGAGGCCGGAGATGAGGGGCAGGTACGTTGGAGCGGCGTCCATCGAGTGCACGGCGTCCAGGTCGCAGCCGTGGGAGAAGGTCGTCCGGTTCAAGCAGCCGGCCAGCGCGTGGGAGGCTGCCTCAGTGGTGGTCAGGAGCCAGGTCGAGGCCGACCCGCCGCAGATCACCGTGGAGGACGTGACGCTCACGCTGTCGGATCTCACC
Source organism: uncultured Dehalococcoidia bacterium (assembly GCA_964537915.1). Taxonomy (GTDB): domain Bacteria; phylum Chloroflexota; class Dehalococcoidia; order Lucifugimonadales; family UBA1123; genus VXRN01. The sequence continues at coordinate 69,354 of CAZIDM010000008.1, forward strand.
GGGGAGTCCGGGATGCAGATGGGACTGCTGAAGGACGTTCACGAGGGCAGGCGGCACATCGAGGAGATCGAGAGGCAGCTGCGCGCCAAGATGAACGGCGAGCACGCGCTGTACAGGGTCGCGCAGGTCGCTCCGTGGCATCCTGCGCCCGAGATGCGCGCGCTGCAGGTGCCCATCGACCCGGCGGGCGCGGACGCCATCAAGCCGCTCCACTCGCCGAGGCTCGTCGAAGTGCAGGAGGGAACTCAGCATGAGCCGGTGTCGGTGTGCCTGGAGAGTCGATGGCAGCAGGTGACGGGGATCTCCGATGCGTGGACGTTCGACCTCTGGTGGCTCCCGGAGCCCGTGGCGCGATCCTACTACCGTGTAGACCCCGGCGACGGCAGGCAGGTCACGCTGTTCAGGGACCGTGTGGAAGGCCTCTGGTACCGGCAGAGCGCGTGAGATTCTGACAGCGTCATGGCCTCTGGCTACGTAGAGCTTCACGCCAAGAGCTTCTACTCCTTCGGACTGGGAGCGTCCCACACACACGAGCTGCTGGCTCGCGCGAAGGAGTACGACTATCCTGCGCTGGCGCTGACCGACACCAACCTGTGTGGGGCGCTGGAGTTCGCCCGTCTCGCTAACAGCCTCGGTGTACGTCCGATCACGGGGGGCGAGCTTACGCTGACCGGCGGCTCGCGTCTCACGCTGCTGGCCAGGAGCCGGGCTGGATACTCGAACATCTCCCAGCTATTCACGCTCGCCAACGCCGTCGACCGTCGGGAGTCGAAGGTCGACCCGTCGCGTCTGCCGGAGCACTCGGAGGGCGTGGTCGCGCTGGCAGGCGGACGCGACGGACACCTCTCCAACCTGGTCGTGAGCGGGCGCACCGGCGAGGCCCGCGCGCTCCTGATGAGCTACATGGAGTGGTACGGCTCGGACTCGGTGTACATCGAGCTCAACCGCAATTTTCTGTATGGCGATACGGGACGCAACAGGGAACTCGTGAAGCTGGCGCGCGAGGTCGGAGCGCCGGTCGTGGCCACCAACGACGTCCACTACCACCGTCCCGATCGCTCGCGACTCCAGGACGCGCTGGTCGCGGCGAGGCTCAACACGACCATAGACCAGGCGCTCCCACATCTGCGGCCCAACCACCACCTGTACCTGAAGTCACACGCCGAGATGGTGGCGCTGTTCGAGGAGATTCCGGATGCGGTCTCCAACACCGTCCGCATCGCTGAGCAGTGCGAGTTCGACCTGGGCACGGACCTCGGCTACACGCTTCCCGATCCCGCCGTGCCGGACGGCTACACGTCGCTGACCTACCTGCGGCGGCTCTGCGACGAGGCGGCTGTGCGTCGATACGGCTCGGTATCCGGCGAGGTCGAAAAGCGGCTGAACGACGAGTTCAGTCTGATCGAGACCCACGGGCTGGCGGGCTTCCTGCTGCTGTACCGGGAGATCGCGCTCATCGCGCAGCGGATCATGGAGGAGCGCGGGCTGATGAGGCCGGAGACGCCGGTGGAGGAGAGGCCGCCTGGGAGAGGTCGGGGGTCGTCGGTCGCGCTGGTGGTGGGATACCTGATAGGCATTAGCCACATCGACCCGATCAAGTGGAATCTCACGCTCGAACGGTTCATCTCCGAGGACATGTCCACACTGCCGGACATCGACCTGGACTTTCCACGTGGGCTCAGGGACGAGCTGATCGAGCGCGTCCACCAGCACTTTGGGCCTGAGTACGCGGTGCTGACCGGAGCGATCTCCACCTACAGGCTCAAGGGGATCGTACAGGACCTCGGCAAGGCGCTGGGCATCCCGCAGGAGGAGACCAGGCAGCTTTCCAGGCAGGTCGAGTCGCACAACGCCGTGGACCTCAGACAGGAGATGATGGAGCTCCCGTCTTTCCGGGAGCGCGTGGACGCCTCGGGTTGGCGTGACCTGCTCGAACTGGCCCCGCAACTGTCGGGCGCGCCAAAGCTGCTGAGCCAGCACGTCGGCGGAATGATACTCAGCAGCTCACCGATACCGGAGATGGTCCCGATCAGGGCAGGCGCGACGGACGGGCGGTACATCATGGACTGGAACAAGGACAGCGTGGCCGACGCGGGATTCGCCAAGATCGACATTCTGTCGCTGCCGGTGCTCGACCAGATCGAGGAGGCGTTGGACCTCGTCGAGGAGCGTGAGGGAAAGCGTCCCGATCTCAGCAGGATAGACCCTGAAGAGAACGACGTCTACGACATGATAAACGCGGGCAAGTCCAAGGGCGTCTTCCTGCTGCAGTCTCCGGCGCAGCTCAAGATGGCGCAGCGTCTCAAGTCGCGCAACCTGCTCGACCTCGCGTACCAGGTGGCGCTGATACGTCCGGGCGTGGGAGTGCAGGGGAGCGCGGTGTCGCAGTTCGTCGACCGGTACAGGCACGATGCCGAGTGGGAGTACGACCACCCGCTGGAGGAGCGCGCGCTGGCCCGCGGCTACGGCATCATCGTGTGGCAGGAGCAGGTGGTGCAGCTCATCAAGGACGTCTCGGGCATGACCGCCGCCGAGGCCGACGAGGTGCGCCGCGCGTTCTCACGGCCCAACAGCGAGCACCTGATCGAGATGTACCAGCAGAGGTTCCTCGAAGGCGCGATCGAGAAGGGCGTCCCGGAGGAGACCGCGCTGAAGATATTCGGCAAGATCAACGGGCACTACATGTTCCCGGAGTCGCACTCGCACGCGTTCGCCATAACCGCGTACCAGGCCGCGTGGCTCAAGTGCCACCACCCGCTGGAGTTCTTCGTCGCGCTGATGAACAACCAGCCGATGGGGTTCTATCCGCTGGAGACGCTCAAGCAGGACGCCCGGCGCTTCGGAGTGCCGTTCCTGAATCCGTGCGTGAACGGGAGCGGGCTGTCATGCGCTCCCGAGGGCGGCTCGGTCCGGTTGGGTCTCAGGTTCATCAAGGACGTCGGCTCTGGGTCGGCTGCGCTCATCCTGGAGGAGAGAGAACGACACGGCCCGTACGCGAGCGCCGGAGACCTGGTGAGACGTACAGGTCTGAAGCCGCAGGCGGTGCTCTCCCTGGTGATGGCCGGGGCCTTCGACGGCATCACGCCAAACCGCAGGGAGGCGCTGTGGGAGGCCGGACTCTACAACCGGCCTGGCCGAAACGGTCAGATGGCGCTGTCGCTATCCATGGAGGACGGGGTGCCGGAACTGGAGGACTTCACTGACCGCGACAAGATGGCCGGCGAGTACAGGGTCATGGGTATCTATCCCAGGGGACATCTCATGGAGTTCGTGAGGCCGTACCTCAGCGACGGCGTTCTCGCGGCTGACTCGGTGGACGCGCTCGACGACGGCGACGCTGTCAGGGTCGCCGGATGGCCCGTGGCGAGGCAGCACCCAAAGGGGTGGGACGGCACGGTGTTCGTAACGATCGAGGACGAGACCGGCGACGTTCAGGTCATCCTGTGGCAGCGCGTGTTCGAGCGTTGTCGCAGGGAGCTCGGAAGCCAGGTGATAGAGGTCAGCGGCGTAATCTCTAAATGGGACGACACCACCAACGTCATCGCATCAGACGTGCGCCCAGTCCAGTCCGGCGTCCACATGCCCCGCTCCCACGACTGGCACTAGCGCGGCCTGATGCGGTATGTCCAGACCTGGAATAGCACCTCGGGCTCGCCTATCGGCATTCCCTGGAACTCTTCGGTGACGTTCGTGAGCTCCCAGATTCCCGCAGACTCCAGCTCTTCCTGCTTCTCCCGGAAGCCGTTCTGTGCGTAGACGTCAGGGCGCAGTGTGAAGGACACGAATCCGCCCGGCCTCACGACACGAGCAAGCTCGTCAAAGGAATTCGCGGGGGCGTGGCCAAGGGTAAACACACCGACACCGATAGCGGCGTCGTAGCTGCCGGTCTCCAGGTCGAGCGGCTCACCCATGACCATCTGGAGCAGATTTTCGTACACTCCCTTGCGCCCCGCTTCGTCAAGCATACCCCGGGACAGGTCCATCGCATCGACATTCGTGTAGCCCAGACGGTTGAGCTCTACGCCAACCAGTCCGGTACCGGCTCCGGCGTCCAGCACTTTCGAGTCCTTTGGGACGAACTGTCCGAACGTCTCCGCCGCAACCCTCGGAATCACGTAGCCGAAGGCGGACTCCAAGTCTTCATCGTACTCTTTAGCCCACAGGTCGTACCGCTCCTCGAGCTGCTGATTGCTCTCAGAGCCGTACACCCACTGGACTCTGTTCTCGCTGCTTTCGATTTCGATAGTGCACCTCTTCTTACTTGAGCGTTTTCTGTACCCACCTGGCAGTGACCGAAGCCACCTCTGCCAGCGCATCCGACCTTGTTCTCCCGGACTCAGGTGGCAAATCGTACGAATGGCCTGCGCCCTCAACAACGTGCAGGCTGGCCCGACCTCCCAGATCGTCCAGGACAGTCTGAAGCTCCTGCACGTTAGCATACTCTTCATCGTAGCCTCCCTGGACGAAAAGCATCGGTACAGGAACTTGCCGGAGGTGACCGACGGTGTCACCAAGCATGACCTCCCACCGCATGGGGAAGACGTACAACGCGACGCCCTGGATATCCGGCCAGTCTTCCCGTGTAATGGCGAGCGACATGACCTGGCTGCTCATGGACCTGCCGCCAAGAAACAGGGGCAGGTCGAGTGACAGTGACTCCGCGGCAGCCTTCGCCGTGCGTGTTGTCGCGAGAAGAACGTCCAGCGAGTCTATCTCTTCGGGGTCGTAATCAGTCATGCACTCGCTGTAGGGATAGTTGTATCGGAATGTCGCTACTCGCTGGCCTGCCAGCTTTTCCGCCATCTCCACCATCATGGGATCGTGCGCCGGCGTACCGGCTCCATGTCCCAATACCATCAGTGCAATAGCATCTTCCGGCTCCACCAGGAACGTGGTGACCTCCATGCCATTGGATGCCACGGCCATTCTGCCCTCTGTGACTTTCAATCCTGCCAATTCCCTCTCCCCCGTCGCGAGTGGTACATGTAGATCGTACTCCTATCTCCCCCAAACGACCAAGACCGCTTCTCAGTTTGGTACCTGTCCCAGATTAGTAGACACCCTCAATCGGAGCGCGGGCATCTTGCCCGCATTCGTTCGTCCTGAGCTTGTCGAAGGACCGTCATCCTCTGAGTCGCCTTCGAATCTGGGACAGCTTCCTCAGTATGAGCTCGACATGATCTCACGTCCGCGACCTGAAGCTACTCTTGAGGCGATAGGCGACACAGGATAGGATGCCCGCTGGGGAGTCGGCTTGATTGCACTACTAAGATCACTGAAGCCATACGCGATCGTGTTCACCGCCAGCGGTTGCACGCTCATCATCGAGATCGTCGCCGGACGTATCCTCGCGCCGACGATCGGCGTGTCGCTCTACACCTGGACGAGCATCATCGGCATCGTGCTCGCCGGAATCAGCGCCGGCAACTACATTGGCGGAAGGCTGGCAGACAGATACCCGTCGCCGTCCACCGTGGGACTGATACTGCTCGTGGGAGGTGTCACGAGCCTGGGAATACTGCCTGTGGACCACTTCGTGTCCGACAGCTTTCTTTCCCTCCCGATCATCCCGCGCATCGTGTTGCTGACCGTCGTGCTGTTCCTGGTCCCAGCCGTCATCCTGGGCATGGTGACGCCGGTCGTGATCAAGCTTCGCCTGGCCGACCTCGCCGAGACCGGCAACGTGGTGGGCAAGATGTACGCCGTGTCCACCGCCGGCAGCATCCTCGGCACGTTCCTCACCGGGTTCGTACTGGTGCAGCTGTTCGGCACGCGGCTGGTCATCCTGATCGTCTCGCTGGTGCTGATTGGGATGGCCATTGCGTTCGGCAACCTGTGGCGGGTGCGAATCGGCACCGCGGCCCTCGGAGTCGCCTTCGTGGCGATTATCGCCGTGAGCATCGTCGGAGGGGCACTGGAGAGCGATTGCACCAGGGAGAGCAACTACTACTGCATTAAGGTCAGGGCGCGGGACATCGAGGACCGTGAGGTGAGGATCCTCTACCTGGACGCCCTCGTTCACAGCTACGTCGACAACGACGACCCGCTGTTCCTCCACTACTCGTACGAGAAGGTCTTCGGAGACCTGGCAACAATGGTCGCTCACAACGCCCCTGATGCCGATACGCTGTTCATAGGCGGCGGCGGCTACACGATGCCCAAGTTCATGGAGACTGAGTTTCCCCAGACGAACCTCGAGGTCGTGGAGATTGATCCGGAGGTCACGGAGGTCGCCCACGAGTACCTGGCGCTTCCGCTGAACACGAACATCGTCACCTACCCCGAGGACGCCAGGACCAAGCTGCAGGAGTTGCCAAAGGGCAAGTACGAGTTCGTGGTCGGAGACGCCTTCAACGACGTGTCGGTGCCATACCACCTGACCACGCTTGAGTTCAACGAGATGGTGTACGAGCTGCTGTCGGACGACGGCATGTACGCGATCAATGTTGTGGACAAGATGTACTCCGGCCGCTTCCTGAGGTCGGTCGTACACACCCTGCAGCAGGTGTTCCCTCACGTGTACGTGATGCGCGACGACTCCAGGTGGGACAGCGACGACCGCTACACGTTCATCGTAGCCGCCTCCATGCTGCCCATGAGTGCGGTCCAGGTAACGAGCGCCAACCTGTACGAAGGCAGGTTGACGCCGGTCACGCAGTTCATGCCAGAGAACACATTCGCCACTTGGATCGCGGACGAACGCAAAGTCGTGCTCACCGACGACTTCGTACCGGTCGACGGGATGCTCGCCCCGCTCTACCTCGAAAGCCGGACGGCGAGTCAGTGACGATCAGCAGCGCCCCGTAAGAAAAACGTGATGCGGACTGAACGGACCCTGAACGAGACGGCGTTTATCCCCTAATAGCGATGGCTGGACACTCTCAGCAGTGTGTAGCCCACCAGCCCGGCGGCAGCCGAAGCGCACATGATGCCGGCCGTGGCGCTCAGGACCAGCGTCGGGTCGGAAAAGGCGAGGCCTGTAATGAAAATGGCCATCGTGAACCCGATCCCTCCAAGGAATCCGGTTCCGATCACGTGAGTCCACGTCACATATGGGGGAAGCTCCACGATTCCGAACTTTGACGCCACCCAGGGGAACAGGGTTATTCCCACCACCTTGCCGAACAGAAGCCCAAGCACTACTCCAATGGTGACGTTGCTGGTGAATACGCTTCCAATGTCCACGCCGGACAGGTGCAGCCCCGCGTTGGCGAAGGCGAAAATCGGAAGTATGACGTAGCTTGCCCAGGGGTGTGCCAGTCGCTCCAGCCTCTCCAGAGGAGACTCTGTGCCCTGGGACAGCTCCTCCAGTTCACCGAGCATGACTTGCGATTGCTCGGTATTCCCTCTGGCAAGTGCCTGTCTGTAGTCTCTGATCAACGACGCAGACCTGTCTGCGAACTCTCTCGCTCCAAGTTGGGGTCGGGCGGACATGAGTAGACCGAATATCACCCCGGCGATAGTTGCGTGCACACCTGACTTCAGCATCGCCACCCAGATCAGGAACCCAATCGCTGCGGTAATTGCCGCGTGACTGAGGCCGATCCTGTTCACGACAATCGTCAGCACAATCAGCCCGGCGACGATTCCCAGGTGCATGAATGAAATGGAGTCCGTGTAGGCGACCGCTATAACGATGATCGCCCCCAGGTCGTCTGCTACCGCGAGGCCGAGCAGGAACACTCTGAGCGCCATGGGCACGCGCCTGCCTAGCAGCGCCAGTACGCCGAGGGCGAAGGCTATGTCGGTAGCCATCGGTATTCCCCAGCCCCGCATGCCTTCCTCACCCAGGTTGAACGCGAGGAAGAATGCGGCGGGCACGACCATCCCTCCAACGGCAGCGACAGCAGGCAGCGCGGCCCCCCTCAGCGTTGAGAACTGACCGAACATCGCCTCTCGTTTGATCTCCAGCCCGACGACGAAGAAGAATATCGCCATCAGGCCGTCGTTGATCCAGTGCTGGATCGACATGTCGACGCTGAACAGCGCGACATCGATCATCAGGTGAGTCTTCAGGAAGTCGCGGTAGTACTCGTACCAGGGCGAGTTCGCCCACACGAGCGCGACGATCGTAGTCGCGATAAGTACCAGTCCGCTTATCGACTCTGTGTGGATGTACCTCTGTACCGGCAGGCGGAGGACCCTGGTGATGTAGGAGCTTTCCGCCTGGGCTCTGAGGATTCCGGCGCTGCGTGGAGGAATGTGAGCAGCCCCGGAATGTTCACCAAAACCCCCGTCAGTCCCAACAGAAGTCTGCTCCCTGTTCGGGTCTACGCTCATCTACCGTTGCCTTCTCCACTCGCTTGCACTGTCGCACCGAATCGTGAGCATCCCCATAACCTCTTACCCTTATGGGAGACGCGACGACTCAGTCTAAACCATTATGCCAGTCAGAGGCCTGCGTACCTACGCCCCTGATTATAGAAAAACGCAGTTGGAATGGCATGGCAATTGGTTTACGGCCGCAGAACCACGTTGTCGATCAGCCTTACACTGCCTATGTGCACTGCCAGCGACACCAGGGCGGGACGGTCGATTATCGCCAGCTCTTCCAGCGTCGCCGCGTCCGCGATGGACACGTAGTCTATCGAGGCGGCGGGCACCGTGTTCAGTATCATCGTCATCTGGCTGCGGAGCGTCGCTGCGTCATGGACTCCCTCCGCGTACATCGTCTCAGCGAACCGGAGCGCCCTCGACAGCGACAGCGCCGACTGCCGGTCCTCAGCCGTCAGGTACGCGTTCCGACTTGAGAGCGCGAGGCCGTCCGGGTCTCGCACTGTAGGCATGATCACCACGTTGGCCCCGAGGTTCAGGTCGGCGTTCAGCCGCTTGATGACGAGGCACTGCTGGGCGTCCTTCTGTCCGAAGTAGACGTTGTCAGGCCTCACGATCGTCAGCAACTTGCACACGACGGTCGCGACGCCCCTGAAGTGTCCGGGACGATGCTCTCCCTCAAGCCTGCTGGAGATGGAGCCGACGTCTATGCTCGTGTCGAACCCGGCCGGGTACACCTCGGACGCGGGGGGAGCGAACACCAGGTCAACTCCCTCGCTCCTGAGCTTTTCCAGGTCGCCCTCCATGTCGCGCGGGTAGGTGGACAGGTCCTCGTTCTCCGCGAACTGGGTCGGATTGACGAAGATGCTGGCCGCGGCGGTGGCGTTGTCCGCACGGGCCTGTCTCACCAGCGACAGGTGCCCCTCGTGGAGGTAGCCCATGGTGGGAACGAGTCCAAGGGGACGCGGACAGGTGCGCTCGATTGCTCTGAAGTCGGCGACGGTCTCTATTACTTGCATTGAAATCTGCGTACTCTACTGGTCGGATGGCAGCGCCCATTATAAGCGAACCGAAGGCGATGGTACGCACGTCCTTCGCGCGGGAAGAGTCCTGAAACTTTACCAAGGCAGTTATCGCACTGATATGAGCTAAGGCGCGATGAAAGCTCATGAAATGAGGATATCGCAAGGAAATAGCACGTCACTTGTCGAATGTGACTATGGATAATATAATGGCGGTTACATGTGCCCCGAATTCGGGGCGGGACTGACTTCGGTTCCAGGTCCACGAGCACGAGTCCTGTCGAGTTCTGCCTATGACCACCAGTAAGCGCGACTATTACGACGTACTTGGCATCGCCCGGGACGCCTCCGAGGAGGACGTCAAGAAGGCTTTCAGAAAGCTGGCCCTCGAGTTTCACCCCGACCGCAATCGGAGTGACGGTGCTGAGGCGCGCTTCAAGGAGGTCAACGAGGCATACCAGGTACTCTCCGACGCGAAGAAGCGGGCGGACTACGATCGTTTTGGTCACGCGGCAGTTGGAGCGAACGGCGGCAGGGGATTCGACGGATTCGATAACTTCAGTGGCTTCGGAGACATATTCGACGCCTTCTTCGGCAGCGGGTTCGGAAGTCAGACCCGGACTTCCGCAAACGCCCCCCGTCGCGGAAACGACCTCCAGACGAGGCTGACCATCACGTTCGAGGAGGCCGTCTTCGGGGTCGAGAAGGAAATCGACATCCAGCGCATCGACGTCTGCGAACGCTGCCAGGGTTCACGAAGTGAGCCAGGCTCAGAGAAGACGATGTGCAACAACTGCAACGGCTCCGGCCAGGTCCGACGCTCCCACCAGGGCATCTTCGGCCAGTTCGTGCAGGTCAACACGTGCAGCGTTTGCAGCGGCGAGGGCAGCACCATCTCCGACCCGTGTACGCAGTGCGGGGGCGCTGGACGCGAGCGCCGCAAGAGGAAGCTGGCGATCACGGTGCCGGCCGGTATAGACGATGGCACACAGATCAGGCTCAACAGGGAGGGCGAAGCCGGACTGAACGGCGGGAACCCCGGTGACCTGTACGTGGTCCTCGACATACAGGGTCATGACGTCTTCCAGAGGACTGGAAACGACATCCATCTCTCCATTCCGGTCAGCGTGTCCCAGGCGACGCTCGGCGCGACCCTTGAGGTTGAAACTCTCGATGGTGAGCACAAGATTACGATCCCGGCGGGCACCCAGCCCGGCGACCGTATCACGCTCAAGAACAGGGGAGTCCCACACCTTCGCAGCAATCGACGTGGCGACCAGGTCGTCACCGTACGTGTGGAGATACCCAGGTCGCTCACCAGTGAGCAGCAGCAGCTATTCGCCGCGCTGTCGGAGTCGATGGGCGACGAGGGCGTCGGCAGCAAGGGCCTGTTCGACAAGGTCAAGGACGCACTGACAGGCGATTGATGCCAGACGAATCTCAGGCGAGTCCTGGTGTGTGGCTGGAGCTGAGCATTGAGACTCCGCCCGAGTACGTTGAGCCTCTGACCGAGATCTTTCATCGCTACGGCGAGGGCGGCGTTGCCGTTGAGCAGCCCGGAGGCTTCAGCCCCGATGAGGGCGAAAGTCCCCCCGTACCAGACAGGGTCGTCGTCAAGACATACCTCCCCTATGACCCAACCACCGACCACAGGCGCTCCCAGATAGACGTCGGCGTACGTCTCGTCGCGCACCTGGCTCCGCTGACCGAGCTTCGAGAGCGGAGAGTCACCCAGGAAGAGTGGCAGAACAGCTGGAAAGAGTTCTTCCACGTGCTTCGGGTCGGTGAGCGAATCGTCATCTGTCCCACGTGGCGCGAGTACGAGGCGAAGCCCGATGAGATTATCGTGAACCTCGACCCCGGCATGGCCTTCGGGACCGGGCATCATCCCACGACCAGGATGTGCCTGGAGATGGTCGAGCAGACCGTGACGCCGGGAGCCCGCGTGCTGGACCTCGGCTGCGGCTCAGGCATTCTCTCCATCGCGGCAGTAAAGCTGGGCGCTGGGGACGCAGTCGGCTTCGAGATCGACCCAGTCGCGGTGAAAGCCGGACGCTCAAACATCGCCCTGAACAGTGCCGACGGCGCAATTGAACTCGTGCACGGCACCCTGCCGAGCCCGAAGGCGCCACCCGGATCCTTTGACCTTGTCCTGGCGAACATCTCCGCGCTTGTCGTGACGGACATGGCAGCGCAGCTTGTCGGGTGCCTGGCTCCGGGTGGACGGCTGGTGGTGTCGGGAGTCATCGAAAAGCACCTGGACGGCGTGACGGACGCGCTCACCGCCGAGGGCGTTACCATAGATCGTCAGGAGATCGACGGCGACTGGGTCGCTCTGCTCGCATCGGCCTGACCCAGTCTCGCGGAGACACATTTTCATGGCGCGGAAGACCAAACGCAACCAGCACAAGAAGCAGCAGCGCGCGCTCAAAAAGCGCACCCAGCGCAAGCAGAAGATAGCCCGCAGACAGTCGCAGGAGTCCGTACGGGAGACGCCTGCCCGTACTCTGCGTCGTGCCCGCGAGATGCCGATAGAAGGCGCATGGGTTCAGGAGGGCTGGCAGGAGCGCGGAGCCGCGGTGGTGGTGCTCGCCCGCACCAACTCCAGCGATAACGTCGTGTTCGGTCACTACGTCGTGGACTACATGTGCACCGGCGTGAAGGACACGGCATTCGCCACCGACGTCTCGCCCGAGGTGTTCGACAACGAGGTGGTCCCGCGTCTGTACGGTGGTGTCCCCCCGACTGCAATCGCTCCCGGGCTGGCGCACGAGATCGTGTGGGGCGCGGTCGAGTATGCTGACGCGCTGGGCATCAGGCCAACGAGCGGGTTCAGGCAGTCGCAGCGCATCCTCGACGCGGCGGACTCAGTCGAGAGGTCCGGAGTCGTCCAGTTTGGCTACCAGGGCAGACCGGCGTACATCCCGGCTCCGCAGGACAACCAGGCCGCGATCCTAACCCGGCTCATCGACAGCGTTGGCCTGGGCAACTTCTACTACATCCCGCAGGGTGACATCCCGGACGACGTGATCGACCTGCTGCAGATCGAACAGGGCGAGGACGGTGAGATCGGCGCTCCAATTTGGACGCCCGAGGGACAGCAGGTGCAGGGGAATGTGGACTCTGGCTCCGGCCTGTGGACACCGGGCGAGCAGCCCGCGTCAGAGCAGTCTGAGGACGCCCCCGCGCTGTGGACTCCGGATCGGTAGCTGCTACTCGGCCTTGGGCTCTCGTTCCATTAGGTTCTGCACTGCCTGCGAGACCGACACGCCGCTGAACAGGATGCTGTAGGTCGCCTGCGCGATGGGCATCTCGACTCCAAGAGTCTCGGCGAGGTCCAGCGCCGCGTGCGTGGTGTCCACCCCTTCGGCAACGCTGTCCATCTCCGAGCGTATCTGGTCGAGCGACTTGCCCGACGCTATCTGGGTGCCGAAGTAGTGGTTACGGCTCAGGGTGCTCATGCAGGTCGCTACCAGGTCGCCCATGCCGGCCAGTCCGGCGAAGGTGGCAGGATTGGCTCCCGCGGCCTCTCCAAGCCGCCCGATCTCCGCAAGGCCGCGGGTGATGAACGTGGCCTTCGAGTTGTCGCCGAATCCTATTCCGTCACACATGCCCGCGCCGAGGGCGATGATGTTCTTCAGCGCGCCGGCCAGCTCGACGCCGACGAGGTCGTCGTTGGTGTAGACGCGGAAGGTCGACGAGTTGATGATCGCCTGGGCTTTGGAAGCAGCGTAATCGTCCTCGGACGCCACCACTGTTGAGGCTGGCATCGACCGGATTATCTCGCGGGCGAGATTTGGTCCTGACAGCGCGCACACGCCGTGGTCGAGCGACGGTATCTCCTCGGTGATCACCTCGCTCATGCGCTTGCCGCTGGACAGCTCCAGCCCCTTGGCAGCGCTGACGACGACCGTGCCGTTCGGAATCGCATCGCCGACAGCGCGGGCGTTGGCCCTCAGTGTCTGGGACGGTACCGCGAGTATGGTCAGGTCAGCGGAGTCGTGCGCCTCTGCGGGATCAGCGAGCGCGTGCATCGACTCCGGGAACCGGACTCCGGGGACGAACCTTGCGTTCTCCCTGGCAGCTTCGATACCGGACGCCTCGGCCTCAGTTCTGGCGAGGAGGCGCACCTCGTGACCCTCCCTGGCGAGGATGATGCCGAGCGTCGTTCCCCAGCTTGTGGCGCCGACCGCCGTGACGATGGCCATCTAGCCGACCGCGAGATCAGCCTTGTGACCGATCTTTCGCTCGGTACCATTCAGCAGGCGCTGGATGTTGTCGCGGTGTCTGACGACTATCAGGGTCCCGCCGATGATGCCGTACCAGCTATAGACGAGTGGCTCCTGCCCAAATATCGCAAGGACTATGAGCGCGGCGGAACCGAGCGACGCCGCCATGATCGACCCCAGCGACACGTACCGGGTCATGCCCACAAGGCCGAGTCCGATGACCGTGGCGATGACGCCGGCTATGGGTGACAGGATGAGAAGCCCTCCCCATCCGGAAGCCGTTCCGCGTCCACCCCTGAACCCGATGAATACCGGCCAGTTGTGACCGAATATCACGGCGAGTGCCGAGACTGCCTCGACTGCGTAGGAGTCGAACAGAAGCCTCGCGGCCACCACGACCGCGACGGCCTTGCCCATGTCCAGCATAAGCACCACGGCGGCCGCTGTGACACCGGCGGTCCTGAGCACGTTGGTCATGCCGATCTTGCCGCTGCCGTAGTCGCGGATGTCGACCTTGGCTACCAACTTGCCCGCGAGCAGGCCGAACGGAAGCGAGCCCACCAGGTAGGCCAGGGGGACCATGATGACGAACTCGATCACCGGCCTCTCCTGCCCTTGAAGCGCATCTTCAGCGGGCTGCCCCGGAAGTCGTACGCTCTGCGCAGCCTGTTCTCCAGGAATCTCTCGTAGGAGAAGTGGATGCTGTCGGCGCGGTTCACGAAGAACGTGAAGCTCGGCGGAGCGACCTCCTCCTGGGAGACGCTGTAGATCTTGAGTGAGCGGCCCTTGATGCCGGTGGGCGGATGCTCGGCGATAGCGCTCATCATCGTGCGGCGCAGGTCGTATCTCGGTATGCCCTTGGTCCACTCGTTGTAGACGTCGAGCGAGGTATCCATCAGATCTTCGAGGCCGGTGCCGTTGAGCGCCGACGTAAAGCAGATTGGCGCGTACGTCGCGAACCTGAACCGGTCCTTGAGCAGCGCCTCGATCTCGCCCTTGGTGATTCCCTTATCCTCGAGCAGGTCCCACTTATTGACGACGAACACGATCCCCTTGTAGGCGTCCAATATGTACCCGGCGATGTGGGTGTCCTGCATCGTGGCAGGCTCCATGGCGTCCATGAGCATTACCACCACGTCGGCCCTGTCGATGGCCCTTACGGACCGGATCACGCTGTACTTCTCGATGCCGGTGCCGATCTTGCCGCGCCTGCGGATGCCCGCGGTGTCGATCAGTAGCACGTCGAGGTCGTTGTGCCTGATGAGCGTGTCAATGGTGTCGCGGGTGGTGCCGGGGATGTCGCTGACAATCGACCGGTTCTCGCCGGTCAGCGCGTTCAGCATCATCGACTTGCCCACGTTGGGTCTGCCGACAATGGCGAGGCGCAGGTCTGCCTCAGGCTCCGGGAACTCCGCCTCGTCCGGGAAGTGAGTAACGACCTCGGCCATCATGTCGTCCAGGCCCAGGTTGTGGTAGCCGCTGATGGGGTGGGGGTAGCCGAGGCCAAGCTCGAAGAACTCGAACGCTCCCCCGGCCTTCTGGTCGGTATCGACCTTGTTGACCGCAAGCACGACAGGCTTGCTGCCGACACGGAGGAGGTCGGCGACGTCGATGTCAGACCCGGTCACGCCCTCGGTGACGTCGACCACCATGATGATGATGTCGGCGTCGTCAATGGCGGTCTCCACCTGTCCGCGGACCTGACGCCACATGTCAGTGTCAGGGAAGACCTCGAGGCCGCCGGTGTCTACGAGGATGAAGTTGTGCTCGGCCCAGTCCGTCTCGAGCATCACCCTGTCGCGGGTGGTGCCGGACTGCTTGGAGACGATGGCAACAGTCCTGCCGACCAGCCTGTTGAACAGGGTGGACTTGCCGACGTTCGGTCTTCCGACGATAGCTACGACAGGTTTGGCCACGTTATCCCCCGAGTCGCCTGTAAACGGGCCATCGCCCACAACATTTGCGTAGGAGGGGCGCCGATGTTCTTACATCACGGATCATCCGGCAGTCATGCTAGTGTGAGAACGAATGCTATCAGATTGGGCAGCAGGTTTGCACGGTTCAGGTATGAAAGGAACCTGCGTCAGTTTGGTCGGCGAGGATTTCGCCCCCGTATCAAGTACGGGGCAGGCTCTCACCCCAGCCCTCTCCCCCAGGGCTGACAGGGGTATGTAAATCGTTCGTCCTGTTGAAAATCCGCCGTGGCGGGAGCTTGTCGAAGGACACCCCGCTCCTGGATTCCCGCTTTCGCGGGAAAGACGGTTTGTGGATACATACCCCTGTCAGCCCCCAGGGAGAGGGGGTTCGATGGTGGCAGTTCATGCTTGTTTAGCTGTCTCTACCTACCCCTGTCAGTCTCCTGGGAGAGGGCTGGGGTGTCCGCCTCCATTCTACGTTCGTCCTGAGCCTGTCGAAGGACACCCTCCACCCCCTGGGTTCCGGCCTTCGCCGGAACGACGGTGTGAGAATACCGACCCCTGTAAGCTCCCCCTGGGAGAGGGGGTTGGTAGGTTGATTTTCAACGGGATTGTGCCAGGGGTGGGGTGTCCTTCGGCAAGCTCCCGCCACGGCGGATTTTCAACAGGACGAACGAGATGCGGGCAAGATGCCCGCGCTCCGATTGAGGGCGCCCAGGTACTTCTATTGATCTAGACCTTCTTTTGGCGGACCGCCCTGCACACAATTGCTGGACTGGTCGCCGTCTATTTCTCGAACACGGATACACTTCACAGGTTTGTACGATTCCTCAGAATGACAAAGGAGACATCGTACCCCTCTGAGTGGTACTCAGCGTTTCACCATAACCCAGACTGCTACGTCGTTCTACATTTGCAAGGGCAGCGCCGTCTGTGAAGAGTGGCCAAGCCGCCCAGACCAAGGCCACTTCAGGATCGCACAAGGCGAGTGGCTGGTAGGCGAACATTCCGTCCTCACATCCTGTATCAAGTACGGGGCAGGCTCTTACTTTGGGGATTACATCGCAAACTCCCTGAGCGTGTTTTTATCCGAGGTATCGTCGCTTCTTCTCTGGTGGTGGATTGAGTACGGCCCAAGCAAGGGCATCGAGCGTGGTTGAATCATCAGACAATAGGGTATCGGTCGAAGGCGCTGTTGACCGCGCCAGTTCCACTGCATCGTCCGCTATCCCAATGACAATGCGACACTGTCGACAGTCCACCACCGCCGCGTCGTGCTAGGTTTCATGCAGGTCGTATATCCGTTGGTCGATCTCCGGATAGTCCATCACCTCTCCTTGGCGACGCGGCGGTCTATGGATCGCATGGCCTATACGCTGCTTCTGTCGGACGCAAGCGGAGGCGCGGTGATGGTTCAGGCGATTGGCAGTTTCATTCCTTCCGGTCTGCGCTTTCCGCCGCGTGCCGCTCCAGATTCAGGGCCAGCAGACGTTCGAGTATCAGCGTGTCCGCCATCCCGTCCTCCCAGCCGTAGGCGGCGGCTACCGCACAGTCGAGTGCGGCGTGGGCGTTGTCTAGCCACGTCGGACGCTGATTGTAGAGGTTCGTCAGCGTCCGTAGGCGCAACTGGTCCGCGCTCAGCGTCGGTTCGCCGTCCGCGTCTTTCGGATTCAGCCAGTTCTCGCGCAGTCGGTTTAGTTCCTGCGCGGCGTCGGCGATAGCGTCCCGATGCCCATCCGTAGAACGTGGGAAGGGGAAGGTTTCGAAGCAGGGGTTTACCAGGTATCGGAAACCACTTTGCACCTCCCTTAGTTGCGTTCCGGTAGAACGCGCCCATATCTCGTGGATGCGACTATGCAGGATGCCAAAGTGGTATTCATCATCCTTGGCGATTGCTATGGCGGAGCTAGATAGCAAAGCGTCGCGTGGTATCCAAGTGAATATCCGATGCTTCCCAGTGATGGAAGTGCCAATGAATCTTGGCAGAGGAGATAAGGCTTGACGCATATTGACGCGGAGATGTCCGTGAAACCACCAATTCTTAGGCAGCCACTTAGCCTTGTTCTCGATCCGACCCGGGCGCACATTCTCTTTTATGTACTCGAACGGTGCCTCATACAACGCGGATTCGTCCTCAGACATTTCAGTTCCGAAGTCTATGATCCACGTATCGCGATACCGCCCCGTGATGTCGTTTCCATTGACCCAGCGCTTGATTACGTCGCTGTTCGGTTTGCCGTGTGGGTTGGGCTGGGGTAGCAATTTAGTGGCTAAGGTTCCCGAAATGTCAAACGCGCCCACCTTGCTGATTCCCTGAAACGCCAAGTTGCGGTTCTCCGCCAAACGCTTGGCTTGCGTCAAGTCGGCTCCGGAGGTCAAGTCAACGTTGATGTTGGCTACCGCCGCGCCATCCAGAGCGCGGACATTCTCGCTGCCGTCGTCGAAGCAGACTATGGATATGTGGACGTTCGCGCCTTCCAGTATCCAGTCATGGTCGGACACCGCGTTGAATATATCGCCCGTCTCCTTGATTCGCGTCAGCGTGGGTCGGTTCGACTGGAACCGAATCGCCTGAGTCGCCAGCAATCCCGCGCGTTTCGATTTGCCATCCGCTATCTGCGCCCGCGCCTTTTCCAGCCAGTAGCAGCACAGATCGCTTGAGTTGGGGACGCGCCCGTCGAATGTGGAATAAAGAGCGTCAACGTACTCGTCGCCCAGTTGCTGACGGAACGGATTATGCCCCAGAAACGGCGGGTTGCCGATGATGAACTCCGCGTCCGGCCATCGCGCCTCGCTCGGTTCGTCCGTATCCGACAGGTCGAGAAGCGCATCCGTCTGCCGGATGGTGTCGAGCGGCATCAGAATCGGGTTGTGGGTGTACAGGAAGCCGTTGGTCTGGTGCCACTGGATATAACCGATCCATAGTGCCGTCCGCGCAAGCTCGGCGGCGTAGTAGTTAATCTCGATGCCGCGCATCTGCGACGGATTCACCGTTGGCGACAGCCCATGCCGTCCCAGCCTTTCGGCGTGGTCTATGACCTCCTTTTCCAGATCGAGCAGCGACCGCAACGCCACGTATAGGAAGTTACCGCTGCCGCAGGCGGGGTCAAGAACCTCAACTCCGCGCAGACGCTCTCTAAACGCTTCCAGCGCGGAGACCGCCTCGTCCGCGTTGCCGTCCGCGAACAGCGCGTCGGCGCGGGCACGGGATTCGTCCCACTCGCGTCGCAGCGGCGCCATGACGACCGGCTCTACTACCAGCATGATGTCGTCCGCGCCGGTGTAGTGCGCGCCCAGCTGCGCACGCTTGGTCGCGTCCAGCGCGCCCTCGAACAGCGTGCCGAATATGGACGGTTCGACGTCGCGCCAGTTCTTATCAACCGCCTGGACCAGCCGGAACAGCGCCACCTCGCTAAGCTCCACCGTGTCTGATTCGTCGAACAGGTCCCCGTTGAAACGCGGGATGACGTCCGCGCCGAACAGCCCGCCGTCGCGCATCTTGGCGAACAGGTCCTTCACCGCCGCGTTGAAGTAGGCGGGATTCTTGAAGTGCCGCCGCGTGATTCCGGTGAACAGCTTCTCCGGCAGCAGCCCCGTATCCTCGGCGTAGAGGCAAAACACGATCTGATTCAGGAATCGCGCAAGTTGTTCGCCGTCGTCGCTGTGGTTCTCCATATCCTCGACGATAGCGTCGAATAGCCGCGCCGTCTCTCGCGTAACCTCCTCCACCGTGCGGCCCGGCTCGAACTCGCGCGGCGCGAAGAAGATGTTTCGCAACTTGGCGAACTGCTCCGGCTGATCGAGCTCCGCAATCGGGATTTCGTGAACCTCGGTCTCCCTGCCCGGAAAGTTGGTCTGCACCCGTATCAGTTGGAAAGAGGACACGACAAGCAGGGGAGGGGTTTGCAGGTGGACTTGGTATCGGAGGAGTTGGTTGAACGCGCTTGGCAGTTGCGCCTCGCTGCCCTTGAACTCCCATCCGAAGCGTCCGGCCAGGTATGCGTCTGCGAACCCGCCCGGCACCGCCTTCTCGAACGTGAAGCTGTCCGGATCGCCCGCCTCGACCGGGTCGGCATGGCCTACCAGACGCAACACGTCCAGAAACCACGTCTGTGCCGCTTGGCTCTCGCCGAACCCCGCGCCTCGCCACTTGTCCATGAACTGGTGCGCCGTCATAGTGGGCGCAATGGGCGTCATCATACTCGCCATACCTCCCTCGCAGGTATTATAGTGCCCCCCCTCAGCGCCCACCTCCTCGCCCAACCGCCCCGCGCGTTTGCCGAATACGCTCTATCGGCATATATACCCTCGCGCCAAAGTCGCCAAATTTCGCCACCTAGTTCGGGACGGAGACCGGGCTGTCCGACTATCTGACCTGTCCACTCCGAGCGGACGACGCAGGTAGGGAGCATCCGCGTCAGGATGACTCCCAAGGCATTGTTCGCGCTGGGTTCGGTCTGTCTGGGCATGTTACGCTACATTCAGCCGTGCCTGTCCGTTCAACCGCGTGTGCGGCGGACCTATCAGGTCTTCGTACCTCAGCCGCTTGCCAACCCCGCCCTGAACCAGCGCCGCCATGTGGTCCTCCGTATCGAGTGGGCGGTGGTTGTGCCGCCCGCCGAACTCCGCCGCGAACCGAGACAGGTGCTTATGGTTCGCATGATGATAGATGCCCACGATGCCGCGCTGGAGCATCGCCCACACGGATTCCATCCCATTCGTGTGCGCCGCGCCACGCACGTACTCCTTTGCGCTATGGTCGACGGTCTCGTGACGGCGGCGGATGCCGACGTATGCCCGCGCCTCGTCAGTGTAGACCGTCGCGTCCGGCTCTGTCTGGCGATGCACTATGCCTTGGAGCGTCTTCTTGTCAGCGCGTTCAGCCACTTCAAGCGCGACATGGTTGGACTCGCGCTCTTTGACCCATACCACCGGCTTCTTGCCCACAGCGCCCCGACCGGCGCGCAACTTCTTGGCTTCATGCTTGTTCTTCTACAAACCGCCCACGTAGGTCTCGTCAACTTCCACCGCGCCACTGAAGGTCTCCACCAAGTCGTCCCACGCCTCTCTGATCCTGTGGGCAAGGTGCCACGCCGACTTCTGGGTGATGCCGAGGTCGCGGGGCAACTTCATGGACGATACTCCCTTGGGGTTCGTAGCCATGAGGAACAGGGCGATAGCCCACTTGCCTAGTCCGAGTTTCGTGGACTGCATGACCGTTCCGGTGCGAACCGAGAAGTCTTTGCAGCAGGCGCGACAACGATAGGGCATGGGCTTGCGGTTCTTGCGCTCGCTGACTTCCAGACTGCCGCATACAGGACAGGCGACGCCGTTCGGCCAGCGATTCCGTACGAACCAAGCCTCAGCATCGCGGTCGTTGCCGAACTTGCGGACGGCCTCTGAATGAGGGTGTAGCCTTTGCGCTCAGAGCGTCCGGGGGCTTGTACAGGTCGTTTGGAGTGTTCGGGCGGCCTCAACAGATAGTCTCCGTAGCTAAGCTACGAGCATACTATCAGAATACGAACATCTGTGCCGCACGCTCAGGGAGTTTGCGATATAATTCCCCTTACTTTCTTTACTGAAGGAGCTGCCAGGGTAGGTATTCGAGGTTTTCGCCCTCACCCCAACCCTCTCCCCCAGGAGAGGGG
>CAZIDM010000009.1:0-31633 GCA_964537915.1 uncultured Dehalococcoidia bacterium
TCGTTGCGGTCGGAGGGCCAGTTGTCCCTGCCCAACATGGAGAAGTTCCACTCTCCCAGATTGGTGAACACGTCGTCGGCCTGGGTAACGGCGTCCATCGACAGGTCCACGACGACCACGAAGACGTCGGTGTTGCGGAGCAGGCCGTAGAGGCGTCCCTGTGTGGACGGGTTGGAGATCGGGGGCGTGTCCACGAACTGGATGCGGACGTCCTCGTAGTTGAGCATCCCGGGCACAGGCTCCTGGGTGCTGAGCTCGTAGGCCCCCACCCTGCTCCTGGCGCCGGTGGACTGGTTGAGCAGGAGGGACTTGCCGGTGTTGGTCGGGCCGATGAGCGTGGCTCTGCCGCCCCCTTCTTTGGGCATGGAGAATGGCTCGGTCCTGCCGCTGCTTGGGCCCTTCGAGGACGCGCCCTCCAGCTCGCCCATCAGCTTGGACAGCCGCGAGCGGAGCTGGGCCTTCAGGTGGTCGGTGCCCTTGTGCTTGGGCATGATCGCGAGCATCTCCTGGAGCGCGGCGATCTTTGCCTGCACCGTTCTGGCCTGTCTGAACCTGTCCTCGGCCTCTCTGTATTGTGGAGGTACGTTAGTGGGCATTGCTGCAACCTCCTTTTGTCTGATAAGTGATCACCCGCTGCATGGGGGACTGGGTGTTCTCTTCTTCTTGTGACTGGGTGTGTTGGTATGCGGGGTTTTCCCCCTCACCCCAGCCCTCTCCCTCAGGGAGAGGGGGTTCGTTGGGTGTTGTTTGTGCTTGTCTTTCTATCCTCTTCCTACCCTTGGATTCCCGCTTTCGCGGGAATGACGGGTTGGGGGCAGGAGAGGGGGTTCGTTGGGTGTTGTTTGTGCTTGTCTTTCTATCCTCTTCCTAACCCTGGGTTCCCGCTTTCGCGGGAATGACGGGATGGTGGCGGGAGAGGGGGCTTACCTCCCACTTCAGCTTCGGCCGAAGCCGCCGGAGGTTGTTCGGCCTGCGGCGAAGTCGGCGGTGGCCTGGTCTATTTCGCGAGGCCACTCTCGCTTGAGGTCGTCGCGGACGTTGATCGTCAGCTTGTCGAGTCCGTCAGCGTGCATCTCGATCACGTCGCCGTCCTGCATCGCGCCGAGGCCCTGGTGGTTGGTGCCGGTCGCGAGGATGTCGCCGGGTTCGAGCTTCGTGATGCCGCTCGCCCACTCGATGCAGCGGGCGATGTTGTAGGCCATGTCGCTCGTCGAGAAATTCTGTCGCAGCGTGCCGTTCACCCACAGGCGGATGTTGAGGTCCTGAGGGTTGTCGATCTCGTCGGCTGTCACAATGCACGGCCCGGTGGGGCCGAAGGTGTCCCAGGACTTGCCCTGGAAGAAGCTGTTTCCACCCACGCCTCTAGCCGAGCCGTCGATGAAGTTCACGTATCCGAAGATATATTGATATGCGTCTGCTGCGTCGACGTTTACGGCGTCGGAGCCAATCACGACGCCGAGTTCGGCCTCATGGTGGAAGATGGCGGCAGGAGCGTCGGGCAGGACGAGCGTGTCGCCGTCGCCGATGATCGAGTTCGGGGACTTGAGGAAGGCGTTGATCGGCGCGGGAGCCTCGCGGGCTCCGTGCTCCATGTAGTTCGCGGCCATTGCGACGATCTGCGCGGGCTTGGGCAGCGGCGAACGGAAGCGGACGTCGGAGCGGTCGACTCCCTCTGACGAGGAGACGAGGGCTTCTATGCTGCCCTTCAGTGAGTCGAAGTCGGCGATGATGCCGGACATTAGCTCCTGCGGCGACATGTGGGGGATGTCGCTAACGGCGGAGGAGATGTCGACGACGCGGTTGCCGTCGAGGACGCCGGGGGTGAAGTCGTTGAACATTACGAGTTTCATTGGGTTACCGTCCTGTTTTTCTTCTATGGGCTGGTTCCTGAGCCTGGTTGGTTGGAAACCGACCTTTTCGCCCTCACCCCCGGATCAAGTCCGGGGCAGGCTCTAACCCTCTCCCCCAGGGAGAGGGGATTTTCTTTTCAGTTGGTGAGGCGCTTTGGCTTGTAGCTTGGTGGCTGAGTTTTCACCCTCACCCCCGGATCAAGTCCGGGGCAGGCTCTAGCCCTCTCCCCCAGGGAGAGGGGATGTGTTGGTTGGTATTCATGGTGCGGGCGGTTCGCGAAGCGCCTCTACGAGTTGCCTCCGGCAGCTTCTCTCATCTCTTTTTCGAGGCGGGTCTCCCGGGGCCACTCCCGGTGGAGGTCGTCCTGGACTTTGAGGTTGAGGACTCCGAGGCCCTCTATCTCCATCTCGATGGTGTCGCCGTCGTGCAATGGGCCCAGGCCACGGTGGTTGGTGCCGGTGGCTACGACGTCGCCGGGGTCGAGTGTCGTCACGTCCGACGCGAACTCGATAACTCTCGGGAGCTTGTGGGCCATGTCGTCGGTGTTGAAGTCCTGTCTGAGCACTCCACTGACCGACAGCTTGATCGCGAGGTTCTGGGGATTCTCGACTTCGTCGGCGGTCACCAGGAACGGGCCAAGCGGGGCCGACGTGTGAGGCGACTTCGTGGGGAAGAAGCTGTCCATCGGAGGCGCGCCGAGGCCTCTTGAGGAGACGTCTATGAAATTCATGTAGCCGAAGACGTACTCTTCCCAGTCGTCGGCGCTGACCTTGGATGCGCGCTTGCCGATGACGAGACCAAGCTCGGCCTCGTGCTCGAAGATCGTGGCGGGCTCCTTGTTGAGCACGACGGTGTCGCCGTCGCTGACAACGGCGTTCGAGGATTTCAGAAAAGCGTTGATGGGCGCAGGCTCGTCGCGGGTGCCGTCCTCCATGTAGTTGACGGCCATGCACACGAGCTTGCCTGGCTTCGGAGTCGGGGGCCTGAGCCGGACGCTGTCCAGCGGCACGCCCTCTGAGGACGCGGCGGCCTCTTCTATTTTGGGCCTGTATTCGTCGAATCGCTCGATCAGCCCGTTAATCAGGTGATGCGGGCCGATGTGCGGGATGTCGGCCACGGCGTCGGACACGTCCTTGACGCGGTCGCCTTCCACCACGCCTAGCTTGAAGTCGTCGAAGTAAACCAGCTTCATTGGGGAACCCCTCCTGTAGATGCCCGGGGAACGGCGCAGCCGCCCGTCGGGTAATGGTCTGGGCTGATTGTATCAGAGGCGCGGGGCGTTTGAATGTCGGTGTAGCTACGGATCATTCTGGCACAAGATTTGAAGCTGGCCAGTTCGATCTGCAAGGTTTTCGCCCTCACCCCAGCCCTCTCCCCCAGGAGAGGGGGTCAGTCGAACTACATCTCAGGGAGTGGATTGGCCTTCGTGTCAGCGCGTCTCAGGTTTGACCCTAGCTTGGCGATTCCCGTATATTAGCTTGCGAGCGTTCACTTACAAACTGGTATAAACATGGAATTGGCAGGATGGTAATGCGCGTACGGCGCCCCTCTAGTATCAGGAGGCGCGAGATTATCGAAGCTGCGCGAGTGGTCATAACCGACCACGGGATGCAGGCGCTTACCATTGGAAGCCTGGCCCGAACTGTGGGAGTGAGCGAGGGAGCGATCTACCGCCACTTTCGCGGCAAGAAGCAGATCCTCGCGGGGCTGATCGAAGACATAGACCACAGACTCAACCGCAGGATCGATCTGATCGACGGAGATCCGGACGCGGGCCTGAAGCGCCTCGAGGAGGTGCTGAAGGACAATGTCGCTCCGTCAACGGTAACCGGCGTCTCGTTCATGGTGATAGCCGAGGTGCTAATGAACGGCGACCACGAGCTGAGAAGGCTGATGCAGACGGCCATCGACAGGCACCTGTCGATGATCGAGGCGCAGCTGAGTGCGGGAGTGCAGAAGGAAGAGGTCAGGAAGGACATCGATCTGAAGGCGGCTTCCCTGCAGTTCTATGGGCTCATCCAGGCGGTCAATACGCTCAACCACTTCGGCGACGAGGACTATCCGGTCGGCGAAAGCGCCAGCCTATGGCGCATATTCAGAAACGGGGTTTCGACAGAGCAGGCATGAGGTGCGCCGGCTGCGCCTTCAGCCTGCCTCGGACAAACAGAACTTAATAAGAGGAGAGTCGGACCGAAAGGTCCGGAAAAGGAGGACAACCAAGATGAAATTACCCTTCAGTACGAGGTACTGGGCCGTCTTTGGGGCGGCCATTGTGATGATCGCCCTGCTGGCGTGCTCGAGTGACCCAGCTCCAGCCCCTGCACCGGCAATCGACGAGCAGCAGCTCCGCAGCATAGTCTCCGAGGCAGTATCACAGGCGCAGCCCGCGCCGCAGCCACAGGTCTCCGCGGAGGAGATCCAGGCCATGGTGCAGTCAGCCGTCGGAAGCGTCCAGATGCCTGATCTTCCCGAGCAGGTCTCGGCGAGCGAGATCCAGGCCATGGTTGAGAGCGCCGTAGCGGGCGCCGCTTCTGAGGGCGCGACGCCCGAGCAGATCCAGGCCATGGTCGAGAGCGCGGTGATGGCCGCGACGGCTGACGCAGTCACAGGCGCAGACGTCCAGTCGGCCATTTCAATGGCGGTCAGCGAGGCGCAGGCCGGCATGATGACCAGCGAGGACGTCCAGGCTGCGGTCATGAAGGCGACCGAGGGCCAGATAACCGCCGACCAGGTGCAGGCGATCGTCGACAGGGCCGTCGCCACGCCTGAGCCCGCGATGGGAATGATGGGCGACGAGCCCACACAGGGCGGCACGATCAGGCTGGGCGTTATCGACCAGGGAACCCTGGACCCGATGCTGGCCGGTCTGTCCCAAGGCCAGGCTCCTTACGGAGAGCTTGTCTACGATAACGTCACGATGTACTGGTACGATGGTGAAGTCACACCCTGGGCCGTGGAGTCATGGTCCTCCACCGAGGACCTGTCAGAGTACACGTTCAAGGTGCGCGAGGGGATCACCTTCCACAACGGGAACCCGCTCACGTCTGCCGACATCAAGTACACGCTGGACCGGATCAGAGCTGAGGACTCCGCCTCACCGCTGAAAGGCCAGATTTCCTACATAGACACGATTGACACACCGGACGCCAACACCGTCGTGCTCAATCTGGGCGCTCCCAACGCGTTCCTGATTGGAGACATGACCGACTACCACGCGCGGATAGTGCCGGACGGGATCGCGGGCGAGGCCCTGACAAACGAAGAGCACGGCTCGGGCCCCTATACCCTTTCGTCGCACAATCCGACCGAACGAAGCGTGTTCGACAGGTATGCGGACTACTGGCGTGAGAACAGGCCTTTTGCCGATCAGATAGTCTTCTTCTACATGCCTGAGCAGGTGACTCGAATCGAGGCGCTGAAGACCGGCGCGATCGACGTGGTGGTCACGCCGCCCCTGGCCTTCCTGGGATCGCTGGCTGGCAATCCCGACATTCGTATTGCCGAAACTCCTTCTGCAGACGTGGTCGTGATCGACATGCACACGAGCTACGCTCACCTCCAGGGCAACGTAGCTGACTGGGAGAAATTCCAGGGAGTCTCAGAGCCGATATTCGCCGACAAGAATCTTAGAAAGGCGATGCAGTACGCGGTCGACCGGGACTTCATCGTTGAGGCGGCCCAGTTCGGACGAGGTTCGCCTGCGAACGACCACCCCGTCGGCATCAACGACCAGTACTACTGGGACGAGCAGCCGATCATCACACAGGACATAGCGAGGGCCAAAGAGTATCTTGCTGCTGCCGGATACGCGGACGGCATCGACCTGACGCTGAACACGGCCGACATCGGATTCATGCAGGAAGCCGCACTGGCATTCAAGGAATCAGTGGCAGCCGCGGGAATCAACGTGCAGGTTGAAACACACGACGCCGGTCCCTACTGGGAGGCTCAGTGGATGGACCCCTGCTGCCCGTTCGTAACCAGCAACTGGGGCGGAAGGCCCGCCAACGCCGCAATCGACGTTCAGCTAAGAGGCGGCACTGTCTGGAACGAGTCGTTCTACAACAACCCGCGCCTTGACGAGCTGCTCGACCTTGCAGCATCTTCCGCAGACGTTGAAGAACGCAAGGCGTACTTCCAGGAAATGCAGGAGATTCTGATAGAGGACGTCCCAGTGCTCTATCTTGCTTACTCCCCAGTGATAATCGCCCACCGCGCGAACATCGGTGGCGTGCAGGCGCACGCCGCCCTTTCCCACTGGCTAATGGAAGAGTGGTGGGTAAAGGAACAGTAGGAGTCTGAGAATCAGCACGGCGGGAGCCGAAACGCCCCGCCGTGCATTCACTCTTTCCTTCAGGTCAATTACCAACATTCACTTCCAGGCCGGGTGCGCTCCCACAAGACGATATGGCTAGATTCCTAATAGTTAGATTAACCCTGATCGTGGTGACCCTTCTGGCGGTCTCGATAGCCATCTTTTCGCTGATCGAGTTCGCCCCTGGGGATGCTGCGGCGATCATGCTTGGGCAGGCCGCGACACCTGACAACCTCAAGGCACTGCGCGAGCGCCTTGGGCTGGACAAGCCACCCCACATGCGATACCTGGACTGGGTCACCGGCGTGACGCGCGGTGATCTGGGCAATACCGCGACGGGTGATGAGATCTCCGGCATCGTAGGAGGGCGCCTCTTCAACTCGGCCCTGCTGGCCGTCAGCGCATTCCTGATAGCCGTCCCTCTGGGACTGACAGCGGGGGTGATTGTTGGCGCTCATTCAGACACGCCGCTGGACCGTGTCCTCACACTGGGCGGACTGTTTACCATTTCACTGCCGGAGTTCGTCACCGGCATTGTGCTGGTGCTGATATTCTCGACAACGCTCGGCTGGCTGCCATCATCGAGCATAATGATGCCCGGTGAGACCATCCTGGGCAATCCACAGGTGCTCATAATGCCCATCCTGACCGTCACAGGGGCGCTGTTCGCGTACATCTTCAGGATGGCGCGCGCCAATGTGATCGAGGTGATGGAGAGCAACTATGTTCGCACGGCGATCCTGAAGGGACTGCCAATGCGAACAGTGATAGTGAGACACGCACTCCCGAACGCAATGCTGCCCACGATTACGGTCATAGCGAACAACGTTGGGTGGATGTTCGGAGGACTCATCATCATCGAGAACCTGTTTGCCTATCCGGGCATGGGCAGTCTGCTGATATCTTCGATTAACGCGCGCGACATACGACTTCTGCAAAGTACAGCGATGGTCATAGCGGCGGTCTATGCTTTCAGCAACCTCGCGGCCGACCTCACGTATGGCGCACTCAATCCACGGGTGAGGCTATCCTGATGGCGGTTAGCGATTCGACACTGCGAGTGAGCGAAGGGCCGCAATCCGCCCTAACAAGATTTGGACGAGCAATATCTAGCTCTCTGTCCCTGATCCTTCGCACTTACACCGGCCGGATCGCGTTTGCCATAGTGCTTACCCACGTCGTGATTGCGCTGATCGGTCCGTGGATAACACCCTATCCACCGACGGAGTATCACCTGCCCGACCGGTTCAGCACGCCGACCGCAGAATACTGGCTCGGCACCGACGACAAGGGGCGCGACGTCCTGAGCAGGGTGCTGGCCGGCTCCCGTTCAATAGTTTTGATCGCCACCCTGGGGACGATTTTCGGAGTGTCACTCGGGACAATCGTGGGAGTAACAAGCGGATACTTCGGGGGGAAGGTCGACCAGATCATCATGAGGTTCGTCGACTGGTTCCTCGCCATACCGTCGCTGCTATTCGCGATCCTGTTGATTAACATGAGCAGGCAGAGATTCAGCGGCCTGGATGAGTCATGGCTGGTGATACTCACCATCGGCATATCTTTCATGCCCAACAACAGCCGCGTCATCAGAAGCGCCGCCCTGGCGGTCAAGCCCCTGGAATTCGTACAGAGCGCGCGACTCAGAGGCGAGCCGACCATATACATAATGTTCAGGGAAATCCTGCCCAACATCATTCCCGTCGTCGCCGTCGAGGCCGCCATAAGGCTGAGCTTCGCACTTCTGCTGACGGCCGGACTGGGGTTCCTGGGCCTTGGCGTTCAGCCGCCCTCGTCCGACTGGGGCCTGATGGTCAGCGAGAACTTCCGTCATGTAGCCATCGTCCCGCTCGCTGCCCTTGCTCCGGGGATTGCAATGGCGTCGCTGGTGGTCGGGATCAACCTGCTTGCGGACGGCATTCGCCAGGCGCAGAACCTGCCTGAGACGGGAGACAGATAGCACATGACCCAGGAGTTTCAACAAGACGCTCCGCTCATGCAGGTCGAAGACCTGGCAGTGACCTTCTACAGTCCAAACGGCACGTTCCGCGCGGTGAGGGACGCATCCCTGGAGATCGCGAGGGGCGAGGTGCTGGGACTGGTCGGAGAGTCCGGCTGCGGGAAGTCGACCGTCGCGTTCGCGATGATGGGCTACCTTCCAGAGACGGCAGAGGTCGAGGGGGCGGTGCGATTCGAGGGTGTGGACATCACGTCGCTGTCGGCGGCGGATCTCATGGATCTGCGCGGCAACCGCATCGCGATGGTGTACCAGGACCCTGTCACGTCGCTCAACCCGTCGATGAGGGTCGGGCCGCAGGTAGAAGAGGTGCTGCTGCGGCACCTGGACATCGACTCGGACGCCGCCTACGCCAGGAGCGTGGAGCTGTTCGAAAACGTCGGGCTGGCTGATCCAGACCGGATCGGCAGGCGATATCCCCACGAACTCAGCGGAGGTCAGCAGCAGCGTGTAGTAATTGCGATGGCGCTGGCCTGTGACCCGCACCTGCTGATAATGGACGAGCCTACAACCGGCCTGGACGTGACTACAGAGGCCACCATCCTGGACCTGATAGTCGAGTTGAAGGACCGCGTCAACGCGGGCATCCTGTTCGTCAGCCACAACCTTGGAGTGATCGCGAGGGTAGCCGACCGGGTCGCCGTCATGTATGCCGGTGAGATCGTCGAGCAGGCCCCCGTCCGAGAACTCTTCAAGAACCCGAGTCACCCCTACACTGCCGGTCTGCTCTCATGCGTACCGCAGCCTCCAGGAGACGACGGGGTCGAACGACAGCTCAGCAGCATCCCCGGGACCGTGTTCGACGCCCAGGCCGAGCAGGCGGAGGAGTGCCTGTTCGCGCCCCGCTGTCCGCTTTCGCAGGAGAGCTGCATGACGCAGTCTCCGCCGCTGGTTGATACCAGCGGCAATGGTCATGGGGGTCACCCTCACCCCAGCCCTCTCCCGTCAAGGGAGAGGGGGCAGACGGAGCATCTGTCGAGGTGCTTCTTCCACGGGGACGTCAACGCGAACCTGTGGGGCGAGGCGCTGGCACGAGTTGAGAAGCCGCAGGAGCGGGATGCCGAGCCTGTTCTCAACATCGACGGACTTCGCAAGTTCTACGGTGGCGGCCGCAAGAAGTACATCCTGTTCGGCCCGCCGGTCAACCCGCCGGTCCGCGCTCTAAATGACATGAACATGCGGATCGGGTCGGGTCGGACCACCGGCATCGTCGGCGAAAGCGGCTCGGGAAAGAGTACGGCCGCGCGCGCCATAGTCGGACTTGAGCCAAAGGACCGTGGGGCGCTGCAACTGCACGGGCAGGACCTCGAAGGCGACGTGCATAATCGCACCGAGGAACAGAGATCGGCGATGCGGATGGTGTTCCAGAATCCGACGGCGTCGCTCAATCCGAAGCTGCCTGTCGGCCACGCCATAGTCAGGGCGCTGCGCAAGTTCGCCGGACTGAACAGGCAGGAGAGCAATGAGCGCGCTGAGGAGCTGATGGAGGCCGTCGGCCTCGATCCGAGCTTCCTGGAGCGCCAGCCCACGGAGCTGAGCGGCGGTCAGCAGCAGCGCGTCGCACTGGCGAGCGCGTTTGCGGCGAACCCGGACCTAGTGGTCGCAGACGAAGCGGTGTCGGCGCTGGACGTTTCGGTCCAGGCCCAGGTGCTCAACCTGCTCGAGGACCACCAGCGAGAGACGGGCAACTCGTACGTGTTCATCACCCACGACCTCGGAGTGGTGCGATACATCTCAGACGACATACTGGTGCTGTACGCGGGTCACGTTGCGGAGTATGGGCCGTCGAAGGCCGTGCTGAGCGTGCCGTCCCATCCCTACACCGAGGCGCTGCTTTCGGCGGCACCGGTGCCGGACCCTGACGCCGAGCCGACACACATCAGGCTCGAAGGCTCGGTCCCGACACTTCGCGGGGCGTTCACAGGGTGTTTCTTCGCGGGAAGGTGCCCCAGAAAGATCGGGGATATCTGCGACACAACGCCGCCTCCGACGCAACACGGGACTGGGGAAGACAATCACTTTATCAATTGCCATATCCCCATATCGGAACTGGAATCCCTGCAAAAAGCGGAGTCGATGGAGCCGACACTCGCGGACTAGAGCGTCCGGCAGCTTCCGACAATCCTCGTGCGTGAATCTACTTCTCGCAGGTGATACGATTGTCCCACCTTGCCAACCGAGCAGTCTATGGGTATTTGGCCATCGTTTTCGCAGGAACCACTTCCCAGAGCCTTGCCGCCTGCACAATAAGCAAACGTAGTGAAGATATCTTCCGAAGTGGGGACCCGCAGACCGTCCCATCCAGCGCAGGTTGAGGCAGCAATGAATTCTCAAGAGAAGCAGATCGAAGTCGACGGCCTGTGGAAGGTGTTCGGCGACCAGCCGGAACGGGCCACCGACCCGGAGTACGCCACGAAGAGCCGGGCCGAGATCCAGGACGAAATGGGCCTCGTGGTCGCGCTCAGGAACGTCACGTTCAGCGTCGCGCCCGGCGAGGTGTTTGTGGTCATGGGGCTTTCGGGAAGCGGCAAGTCGACGCTGGTCCGCTGCCTGACGAGGCTGATCGAGGCCACGCAGGGCCGGGTGATGTTCGACGGAGAGGACGTCCTCCAGTACACGCCCGAGCAGATGATCGAGTTCAGACGCCAGAAGGTAGCGATGGTGTTCCAGCACTACGGACTGCTCCCCCACCGGAGGGTCATCGATAACGTCGCGTTCGGCCTCGAGATCCAGGGGATCGAGAAAGAGGACCGATACGCAGCCGCGACCACTGCGATCAAGACCGTTGGTCTAGATGGGTGGGAGTCCTACTATCCAAGAGAGATGAGCGGCGGAATGCAGCAGCGCGTGGGCCTGGCGAGGGCGCTCGCGGTAGACCCTGAAGTGCTTCTCATGGACGAGCCGTTCAGCGGCCTCGACCCACTGATAAGGCGCGGGATGCAGGATGAACTCGTCTCGCTCCAGACCGAGGTACACAAGACCATAGTGTTCATTACCCACGACCTCAACGAGGCGCTGAAGATAGGCGACCGGATTGCAATCATGCGGGACGGCGAGATCGTCCAGCTTGGTTCGCCAGTCGAGATAATCTCCGCGCCCGCAGACGACTATGTCGCAGAGTTCGTGCAGGACGTGACCACGATCGGGGCCATCCGCTCCGACGCAAGGACAGAGTGAACAGCCGGAGACGACCGGGAGGACTGACATGGCACAGATCGAAGAAACTCAGTCGGATCTCGGCGCGTCGTCCGAAGGCTTTCAACTATCCGGGCTGCCGACCAGGACAGCCTGGCTGTCCGGACTGGCAGCGATACTGGTCGTACTCGCGATCTGCCTCGCGGTGTGGGGACCGGGGATGGAGTTCCCGACGACGGTATCGACTTCGGAGGTCGCCACCGACGGCGGAGGCTCGGTAACGCTCACGAAGACAGTGCGGCAGGTCACCGGCAACGCCGTGGACGAGGCCGTTGACTGGCTCACCGTGGAGGCGAGCTGGCTGTTCAGCAGCCTCAGCGACTGGGTGTCGTATGCGCTGGTATTCATAGAAGACGTGCTCAAGTGGATACCGTGGCCGGTAATCGTGCTTGGGCTCGCGCTGCTGTCATTCGCGGTTGGACGCTGGTCGCTGCTCGGGTTCACCACGGCTGCGCTGCTGTTCGTGGGATTCATGGGTCTGTGGGAGAACACCCTGGACACAATTGCGCTGATGGTAGTTTCGGTTGTGATTTCGGTGTCCATCGGACTTCCGCTCGGCGTGCTCGCCGCGCGGAACCGACTCGCCGACAACATCATGCGCCCGATCCTGGACGCCATGCAGACGATGCCGAGCTTCGTGTACCTGCTGCCTGGGGTGCTGTTCTTCGGGCTTGGCGCTCCGGCTGGAGTGTTCGCGACGATCATCTACGCCGTGCCGCCGGTGATCAGGCTCACCAACCTGGGCATCAGGCAGGTGTCGACTGAGGCTGTCGAGGCGGCCCGCTCATTCGGGACCACGCCGTTCCAGCTACTCACCAAGGTGCAGATCCCTATGGCGCTGCCGACGATCATGGCGGGCATCAACCAGACCACGATGATGGCGCTTGCGATGGTGACCATCGCAAGCATGGTCGCGGCCGGAGGACTGGGTGACAACGTGCTCAGAGCGCTGCAGAAGAACCAGCCCGGAAACGGGGCCATCGCTGGAATCGCGATAGTGTTCCTTGCCATAATAATTGACCGGCTCACCCAATCGGTGGCCCGGAAACGGCAGGATGCACTCAGCGTCGGCTAGCAATCGCGCAGGAGATCGCGGTTGAGACCAATCCGAACGACGATCATCCGAGTATTAAGAAGAAGAGGAACAGCCAAAGGGGAAGGAAAGGTATTAAGGACATGAAAGTCAGAGCAGTAATGCTAATAGGAGCGCTGCTGACAGCCTTCGCGCTTGCAGCAGTCGCGTGTTCATCTGAGCCGGCAGAGCCGGCAATCAGCGAAGCGCAGATGCGCAGCATCGTTGCGGACGCCGTAGCGCAGTCGCAGCCCGCGCCTCAGCCGCAGGTGTCGGCGGACGAGATCATGGGAATGGTCAATGCTGCCATGTCAGCCATGCCGGCTCCCCAGGAGCAGGTCTCTGCTGCTGAGATCAGCTCGATGGTGCAGAGCGCCGTGGAAGGCGCAGCCATGGAGGGCGCATCAGCTGAAGAGATCAAGTCGATGGTCGAAAGCGCGGTAATGGCCGCCACCGAAGACGCGGTGACCGCCGCGGACGTACAGTCTGCGATCTCTAACGCGGTCATGGAGTCCCAGGCAAACATGGTCACCACTGAGGACGTGGACAAGGCCGTCTCCTCCGCGGTGATGATGGCCACCGAAGGTGCGCTTTCAGCCGAAGACGTGAGGGGCATACTCATGGAAGGCGCACAGGATGCGCTGACCGAAGAGCAGGTTGCAGCCATCGTCGCGCAGGCTCTCGAAGATCGCGACATGATGATGGATGACATGATGGAGGAGAGGGAGACCATCATCTTCTCCGACCTGAACTGGACCAGCGCGCAGGTGCAGAACCGCATCGCCCAGTACATCGTCGAGAAGGGCTACGGCTACCCGACGGACGTGGTGTTCGGGTCTACCATACCGCTGTTCAACGGCCTGAGGGCAGGCGACACCCACGTGACTATGGAGATCTGGCTGCCCAACCAGGACGAAGCATGGATGGCAGCGCAGGCAGAGGGCCAGGTCGTTTCCGTTGGCGAGAGCCTCGGCAAGGACTGGCAGTCCGCGTTCGTGATCCCCGCCTACCTCCAGGAACAGTATCCAGAGCTCGACAGCGTCGACGACCTCAAGGACGATCAGTTCAAGATGCTGTTCGAATCCGCCGAGACCGGAGGCATGGCACGGCTGGTGTCCTGCGTTATCGGCTGGGCTTGTGAAGAGGTAAACGCTCAGCAGATCGAAGGCTACGGCCTGGGCGAACACGTACACGTGGTCAACCCTGGTGACGGAGCCGCTGCGAACGCAGACCTCTATGGCGCCTACGAGAAGCAGGAGCCCTGGCTCGGCTACCAGTGGGGCACAAACGACCCGGCGCTGCTGCTTGACCTGGTGAGGCTCGAAGAGCCCGCATACAGCGACGAGTGCTGGTTCACCACCAAGGCGTGCGCCTACGAAGACGCGACCATTCTGATCGCGGTCCAGCCCGAGATTCTGACTCGCGCGCCGGACGTAGTCGGCATGCTTCGCAACTGGGGATTCGACATCGCCCGCTATAAGACTGTCGCTGCGTGGGCAAGTGAGAACCCCGATGCCACAGCCAACGACTCTGCACTGTGGTGGCTCAACGGCAACGCTGACGTCTGGAGCGAATGGGTAACTCCCGAGGCCGCTGCCGCAATCGACTCCGCGTTGATGGCCGGCGAGATTCCGGAAGGCTGGCCGACCGAGTAAGGTCACCGCACAGAACCGAATAGGTTAGTCAAAGTAGACTGCCCCGGATTAGTTGATCGCCAAGTGGCGATTGCACTATCCGGGGCAGTTTTGTTGGTCGAGACGAGCGCGAGACTGTATCAGTTTTGTCGGCAAGGTTCTCGCCCTCACCCCAACCCTCTCCCCCAGGAGAGGGGGTTCGTTGGTGGCTGTTCGTGGTTGTTTAACTGCCTCTACCTACCCCTGTCAGCCCAAAGAGAGGGGACATTCGATCCCACGGCAGGGCGCCGGCTAAGTTGATACAGGTACGATGAGCGCCGCGCGCCCTACCCTGCGTTAGAGGTCAGCCTATGGTATCCAGGGCCTCCAGACTGACTCGTTGGCGTCAACCCACGCCTGGGCGGCCTGGCGTACGGTCAGGTCGTTCTCGGTGAGGTTGAGAACAATCTCGTTCTGCTGCGCGTTGGTCATCTGGAACCTGGACAGGAAGTCGTATGCCTCGGGGAACTCGTCCTTGAGGCCCGGCCACGCCAGCTTGGCTACGGGGTCGGTTGGGAAGCCGCAGTTGAAGTTGGAGCCGTCGGGATAGCAGTCCGAGGTCCACTCCGGCATCTCCACCTGCACCAGGTCGTACTTGGCGTGCGCCCAGTGGGGCTCCCAGAGGTATGTGAGGATGGGATCGCCTCTCTTGAATGCAGCATCCAGCTCAGCAAGGGCTGCGCCCTCTGATCCGGCAAACACGACCTGGAAGTCAACTCCGAAGGCCTCGAGGCGTTCCTCGGGCTTCGTGTCCCACGCAGCGGTGAACTCCAGTAGCCTGCCCTTGTCGCCGGTGTCGCTGGTGGCGAAGACAGACGCGTAGTTGTTCAGGTCGCCGACCGTACGGAGGTCGGGGGCCATGGGGGCGATGTCGCGCTCTGCGTCGCCATTGATGACGTACGAGGGAACGTACCATCCCGTCTCGCCGCTGATGCCCACCGTGCCCACACGCTCCACCTTTGCGCCGTCTTCAGCGTCCACGTACTCCTCGATGAGGGAGGCGCTGTAGGAGGGCCAGTTACAGCAAACGAAGTGGAAGACCCCTGTTTCGAGGCCGATGAAGAGGGGGGCCGAGTCTGCGGGAGCGAACATGGTCGCGACGGTGTGGTCCATCTCCTGCTCCAGCAGGATCTTCATTACGGCTGTCGTGACGAGCTGGCCGTTCCAGTCCTGGTCGACGAGGACCAGCGTGCCCATGGACTCCTCTTCGGCGTCATCGGCGGTCTCGCTGCAGGCAATCCCCACCGCGAGGACCATGATCAGGGCCACGACCATCGAGAGTCCGAGCCACCTGTTCTTCAGTGCTTTCATCTTCAATCTCCTTTACTAAGTGAACGTGTCTCCGGGCAGTCGTGGCAGACTGCCTCCTGCTCTACTGTCTCATCGGGGCAACTCTCCTTGTAATTGGGTCCAATACCGGACACTCGTACCACATCCAGATGGTCCTGATATACGTCGACCTGCCGCGAACTCTGGATTCGCCGCGGCGAATGACGGCTGGGGCGAATCAACTGTCACTTACTTCTGAACTCACTACTCGCTATCTCATGGCAGCAAGTGGGACTGTGGAGCCCCGCCTGCCCTGGGTCATCCGGTCCAGCACCATCGCCATGAAGACGATGGACATTCCGGCGATCAGGCCGTGGCCCATGTTGAGCCAGATTGAGTTTATGAAGACCTCCTGCCCGAGGCCGCCGCCGCCCACGAGTCCGGCTATGATCACCATTGCGAGCACCATGATGATGGTCTGGTTGACGCCCATCATGATCGTCGGGAAGGCCAGGGGTATCTTGACCTGCAGCATGGTCTGAAGGCCGGTCGAGCCGTGGGACAGGGCCGTTTCGATCACCTGGGGCGGCACTTCCTTGATTCCGAGAGTCGTCATGCGAATCACCGGGGGCAGCGCGTACACCGAGGTCGCTATGATGCCGACCAGCGGCCCGACACCCCAGAGCATTATGACGGGGATCAGATAGACGAAGATCGGCATGGTCTGCATGGTGTCCAGGATGGGGCGCAGTACCGACTCGAATGTCCTGCTCTGGGAGGCGAGAACTCCCAGCGCGATGCCCACAACCACGGTGAACACTCCCGCGGTGAGGACCTGGCTCAGGGTGTCCATCGTCTCGTCCCAGACTCCGCCGACGCCCGCGAACGTCAGCCCGACCAGCGCCAGAAGGGCCACGCGCCTTCCGGCGGTGAAGTAGGCCAGCCCGGCTCCGAGTACCATCAGCGCCGGCCAGGGCAGCCAGAGCAGCAGCGTGTGAATGGGCGAGTACCCCAGCTCCCTGAACAGGACGTCCCGCGTCCAGCTCGTGATGAAGTGGAGGTTGACGGCCATCCAGTCGAAGGCACGGTTTACGGGGTCTGCCATCGAGAAGGTCAGGGCGTCCGGGAAGTCTCTCAGTGGCTCCACGAATGCGCCCAGGACCAGCAGGACGGCAACCAGGACTGCGCCCGCAACGGGCAGCGCATAGCCGGAAGCCACGCTCCTGAGACCCTGTCGGAGCTTCCCTCCCGGCTGCATAGTCGTGGATGAGGCGGGGCCGGACCTGACGAGGGCGTAGCTGAACCTGTCCAGGATGACGGCCAGGAGCACGATGGCTATGCCGCTCTCCAGGCCCTTGCCGGCGTCGACCTCCCTCAGCGAGAGCCATACGTCCCTGCCCAGCCCCTCTATTCCCACGAGGGCGGTAACGATGATCATTGAAATCGCCATCATTATGGTCTGGTTGATGCCCATCATGATCGAGCTCTTCGCCAGCGGAAGCTGAACCTGGAACAGCGTCTGGGAGGTCGTCGACCCGTGGGACTGAGCCGTCTCTACCGCCGCGTGCGGGACCTGTCGGATCCCCAGGTTGGTGAGTCTTATCACTGGCGGGATGGAGTACACGACCGTCAGGAACACGCCCTGTGTGCCGCTCACGCCGAACAGGACGAGGGCGGGAATGAGGTACACGAAGGCAGGCAGCACCTGCATGGTGTCGAGGACAGGGCGGACGATGGACTCGAAGCGATTGCTGAAGGCGGCGAATATGCCGACCGGCACACCCAGTCCCACGGCGATGAGAACGGAGACTCCCACCACGCTAAGGGTGACCATCGCGGAGTCCCAGAAGCCGTTGAGTCCGATGAACAGGGAGGCTGCGCCGCAGAACAGTCCCATCCATTTGCCTCCGAGCCGGAGGCCAAGCACTGCAACGCCGGCCACGACAGCGGGCCAGGGAAGCCAGAGCAGGAACACGCTAATGCCTGCGATTCCGGCGTCGATAACGTCAGAGATCGGGTTGAAGAACCACGCGGAGGCGTCGCCTGCCCACTCGAAGAAGTCGTCGATCGGCTCCTGAATCGGAGGCTCCCAGCTCTGCGGCCAGTCTCCGAACTCGGTAGCCGCATTCGTGGTCGCGAGCGAGTAGGCCAGGATGTACGCGGCGACGGCAAGGACCGTCCACAGCATCCACTGGAGACGGCGTTCGCGGAGAAGTCGGACCTGGAGAGCTTCAGCGATGGTCACATCGCCACACCCTCGTCGCTTACGAGAGCGGACACTGCCGCCTCGCGGCTGATCGTGCCGATGCACCGGCCGCTGTCCAGGACGGCTATTGGGGAGTCGTTCGCGATGGTGAGAGGAATGAGATGTTCGAGACGCGTGCCCGGCTCCACCACCGGACAGGAGTCCCGCATGACGGAGGCCACGCTGGGGTTTCCCGCTCCAGCGTCGGGCAGGTCGGCGAGGCGTACCGTTCCGATGAACCGATCTTCGTCATCGACGACCACTGCGCTTTCACACTCCTCGGCGGCCAGCCTGCTCATCAGGTCGGCCAGTCCCTGGTCTGCAGTGGCGTACACCCGGGCCGGGGTCATAACGGAACGCGCGGTGAGCACCTTGGAGCGGGGCACGTCCCGCGTGAAGTCGCGGACGTAGTCGTTGACAGGGTTGGCAACCAGTTCCTCCGGGGTGCCCACCTGGACGAACTCGCCGTCTCTCATTATGGCCACCCTGTCCCCCACCTTGAGCGCCTCGAGGAAGTCGTGTGTTATGAAGACCATGGTCTTCTGGACGAGCTGCTGGAGTCCGATAAGCTGGTCCTGCATCTCGCGTCGGATCAGGGGGTCGAGGGCGCTGAACGGCTCGTCGAACAGGAGTATCTGCGGGTCTACGGCGAGCGCGCGGGCCAGCCCGACGCGCTGCTGCATCCCACCGCTCAGCTCGTGCGGGTATCGCTCCTCCCATCCAGACAGTCCGACCAGCTCGATCACCTCGGTCGCTCGCCTGCGTTGGGTGGCCTTGTCGATCCCCTGGACCTGTAGGCCGTATACCACGTTTTCCATGACCCGCTTGTGAGGGAAGTTGCCGAAGTGCTGGAAGACCATGCCCATCTTGTGACGGCGAATGTCGCGGAGCTGCTGCCTGTTCATCGCGAGGAGGTCCTCGCCGTCTATGTGTACCTCGCCGCGGGTCGGCTCAATGAGACGACTGAGGCAGCGGACTAGAGTCGACTTGCCGCTGCCGGAGAGTCCCATGATGACGAAGGTCTCGCCCTCGCGCACGTGGAACGAGACATCCCTGACGGCGAGCACACAGCCGGTCTGGGCCAGGACTTCTTCCCTCGACAGGGCCGGATCGATGGAGTCAGCCAGGTCCCGGGCTCCGTCCCCGAACACCTTCCACAGGTTTCGGCACAGGAGTCTTGTGCCGGCGTCTACGTCAGATTTACCGGCAGGTTCGTCCTGGCTGGCAGAGCTGTGGTGCACTGGTCTGCCCCCGATGCTTGCGCCGCCCGCTGTGTCAGTCCGACGGGATGGAAACAGGTTGGCAGAGAGGTATGCCCAGAACACCAGGGCCGATTGCCCCGCGGGAGGTGTGACGGCTGAAAGAGAACCCACTCCCCTGATTCCGTTTTTCGACCGGACGTCGCTGATTGTAACACTATCGGGAATTCTGCTCGCTGTCCCGGCTTCCTGCGGTGGCCAGTGCCGGCTTCTGCGAGAGTTTGCCCCACCTGAGGGCGGGGTTGTCAGCTTAAGCGAGGCTCGTCCGTGGGTGCTGAGGGAATGTCCATTTGCTGGGGCAATATCTAGTATAAGTGCTGGACTATTCCCAGAGTCTGTCGTAGATTAGGGGCTGGACTGCGGTGTGGTTGTGAGACCTGATTTCAGGTTCGGCAAGGTGAGACCCACGAAAGCGGCCGGTCTTCCATGGACTTTGACAGCTACGATCTCGATTCGTCCATATACGACGAGATGTTCCTGCCTGACGGTACTCCCAGAGAGCACTGTCGGCAGCTATACGATACCCTGACCGAGATCTCATCCGAGAATCTCGCCAGCATACAGGAGAGGGTAACGCGCTCGTTCTCGAACGAGGGCATCACCTTCACCGTGTACGGCGACGACGAGGCGGATGAGCGGATCATTCCCATAGACTGCCTGCCGAGGGTGATGTCGGCCTCGGACTGGCAGAGTCTCGAGACGGGCCTGACGCAGCGCATAGCGGCCCTGAACCGTTTTCTGGACGACGTGTACGGCGAGGCTCGGATCATATCCGACGGGGTGATCCCCGCGGACATGGTGTACGGGTGTCCGCAGTACCGGCTGGAGATGCGCGGCTTCTCCGCGCCGCATGGGACGTGGGTCGGCATCTGCGGCACGGACCTGGTGCGCACCAACGATGGGTTCAAGGTTCTCGAGGACAACCTGCGAGTGCCTTCGGGCGTGTCCTATATGCTCGCCAACCGCAACGCGACGAAGTCCAGCCTGAGAAGGTTGTACCGCAGTTCGCGCGTCAAGGAGGTCGACCACTACGGCAGGGCGCTGCTCCAGACGCTGCGGGAGCTGGCGCCGGAGGGACGGTCAGAGCCGTCCATCGCGCTGCTCACGCCGGGGGTGTACAACTCGGCGTTCTACGAGCACATGTTCCTTGCCCACGAGCTCGGCGCAGAGCTCGTCGAGGGACAGGACCTGCTGGTGACTGACGGCTTCGTGTACATGCGCACCACCGCGGGCCTTCAGCGCGTCGACGTTATATACAGGCGCGTGGACGACGACTTCATCGACCCATCGGTGTTCAGGGCGGACTCCATGCTCGGCGTGTCAGGCCTGCTGGA
This sequence comes from uncultured Dehalococcoidia bacterium, assembly GCA_964537915.1. Lineage (GTDB taxonomy): Bacteria > Chloroflexota > Dehalococcoidia > Lucifugimonadales > UBA1123 > VXRN01. Next base: position 20,231 of record CAZIDM010000009.1, read on the forward strand.
AGCGTACAAGCTCGGAAACGTGACCCTGGTCAACGCGCCAGGGACGGGAGTGGCGGACGACAAGAGCGTCTACGCCTACGTGCCGGACATGGTCAGGTACTACCTGGGCGAGGAGCCGCTGCTGGACAACGTGGAGACCCACCTGTGTCGCAGGTCCGAAGACCTTGAATACACGCTGGACAATCTGCAGGACCTTGTAGTGAAGCGAGTGGGCGAGTCCGGCGGCTACGGGATGCTGATAGGTCCGCACTCGACGGCCGAGGAGCGCGAGGCTTACACCAGGCAAGTTGTTGAGAATCCGGCCGACTTCATATCGCAGCCGGTGCTCGACCTCTCGCGGTCACCCTGCCTGATAGACGGCGCCTTCGAACCGCGTCACGTGGACCTGCGCCCGTTTGTGCTCCACGGGCGCGAGACACGCATCGTTCCCGGCGCATTCTGTCGCGTCGCCCTGCGCCGGGGCAGCCTGGTGGTAAATTCGAGCCAGGGCGGCGGCGGAAAAGACTTCTGGGTATTGGAGGAATGAGGCCCCCATGAAAATTAACAGTCTGGCAAACATACTCCTGAAGAGCCGGCCTCCAATGGTCATGGCGGTGTCCGGGGTCGTCGCGCTGATCGTGTTCATAGCAAAACCGCACGTGGCAGAAGCGTCCGGCGTAGATCCTGAGTCGCAGTTCGTCTTCAACACACTCTCGTTCCTGATCTGGGGTGTGCTGGTGATGTGGATGTGCGCCGGGTTCACCATGCTGGAATCCGGTTCGGTGCGCACCAAGAACGCATCGATGATCTGCCTCAAGAACATCGGTCTGTACTCGATTGCGGGCCTGGCCTATTTCTTCATCGGCTATAACCTGATGTACGTAAACGTGAGCGACTTCGGCGGCATCATAGGAGCGCTGGAGTTCATGCGCGTGCCCACGGCGGGCGAGGTCACGCTGGTCACCGGCGACGATGCGGCATCCGCGGCGGCGATTGAAGGCGTGGTCGGCGGGAGCTACTCCACGATGTCCGACTGGTTCTTCCAGATGGTGTTCGTGGCGGCAACGGCGTCGATCGTATCGGGCGCGGTTGCAGAGCGCGTCAAGATGTGGTCGTTCTTCATATTCGTGCTGGTGCTGACCGCGGTGATATACCCGGTCGTGGGAGCGTGGACGTGGGGCGGCGGATGGCTGAGCGAAATGGGATTCCAGGACTTCGCAGGCTCGACCATCGTGCACTCCACAGGCGGCTGGGCGGCGCTGGCGGGCGTGATCGTGCTGGGGCCAAGGCTCGGGAAGTTCCGAAGTGACGGAAGCGTGCGAACAACGCCTCCGTCGAACATCCTGGTAGTAACGCTCGGCGTGTTCATACTGTGGCTTGGGTGGTTCGGTTTCAACGGCGGGTCCGTGCTGGAACTCGGCACCGCCAAAGCGGCAGTGACGATGGGACACGTTCTCGTCAACACCAACCTGGCCGCCGCCGCAGGAGTGATGGCTGCGCTGTTCGTCTCGAGACCTATACTCGGGCGCGTAGACCTGTTCGCCGGATTGAACGGCGCGCTGGCAGGACTCGTCTCGATAACGGCAGGGCCGGACATAGTCGACCACTACTGGGCCGTGATCATCGGCGCGATAGGCGGCGTCATCTGTACCGGCGGGATCAAGCTGCTGGAGGTGGTCAAGATTGACGACGTGGTCGGGGCAATTCCGGTCCACCTGTTTGCGGGTGTCTGGGGGACCATAGCGGCCGCCATAGCCGGCGGCGCGATGATTGGCGTGCAGCTGGTCGGCATCGTTGCGGTCGGCGTGTTCGCGTTCGCAACGTCGTTCGTGGTGTGGAAGGCCCTGGACCTGACCCTGGGCGTACGGGTGTCGCGCGACGTCGAGGAACTGGGACAGGACGCAGGAGAGCTGGGAATGGAATCATACCCAGAGTTCGTGCTGATGCCCGAGGAAGACTACGGGGACGACTGAGAAAATTGCGTTAGCGCAATTTTCGAGGAGTGAGTGAAGAGGAGTGAGAGCCTTCCAGCCTCACCCCGGTGGAATGATAATGCGATCTTCTCAGACAAGTAGGCCTTAATGCTCTCACGCAGCGCACAGGGACTGTACTGGATGGGCCGCTACCTGGAGCGGGCGGAGCGACTGTGCCGCCTGCTCCAGCTACAGACAGAGGCCCTGGTGGACCGGCCAGTGCCGGAGATCCACTTCGGCTGGATGCGCATCTACGGCAGCATGAACGAGAAGCCTCCGGTTGCCGACCTCCAGATGGGGAGCGAAGACTTCACGCTTGCGGACTCGTACACGCTGGCAGACCATCTCACGTTCGAGCGCACCAATCCCGACTCGGTGTGGAGTTCCTTCTCGCTTGCCCGGGAGAACGCCCGCCAGATGCGCCACTGCATCAGCGCAGAGATGTGGACGCAGATGAACCTGGCCTACCTGAAGATACGCGAGCTGAGCATCCAGGATATCTGGCCCACGTCTCCTGAGAGCTTCTATGCGGAAACGGCAGCCGAGATGAACACGTTCATAGGCGTGGCCGAGTCGACAATGTACCGTGACGAGGGCTGGAGCTTCATGCAGCTCGGTCGATACATCGAGCGGGCGCAGCTGCTGACCACGCTGCTGCTGGCCCAGCTCGAAGCGGAGAGGTCTGGTGTGGCAGACCAGGGGACCGGCTGGACCAGCCTGCTGCAGGTATGCCACGCTTTCGACGCGTACACCCGCAGGTACAGCGTCGAAGTGGTGCCCGGGCATGTCCTCGACCTGCTGGTCACAGACCGCCTGCTGCCCAACTCTCTATGCAGATCGCTGGACATCACAGGATCTGAGATGGCCTCCATAGGCCCCGGCCCGGATGCCAGACTCAGTGATTCTGCACGGCGACTGGCAGGTCGTCTGAGCGCCCTGGTTGACTACGAATGGCCGGACCGCGAAGACAGGGAGGGCCTGCTCAGGCAGGTGAACCAGTACAGTGAGGACCTCCACGAGCTAGTGACAGATATCTACTTCTACTACTCGGTGGATTACCCCGTGGGAGCTTTCCATGATCCTGGCCAGGTTTCTTTACAACAATAGAGTCGCGTGGGGGATCGTCGACGGCGACGACGTGCTGTCCGTGCAGGGCAGCATCTTCAGCGGCCCGGAGCCGGGAGACAGGCTGTGCGCGCTCTCAGAGGTGAGGCTCCTGGCGCCGATCGATCCGAGGGTCAACAAGGTGCCCGCCATAGCCGCCAACTACGGCGAGCGCGACGAACGCGACGGTCCGGGCATCTTCATGAAGCAGCCGGGGACGGTCGTCGGGCCGGGCGAGCCCATCGTCTACCCGCGCATTGGAAAGTCGATCATCCACGAGGCCGAGGTCGGGATCGTCATCGGCAAGTCCGCGAGACACGTCAGCACGGAAGACGCGCTCGACCACGTCCTGGGCTACACGTGCGTGAACGACGTCAGCGCGAGCGAGCTGACCAGCAGTGATCTGGGTCGGGGCACCAGCATGAGGTGGAAGCACTTCGACACGTTCTGCCCCATCGGGCCGTGGATCGTCACCGGACTCGACGGCGATAACCTGGGCATCGAGTGCCGGGTGAACGGAGAGACGGTCGTGGAAGGCTCGACGAGCGACATGCTGTGGGGAGTCGCGAAGCTGATTAGCTGGGTGTCCGAGGTCATGGCGCTGCACCCGGGCGACATCATCCCGAGCGGGTGTCCGGCCACGGACGAGATAGCCGTGGGGGATACGATCGACGTTGTGGTCGAGGGTATCGGTACGCTGAGGAACCCCGTGGTGGCTGATTTGTAGACCCAGGGGCAGGCTCTCACCCCAACCATCTCCCATCAAGGGAGAGGGGGTATTTCGAGCGACTACGGGGTGGGCGGGGAGCCGAGGATGCGGCAGCCGAGGTTCTGGGCGTTTCGCTCTGCTACGGGCAGAATCTCGATTACGACGTTGGACAGCCCCACCACGTCTCCGTTTTCGTCGAAGCTGTATTCGTCGCCGATCGCCCCGCTCCAGGTGATGTCGTACAGGCAGTCACGGAAGCTGTCGGCGTCCTGATCGTCACCGGTCATGCCCAGGCATGCGGCAGCGATGTAGACGTCGTCGTAGGCCGAGCCCTGGAACCAGGGCCACGGCGCGGTGCCATCGTAGCGGGCCCTGTAGTTCTCCAGGAACCTCATGCCGATGTCGGTGGACAGGTCGGGGTTTGGCACCACGGCCTTCATGCCGGTGGCGGCCTCGCCTGCGATGCTGAGGGCCTCCGGAGCGGTGGGAACGACATCTGAGTAGATGGGGCCATCGTACCCCAGATCCCTCGCCTGCTTGATGATCGTGCCGCCGGACGCCTCGCCCTGGGCGGCGAGCAGCAGCGCGCCGGGCTCTTCACTCAACAGCCTGGTCAGGCTGCTCCTGAAGTCGATGACGTCCGAGGAGTATCGCTCGGACGCCAGCACGGTCCCACCCAGTTCCTCGAACCGGTCAACAGCGGTGAGGCGAAGGCCCTCGACGTAGTCTGTCGCCTCTGTGATCGTGGCGATTTCACGGATCCCGTCCGTCCAGATCGTGTTGGCGATGTCCATTCCCATGTTGTCGGAGTTCAGGGCGGTGCGGAATATGTAGTCGCCCGCGCCTGTGATGTCCGGGCTGGTCGAGGACGGAGAGAACAGGACTATCCTCTCTTCCTCGGCCAGAGGCGCGACGCCAAGTGTCCCGCTGCTGCACGTTGCGCCCAGGATAATCTTGACCCCCTCCACATCTACGAGCCTGCGATAGGCGGTGATGGCATCGTCTGCCGTGCATTTCGAGTCCTCGATGACCAGCCTCAGCATCCGCCCACCGATGCCTCCCGCGGCGTTGATCTCCTCGACGGCGAGCAGCTTGGACTGCGACAGCGGAATGCCGTAGGACTCTCCCACGCCGGTGAGGGAGTCGAGAGCTCCAATGACGAATGGGTCGGCCATGACGTGCTCTGTCTGCGCAAGAGGGGCGGTGGGCTCGGGGGCTGCTTCCGGTGCTGGGGCTGGGTCTGATCCACAGCCGGCTACAAGGGACGCCAGCAGGCAGAGCGATACAACAACCTTCCAAGGCACAGACACAGATTCACCCATAGATAGCTCCCAGCACAGCAGAAAACATAACAAATCGTGTCACATAGTCGCAATCCCGCTCCGCCCTGGATGCTCGTACCAGGGCCTCGTTGCCGGAGTCACAGCAAGGGCCGTTGAGGCGTCCGCGCAGGGCCACCCTGACAGCGGACGGCCCCTCTCTCAGTCCCAGTACAGGTGCGCAGTGTACGTAACCATATCAGGTCGAAATTGGGGTTGATGCCCGTTTATGCCTCTCTTACATTAAATATAGATTATACTAAATGACTGAAGGCATCAATCATGAAGAATCTTTATTTTTCTCTCATCCTCACCGCCATCAGAAACTCACTGACCAAGAGACCTGGCATACTCACGGTGTATGTGCTGCTTGGGTTCCTGTTCCTCATCGTACTTGTCGGTCTGTTGGCAACGACACTGGTGGAAGCCGTAGGTGTGGATGGAGTCGGCGCTGTAGCGGGGTGAGGTCGTAAAGCAGGAAGAGGCTCCGATTAGCCTCCGGAGGGCTCCCTCTCGTAGATGGACACATGCGATCGACTCTGCGAAGTGAACGGGGAACGGCTCCAGTCGGCCCACCTCTCCCGGAGGCGAAGTCCGGCCAGCCGGGCCATCAGGTCCATCTCGGACGGCCACACGTAGCGCAAGCGTCCAGGGTACATTCGGACCCCCTGCTCGGTCAGCTCAACGTGTCTGAAGTCCACCACCTGGTTCATGGCGTCGTGGATGGACACGTTGAACCGGACCGACGACAGATCAGGAAGATCGGCGCTCAGGTGCTGGCCTTGGTCAAACATCGCGGGGTCTGGGACGAAGGCGTGAACGAGGAAGACTCCAGACTCGTCGAGGTGAGTCGCGACGTTCTGGAAGCACCTGACCTGCTCCTCCTGGGACGTGAGCATGAAGAAGGTGTTGGAGATTACGAAGACGAGAGAGAAGGCGCCGTCCACGTCGACGTCCGCGAAGTCTCCGATGGTCACCGGCATGGACTCGCCGCCGTCCTTGGCGCGGAGCTCATCGACCATTGCCGTGGAGGAGTCGATTCCGTGGACCTCGACGCCTCGGGCCGCGAGTGGGAGTGCGTAAGTGCCTGTGCCGACTCCGAGCTCGAGCGCCCTGCCGGAGGCTGCGAGGTCTTCCAAGACATCGACGCGTCCGGCCACGTCTGCCGGACCGTAGAACTCATCGTAGACGCCAGCGATGCGGTCGCCATAGGTGGAGGAGGTGTAGTCGTTCATGGGTGGTGTCCTTTGGCGGGATGGTCGAAGGCATATAGTGCCTCAGGCTACGCAGAGCATAATGGGCGTAGTCTGCCATAACGCATGAATTTCACATTTTCGGAACTTTTCCCTAGAGGAGTGCTCATACATCCTCCCCTCTAAATGAAACGGGCGAGACCAACAGCGGACTTCCCCATTGCCAGCTTACCGTTTCCCTGTGGCTACAGGCCGTCCAAGTAGATGATCGTGTGAGTCCATGCTAGGGTTAATGTGTTCGATGGTGGGTCCTGAATACCTGCTTCTGGTTAGGAGAGAGGGCTAGGCAAAGTGAACGGTCCAAAACCGGTCAGATGGATGGTGAGCTTCTGGCATTCCGAAGGCGGTTCAAAAGACGAGGTTGACTTTCCACAGGTAGATTTCTGGCACTCAGATAGGATCCGCGCCAGAGAGGAAGCTGCCCGCGTACTGATTGAGCTGAGAGAGAAGCGTAACGACAAGCGGGACTGGATCGCATCCGGGCATCCCGATCCACGCGAGGTCGGCGCAGGACATCACCCCGGAGGTCAATGGATTCTACGATATCAAGACCTGGACCGTGAAGCTGCCGGTGACTGGCAGTCCGCAACCGACGGGGAGGAAATGAAGCAGGTGCTGTACGAAGCACGTGGAGCCGAGTCGCGGGCGGAGTCCTCCTCATAGCTTGATGAACTATCTGGTAGACACAGATTGGGTCATCGACTATATGCACGGTCGCCATCAGGTAGTGCAGCGCTTTGATGAATTATCCCCGCAAGGCATTGGACTCAGCTACATTTCCTTGGCGGAACTATACGACGGCATGCTGGATGCACCAGACAGACTGGAAGCCGAACAGGGGCTGCAAAGATTCCTTGATGAAGTCGAAGAGATCCTATCGCTAAACGATCCCATCTGTCGGATCTTTGCCTCTGAACGCAGCCGCCTTAGAGCCTCTGGCAATCGAATAGAAGACTTCGACCTTCTTATTGGTTCGACTGCGATACACCATGGCCTAACGCTACTCACCAACAACCGCAGACACTTCGAGAGAATGTCGGGGCTGAACATCATTTCCGCTTAGCGACATCAGGTACGAAGGCGTGGACAGGAAGACTCCTGACTCGTCGAGGTGAGTCGCGACGTTCTGGAAGAGGCTCTCATGGTAATAGGCATCGATGCGAACGCGCCATCTGGGTTCCCCACCCGGTATCGAAACGATCTCTCACAAGCTCTGAGAGATACTCCACGCGCTGGCGTACGCTACCAGGCCCAATTTGCGGGCTACTGCCAGCGAGGCGTCGTTGCTCCACGACGTACTGTAGAGCGGGATGCGACCTGAGGCTCGAACTGCCAACGCCCACGCGGAAGTGACACGGGAGCCAAGGCCGCGTCCACGATACGCCTCCGCGGTTTCGAGTCCAGCTTCTGCCGCGACGTCTGAACCTCTTGAGCAACAGCACACGCTTATAGCGTGTCCGTCCTCGACTACTGCGACTATAGGAGTTCGTTCTGGGATCTCCTCCTCTGTCCATCCTGTGAAGTGGTGGCTGAGAAGATCAATGTCCTCGATGAATACCGTGCCCTGAGGCGTAGGAATCTCGTCTGGGAATGTGAGGGCTGGCCCTGAGTCGATTTGTCCTTCTAACAGGGACCTATACCGTTCGGCACGCACTGGCAGGCTGCGAAAGTCGGAGGCTGGAGGCTCCTCTCTCGCCAGAGATTCTAGTTCGTCGGCCAGGTCATCGGGGACATCCGCTCTGACAGCCCAAGCACAGCCCGTCGTGCCTCGGATGAGAGTGAATAGTGGGCCCGGTCGTGGGTCGGGCTCACGCGTGCCGGTGATACGGCCGTTACTGTCGAGAAGGAAGAGTGTGCTGAGGCGGAGGTTGGGGGTGGTCAAGGTGACTTGCATGGAGTACTGTAATGGAGTTCGAGTTCAAGGCCTACGGACGACTCAATTGTTGCTGGAAACAGGACAGGCAAGTCATATACAGTTAATGAGGCTGCACCCTCGACTTGACCCTTCATTCAAATTCTACAGAGCTCGCGCGGCTCATAGTTTGGAAACGGTCCTTCGCAATCTTTGCGGCGCGACTTAGCGACGGACGATCCGAAACAAGCCTACCGATTCGATCTGATTGAACCACTCCACTCCCTCGGTTGTTCTTGAGTGACCGCCAATACCGAATCAATTCCGAACGATCAGCAAAGATTCTCTTTCCCTCTAAAGAGTTCTTCAGGTCGGCCGTAGAATGTATACGTACTCGGTAAGCTCCTTGCCAATCCTGCTCCAACTCTAACAGAGCACTCCGTAACATCTTTAGGAGTGTGTCCTGATCTCCAAGATCTTGGTCGGTGTACAAACTCTCACTTCCGTCGGCATCAGTTACGATAGCCGTCCAAGCACCAAATCTCGGGAGTATGATCCTGTAACTTCCGGCGATGTCGATGTCGATACCCCTTTGAAGACGCAAGCACCTGATACATTCGTCCGTTTGTGACGGCTTTTTCCCTCCGCAGTGGCAAACTTCACCTAATCGGTATGGACAGATGTTGCTGCTTTCAAGGGGTAGTGGTGTTTGCCTTACATGGGCTACAGGATCCAGTACGTTGCGAATTACGATGGTTGCGAGACCAATGTCGTTGTCCTCGCAATAGGCTACTTTTTCCAGCGTGTTTGCATGAGTGTGCTCAATTTCAACGAAGGCACGACAACGCTCATCATCAAAGATGCCGATATCCGGTAAGTACGGTCCTACCCGCCTATCATCGAGACTGATACTTGTGGCAACTCTAACCAAATTACCTTTGTGTGCTCTTTGTGGACAATCACAAGACCATCGGATTGGAAGTTCCACCCCGTTCGCCAGAGCGTGTTGTATTCGCTCTGCTAGTGCAGCTTTTGCTAACCGATGGCGTACACTCTCTCCAGAGTAATCGCAGACGCGGTCACTGTCGGATTGATGCCGAAAGTATGGACGAACCCAGTCTCCCTTTTCAGCTACTAATGGCTCATCACATTCAAGGCATTTGACTACAGATAAACCACGCGGTTCTTCTATCGGGGTCACAAGTCTCCCGTTCAGCAAACCATATGGAATTTGCAGCGGCTCTTGGTAGTTGGAGTACATCAAAAGAACTCTTGTTCGTACAATACCAGATTTAGATCCCGTAGCCAATACTTTAGAAGACAAGAGCATCTCATCTGCTCGTATGGTGGAGTGATTTCTCGAGTACCACACAATCGAACTGCACTCTAGATTCCGGCCTTCGCCGGAATGACGGGAAAGCGAGAATAGGGGACGAAACCTCGTAGGTACTACCACGAGCCACTTGATAGCTTCCTCTGTATAATGTGCCTCATCGTCCCATTCGACAGGGTCGGGACAGGTGATGGAGGTTGGTATGGCTGACGGTACTGTGGCTCTCAATGGGGTCAGGATGATGCTTGGCGTGGACGTCCCGATGCGGGACGGGGTCGGGCTTTCTACTGACATCTACCTGCCTGACGTCGACGGGCCTGCTCCGGCGATCCTGATACGGACTCCGTACAACAACAACGACGAGGGCATGGTGAAGGACTGCATGTACTTTGCCAGTCGCGGATACGCGGCGGTCTGCCAGGACGTGCGCGGACGCTGGGACTCGGCGGGCGAGTGGTATCCCTTCAGGTTCGAGGCCGAGGACGGCTACGACACTCAGGAGTGGATCGGCTCGCAGGAGTGGTGCGACGGCAACGTCGGGACGGCTGGCGGATCGTACGTCGCGATGGTCCAGTGGCAGGCGGCCCCGCTTCGCAGCAAGTACCTCAAGGCGATGGTGCCGAGGGTCGGCTACTCGAACTTCTACCATAACTGGGCTTACACCGGAGGCGCGTTCCAGCTCGCGTTCAACCTGCGCTGGATCGGCATCCAGATGCACACTCGGACGAACCAGGTGCAGTACCTGTGGATGCCGGACGGCAACCACATATCGAACCTCTTCTGGCACCTGCCGCTGAACACGATGGACGAGGCCGCCGGGCGCGACAACAGGTACTGGAAGGACTGGGTGGCTCATCCCTCCTACGATGACTACTGGAAGGGCATGAGGCCGACCGAGGAGCGCTACCACGAGATCGACGTGCCGACCTACGGCATGGGCGGCTGGTTCGACGTGTTCCTCCAGGGCACTCTCAACAACTTCATGGGCGTGAAGAATCACGGCATGGAGCCCGGCAGGAGCAACCAGAAGGTCGTCATCGGGCCGTGGATACACAGCCTGGGCGGCGCCGGTACGGAGACTGTCACAGGCGACGTTGACTATGGCGACACGGTCAAGTTCGACCTGATTGAAGAGCACCTGCGCTGGTTCGACTACTGGCTGAAGGGAATCGACAACGGCGTCACGGAAGAGCCGCCGGTTCGGGTCTTCGTCATGGGCGCGAACGAGTGGAAGATGGCGTCGGACTGGCCCATCCCGGGCACGTCGTTCACTCCGCACTACCTGCACAGCGGCGGCAACGCCAATTCGCTGTTCGGCGACGGAACGCTCGACAGGTCGGCTCCGGGCGCGGAGTCGCCGGACGAGTTCGTGTACGACCCGAATCACCCGGTGATGACCGTCGGCGGTAGCACGTGCTGCGGCGAGGAGCTAACGCCGGTGTCGATGGGTCCCAGAGACCAGCAGCAGGTCGAGTGGCGACCTGACGTGCTGGTGTACTCTACCCCGCCGCTCGAACAGGACGTCGAGGTCACCGGTCCGGTGAGCATGACGCTGTACGCGGCGTCGGACGCACCAGATACGGACTTCACGGCGAAGCTCGTGGACGTCGCTCCGACAGGGGTGGCGTACAACGTCGCGCAGGGCATCATCCGCGCCAGGTACCGGGACTCGTGGGAGGAGCCGACGCTGCTGGAGCCGGGCGAGGTGTACGAATACAACATTGATCTATGGTCTACGAGCAACCGGTTCCTGAAGGGACACCGGATCCGTGTCGAGGTGTCGAGCAGCAACTTCCCGCAGTTCGACCGGAATCCGAACACGGGTCATGAGTTCGGGTCGGACGATGAGACGAGGGTCGCGAACCAGACTGGCTATCACGA
>CAZIDM010000009.1:31643-36447 GCA_964537915.1 uncultured Dehalococcoidia bacterium
TTCGTCCTGAGCTTGTCGAAGGACACCCCATCTGCGACCCGTCAAGGGAGAGGGGGCCGTTGGTTGATTTTCAACGGGGTTGTGCCGGAGATGGGGTGTCCTTCGACAAGCTCAGGACGAACGAATTGTAGGCTTACATACCCCTGTCATCCCCCAGGGAGAGGGGGCCGTTTGGAGCACTTCTGGAAATATAGCCAAAGAATAGATGGCACAACCAACCACTGGATTCCGGCATTCGCCGGAATGACGGCTTGAGGAGCTATACGTAAATGAAGATCACCGATATACAGATCAGCCTGCTCACGCCTCCGGCGGATGCTCCGGCTTCGTTTGTTGGCAGACCGGGGCGGATGCTCGTCCGTGTGTTTACGGATGAGGGCATCACGGGCATCGCGGAGGGATCGCGCGGGTACGGCGTGTTCAACGCGTACCTGGAAGACGTCATCAAGCCGCTGCTCATCGGCATGGACCCGCTCCAGCCTCGCAGGATATGGGAGCTGCTGATGCTCGGGGACGGTGAGCGGGCGACCAGGCTGCCCTCGCAGATCGTCGGGTCGATAGACGTCGCCATCTGGGACATCATGGGCAAAGCGGCGGGAATGCCGCTGCACAAGCTGCTCGGAGGCGCGGCGCGGACCGAGATCCCGATGTACTGGAGCAGGGGCAGCGGCTGGCGGAAGTCGCCGGGCGAGATGCTGGAAGAGGTGCAGGAAGGATACGAGCGAGGCTTCCGCGCTTTCAAGATCAGGATGGACTGGCGCGACTACAGGCAGGACGCCGACCCGGACAAGGACTTCGCGATCTTCAAGGCTGTCCGCGAGTGGCTGCCTGACGACGTGCCGCTCGGATTCGACGCCAACTGCGGCTACTCGGTGTCCACGGCGATCCTGCAGGGTCGCAGGATGGAGGAGGTCGGAGGGATCGCGCACTTCGAGGAGCCGCTTCCACAGTACGACTTCCCAGGACTCAGGCAGGTGGTGGACGCGCTCGACGTCCCGGTATCGACCGGAGAGCAGGAGCTATCGTCGTGGCGATTCAGGGACCTCATAGACCTTGGCAATCCCGACATACTCCAGCCCGACATCCTGAACGTGGGCGGCGTGTCCGAGATCATGCGCGTCTATGAGATCGCCGTCGCGAGAAACAAGGTGATCATGCCGCACAGCCCGAACATCGGCGCGAACTCGCTGGCCAGCCTGCACGCGTACAGCACTGTGGGCAACGCGATCAGGCCGCACGAGTTCTCCGAGGAGTTCACCGGACCGGCCGAGCAGGTCGCCGAGCTGTTCGTGGACCCGATCATCCCCGAGGGTGGATCGATCACGCTGTCAGACCGGCCGGGTCTGGGCCTTGAGATCGACGAAAGCGCTCTCGCGAGGTGGACCGCCGACTGAGTCTTCTACCAAAACAGAGATGAATTGGGGCATCCGCGCAAGTCAAAATTGCGTATACTATAAGTGACGATTAAGTAACGACTTATACGAAGCCCCCAATGCCATATCGAATTGTCGACGATCAGACAATTCGTGGCTTCCCGCACCCGTGGGAATGACAGCGGGGCGAGGAAGGACTTGGTGCAATGAGACTGCGAACCCTTGGTATTGGGGCATTGACCGGCGTCTTCCTCACGGCCCCGCTCATAGCCATCCTGTACCTCGTGGACAAGTGGATCGACCTGTCGTTCCCGCCGTTCGACACGTTCGACTGGGTGGCGCGCATACTGCCGGGCCCGATGGTGACGTTCGGCATCGACCTGATGGTCGACTCGCTGATGCTGGTGGGGCTGAGCGTCAAGGACTTCGCGAAGACCGCTGAGCAGATCATAGCGGTCATGATGTTTCTCGGCGCCGGGATCGTTGTGTCGATCGTCATATTCGCGCTCATGGAGAGGCGTATCTGGGGCGCCCGGACGCAGCTTGGCGCGCTGGTCGGACTCATCATAGGCATACCGGTCGCACTGATCACGTTCAGCATCGGACAGTCGTCCCTGGACCCAACGGTGAACTTCATCTGGGTGCTGATCGCGTCCGTGCTCTGGGGCACAGCGACAGGGCTGGTTGCCCGGCGACTGGTAGTGCCGGAGCGCCAGGTAATCGTCTCCGAAGACGGAGAGCGGTCTGTCGAGGTGCTTGGAAGACGCCAGTTCCTGGTGCGGATGGGAGTCGCGACCGCGACGCTCACGGTGGCCGGAGCAGGCATCGGGCGCGTCATGGCTGGCAACGAACAGCAGCGGCTGGAGGCCGAGCTCGCCGCGATGAAGCAGCGGGTGGCCGACAGCGCGGCGGCGGGCATGATCGAGCTTCCCAACGAGGCCGATCCTGTGAAGCCTGCCCTCGGCACCAGGCCCGAGTACACGCAGGTCAGGGACCACTACAAGATCTTCATCCGGTCCCAGCCGAGCATCATCGACGGCGACACCTACACGCTGCCGATCACCGGCTCGGTTGAGAACCCCATGTCGTTTACCATCGATGACATCCGCGACAGGTACGAGCCGAAGAACGAGTTCGTCACCCTCGCCTGCATCTCCAACCGCGTGGGCGGAGACCTCATCAGCACAACGTACTGGACCGGCGCGAGCCTCCAGGACATCCTGGCTGATGTCAAGCCCCTGCCGACAGCGACCCACCTGTTCATCGAGAGCGAGGACGGCTTCTTCGAGACCGTCGCCCTCGACCTGATAGCGTCGGACCCGAGGATCATGCTCGCGTACAACTGGGACGGTCGGCCGATACCGTTCGACCACGGTTTCCCGCTGAGGATTTGGCTCCCGGACCGCTACGGCATGAAGCAGCCGAAGTGGATAACCAACATCCAGGTCGTCGACGAGTACAAGCCCGGCTACTGGGTGGAGCGCAACTGGGACGAGGTCGCGCGGATGCACGCCACGGCGGTCATCGATACGGTGGCCATAGACGCGGTTGAGGAGCAAGGAGACCAGAAGCTGATACCGGTGGGCGGAATCGCGCACGCGGGAGTCAGGGGCATCTCCAAGGTAGAGGTCCGCATCTACGACGAAGACGAGAACAAGGGAGAGTGGCACGAGGCGGAGCTTCGCTCACCTCTCTCCGACGCGACCTGGGTGGTCTGGAGGTACGACTGGCCGTTCCAGGAAGGTCGCCACACCTTCGAGGTCCGCACATACGAGGGCGACGGCACACCTCAGACAGAGGAGGTCAACCCGCCCAGGCCAAGCGGCGCGACCGGTATCCACTCCAAGAACGCGACGATCGAGGCGTAGATTCCCGGCAAGTTCTGTCTAATCTCCCATAGTAGTGATAACATCCGTAGGGGCGGTCCGCGAACCGCCCCTACTGCTATCAAGTGACTGACGGGTGCCAAGAATGACAGAACTTTTCCAACTTACTGCGAGAGAGGCGGTCGAGCAGCTCAGGAGCGGCGCGGTCTCGACACCGGAGATGCTCGACGCGGCCCTCGGGCGCATCGAGCAGACCGACGGCGTCCTCAACGCGCTCCCGATACTGTGCGACGACAGGGCGAGAGAGCACGCCGCGCGGCTGGAACACCCCGATCCCGCAGACACGCCGCGCGGGTACCTGTACGGGCTGCCCATCGCGATCAAGGACATGAAGGACGTTGGGGGCGTGCTGTGCACGCGGGGGTCGCCGATCTTCGCGGACCACGTGCCCGAGGAGTCCGACCTGCTCGTCAAGATACTGGAGTCGCGGGGCGGCGTTGTGCTGGCGAAGTCGAACACTCCCGAGTTCGCCGCAGGAGCCAACACGTTCAACGAGGTGTTCGGCAAGACCCTCAATCCGTGGAATACGAACATGACGTGCGGCGGCTCGTCCGGTGGATCGGCGACCGCGCTGGCCGCCGGACAGGTGTGGCTGGCGTCGGGAAGCGACCTCGGAGGCAGCCTGCGGATACCGGCGAGCTTCTGCTCGGTCGTCGGACTTCGTCCCACGCCGGGCAGGGTCGCTCACGGGCCAAGGTCGATGCCGTTCGGCACGCTGTCGGTCGAAGGTCCGATGGGACGCACGGTCGGCGACACGGCTCTGATGCTGGACGCGCAGGCTGGCGCGTATCGCGAAGACCCGCTGAGCCTGCCGGCGCCGGAGAGGTCGTTCGTCGACTGGGTGGACAACCCGACGACGCCGAGCCGCATCGGGTTCACTCCCGACCTTGGAGTGACAGCCGTCGACCCGGAGGTCGCCAAGATCTGCCGGAGCGCCATGGGCCACTTCAGGGACATGGGAGCGGAGGTCGAAGAGGCCTGCCCCGACATGGGCGACGCTGACTGGATCTTCCAGACGCTGAGAGGCGCGTCGTTCGTCGCGAACTACAGGACGCTGCTCGCCGAGCACAGGTCGGAGCTCAAGCCAGAGGTGATCTGGAACGTCGAGCACGGCCTGGGGCTTTCGCAGGACGACGTGGCGCGCGCCAAGCTGGAGCGCGGGGCGCTCATCAACCGTTTCGCTGATTTCTTCGGCCAGTACGACCTGCTCGCGTGTCCCACGGTGCTGGCTCCGCCGTTCGACGTGGACGTCCGGTACCTGAGCGAGGTCAACGGCGTGGAGTTCGACAACTACATAGCCTGGCTGGTCATGACGTTCGCGCTGACGCTGACGAGCTGCCCGGCGATCTCGATTCCGTGCGGCTTCACGGAGTCGGGGCTGCCAGTGGGCCTGCAGATCGTCGCTCCCTGGAAAGAAGAGGGGTACCTGCTCGGAGCGTCCGCGCTGTTCGAGGACGCGGCAGGTCTGAGCAAGCTCGTGCCGCTGGACCCGAGGACGCCTGGGTAGCAGAAGCTTACCCCCTCTCCCTTGAGGGAGAGGGCTGG
>CAZIDM010000009.1:36457-84381 GCA_964537915.1 uncultured Dehalococcoidia bacterium
TTTTTTTCTTTTCCCCCCTTTTCCGTTGTGTTTGTGGTGGGGGGTGTGCGCCTCACAGCTCTGGATTGCCGAGCGGCGAGCCACAAAGTGGATTCCGGCCTTCGCCGGAATGACGAGTAAAGAACAAGGAGATTCGATATGGCGCGCCTCGATGGAAAGGTTGCGGTGATAACTGGGGCCACCGGTGGTATCGGCCGGGCGGCGGCGAAGCTGTTTGTGGACGAGGGGGCGCGGGTTGCGCTGGTAGACCTCGACGAGGCTGCGCTACGAGAGGTTGCGCAGTCGATCGGCGAGGAGAGGGCCAGCTACACCGCGGCCGACGTGACCCAGCCAGACCAGACCGATGCGTACATCAACGCTGCGGTTGAGCACTGGGGCGGCATCGACATCCTCCTGGCCAATGCGGGCGTCGAGGGGGTGTTGTCTCCGATAACCGAATATCCCATAGACGTCTTCGACCAGGTCATGGCGGTGAACGTGCGCGGCGTGTGGCTGGGGGTCAGGTCCGTGATGCCGGTGATGAGCCGGGGCGGAGGCGGCAGTATCGTCGTCACGTCATCGGTCGCGGGGGTCAACGGGACGCCGGAGATGTCGGCGTATGGCATCAGCAAGCACGCCGTAATCGGCCTGATGCGAGCCGCCGCGCTGGAGGGGGCGTCGATGGGCGTCCGGGTCAACACCGTCAATCCGGCGCCGATCGAGACCCGAATGATGCGCTCCATCGAGGAGATGCGTGTGGCGTCCATGGACGATGCGGCGGTGACCGTCGACGTGGTCAAGCGGGACTCGACATCGCGTATGCCGATGGGGCGGTACGGTGAGCCGGAGGAAGTGGCGCAAATGATGCTGTTCCTCGCCAGCGACGACAGCAGCTACTGCACCGGCGGCGTCTACATGGTAGACGGAGGCAGGTCCGCCGGGGGGCGGTAATTCACCTCTCCTGCCGCGTCCTCAGGCAAGGCGCAGAGGATGGCGATGAGCTCGCCCTCATAGAAGACGGGGGATATCAGCGCGGCGATCAACTCGTCGGCGATGGAGTATAAGCCGTTTTCACCCTCACCCCAACCCTCTCCCCCAGGAGAGGGGGTTATGCGAAGGTCTCCGAAAGCGGGAACCCAGGGGTGGTGAGGTTTTCGCCCCCGTATCAAGTACGGGGCAGGCTCTCACCCCAGCCCTCTCCCCCAGGAGAGGGGGTTCGTTGGTCGCTGTTCATGAATGTTCAACTATCTCTACCTACCCTTGTCAGACCATCAAGGGAGAGTGGGCCTGTTGGTCAGGATTAGGTTGAGGTAGTTGTCGACGGTGGCTGTCTGGTCTTCTCAGACGACCGTTGTGGAGTCTAGCTGCTCTACGATTGCCGGGCCCTCGCCTACGGCTCTGGGGGCCTGTGGGTGTGCCAGTCGGTGGCCTGCTCGTAGGCGTGACCGGCGCGGCAGAGGAGCTGCTCGGACAGGTGGTTGCCCACGAGCTGGAGGCTCAGGGGCAGTCCGTCGGAGCTGAAGCCGCATGGGACTGAGATCGTCGGCGCGCCGTTGAAGTCGTAGGGCACCGTGAACCTCTGGAAGGCGGTGCCTCGTCGAGCGTCCATCTCGCCGTAGAGCATCTCGGGAGTGACCGGATACGCCGGGCCGATGGTCGACGGACACGCCATCAGATCGATGTCCCTGAACGCCTCCCTGACGAGTCCGTTGCACTCGTCGCGCATGTTGTTCGCCTCGGCGTAGTCGGCGCCGGACTTGGCTGCGCCCATGTCGAGCCATCCGCGGAACCACGGACCGTAGTCGTCGCGACGGTCGGGGTAGTTCTCGCGATGGGCGGCGACGGCCTCCGCCGAGCACAGCACCGGCCATGCGGGGAGGTACCTGTCGACGTCGGGCATCTCGATCTCGACGATCTCAGCGCCGAGTTCGCCCAGGACGGTTATGCCGTTGAGCACGGCGGCGGTCAGTTCGGGGTCGACCTCGTCGGAGATGTGGCTGAGGTCATAGCCTATCCTGACGCCCTCAATGCCGTCGCCGATTCCGGCCAGGTAGTCCGGGACGGGATCGGAGAGCGAGGTGGGGTCGTTCGGGTCGTAGCCGGCGATGGCCTGGAGCATGGCAGCGGCGTCGGCGGTGCTGCGGGTCATGGGACCGACATGGTCCAGCGACTCGGCGAGGGCCAGAACTCCGTAACGGCTCACCCTGCCCCACGTCGGCTTGATGCCGACGATGCCGCACGCGGCGGCCGGGAAGCGGATCGAGCCTCCGGTGTCGCTTCCGAGCGAGCCGTAGCACAGCCCGGCTGCGGTCGCCGCGCCAGAGCCGCTCGACGACGAGCCGGTCCAGCGGTCGTTGTCCCACGGGTTGAGGGGGATCTGGAACTCCGGGTTGTAACCGCCCATCGCGCCTTCGGTCAGGTTGAGCTTGCCGAGCAGCACGGCTCCGGCGGCTTCGAGACGGGCCACGACGGTCGAGTCGAACTCGGGAATGAGGTCGGCGTTGACCTTCGAGCCGCCCATCGTGCGAACTCCGGTCGTGAAGCACAGGTCTTTCACGGCGATGGGAACGCCGTGGAGCGGGCCACGATAGCCGCCGTCCGCGATCTCCCGTTCGGCGCGTTGCGCGCTGGCGATGGCGTGGTCGGCCATCACGGTGGCGTAGCTCTTCAGGTGGCCGTCGAGACTGGCGATGCGGTCGAGCTGCGCCTGTGTGGCGTCGACGGGTGAGAGGTCGCCGGACCTGATCTGGTCAGCCAGCTCTGTGATGGTCAGATAGTGAAGCGGAGTTTCAGGCATTGGTTTCTATCCTGCGACCATTGGGTATACGTGGCGGCTTCGGGTTAGCTCTCCGGGTAGCTGTGAGCCGGTCCAGGAATCGCCTCCGTCGGCGCTCTCGTAGAAGTGGCCGTAGCCGGTGACGCAGTAGACACCAGACGGCGCGGCGCGGTCTATAGCGATCTGGAACATGCGGCTCGGTGGCGTATCGCCGATGTCGAGCCTCTGCCAGGTCTCGCCTATGTCCTGGCTCCTGAAGAGTGCGCCCTCCTCCTGCGTGCCTGCGGGTGCGCCTCCGCCGCCTGCGCCTGCCGCGAGGTACAGCGTATTCGGGTCGTCGGGAGCTACGATAAGCCCGCGGCAGTAGGAGCCGCCGGGGAACATCTCGCCGAATCGAATGTGCTCCCAGTGGGTGCCTCGGTCGCGACTCCTGAACATCGCCACCTGCGCGATGATGAACACGGTGCCGGGAGCAGCGGAGCTGACCTGGACTCCGTGCAGGTCTACGGTGTGGTTCTCGGTGTAGAGGCCGTCGGTAATCGAGTCCCAGCTATCGCCGCCGTCCCTGCTGGCCAGCAGTCCGCCGACCTCGACAGAGGCGTACATGTCCGACGGATCGGACGGGTCAGCGGCGATGCCGATGACGCGCTTTGCCAGTGGCTGCATGTACGTCGTGACGTTCGGGTACTTGATGCGGTCGGTGTTCATCTGTGTCCAGGACTCGCCGCCGTCCTCGGTCCTGGAGATCGAACACGGCTCGTATCCAGCGTAGATGACACTGGGGTCGTTGGGGTGGAACGCGAGAGACCACACGTCCATGCCGTCGCCGGGGGACTGGAGAGCCTCCCAGTGGTCGCCTCGGTCACCGCTGCGGTAGACGCCGTGCTGCGTTCCGGCGTAGACGACGGCGGGGTCGTCAGGATGGACGAGCAATGCGCGCACCTGAGGCTCGTCTGGCAACCCGTTGGTGATGCTCACCCACTCGTCATCGCCTTCGGCGCGCCGGAGCATTCCGCCGTCGGCGATGTTCTCACCCTCACCTGCAAGTCCAACGTAAACGTGAGTTCGATGCCCGTTCGATGCCATTGCTGTCCTCCTCCTCTTGCCCGCCACGGCGGGGCTCATTGTCTGCGAAATGCCTCCTCTCCCTTGACGGGAGAGGATTGAGGTGAGGGTGAAGTGAATCCCCCTCATCCTAGCCTTCTCCCACCAGGGGAGAAGGAACTTATCGGAGAAGCCTAGTCGACCGGGATGGCGACTGAGATCCTTGGTGTGTCGCTGACCGCGTGGGTGGTGTGCCCCTGTCCGGTCAGGTCGTCTGCAAGCATCACGTTTCCGGCGCCGAAGCGGCGCAGGGTGCCGTCGCCGAGGCCGATCTCGACCTCTCCGGACAGCGTGATGATGAACTGGCGTCTTGGCGCGACGTGCCAGTCGATGAACTTGCCGGGCTCCTCGTGCCTGAACATGACGCCGGTCGCGTCTTTCAGCTCGCCCCACGGATACGGGCCGATGTCCATATCCAGCTCTTCGAAGTGCGATTGGCCGTCGTCGCCGGTGTAGAGTCGCGTAATCATGGATGCCCTCCGAGACTTGTGTTCCAAGCCTATACTACAACGGATGGCTCCTATTGGGAATCGGCTACGGAATAGGCACGGATACGGAGAGCCGGGGCTCGTCTCCGACCGTCCGCGTGGTGTGTCCCTGACCGGTCAGATCGTCGGCCAGCAGCACGGAGCCGGGGCCGAACTGCCGGAGCGTGCCGTCGGCGATGCCGACCTCCATCGCGCCGGACAGAGTGATGACGAACTGCCTTCGAGGCGCGTTGTGCCAGTCGCTGAACGATCCCACCTGGGACCTGTTGAAGATCACGCCGGTGGCCTCTTTCAGCTCGCCCCAGGGATGCGACCCGCTCTCCATGTCGATCTCTTCGAAGTGCGACTGTCCATCATCGCCAGTGTAGATTCGTACAATCATGACATACCCCGTCTGTGTGAAGTGGGGGTATGGTACAACAGGGAGCGGTGAGAGCGAGGGACGCCCTCCAACCACTCAGGCAGTAATCTCCTTCAGAGTTGCCAGTAACCTTCCGGTGGCGTCCAGGCCATCTCGCACCGAGTCTTCATCCAGGAAGTCCTGATAGAAGTTGGCATGGAGCGCGTTGGCCACCAGCAACTGCTGCCTGTGGGCGGAAGCGTCGTCTGTCGCCTGAATCAGTCGAGAGGCGTTTAGATTGAGGTCGCGATGTGTGCTGTGAGGCCAGTCACGCATCTTGGCAACGGCGTTCACGTAGTGGGTAAGGGCTCCCCAGGCCTTCTCTGAGGCTTGAAGCAGGTCGCCATCCTCGAATTCCACATAGGCTTGCTCGAGGAATCGGTCACTGATTTCGCGGTGTCTCTCCGCTGTGGTCACTGGTTCACCTCAGATTCAGTGGGAACCGTACATGGGGTTATCGAAGAGTACACACATATTGCCACACAAATGTTTTCGCTGCAATGGACACATTATGGCAGCTATCACACGTATCATGACATATATTCGGGGCCTATCCACAGAACAGGTGCCGATAAGAGCTGGGCAGTCTCGGTGTAGAAGTGTTCGCTGGCAGGCCTACTCGTACTGTACTGCGAACTTTTCGGAGTGAGGTACTAATGTAGGTTTACTCCAGCGTCAGAGTCACTTCTCCTCACCTAGCCCGATACCTGTCGGCGCATGGTTCTCATGTAAATGTCACACTACATGATCCCGCAAGTTGTCCCCCTCGAAAGGCGAGTATCTGGCCTGTCCCCAGCCCGACCTGATGCAGCCTCCCGTTGCTGACGTGCCAGGGAGGTTTAGAGTGCGCTCCAATTGTCAGGCTTGCTTCGGTGCAATTGTGAGCTGAACGTCGAGCGCGGCAAGTACCTTCATCACAGTGCCAATTCGCGGGTCTCGCTCGCCGGACAGGGCCTTGTACAGGCTGGGCCGCCCCAGTTGTGTCTCCAGGGCGATGGTGGTCATTCCTTTCGCGCGTGCCACATTGCCGACAGCCCTCATGAAGAAGGCAGGGTCGTTCTCCTCGAGCGCGGCTTTCAAATACTCGACGATTAACTCGTCGTCGGTGAGAAGTTCGGCACTGTCCCACGGAGTGTAGTTTTCTCTATTCATGCCATCACCTCAGATGTCACGCGCCATCTGCTGGGCCTGCCATGGCAGCCCGGCCAGGGTTCGAACCTGGGCTAGAGGTTCCAAAGACCTCTGTGCTACCACTACACCACCGGGCTGTGATCTGTCGGAGCGTGTGTGCGCTCGGACGGGGCTATCGGAAGTCGACTGCGGGGCCGTCGACGTACGCTGTCAGGCTACTGCAGGTCTCGGCGTTGGTCTGACTCGATGAAGCCCCATGTCGCGGCCGGCCTGGTAGAGGTTGATCGACCAGCCTGCGCCAAAGACCGTGGGCGTGATGACCCGCGGGTCGTCGGGGTTCCACATCCGCTGCCGCACACGATCTATCGTCGGCACGCGAAAGTCGAACGGGACTCCGTAGTAGCGTCCGTGCGACTTCCCCTCACGATAGGCGTGGACTGCGGTGGCCGCGAAAGCGGCGGCTATGGTGGCCTGTAGAATCTTGCCGAACATGCTCGCGTCTTCCGATCAGGAGTGTGATTAAACTATAGCGCAGTTCTGAGCCGGCTGTCAGTGCGAGCTGATATTCAGGGCCCTTTCATTTTCGAGTGTCACTGGAGTAGCTCGTTCGTGGTGAGCTTGTCGAACCATGAGCGGGCGACCCTTCGACAAGCTCCCACCACGGCGGATTTTCAACAGGGCGAACGAGAGACTGACGGTGATGCGAAAACGAAACGACCCTGGAGCTGTTATGGTCATGTCACTTAGCATGGGCGGTTCGCGAACCGCCCCTACGATGTGTACCTGTTAGCCGCAGATTCGACGGCCCTGGCACTCTGGTAGAATCCGGCTCACCTGAGAGAACATGAGGTGAAGACTGTGAGCGGACGGTTGGCGCTGGTTGGCGGAGACGAGTTCAGGTCGAGTTGCGAGTCTATGGACGCGGCGATACTGGCGACGACCGGAGAGTCCAGCCCGGTCGTCCTGATCGTCCCGACCGCGGCGGCCTTCGAGAACCCGGCGCGCGCGGCGGACAACGGTGTCCGCCACTTCGGAGCACTCGGCGCCGACGCCACTCCGCTGATGGTGCTGGACCATGACGATGCGATGGACGCCGGGACAGCGGCGGCGGTCGAGTCGGCGGACGTCGTGTACCTGACCGGCGGCAATCCCGCGCACCTGCTGGACACGCTCCGGGAGTCGCTGCTGCTGGACGCTATCCGAAACAGACTGGAAAGCGGCGGGATACTCGCGGGTTCGAGCGCGGGCGCGATGGTGATGGGAAGCTGGATGAGGTTCAGGGGGGAGTGGACGCACACGCTCGGGATCGCGTCGGGAATCGCCACGCTGCCGCATCATGAACGAGCAGACCCGGATACGGTTGTCGGCGAGCTTCAGTCGGCTCCCGATGATTTAACGGCTGTGTTTGGAGTCGACGGGGCAGCGGGTGCGCTGAGCGGGCCTGACGGCTGGACTGCACTTGGGTCTGGGCAAGTGACTGTCTACCAGGATGGGGGCTGGAGTCGGTTTGGGGATGGGGAGAGTTTCGCGATAGAGTCCTGATGATGGCACTCGGGCTTTTCCCCCTCACCCCACCCCTCTCCCTCAAGGGAGAGGGGTATGTATCCACAAACCGTCATTCCCGCGAAAGCGGGAATCCAGGAGCGGGGTGTCCTTCGACAAGCTCAGAGCCTGAGCCGGACTTGATCCGGTGACGAACGATTTACATACCCCTGTCAGCCCTCAGGGGAGAGGGGGTATTGTAGGTAGACTGGAGAGGACGAGAGCCTGAGCGTCGATTGACCCATCTGAGTGGCGTTCATATAATCGTTTAGCCTGGTACTGGGAGCAAGTACCCGCATACAAACCACTTCGGAGAATGCACATGGCAGGAGCCAACCTCAGTCCGTCAGCGATCATCAATCAGTTCAAGAAGAACGAAGTCTCGCACGTCGTCTGGCTGCCGGACACTGAGACCAACTTCATGTACAACCAGATCATCGCGGACGACGATCTTCAGCTCGTGCCGATCTGTCGCGAGGGCGAGTCCATGCCGATCGCTGCCGGTCTGTGGATCGGCGGCAAGAGGCCGGTGGTGCTGATCCAGAACACGGGCATGTTCGAGGCCGGAGACTCCATCAGGGGCATGGGCATCGACCTGGGCATCCCAATGGTGATGATGGTCGGCTACCGTGGCTGGATGGGCGAGGGCGGCGAGATGACCGACTCCGCCGGCGTATTCACCGAGCCGATCCTCAACGCGTGGGGAATCGACTACTACATGGTCGAAACTGACGATGACGTCGAGCAGATATCAGAAGCGTTTGAGCATGCTGAACGAGAACAGACGCTTGTAGCGTGCCTGCTGGGCGCCGAGTACGGCTAGGCAGGCAGGCAGGGCACAGCCCTGCACCCGAAAAGGGATCGGGGTGTGGGTCTGGACAGCCTTAGCATACCAGTACTTACATCCCCTTCCAGAGGCGTTTGCAGAAGACCCTAGCCGAAGTTCGACTCCATGTCGAGCACCTTGTCGAGGCGTCGCTGGAAGCGGTCCGCCGGGTCGAACTCGGCTGACAGGAACGCCGTCGCCAGCTCCTTGGCTACCTCGATTCCGACTATCCTCGCTCCGAGGCACAGCACGTTCATGTCGTCGTGCTCGACGCCCTGGTGAGCCGAGTATGTGTCATGACACACGCTCGCGCGGACGCCCTTGACCTTGTTGGCGGCGACTGAAGCGCCGACGCCGCTGCCGCAGATCATGATGCCGCGATGGGCCTCGGTCGACACGACGGTCTCGGCCACGGCCTTGGTGAAGTCGGGGAAGTCGTCGGCAGGGTCGAGCTCGTGGGCGCCGACGTCGACGACCTCGTGTCCGAGGGACTCTACGAACCCCTTCAACTCGTCCTTCAGAGCGTATCCACCGTGGTCTGCCCCTATGGCGACGCGCATGATTGCTTCTCCCCGTGTGATATCGTTGGCTGAAGTGTAGGAAGCCCGGCCGCGAAGCGTCAACCCGCTGTGAGGAGTGAGTGGAGAGGAGTAAGGAGTGAGGATCACGGATGTCGAGGTAATCGTCCTGGAGCATAGCTGGGGTCCGCCTGAGGAGGGGGTCACGCGCGAGTGGCCGCTGATGCTCGTCCACACCGACGAGGGTATCAGCGGGCTAGGCCGTGGCGGCGACCCGGCCATCGTCAGGGACGAGCTCGCGCCGCTGCTGATCGGACAGGACCCGCGCCGTACCGCCATGCTGTGGCAGAAGATGTACGACCACGCGTGGAGGTTCCGAGGTCCCGACCGCGCCGCCTTCACGTCGATTGGAGCGCTCGACATCGCTCTGTGGGACATCGTCGGCAAGGCCTGCGGCCAGCCGGTGTGGAGGCTGCTGGGAGGGTACACGGACCGCGTCGAGGTGTACGCCGACGGCATCGGGTACGTCGACGAGGACCCGGAGACCGTCGCTGCACTCGTCAGGAAGCACGCGGACGAGGGATACTCGCACGTCAAGTTCCACCTGAGCGGCTACGACAACGATGCTGCGCTGGAGAAGGTCCGGCTGGCGCGTGAGGCCGTCGGGCCGGACGTGCGCATCATGCTCGACGCTCACCGCATGTGGCACGGGACGGTCGCTGCAGAGATGGCTCGGAAGTTCGAGCCGTACGATCTCTACTGGATCGAGGAGCCGGTGCGCGGCGACGACGAGCCGCGCTTCTACAGCATGGTGCGGGAGGCCACGAGCGCGATGGTCGCCGGCGGCGAGGGAGACGGAACCCTCGGAGGCGCGAGGCGTCTCATCACGGAGGGCGGGCTACAGCTGCTGCAGACGGACATCATCATCGGCGGAGGCTACACAGGTCTGCTTCGCTTCGCCGCGCTCGCCCACGCGCACCACGTCCCGATAGCTCCTCACGGCGCACAGTACCCGGACCTGAGCAGCCACCTGGTCGCCGCGGTCCCCAACGGCCTCATCATCCCCGCCTGCCCGGACGTCGAGCCCTACGAGATATGGTCGAAGCTCTACAGCCCAAGACTCGCGATCAACAACGGAATGATCCAGATGTCAGACAGGCCGGGCCTGGGGCTGGAGCTGGACTGGGACTTTGTGGAGGGGTGCAGGGTTGAGGGGTAGGCAGCTTCAGCCCACTTGGGGAGAGGGCCCCGAAGACAACCAGTCCTCCTACCATCGCCATTAGTGTTGTGGACTCATCCACGGCGAGGGCAATTTGAGGGGGATAAAGAAACAGACTACTTCTGTATGGTTCTGGTCCGGGCCTCAATTCCGTACGGCCCACCCACGGCGACAAACGGGGTGACAGTGTACATATCGGTAACACCTGTGCTTGGATCATTATCCATATATTCAGTGGGGAAAGCGGCAATCTCCACACTCTCTACCAGTCGCAACTCCCGATGTGTTTTCCCGAAGCTGTCTGTGTGCGTTGGCACCGACCGCCAGTGCTCAACCTGATAACCATTGACGTCTTCAGCATCATCTGACACTGGCGCATCCCAAGTAAGCCTAGTTCCCCCTTTAACTGGGTAAACTCTCAGGGAGCGAACGCCGCCTATGCGGCGTGCAACTCGGCTCTTCTTTACGTGCGATGCTAGAAACCATGGTAAGACCACAATAACTATTGCGAATCCTAGAACGATGGGGAGTGCCGGACCGAGGTAGATTAGGATTTCACTAGCAGTAGTAATCATGGAGTTGCCGGAATCTGTGGTCTCAGTAGTCACAGCAAGCCGGTCCACAACATTTATCTCTAGCGACTCTCCTCTCTTTTCGAGAGTTGACTCGTCATCTCCGAAGTACCATTCCAGGCGAGCCTCGACGTTAGCCCTGCCAATCTGATTTGGCACAAGTTCAAGATCAATGTTTCTCTGATTACCCGTATCCACCGTATAGGTAGCGACACACTGCCCTGCACACGATTCCGCGAATCCGGACCCCTTCAGCGACCATCCAGAAGGAGTTCTCAAGATGAGTTTCAGTGTCATCGGCGGCTTAACTATTGAGTTTGCTGCCGTAAGGGTCAACTCTACAGCATCTCCGAGACTCACTTCCGTTCGATCCGCGTGGATTATCACATCAGTCTGTCCTTCGGCAGGATCTGTGATATTCAACTCCAGTGACGTCGATGTAGTAGTGGATTCGACCTCCCCTGTACGCCAGGTAACGTCTGCCGTTAAGACGTACAGACCGGCCTGATTGGCTATCGCACGCAGTTCGATAGTGTCGTTCTGTCCACTGCTCAGGTCGAAGGAACCTGTGCACAGGCCGGGGGATGCGCACGAGTCTCCACTAAGTAACAGCCCTGGGGGTGCCTGAATGGCGACGATGACTTTCAGATCCAGGCTGGGATCAACATTACCCACAGACAGGTACGCCTCAATTGGCTGACCGGTCTTGGCGTCCCTCCTCGACGCATGGAAGCTAACCGAGGGTTCTGTAGGTGCAGGAACAGGCGTTTCTGACGACTGCGCCAAGACCTGTGACGTATGGAGCCTGATTCCGTCAAACGGCGAGTTGCCAGGAGCGACCTCGAGAGGCTGTCGGGCCCAGAATACGACCAACAGTACTCCCAAAGCTGCCGTGGCATATCCCAGACGCTTTATCACTCGATTACCTCCATAACGCTCATGGGGTCCTCATTCACTGTCGGCCGGACCGGGGTTACGGCAAGTCTTTCCGAGCATGTCAGATTTCAGTGATGCTTCCTCCTGCTTCGGATCAGCCCAAGACTACCTACCAACGCTAGTGGTGCAAGCAGTGTGAACAGGTTGCCAGCTGCAACCCCTGATCGTGGACTGAACAACGAGTTGCACCCTCCCCCTCCGCCATTGTCCGGTGTGGGACCTGCCTCTAGTGTGACCGCAGTCGGCGGTATTGGTATTGGTGTGGGTGTGGGCGTCTCAGTATCATCGACTGCGTTCAGGATCAGCGTTTCTACCTTTCTCTCCAGGGTCAACGTGTCGTCCCCAAAGTACCACTCCATCCGCGCCTCGACGTTCACTCGCCCAGCCTGGTTTGGCACGAGTTCAAGGTCTATGTTTCTCTGCCCGCCCGGATCCAAGTCATAGGTGGCGACGCACTGCCCCGCGCACGACTCCGCAAATCCCGTCCCCTTGATTGACCACCCAGATGGCGTCCTGAGTACGAACTTCAGAGTCATCGGCGGCTTGACGATCGAGTTGGTCGCCGCAAGGGTTAGCGCGATGGACTCCCCCAACTTGACCTCAGTCTGAGTCGCGTGGAGGATCACGTCGGTCTCCCCTTCGACGGGGTCGGTCACGTTCAACTCCAGGGACGTTGAGAACGGCACTGGCACGCCATCTGTCAGGCTCCACGTTATATCTGCTTTGAGCAGGAACTCTCCGGCCTGGTTTGCGGTCGCCTGTAGCTCCATTGCTTCCTGCTGACCGCCAGCGAGCCTGTAGGAAGCCGTGCACTGGCCGGTTGAGGCGCATGAATCGCCGCTCAGAGACAACCCTGGAGGGGTTTGTAGAGCAACGTACACGTCTACTTCCGGGTTCGACACCGTGTTCCCCACTGCCAATGACACGTCTATGGGCTGCCCGGTCGTCCCCAAGGTATTCTCCGCATGGAAGTTGACGCTCGGCTGTTCAGGGAGCGGTGTTGGTGTTGGTGTGATCGTTGGAGTAACTGTGGGTGTGTACGTGGGTGTCGCCGTATTGGTCGGTGTGGGCGTTGGGGTGTCCGTTGGGGTTGGGGTTGGTGTGTACGTGGCCGTGGCCGTGGGTGTTGGTGTTGGAGAATAGGTCGGTGTCGGTGTGGGGGTGATCGTTGGAGTGGGCGTGGGCGTGTAGGTGGCCGTGGGTGTAGGAGTGTATGTGGCCGTGGGCGTGGGTGTAGGAGTGTATGTGGCCGTGGGCGTGGGTGTTGGGGTGTGAGTGGCCGTATTGGTCGGTGTGGGGGTGGGGGTGATCGTTGGAGTGGGCGTGGGCGTGTAGGTGGCCGTGGGTGTTGGGGTGTGAGTGGCCGTATTGGTCGGTGTGGGGGTGGGGGTGTCCGTTGGAGTAGGCGTGGGTGTGTAGGTTGCCGTAGCCGTGGGTGTGTACGTGGGCGTGGCTGTATTGGTCGGTGTTGGCGTTGGGGTGTCCGTTGGAGTAGGTGTGGGGGAATAGGTCGGTGTTGGCGTTGGAGTGTCCGTTGGAGTAGGTGTGTGCGTTGGAGTCGGTGTAGGCGGGTCTTCACCCAGTGAGACTTCGTAGGTTCCTGTTCCCTCCCGAACCACCCTAGTTAACCCCTCAACCACAATGTAGTACGTGCCGGATGACGGTGCCACCCACCATATCCAGTCCTCATGTTCGCTTGATCCTTCTGTTATACGCGAACCGTTGGACCGGTACAGAGTCGTCCTCCACCTGGTGAGCGTGCCAAGTACCGTAACTATCGAGTACCGGTGGTCCTTCTGGGCACTGAAAGAGAAGACGTCGAAGTCATCTACAGTATCGATGCGTCCAGAGGTCCTCCTGTTGACCTCGATTGGCGTCGCGTCCTCAAAGGTATTACCGTGGTCGTCAGACGAGCCCTGCGCTTCGACATCGTCCATTGGCACCAGGTTCTCCGGGAGCAGGAGGGCAGTAGCCAACACGATGACCAGCACGTACAGAACTCTAGCTGTGCTCATTATTCGTCACACTCCTCATAGGGAAACGTTCGATCGGTTGCGGGAATATGCCCAGTATCCAGTTCCCGCTATCACCACGATGCCAAGGAGGGCCAGGAGTGCCAACGATCCCAGCACCAGTGGCGTGAGCGACCGTGGACTTTCCCTGACCACTAGAACCTCGATAGGGGTTTCCAAGCTCAATGGGGTCCAGAGATCGGGTCTGTCCTCCGGCCAGTATCGACCGTGGACATGGATGTAGTAGCTCCCTGCTTTGTTCGACCAGATGGCGATCGGCAAGTCCCGTACTGTCCCCGGCGGCGCAGTGAACACTCCAACGCACCTGCCAGCACTGCACTGCATTGCCCCAATCTCCTCGTAGATGTAGAGATCCGAGGAAATATCCACCAATACCTCGAAGCGTATCTCCCGGTCATTCAGTTCCGAGTTGTGCCAGTTCAAGTTGAGCTCCGCATCCTGTCCCGGCATGATCTCAGTCCGAACGACATCAAACCTCATATCAGGCGGATGATGGAGGACCATATAATCGATCTTCACAGTGGCGGATACTTCCCCTACGGCAATGTTGAGATCGCCGAGCTCCACCACCTCGTATGAGAAATCTATCTTCCCGGTCTCACCAGGCTCGACAGTTACCGATTGGCTGCCCGCTACCTCGCCGTTCACGACCATATCCAGCTCTCGCACGTTCGCGTCGGAACCCTCATTCATGACCGTCGCGGTCACAGTGATGGTGTCACCCGGCGTTGGTTGAGTGGGCGAAGTCTCCAATGAGACCACTTTGACCGGGTCAGACGACTGTGCAAGTGCACGGGATGGACCCAGATGGACACCCGAAGATGACGTGCCGTCGGGAAGCGATACAGACGGGTTGAATGCCCAGAAGACGATCAGCAGCACTCCCAGAATCGCTGTGACATACCCCGTACGCGTGATCATATGACTACCTCCATGACTCTCAAGGGAACCTCATTCGCTCCTATCCAACGAACTGCACTTCTACCGGAGCCGAGTCGGGGTCGAACAGCGCTATCTCGTGATCCCTTGTGTTGCTCCGCCAGGCCAGGCTGTTCACGTTCCGTTTGGTGGGAGGAGTGCGGTCCAGAAAGGTGGGCGACTGGCTTCCCACCGCGTGAACCCCGAACAGGAACCTAGCTGAGGGGAACTCCTCCGCCAGCAGCTGTGCCATCGTCCGCCAGGTGTTCATATCGGTCTCGCTGGGGAGCGCAATTCCAGGCGAGGGATGAGTGTGAAGGTCGACTATCAGCCCCGCTCCACCGGCTCCCGATCGCTTCACAAACTCAATCATCTGCGTGACGTTCGTGCTGACGGACACTGGTGTGGCTTCCGAAATGATGTTGTCGGAGGCCAGAGTGTGTAGCCGGTCGACTCTGCTATAACGCGTCCCGGACAGCACATACTTGATCTCGACGTCCGCCACTCCCGGTCGGAATACCCCCTCGGTGATGATCTCTGCCCGCTCTATGATGTCTGCCCCGAGGGACACTCCCCGATCGGAGCCGGGATCTGAGGTGCTGGAAGTCACCCTTCTGTTGGCAGGTCGATCTCTCGGCGCAAGGGTGTCCTGGCCCGTCGAACGCCGGCCGCGGTCTATCCGGACGTGCCCGGAGCCACTGATTCTGATGCGTCGTCTACTCATCACACTCCTCTGAGCGATTCTGTCCGTCACCTGGTATTGGATCTGGACCTCCGCACAGTCCGGCTGATTGCCCAGAATCCGACCACCACTACCACCACGATGCCCAGGATGGCCAACGCCACCAGGGATTGAGGCGTAGGCGGCCAGGTCGTCAGATTGTCATCAGATCGCACGGGAGGACTGTGACGTAACCCAGTCGCCCCATCACGTATTTCACTGCCTGGCCCTGCCGGGGTTAAGCCCCCATGGGAGACGACCCCGGCAGGAAGTACTTCTAGTTGACTTCTATCCGTGGCGCCTTGGCCCTGGCCGCCCGCACGGTGCGAGGAATCGCCCAGAACCCGGCTACAGCTATCACGACTATTACCAGCAGAGCCCACGCCAGTAGAGGCAGTCCCAAAGGACCTTCAGGGCCGCCATTAACTGGTGTCGACGATGGCCCTGGTGTCGACGCCGGGTCTGAGGCCGAGCTGGTAGGGGCTGACTCTGGTGGAATCAGGGGTGGGTCTGACACCTCCAGAACCTCAATGGTTGTGTCCAGGTTCAATACATTCCAGCTGTCAGGATCGTCCTCTGGCCAGTACCGTCCGTGGAGTCGAATGAAGTAGGTACCCTCTTTATTTGACCTGATGTAAATGGGCATATCTCTCACGGTCTTCGGGGCAGCGTCGAACACGCCCAGACACCTTCCGGCGGCACACGCCATCGCCCCGTCCTGGGAGTAGATGTACATGCCCGCTGGAACATCCAGTGAGACCTCGATTTTGAACGTCACTTCGTTGAGCTCTGAGTTATGCCAGTACAGGTTGAACTTTGCATCCTGGTCGCTGGTAATCTGGGTCTGTACGCTGCTGAGTCTCACACTCGGAGCGCTTCGAACTATCCCCTTCTGTGGCACTTCGCCCGCTGCCTTGGGCACAGCAGTCGCGGGCTGAGGTACGGCGGTTGCGGGCTGAGGCACAGCAGTTGCCGCTTGTGGCACGGCAGTCGCAGACTGAGGTTCAGCGATGCTCACCTGAGTGGTGACCTCACCCACCGTTACGTCGACATCTCCGGCAGTCGTCGTGTCGAATGAGAAACCGACTATCTTGGTCTCTTCAGGTGCCAAGCTGACCGTAAGGGAGTCAACCGTTACGCCACCAACCATGAGTTCCAGTAGCTGCTCGCGTGTGGAGGTGGCGGAGTTCATGACCGTGGCGGTCACGGAAATCGTATCGCCCCGGACTGGGGCGGCTGGGGAGACTTCCAGTGACACTACACTCACGTCACTCGCCTCCTCTTCCTGGGCGAAGACCGTCGGTCCTGCCATCATCAGGACGATCGAAAGCACCACTGCCATTACCGCTGCCAGAGTCAATGTCTTCATCACTGCGAATCTCCTCTATACACTTGACTGAAGGCCCTGCGCTGGGCTCATCAAGCACCTATCCACCGTTATGCACCATTCGGCAGCGTGTGTCATGGGATTTAGGACTAGAGTTATCTGTGCCTAAGTCCCATGCACGCCGGGAAAAATATGTACTGAATGGATACCAGAGAAGGAATGGGAAGTCTGTGACATGGGTGTCACAAGTTGGCTTGCATTCGTGAAGAAGTCTCTGACTTTGGCGGAATTGTCCTGAGACGAGCCTTGCAGGGAGGCCTGTCAGGCCCCACAGGAACGATGCCATTTGCAAAGTCGGCGCCCGGAGGTGTAAAGCCCCATCGACCCGACCGCAGTTCCTGATCCCCGGCAAGGTGCTACAATCGGGGGCGCGAATTAACGTCGGCCCGTGCTCTGACACGGGGCCAGGAGAGAGGTAAAGCCGTTGCCTGTAACCAGACTCGAAATCACCAGCGCTACTCCGTTTGCCGGGGGACAGTCCTTTGGCGACGTGGGAGCGTACACACACCTCAAGGGCACGGCCCACTTCGCGGTTGACCCGCTGCACCCGAACAACCAGACGATCACCGACCTCGAGCTGGCTCCGCGCGACTCCGATGGTCGCGTGCAGTTCTCGTCGGACTTCGAGATGCTCCAGCCGGCCGACCCTGACAGGGGACGGGGAAGCATCATCTTCGACGTCGTGAACCGGGGTCGCAAGACCATTCTCGGCTTCAACAGCGCGCCGAGGGCGATGGACCCGGGCGCTCCGCTGGAGCCGGGCAACGGGTTCCTGATGCGCGAGGGGTACACCATCGTGTGGTGCGGGTGGCAGAATGACGTTCCCGACGACCCGGACCTGATCGGCATGAACGTGCCACAGGCTCTCAACGCAGACGGCACTCCGCTCACCGGCAGGATCCTGCACCAGTTCCAGTGCAACGAGACAACCAACGTCTTCCTGCTGGCAGACCGGACTCACGTCCCGCACCCGCCGGCAGACCCCAACGAGGCCGGCGCAACTCTCCTGGTCAAGGACCACCCGAACGAGCCTGCCACCGAGGCGATACCCAGAGACCAGTTCCAGTTCGTGCGCGTCGAGGACGAGCAGATCGAGCCGGACCTCAATCACGTCTACCTGAGAGGCGGGTTCGATCCTGGCCGCATATACCAGCTGATCTACACCAGTGTGGGAAGCGAGATCGTGGGACTCGGCATGGCGTCGGTGCGCGACATCGTGTCGTTCCTGAAGTACGAGAGCGAAGAAGACGGCAACCCCTGCGCCGGGACCATCGAGCGCGCCCACGCGTTCGGCGCGTCGCAGAGCGGTCGCTTCCTGCGCACGTACATCTACTATGGGCTCAACAACGACGAGCAGGGACGGATGGCGCTCGACGGCATCATCCCCCACGTCGCGGGCGGAATGCGGGGCGAGTTCAACCTGCGCTTCGGCCAGCCGTCCAAGGACGTCTGCTACATCATCCCGGAGCTGTTCCCGTTCGCCGACACCGAGCTCAACGACCCGGTGACCGGCAACTCAGGCTCGCTGCTCACGCGTATGGAGGAGAGCGGCAACGTCCCGAAGATCATGTTCACCAACACGTCGGCGGAGTACTGGCGAGGGGACGCCGGACTGATCCACACTGACTTCGAGAACATGCGCGACGCCGAGGAGTCGGAGAACGTCCGACGCTACCACTTCGCCGGCACGATGCACGGGTCGGGCACGTTCCCGCCTCAGAGCATCAGGGTCATGGACGGGCTCAAGGGACAGCTTCCGTACAACGCCGTGGACTACTCTCCCCTGCAGCGGGCGCTGCTGAACAACCTCGACGAATGGGTACGGGACGGTGTGCCCGCTCCCGCTTCGCTGCATCCGAGTCTCGACGACGGCACCGGCGTGGAGTCTTACACACTGCGCGAGACGTTCGAGAGTCTTCCGGGGGTCGACTTCCCTCCGAGAGTCACGCGCGCCATGAGGCTCGACTACGGTGACGAGGCCCACCTGGGTCGGACCACCAAGCTGCCCGCCGAGCAGGGTGAGGAGTACCCGTCCGTCGTGTCGAACGTCGATGACGACGGCAACGAGGTCGGGGGCATTCGCCTGCCGTCGGTCAGCGTGCCTCTCGCGACGAACACGGGCTGGAACCTGCGTCACCCGGACAACGGCAACCCGGACCTGGTGATCGGCATCACCGGAGGGCTGGCAGGCTGGACGGTGCCGTTCCCCAAGACTGAGAGCGACCGTGAGGCGTCAGGCGATCCGCGAGCGTCGATAGAGTCGCGGTACGAGTCGAGGGACGACTACGTCGAGCAGGTCAGGAGCGCAGCGCAAGCCATGGTCTCAGAGGGCTACCTGCTCGAAGAGGACATAGAGCGAGAGGCCGAAATGGCCGCCACCCGCTACGACTTCTGGATGAACGGAGGAGGCTAGAGGTCGCGGAGCGACTCCTGCACTGAGGTCATGCGTCCAGGTCGGCTACAACCTGATCCAACGGAATGAGGTTGCCTTGTCGTGCATCTTTCATGCCCTGTTGCAACGCGGTCATCATGTCATCGTCTGACATGATCTCAAGTGTCTCGGCGATAGACTCGAATAGCTCCCACGACATAACGGCCAACACCGGCTTGCCATGACGAGTAATCGCCATGGCCCGACCCTCATCGGCCAGCCGTTTAGGCAACTCGGGCAGAATGGAACCGGCCTCAACAAGGGAGATGTTCTCTGTTCCGTGATCCGATTGAGCCATGGTAGTTGGTCCCTTTATGCTTCTTCGGAATCCGGCGGTTCGACCAGTCCGAGACGGACCAGCCGCTGGGCGAGCCTGTAAATGTCTCGCTGGCCTCCTCCGCGCCTGATGCCGGCGGCCACTACAATTACCCTTACCTCGCCTCGATCTACACGATAGACTATTCGATAGCGTTGTCCAGCGGCCCTGATAGATCGGTAACCAGCCAGAGGGCCCGTGAGCGGCTTCCCCTGTTTCTCAGGGTCACCCGACAGGCGTTCGATGCGTCGCACTAGCTGCGACTGAATTCGCCGGTCAGATATGCCACGTAGCATGTCCGCAGCTTCTGATGTCAATAGTACCTGGTAGCGCATCGTTACGAATCACGCGTGTGTGTATTGTAACATGAGGCGGTTAGGCAAATCTGAAATGTCGAAAACGACCTTATCCCAACGTTCTGAGTCTGCAACAACTCGCTGGGTGTCAAAACGCGGCGTCCGGGGGTTGCTGGATGAGCTTGCTGGTGAAGGCTGTGCCGCGACGGTGTGCGTGTCGGCGGAGACCCTTGCGGCTCGTGACTACGATCACCTGCTGCCGGACTCGGAGCCGGTGAGGGCACGGGTCGTTGAGGCGCTGGCTGAAGCAGGGCCGAGCGATACGGGCGTTGCCGTGTACGTCACGCCGGAGAGGACTGTGGCGGTCCGGCCGCCGTTTCCGCTGGCAGTCGATGTCACGGCGACAGGTGCTGAATCGAGGCCCATACTGGACGTACTGGACTCGGAGCCGGTTGTCGGCATCGTGCTTCTCAGACTTGGGAGGTACGCCGTCGCCGTGCTGCGTGGCGACAGGCTTCTGGCGACAAAGACGGACACGCGCTACGTCAAGAACAGGCATCGTAAAGGTGGCAGCTCACAGCGGCGCTTCGAGCGCAGTCGCGAGCGCCTGGTCAGGGAGCTCTACGATACGACCTGCCGCATCACTCGCGGCGTGTTCGAGCCGCACCTGCGGGACATCGACCACGTCATGCTTGGGGGCGAGAGGGGGACGCTCAACGGCTTCGTCAAACGCTGCCGGCTGATGCAGGACCTGGAGCCGAAGACGCTGTCGCGCATTCTCCCGGTCGACAGGCCCAATCAGAAGGCGCTGGAGTCAGTCTCTTACGAGGTCTGGAAGAGCCGGGTTACGTTTTTGTGAGTGGGGATTGTGTAGCCTGCGGGCGAGGTTTTCGCCCTCACCCCAACCCTCTCCCGTCAGGGGCTTACAGGGGTAGGTAAACCGACTACTCGTTCGTCACCGGATCAAGTCCGGCGCAGGCTCTGAGCCTGTCGAAGGACTCCCCACCCCACTGGATTCCGGCCTTCGCCGGAACGACGATTTGCGAATACCTACCCCTGTAAGCCCGTCAAGGGAGAGGGGATTCATGGGCTGACGT
The DNA here is from genome assembly GCA_964537915.1 of uncultured Dehalococcoidia bacterium. GTDB lineage: Bacteria > Chloroflexota > Dehalococcoidia > Lucifugimonadales > UBA1123 > VXRN01. Next base: position 57,148 of record CAZIDM010000009.1, read on the forward strand.
CACCAGGCTGTGTAGCCGCCGTCTATGGTTAGGGCAGCTCCGGTGACGTGTTTGGCGTCGTCGGAGGCGAGGTACAGGGCGACGTTGGCGACCTCGCGGGGCTGGCCGAGTCGTCCCATCGGGTGGAGCGAGTTCAGCTTCTCGAGCATCTCCGGGTCTGAGGTCAGGCCGCTCGTGAGGTTGGTTTCGATGAATCCCGGGCAGAGACAGTTCACGCGGATGTTCTTTCGCGCGCTGTCCACGGCGAGCGTCTTCGTGAACTGCACCACGCCGCCCTTGGACGGCGGGTACGGGTTGAAGCCGCCTCCGATGCCCACAGGGTAGCCCACGAGTCCCATGATCGAGGCCAGGTTGATGATCGAGCCGCCTCCCGCACTCTCCATGGCGGGTACGGCGTACCAACTCACCATGTAAGTGCCCTTGAGGTTGACCTCGATTACACGCTCCCATGCCTCCTCCGGGGAGGCGCTTTCCAGCGAGGAATGTCGGGACGTGAGGCCCGCGCTGTTGACGAGCAGGTCGAGCTTCCCGAAGCTCTCGACTGCGCTTGCGACCATCTTCTCGGCATCGGCGGAGACCGTCACGTCGCCGGTGAGCGCGAGCGCGCTGCCGCCGGATGACACGATCGTATCCACCGTCTGCCGGACGCTGTCACCTGTGAGGTCGGCGGCGACGATGGCAGCCCCCTCTTCGGCGAACAGGATGGCAGTATCCCTGCCTATCCCCGATCCCGCGCCGGTGATCAGCGCGACCTTGTCCTTCAGGCGCATATTTCAGAACCTCCGTAGGTCTCGATGCTACAATATCAGGCCGAAACTACCGATGCAGGAGGGCCCCTTGCCTCTGGCACAACCAACCAGCCTGGCCGAAGACCTCGGAGTACTCGAGCGTGTCCTGGTTATGGGCACGTCCGGGTCCGGGAAGACCACCTTCGCGCGGGAACTGGCGTCGAAGCTTGGCGTGACCCACGTCGAGTTCGACGCCTACCGCCACGGTCCGAACTGGACAGAGACTCCCAACGACGTCTTCAGAAGCCAGCTTGGCGAGGCGCTGTCTGGAGACGGCTGGGTGGCCGACGGCAACTACAGCGTCGCTCGTGACGTCGTCTGGCCCAGGGCGACGGCGGTCGTCTGGCTGGACTACAAGTTCCCGGTCATCTTCTGGCGCCTCTGGTGGCGCACATGGGGCCGCGCCGTGCATAGGACCGAACTATGGAACGGCAACCGGGAGAGTCTATGGGAGCACTTCTTCACGAAGGAATCGCTCTTCCTGTGGGTATTCAAGACCCACTGGTCGAGGAGTCACAGGCTTCAGGAGGCTTTCAATCAGCCGGAGTACGGCCACCTGCACGTGCTGCGATTCCGCTCACCCAGTCAGACAAAGAGATGGCTGGAGGCGTCACCGGTCACCAGGTGAACCTTCACTCTCACCCCCGGACCAGGTCCGGGGCAGGCTCCAGCCCTCTCCCTCAAGGGAGCTGACAGGGGTAGGTAAACCGACAATTCGTTCGTCACCGGATCAAGTCCGGCGCAGGCTCTGAGCTTGTCGAAGGACACCCCCATCCCCTGGATTCCGGCCTTCGCCGGAATGACGATTGGCGAATACCTACTCCTGTCAGCCCTCAAGGGAGAGGGTGTAAGTGGAATTGCTCCCTTATACGTCCATCATCTTGTCGGGTGTCAGCAGTTCCATGAACTCGATGCGGCTGCCATCGGTGAACTCTCTGACCTGAGCCCCCACCTCGAGTGCGGCCTGTGGAAGGTCGTTGCCACCGCGCATGGGAGACATCAGCGCCTCGTCTGTCCACTCCAGGACCACGACGTTGCTCTCGCCCGGCACCGTTCCGGGGTTGAAGTACACCTTGAACTCGCTGCGGTGTCCGGCGTCGTGGTATATCTGCGCCTGCTTCTGGACGAGACTCGCCACGCGCCGCGCCTCTCCGGGCTTGGTGTTGAAAATCCGTCTGATCAAGTACATCGTTTCGCTCCTGACTAGTCTGATTGTGAACCCTTCCCTCCCCCGTCGTTCCGGCGAAAGCCGGAACCCAGGGCGGTGGGGCACCTTAGTGAACCGGTCTCGCAACATGAGACAGGCTCAACCCTGACATGATACCTAATTCGGCGATGTGACGGTGGTAAAATACGGGGCGCAATGAATCAACCAACACAGCCACACCTGCGGGCCAGTGGACTTCACAAGAGCTTCAACACCGGCGACAGTCGAATCCACGTCGTCGATGACGTCACGTTCGAAGTCGCACAGGGCGAGTTCATCTCGCTGCTCGGGCCGAGCGGGTGCGGCAAGTCCACGCTGCTGCGATTGATCGCGGGCCTCGTCGAACCGGACTCGGGCGTCATCACCATCGACGGACGGACACCGGAACAGGCGCAGTCCAACAGGGAGATCGGCTACGTGCTCCAGGAGCCGGCGCTGCTGCCATGGCGGACCGTGGCCGCCAACATCAGGCTGCCGCTGGACGTGGACCGGCACGCCGGAGGCGAAGGTAGAGCGAACGTCGACGATCTGCTGGCGATGGTTGGACTCGACGGCTTCGCCGACTACTATCCCCACCAGCTATCGGGCGGGATGCAGCAGCGGACCGCGCTCGCGAGGGCAATTGCAGTCGGTGGGTCCCTGTTCCTGATGGACGAGCCATTCGGCGCACTCGACGAGATCACGCGCGCCTCGATGCGCTACGAGCTGCTCAGGATATGGGAGGCTGACAGGAAAACCGTGGTGTTCGTCACCCACAGCATCGCCGAGGCGGTGGCGCTGTCGGACAGGGTGGCTGTCATGTCCGCCCGTCCGGGGCGAATCGTGACGGTCATCGACATCGACCTTCCGCGTCCGAGGTCGAGCGACATGGAGCGAGAGCCCGACTTCCTGGCATACACGTCCCGCATCCATGATCTGCTGGCCCAGCGATCGCCCGTTGGATAAGCCAGCCGACCCGATACAGCAGGCCGGGGCGGGAGAAGGCGCAGCGAGTAAGCCGCGCCGCGCCGGTCTTCTGTCGTCGTCCGTGCTGCTCTACACGCTGCCGCCCGCGGTCGCGCTGGTCGTCGTCGGCATCGTCTGGGAGGTCTGGACGAGGGCCTCGAACACTCCCGAGTACATCATCCCGGCACCGTCTGTGATATTCGCGCGGCTCCTGGAAGACCCGGGCTTCTTTGCCGGACACGGCATGGTCACGCTGGTGGAGGCGATCGGGGGATTCCTGCTCGGAACGGCGGTCGCGCTCGTCGGCGCGACGCTCATGGCCCACTCGCGAATCATCGAGCGCAGTCTGTACCCCCTGGCGATACTGGTCAAGGTGACGCCGGTCGTGGCGGTCGCGCCGCTGTTCGTGATCTGGTTCGGCTTCGGGCCTTTCCCGAAGATCCTGATCGCAGCGCTCATCACGTTCTTCCCTGTGCTGGTCAACGGGGTGACCGGATTCAGGTCGGTCGACCCCGGTGCGCTGGACTTCCTGAGATCGGTCCGGGCGTCTCGGCGGCAGGTATTCATGCTCCTGCGCGTACCGAGCGCGACGCCCTACCTGTTTGCCGCATTCAGAGTGGCGATCCCGCTGTCGGTAATCGGGGCTGTGGTTGGAGAGTGGTTCAGTGCAGACCGCGGACTCGGCAGCGTCATCATCGTCGCCCACAGCAACCTCGACATGCCGACCCTGTTCGCGGCGATACTGGTACTGTCTGTGATGGGCATCGCGCTCACGATTTTGACATCGCTCTTGGAAAAGAAGGCTCTGTTCTGGCATGATGTTGAACTAGGATCGGATAAAATCTAGTTACTTACACAGAATCTTTGCTATATGTCTATAAAATTTCTGTATGTTGGCATAAGTTTAATTGCCATCACAATTCTAAGCCTCGCCGCATGTTCCTTCTCGCTTGGTGAGAGCGAACCCAAGTCCGTCACCTTCATGGCAGGCTTCCGGCCCCAGGCCAACCTGCCGTTCGTCGCGGCATACGTCGCGCAGGAGAAGGGCTACTTCGAGGAGCAGGGGCTGACCGTCGACATCCAGCACTCCACCGGGGAGCACCTAAACCTGCTCATGGCCGGAGAGGTCGACTTCACTACGGTCGACGGCAACTCAGTCCTGCAGCGGCGCGCTGACCCCGGTCTGCCTATAGTGGCGATCGCGCTGTTCGGCCAGCGAGGTCAGCAGGCGTTCCTGGCCCTGTCGGACTCGGGCATCAGCACCCCGAAAGACTGGGAGGGCAAGACGTTCGGATACAAGGTCACCATTCCGGTCGACTACCTGGCGATCCTGGAGGCAGAGGGCGTAGACCGTTCGCAGGTCCAGGAGGTACGGGTCGGGTTTGACCCTCGCGTTCTGACCGAGGGGCAGGTCGACGTACTGGCCGGGTTCAAGTCCAACGAGCCGAACGTCATTCGCGGCCTCGGTTTCGACGTCAACATGTTCGACGCCGCCGACTACGGGGTGCCGACGCTCGGACTCACCTACATCGTCCGGCAGGAGCAGATAGACGACGATCCCGAAACCGTGGAGCGCTTCCTGCGGGCGACGATGAAGGGGCTTGAGTTCGCAGCGGCCAATACAGAGGAGACGCTCGACATCGTGCTCAAGTACGCTGAGGGCGCGGACCGCGAGCACATGCGATTCATGCTCGATGCAGAGTTTGCCGACGCCGTCTCATCGCTCACCGACGCCAACGGCCTCGGGTGGATGAACGAGGCTCAGTGGCAGGAGTTCCACGACTCGCTGCTCAGGTACGGCGCGCTGGAGGCCTCTCAGGACGTGAGCACGGCGTTCACCGACGAGTTCCTGGAGGACGTCTACGAAGACGGCAAGGTAGAGTGGCCGTAGGGTCAGTCCAAAGGCCCTTCTCCCTGTGAGAAGGCTAGAGCCTGCCCCGTACTCGATACGGGGATGAGGGGAAGACCGTGTTTTCACCCTCACCCCAACCCTCTCCCTGAGGGAGAGGGAGCAATCTCGGGCCTCAGTCCTACCTCCACTGTTCGGCGTTGTCTTCGGGCTCATAGCCGATCAGCTCGCGCGAGTTCGAGATGTCCCAGAATCGCCAGGTGTTGTTGGAGACGCCGTAGAAGATCGCGAACCTGATCGAGTCCGGCGCGTCGATGCTCCTTCGAACGAGCTGCACGAGGTCGCGGTGCGACAGCAGGGTTGCGAACTGTCTCGGGGCCGTCGGCCTGCCCTCCCGGTTCAGCGTTCCGATTCGCAGGCAGATGACTGACAGTCCGAAGTGGTCGGAGTAGTAGCGTCCCGCAGCCTCGCCGAACGCCTTGCCGATCCCGTACGGGCCATCAGGTCGAATCGGCATGTCCACAGTCACTCGGGGGAATGTGGCCGGGTCCAGCCCGTCGTAGTTTCCAGCGACGATGGAGGCGTAGGGCTCGTCCTCCTCGTAGTTTCCGGTCGCGTGATTGGAGCTGGCGAAGACCACACGCTTCGCACCGGCACGGCGCGCCGCCTCGAGCGCGTTGTAGGTCGAGGACAGGTTGTTCCTGTACACGACGTCCCACGGGCTATCCTGGTCCGGCACACTGGCGAGGTCGACGATAGTGTCGGCCCCCTCGTAGGCGGGCAGCACGGCGTCGAGGTCGGACGTGTCCGCCACCAGGCTGGTGAAGCCCTCCACCGGCCTGATGTCCACGCCGGTCACATTGTGCGAGTCCTTCAGCCCGTCCTGCAGCAGACCGCCGATTAGGCCGGCGGCTCCGGTGATGAGTACGTTCTTCTTTTCAGGCATGTCTTTCTCCAATGAGCCATTATCTGTGGTGCGGATGACCTCATATGTACGGACCCTTGGTAGCAAGGATCCATGATTTACATCTGCATACGCGCCGCTCCTATGATGCGTCCTCACCCGGATTATGGGTTGCGACCCTTATGCGGTGTACAATAGGATACACGCCATTTCTCTCCTTGGAGTCATCGCCCATATCCGGCACGCGAGGGTGGCTAGCATACAATGGGGACGCTATTGCAGAAGGCTCCTTACCGGCTTCACTCAGTGAGCGTAGTCGTTACAGCAGAGTTTCATAACCCCTCGATTCTCAATCCTGACTTTCTGGTGTCGAGGGAGATCGTGCCGTCTGACTGGGTAGTAACCGAAGCAGTTACTACGCCCCCAGTATCAATAGTCCAGTACGATAACGGAATCCGATGGGTGGTGGACCAGTCGAATCTCGCAGCCACCGAAACATGTGAATCTCCGTTTCGGGACGACTATCGCGTCTATGGACTAGTCCGTGCTTATCTGTCGAAACTTCCCCACGTCCCATACCGCAGCCTGGGACTTAACTGTGTCGTATCTCTGAAGCAGGAACAGCCCGCAAAGTGGCTGATTCGAAGGTTCCTCAATTCTGGCACATGGCTTGAAGGTCAACCTGAGGTTATCGGATTGGAGCCCAGTTTTGTTCTCGATGCCGGCGATGCGACATGCAATCTGTCACTGCGCGAGGGATGGGTCCAGAGCCCCAGTGATGGCAATGAGGAAAGTGCGGTAATCGCCACTGTAAACATGCACCACGCCGGACCACTGGATACGGACGGTTTGATCGAAGCGATCAACCTGTGGCCACAAAGACAGTGCTTTGTGATTTCGGCACTCGACAAGCTGTTGAAACAGACTCAGACATGAACACGCGTACACGCCATACGAGCACAACCTCTTCAGGCGGGTTGACTTCACCAATGGGAGCGATGCCTACCAATATCGGGTCTGACCCTCGGCATATATCGTTAGGCCATAGTACGAACGAGGCTGCATTCAGCTACACCGGCTCCTTTACAGAGGGCCAGTATCTCCGACCAGGGGTGTGGGATGTGATTGCAGACTATTTGTCTCTGATCGACGATACCTCTGGTAGGACGTATTTGTTTACTGCTGCTCCCCCTGGACAGCCCACAACCATTCACAATAAGAGCGCCCACCGTCCAGCATGGCGACCTCAAATCACAAACGCCACTACGCACGCGGAGATCATTGCGGTACTCAGGCTGTTCGGGCTTGATGTAGTTGCTGATCGCCTGGTCTATCTGTGCAGCCTGGCTGACGATGATCCTGATGAGCCACGTGTCGAGATTGAATCACTTCGCGCCATGGCGCTGTTCATCATGAGCGAACGAAATCTGCTAGACCCGCGGATCGGCATCGCTCCAGACGGACTCATCCAGATCGAATGGCGTGTCCCAGAAAATGGAGTATTGGCAATGGTGTTTCTCCCCTCAGGTCTGATTCGATTTGCGGCGGTCTCCGGTCCGCATGGATCTGAGGTTGACCGGTGGAGCGTCCATGGAACCCTGCCAAAGGACAAGGCTCTGTCTGCGGTGGAACCATTCACCGCAGGCATTAGGCTCATATGACAAACCCGTCGCTTCCCGACGAGGATCACGTCTCCCGCTACTGCAAGCCATCAACCGTCGATAATGGAATGCCAATGTCTGCTGCCTTCATGCCACGGCCGGGTGAGGAGTATCTCTCCGTAAACTGGCTTGAGTACTTTGGTGAGCCAACACTGGATTCGGCCATAGGCAGAATTCGAACGGCATTTTCTGAAAAGGGTTACAGGGTTGCACGGAACGGTCGTTTCGCAGTGCTCAATGTCGATTCAGTAAAGAGGGCTGTCCCAGAAGACATTGGAGTTGCTCTGAGCATCAACCATATACCTTTTGACGATGACCATTCTCATGCTGGCATCATCGGATATTCGTCTAACGACCTGGCGATCGCCGTAGAATTGGTAGCGTTACTTACAAAACAGGACATACACCCAGCAGTGGTTTGAGATCCAGGATGGCTATTGGCTTCGGCTACCTAGTGGCACTCACATTGGTTGGACGGCTCAATTCCAGGTTCGTACTGAGGGACTTTCCCGTCTGATCAGTCGCTGCTGTTCTTTACGCTCGTAGCATCAATACGAGTAACAAGAGGGCAACATGACCAACTCTTTAGCCCAGGAAATTATGGACATCGCTATCGACAGGGGCGCGCTCGCTTTTGGTGAGTTCAAGCTGTCTGCTGGTGGGACGAGCTCGTACTACTTCGATGGGCGCATCCTGTCGCTGGACCCGGAGGGCAGCTATGCGGTCGCGAAGGCGCTGCTGCCGATCGTCAGGGAGTCCGGGGCGAAGGCGCTGGCGGGGCCGACGCTGGGGGCCGACCCCATCGTATCAGCGGTCTCGGTCGTGAGCCACCTCGAGGGGCACCCTGTACCTGGGCTAATCGTGCGCAAGGAGACCAAGGGACACGGCGGACAGAGGGCCATCGAGGGACCGACGGCAGACCTGGGCGAAGGTGCGCCGGTGGCGGTGGTCGACGACACGTGCACCACAGGTTCCAGCCTGTTCCACGCCATAGATGCCGTCGAGGCTGCCGGGTACAAAGTCGTCAAGGTGCTGTCGATCCTCGACCGCAACGAGGGCGGCAGCGACGAGGTCAGACGCAGGGGCTACTCCTACGAGGCGCTGCTATCGGCGGATGCTGAGGGGACGATTACGCCGCGGTAAGTCTTGGGGGCAGGTACTCGTACTTCTCGCCCTCACCACAACCCTCTCCCCCAGGAGAGGGGGTAGATGTCTCCCAAACCACCATCGGCCTCAGGCCGAGACGCCCTCCCAGATTAGCCAGACTCCCAGCACCAGTACGACGACGATCAGCATTCCCAGGATCCACACGCCGCGTACCCGGCCGGATATCCTGGCTCCGATCTGTCCTCCAACCACCAGCCCTGTGCCGGCGAGGACGAGCATCGGGAGGTCTATATGGCCGAGCGCCGCGTGAGTAACGGCTCCGGCGGTGCCGTAGATGGCCAGCGCGAACACGGATGACGCTGCGGCCACCCTGACCGGGAAGCTGAACGCCAGCACGAGTATGGGCGTCCTCAGGAACCCGCCGCCTATGCCGAAGAAGCTGGAGATGAATCCAAGCACGACGTTGAACGACGTGGCGAAGACTTCATTGAACTCGTAGCTGTACTCCTGGCCGTCGCTGGTGCGTATGTTGCGACTGCGCACCATGGATGTGAACCGGCGACGCGGCTTGTCGGACTGGAAGAGGCGCAGGATCCACGGTCGAAGCGCCAGCTGTATCGCAAGAAGCACCAGCAGCACGCCGAACGCGACCCGGAGCATTTCGGACGAGACGAACTTCACACCAAACGCGCCTATGAACACGCCCGGAAGGGCAGCAACGGCGAAGAGCAGGCCGCTGCGGTAGTCGACGACTCCAACCTTGCGGTACGTCCACGCTACGAAGGCGGCGTTGATCGCTATAGCAGCGAGGACCGTGCCGGGTACGTCTTTCGGGTCCGAGACCGCCAGCAGCAGGAGGACGGGACTCAGTATGAAGCCACCGCCGGCACCGACCAGGACTCCGTACGCCCCGGCTCCGATACCCACAACGGCGATAATCAGCCAGGTAAGATACTCCTCCAACGGCCCTCCTGACGTTCAGGTCAGCTCATCAGGCCGCTCAGGACGTCTTCCACCAGCTCATTAGGTACGTCGTTACGTGTGGTCGCGTTGCCGATGCCGTCGAGCAGCACCCACCTGATGTTGCCGCCTGCGACCTTCTTGTCGGAGCGCATCGCCTCCAGCACGCTGGCAGGCTCAACGCTGGGCGCATCCAGGGGCAGGCCGTAGGCCGATAGTATCGACTGCTGGCGCTCGACCTCGGCGTCGGACATGAGGCCCACGCCGTTTCCGATCCTGGCCGCTCCCATCATGCCGATGCTGACAGCCTCGCCATGCAGGTACTGGCCATAGCCGGTCGCGGCCTCGATGCCGTGGCCGATCGTGTGACCGTAGTTGAGCAGCACCCGGATGCCGAGCGTCTCGCGCTCGTCCTGCGACACCACGTTGGCCTTGATCGCCATACTGCGCCTGATCACGTCTGTGGCGATTTCAGGCTCCAGCGACTGGATCGCATCGGTCTGGCTCTCGAACGTCGAGAGAAGGTCGTCGTCCATAATCAGGCCGTGCTTGATGGCCTCGGCCCAGCCGGAACGCAGCTCCCTCTCGGGCAGGGTCTGGAGCACGGACACGTCTGCGAGGACAAACTTTGGCTGGTAGAACGCTCCGACGAGGTTCTTGCCCTGCGGCAGGTCGACGGCCGTCTTGCCGCCGATCGCGGCGTCCATCATCGCGAGCAGGCTCGTTGGTACCTGTGCAAGCGGCAGGCCGCGCAGGTAGGTTGCGGCGACGAATCCGGCGAGGTCGCCGACGACTCCACCGCCGACTGCGAGGATCAGGTGGCCGCGCTCGGCCTTCAGATCGGCGAGCCAGGTGTAGACGTGCTGCGCGGTCGCAAGAGTCTTGTTCTGCTCGCCCTTCGGCATGACGAACAGGTGCGCCGCGATGCCGGACATTTCGAGCGAGTTCTGAGCGCGCCTGGCCTGCTGGTAGACGCCCTCGTCGGTGATGATGTACGCGACGCCGGGGTCCATGATGCGGCGAATGCGCTCTCCGACCTCGTCGATGATCTGCCAGCCGACCCACAGCGGGTAGTCGCCGGTTGAGGTTCTGACTTCGGCTGCGAGCTCTGGATCATTCATCTTTCACCCTCACCCCAGCCCTCTCCCATCGAGGGAAAAGGGGGCCGTGGGGCTCTCACTCCCTGGTGCGCAGCGCCCCTCTGACCATGTTGAATCCACGAACGACCTCCTCGGCGGCCTGTGTAGGCGAGAGCAGGTCGGTGTGCACCGTCCAGTGGGCGCGAGTATAGTTGAACTGTCGATGGGCCTTCAAGGAATAGATGCGTTCGGAGAGGTCGTCGGCATCCAGCATCGGCCTGGCTATAAGGTCGTCGCCCTCGTCAGCCTCCTGCTGCCTGAGGCGAGCGAGGAGCGTCTCGGGCCGTGCCTCAAGAAGCACAATAACTCCTGATTCATCCATGACGGCGCGGTTTCGCTCGTCCATGATGATGCCGCCGCCGGTGGAGACCACCTGCTGCCGTGAGCGAGCGACAGACGCCAGCGTCTCACGCTCGATGCGACGGAACTCGTCCTCGCCGTGCCGGGCGAAGATGTCCTCGATAGCCATGCCGGTCGACTCGACGATCACGTCGTCGGTGTCGACGAACTTCCAGCCGAGCAGGCGCGCGACCTCGTGTCCGGTAGTCGTCTTGCCGGTCCCGGAGAAGCCCGTGATAAATACGTTGTCTCTGCTCAGCGTACGCTCCGACTCCGTCACTCCGGCGAAAGCCGGAACCTACTTAGTGGCTCCCGCTCGGCAATCCAGATGGGTGTGGGCAGTGCTCACTAGCCTGGATGCAGGCCCGCGTTCACCCTCACGCCGACCCTCTCCTGAGGGAGAGGGGGTTATGCAAAGTGTCCACCATTCAGACAGTGAACAGGCAGGTCGTGATGACCTGCCTGAGTGAAAGCAGTCCTTTCTCCCCTGACGGGAGAAGGGGTAGGTATTTACGACTCGTCATTCCCGCGAAAGCGGGAATCCAGGGGCTGTGGACCCCTACTCTTCGATGCCGTTCGCCATGAGGTAGTCGACCGCCTGCTGGACGGTCTGAATGCCCTCCGCGTCCTCGTCGGAAATCTCCAGCATGACGTCGTCGGTGGAGAACTCCTCCTCGAACGCCATGATGAGCTCGACAAGGTCGAGAGAGTCCGCGTTGAGGTCCTCGGTAAACGATGCTCCAGGCACCACCTCAGACTCATCCACGCTGAGCTTCTCAGCGACTACTTCCTGCACTCTCTCCATCAGGCTTGCCAATGCCATACCTCCGGTGGGAATTACTTCTCTGCCAGTTGGGTCTGCATGACCGACCCCAGGACACCGTTGATGAACCTGGGGGAGCTCTCAGACCCGAATACCTTGGCCACTTCGACGGCCTCGTTGATGGCCACCTTGGGCGGTGTCTCGCCGAGCATCGCCATCTCGTAGATCGCCATCCTCAGCAGGTTCCGGTCGGTGACCGCCATCTGCGAGATCGGCCAGCTTGGGGCGAACTCGGTGATTACGTTGTCTATTTGCTGAATGTTCTCCAGGACGCCCGTGGTCAGGACGGTGAGGAACTCGGTTGCCGACCTCGAGAGATCATGGAAAGTCTCTGTTTCGGCCAGCACCTGCTCGAGGTTGTGGTTGACCAGGTCTATCTCGCACAGCGCCTGGAACGCGGCTACACGCGTCCTGCGCCTTGTGCTGGCTGCGCCCGCTGTCGGAGTGCGAGACGCGCTTTTCCTGGCCGTTGCCTGCATGGGATCCCTAGATGCGGAGGCTGAGAATCGAGTCGAAGTCCGCGACGTTCGATATGTTCGCCCTGCGATTGATGCGCTTGACCATGCCGCTCAGCGCGCGTCCCGGGCCTATCTCGAGGAACCTGTTGACGCCGGAACCGACCATATAGTCGATGGTGTCTTTCCACTGGACCGTGCTGCAGATCTGGGACAGCAGTTCCTGCTTGATGTCTTCGGCCTTGGTCATCGGCTTCCCGGTGCAGTTGGCGACTATCGGGACACGAGAGTCGCTGAAGTCCATCTCTTCGACGGCCTCTTTCAGGCCGGCGCGCGCAGGCTCCATTAGCCCGGAGTGGAACGCTCCCCCAACTCGGAGGCCTATCACCTTCTTGGCTCCACGCGCATCACACAGGTCCATCGCCCTGGCGACGTCCATGCGGTCGCCGCTGATGACGAGCTGGTCGCCGGTGTTGACGTTGGAGATCCACACGCCGGTCTCGCGGGCGACCTCCTGCAGGGCGACGCGGTCGAGGCCGATAACCGCCGCCATCGTGCCTGGGTTCTGGTCACACGCCTCCTGCATGAGGCGTCCGCGCTCCTGCACGAGCAGCGCGGTCTGGTCGACCGACAGCACGCCGCCAACGGCCAGCGCCGTGTACTCGCCCAGGCTGTGACCTGCCATGACGATGGGCTGCGGCATCACGTCGGAGCCGAGCTCGTCTTCCATCGCCTTCACGCACGCGAGGCTCACGGCCATGATGCCGGGCTGCGCGTTGATCGTCTCTTTCAGGTCGTCTTCGGGGCCTTCGAACATCACGTTGGTGAGCGACCGTCCGAGCGCGTCGTCAATCTCGTCGAATACGTCCCGCGCGGCGGGTGAGCTTTCGTAGAGCTCCTTGCCCATGCCGACTGCCTGTGCGCCCTGGCCGGGGAACAGGTATGCGACTTCGGGGCCCTGAGCTTCGGTCTTGAATGTAAGGGTCATGGGGACATCTCCCTCGGGCGTTGTGCGACTCATGAGCTAAACCGGCGCAGGTGTGCTGCCGGTTAGACGAACTCGGAGTCCGAGACAATCACCTCGCGCCCGTTGTAGTAGCCGCAGTGGGGACATACCCGGTGGGCTAGTCTGGCTCTCGGGCACTGGGGACACTTGGACAGCGTCGGGGCGCTGATCGCATGGTGCGCGGACCTTCCGCCCTTTCGTTTCCTGGAGTGCTTTTTCTTTGGAAGAGGTGGCATTTCAGTTCCTTGTTTGGGTCTTAGTCTGTCTCAGCCGCGCCGGACATCAACTCAAGAAGCGGCCCCCAGCGCGCGTCCCTCGCCACCTCGCAGTCGCACTGCTCGTGGTTCAGGTCCGCACCGCAGCCCGCGCACAATCCTGCGCAGTTGGGCTTGCATAGGGGCTTCATAGGGTCTTCCATCATGACGTACTCTCTGACGGGGTCTGTCAGATCGAGAATGTGGTTTTCGTCTATCAGGTAGAAGTCACTGCCGTCGGAGGGCGGGGTAACCCGCGCTCCAGTCAGCGGGTTGAGAGAGGGGATGTACTCCTCTTCTAACTGAAACTGTATCGGATGACTATATTCAGTAAGGCAGCGGCCACACTCGGTCTCCAGCGCCGAATGCAGCGCAGCGCTCACCCAGATGCTCTTGTTGGTCCTCAGCATGGCGACTGTGCCCGATACCCTGACAAAGTCCTGTCGTTCGGGTAAGAGCAGTGGGTCGTCTAATGGGTACTCGCGGCTGGAGCCGCTCGGTTCCATCAGCAACTGTGAAACGTTCAGCTCCATTCCCAGCCTCACATTAGGGCAGGCAAGCGGTGCCGCCTAGCCAACAAATTCTAGGTAAACTTCTAAAATTGTGTCAAGTTTCACATAGTCTGAGACAGTTGCTTAACCCCCTCTCCCTGAGGGAGAGCGCTGGGGTGAGGGTGAAAACCTATTGGTCCCAAGCTGCCTCACACCACCCATACCCCTCTGGATTCGCCACGGCGAATGACGGACTAATGCAATCGTCTCTAGTCTGGCTGGTCAGTCCTCCAGTTCCGCCAGTATCTCCCTCACGTAGTCCACAGACTGCCTGTCCTTGTGAAGCTGGTCACCCGTGTTGGTGCCCTCGAGGGCGAAGTAGCCGTCGTAGCCGGCCTCGTGCATCGCGGACAGCGCGAAGCGGTAGTCGATGTCGCCGTCGGGCAGCGCGGTCCTTATGAAGTACGAGTGGTTGAGCTCGGGGATGTGGACCCTCTGGAGGCTCTTGCAGTGCCAGTACTTCGAGTGGGGCGCGAGCGCGACGATGCACTCTTCGGTAGACTCCTCCGGCTCCTCATACGTCCACAGCACGTTGCCGAGGTCGGGGTTGGCGTGCACGTTGGGGCTGTCGGTCAGATCGAGCAGGTGCAGCGTGGACCACGAGTTGTCGGCGATCGAGTGCTGGTGCACCTCGATGGTGATGTCCGCGCCGACGTCGGCGGCGCGCATCCCGACCTCCCGCAGAACCTTCGCCGTCTGCACGAAGTCGTCAGCCGTGGCCAGCGCGCTCGACCCGTGGGAAGAAGGCTCTCCGTTGGGTCCTGTATCCAGCGTGGCATCTCTCGGAGGCGTACCCAGCGCGGTGTTGACGACTTCAGCGCCGATCCAGCCAGCGACCTCTACGGCCTTCTCCAGCCGCCTGCGGTTGTCAGCGGCCACGTTCGGCTGGGCGAGTCCGCCACCCGCTCGAATGGCAACGCAGGGAGTGCCGGCATCGGAGAGCACCGACTGGAACTCTTTGGCAGTCTCCTTCGTCGCCTCGAACCCGCCGAAGGCCTCGAAACCCAGCTCGATGCCGTCGAAGCCCATGTCGTTGACCTTCCCCAGGTACTCGGTACGGGTCTTGGGGTCATCCGGGATGTTCCACGCGGCCCCGGCTATGAACGGGTAGAAAGTCCCCCGGCGAAATGCATAACAGAGCTTCAACGTCTATACCTCCAAACTCGTTAATCCTACCCGTCGTTCCCGCGAAGGGAGATCCTTGCATAACTTCGTCATTCCTGCGAAAGGAATCCTCTGCACCATCCCATCATTCCTGCAATAGGAATCCTCTGCGCCATCCCGTCATTCCCGCGAAAGCGGGAATCCATAGGGGTGTGGGGATGATTGGCTGGTTGTGATCAAGCCTTTTCGCCCTCACCCTAACCCTCTCCCCCAGGGAGAGGGGAGTTAATCAATAAGCCTCACGCCATCGACGTGCAGTCTATCCAACCAGGTCAAAGGACTCTTTGGCGATGTCCACGATGTACCGGCTGATGGACAGCGACGACGTCGCGCCCGGAGACGGTGCGTTCAGCACGTGGATCGCGCCCTCGGTCTCGGCGATGCTGAAGTCCTGCAGCAGCCCGCCGTTGCGGTCGACGGCCTGTGCGCGAACGCCCGCGCCCGGCTGGTAGAGGTCTTCTCCCTGTATCTCCGGCACCAGGGTCTGGAGCGACTTCACGAAGACAGACTTAACCATCGAGCGGTACTGCTCGTTGAAGCCCGTCTGCCAGTACTTCGCGCTCATCTTCCAGAATCCTGGATAGGTCAGCGTACCGAGCGCGTCGCCCATGGCAAAGCTGGTCTTCGAGTAGCCCTCGCGCTTGAGCGCGAGCACCGCGTTCGGTCCTGCCTCGACGGAGCCGTTGATCCGCTTCGTGAAGTGGACTCCAAGGAACGGCAGGGTCGGATCGGGCACAGGGTAGATCAGCCCCTTCACGAGACTGGCTCGCTCCGGCTTAATGGAGAAGTACTCGCCCCTGAACGGGATGATCTTCACACCGATGTCCACGCCCATCAGCCCAGCGACCTTGTCTGCGTGCAGTCCGGCGCAGTTGATGATGCTCTTGGCGGTCATGTCTCCGGCGGTCGTCTCTAGGTGGATGCTGCCGTTGCTCCTGGAGATGGAGCGCACCTCGGCGTTCGTCACCAGGTCTCCCCCACCCTCTCGCATCTCTGTCGAGTACGCCTGCGACACTTTTGTGAAGTCGATGATGCCTGTGTTGGGAGACCAGATCGCCTTCACGCCAGCGACGTGGGGCTCATGCTCGCGCAGCTCCTCGGGGCCGATGAGCTCGAGTCCCTCGGCGCCGTTCTCAGTGCCGCGCCGGAACAGCTCTTCGAGTCCGGGGACCTCGGAGTCGTTTATCGCGACGATGATCTTGCCGCACATCTCGTACTCGATGTCGCGCTCGTCACAGAAGTCCCGCAGCAGGCGTCCGCCGGTGGAGCAGAAGTTGGCCTTCTGGGAGCCGGGAGCGTAGTAGATGCCCGCGTGGATCACGCCGGAGTTGTGTCCGGTCTGGTGCTGGGCTATCGCCGACTCTTTCTCGATGACCACGACCTTCTTGTCGGGGTGCTCCTGCGTCAGACGCATCGCCGTAGCGAGTCCGATAATTCCCGCGCCGATGATAGCTATGTCGTAGTTGGACGAGTTCATTAATACACCCGGGTATATGACGCGCTCCAGCCCCAGGGAGCGATCTCAGAGGGTAAGACGAGGTGGGTGGATTGTAACACAATGCGCTTCGGAGTTTGTCAGAGCACAAGACTGACCACTTCATGCAGATCAGACACGGCTTGCAGGCTTGTTTCCACCTGCCGTCCGTGTCTGATGAGCACCACGCCCTGCATTCCCTCGCTGATCGCGCCCTCAACGTTCTCGGGGCTGTCGTCGACGAACAGAAGTCTATCGGGAGACAGACCGATCTGATCAACTGCTGTCCTGTAAATCAGAGGGGATGGTTTGGAGCAACCGACTATGGCAGAGATTACGAATGCATCGAAGTAGTCCCTGAGTCCCATCTCCCTGTATCGCCTTTCGATCGACGGCCAGTTGTCGGTTACGATTCCGAGCCTGATGCCGCGCTCCGTGAGCGCCTCCAGCGTCTGAATGGTGTCCGGGAACGGCTCGATGCCGACGTCGCATTCGAACGGGCGCAGAATGTCAACGATGAGGTCTTCGGATGGCGACACTATGCCGAGCCCTTCAAGAATTATCCGGTAGGCCGTTCGGAATTGGCGCATCTCAACCTGCTCTGTTATGGCCTCGTCGTGATGGTCGTCCAGATACCGAAGTCCCTCGGCTAACGCCGTATCGAATCGGTCCATCCGCACGTCGGTAATCCCGCGTGACCGGAAAGCGTCGATAAAGTGCTGGCGAGGAAACCATGATCCGGCCTTCGACCTGACCAGGGTATCCCCGGAGTCGAACAGGACTCCTTCGATGTGGCTCATACACACTCCTCTGAGGTTGGGGCTGAATCCTACCACCCGATTCCCAGTTACGTCGCTCGAGACCTAGAAGCCGATCCGACACCATTTCAAGACTTGCCTAAGTGCGTGCCCACTCCTTTGAGTAGGTTACACTGAGGCCTGTTACCCACCTCCGAAGGAGACGCAGACTGACTTACTCTGCGATTGTCGTCGGCGCTGGACACTATGGACTCGTGGCGGCGAACTACCTGGTTCGTTCGAGCGCGAAAAAGCTGGCAGCATACGTTGCTTGGTTAACCCAATAAGCCTTGTCACAGTCAGGTTAGGCCCAGCTGCTGCGGAATACGTTCGCGACATGGTCGGCACTTACGATCCGGCATGGTGTACGGGAGTTGTCCTATTGGTCATCGCCGCCATGTTCACAGCGACTACAACCGCTCCCAGAAAGTCGGCAGGAAGCATGATGGGGCACCACTGCACAATTCTAGTCGGTCAGTCCGGGCCGTACCCAAAGTGCACGACTGAAATAATTCCCAAGAAATCGCCCAAAGAGTCTAAGCGATTCAGATTCGGTTGCTCACCTATGTAGAAACGAAAAGGCAACAGGGGTGAGACTGTTCGACGAAGCGGAGAGGAGGTAGTCGAGACGACCGCATGAGTTCGTCCCTTGCACAGCTAAGAGTATCCCAGTCATCAGACACAATCAGAAAGTTCACACTGTGTGATCTGTATGCGAACGCATACAACTCTTGCTTCCTGAGCCAGTCCAGTTTCTTCTTCAACTGGGTCTCTGGGTCGCTGCCACTCCAACTGATACTCTGGTCATATACCATGGTTAGAAGCTCAGAACGCTCCTTCGCTATGTCACGGAGTTCCTCCATCTCAAGGTGATCTCTGCTTCGAGGTGTTTTAACTCCGGTCGTTGGGTCAAGGAACAGGTGATGTACACAGGACTTTGCCAGTTTGAAATAGGCGGGTCTATCCCCTCTGGCGGTTGCCTTCGCAAAGTTGGCCATTGTCACGAGCTCAATACCGAGGAAATTGGAAAACGCCTCTGCGTCACTGGCCTGTACTTCAGACGTGAACATGGGGTCTGCGAACCACTTACCGCAAGGTGTGAGCCACTGAAGAAAGCTCCTCTTGACTATGTCTTGGGCGTCTCCAAAGTGCTTGATGTCCACTTATTTCTTCCTCCCAATTACTGTGAAACCCTCAGCAGCGACATAGCATCCATTACAACTTTGTCCCCAGTTGGAACTCTGATGGAGATTTGCCCGAAAAGTCTTGGTTAACTCGGATCGCCGGGCTTTGCCCAGCTTGGCCTAAAGGTCGCATCATGCTCGAGAAAGTGGAGAGGCTACCAGTTCAGCTTGGTTCGAGGGAATCTGCCCTATCCACGCGCTGAATGCGTAGCTTTGCCCGGTTCTCAGAAGCGTCATAAGTTAATATCGACGTGAACTCCTGCCCGTAAAAGTCGGCATAACCGGCCACTACATCAAACTCTTCGAGCGAGGTCGGTAGATATTGCATTTCTTCTCCACGTTCCCACTCGCACTCTCCTCTGTCCCCTGCCCCAAAGTGGAGAATGGTTCCGGCGCCACTCACCAATTTACCCTCTGGATAATAGTCTAACCAGACTTGCAGGCCTAATGCTGATCCTCTGCCGACATTTCTGTACGCTACCGTCA
Organism: uncultured Dehalococcoidia bacterium; assembly: GCA_964537915.1. Lineage (GTDB taxonomy): Bacteria > Chloroflexota > Dehalococcoidia > Lucifugimonadales > UBA1123 > VXRN01. Next base: position 76,241 of record CAZIDM010000009.1, read on the forward strand.
CTGACTCAGCAACGCCATTTCTACCGAATGCCTTCCAGTCCTCCAGTAAGATTATTGGACGAACAGCGTTCCTCTCCGCATCTAATGCCGCGTGAACAGCTTCTCTGCTTATCTCAATCTGCTTCCGAGTTGCTTCGGCTTGGTCCGCTGTCGCTTCCTGGATTTTGTAGGTGGAGAAAGCATAGACCCCTGTCACAAAGACCAGCACGCCGAGAGTGACGGATTCGAGGCCTTCTCTAGGTGACAGTTCGTCCGTCAGTACCAGATAAACCGCTACGGCAATACCAAGCGCTGCTATCGAGAGCAAGAACAAAATGGCGACCTTAATCATCATTGTGACCTCCGACTTCACAACTCCCACAAAGCCAGTCCTGTCCAAGCGTGTCTTCATCAAGGACAGCAACGCCCTCAGTTTAGCCCACCGTTACACGAGTCCAGGTACGGTAGGGCTGAGCAGTCTTAAAGCAACCCGACGACATTAACGCGTCTATGATGAGTGGATTGAGCTCCTCTGCTTTTAAACGCAACGGCTTTGCCGAGAATGTGCCCTTTCACCCGAAATGTCTTTCAACCGGATGAGCCCCCACATGCTGGAATGTTAGTCAATCGGCAACGGATCCCAGGATGTGACCTGTACTCACCTGACCTGACTATGAACTGCGTTGGCCACGCGACCCCAACAATGTGGTCTGCCGATTTGATAAGCAATCCCTCTGTCAACTAGCGGCACACTGTCAGCATCTGCTGCGTTGTGTCACACTGCTTTCTTGGAGAGCAAGCCATAGGAGATTCACGCTGGTCATTTGGAGTCCTGGTGTCTTTGTTCAAGGATTCGAGATGACAGGACTTGGCCGGTTCGACTTGTCGACCACTTATCTCCGATGGACGATCCCCCAAACCAAGGATTCTGCCCACTTGACGAACAGTCAATGGCTGGTAGTCTTGGGTCATGTTCAATTGGTTCAGGAACGTCTATCACCTGCTGGCTTTCTGTTCTACCGTAGGATTCACAGTGAGTCTCGTGTATTCGCTGTTTGCGAATCGGCCAGCCACGATTGCGGGATTGCAGTTCGACTCACAAGGACTCGTACACACTTATCTATTGCTGACGGGAGCATCGCTGTCTGCTCTGGTTGCACTCAGCTTCCCTTGGCTGCGCCAAAAGTTCCGTACTAAGTCCAGTCGCTTCGCAGCCTTGCCCAAGGAACTCCTTGATCTGAATCGCAAAACCGAATTGCAGCTTAACGGCTTGACAGCCCTGACGTTTTCGGATGGAGACGAGGCAGCCTACCTTGCGAGACGTGAGCTACTACAACGCACCCTGACTGAACTGGGCATCGAGACGCCGGAAGACGATGATGAACTGGAAGATTGGAACGAATACCTGTCTCACTTGGGTGTGCTGGCAGAGCGTCGACTTTATAAGGAGGCAGTAGCCTGGTCCCGTGAAGAAGAAGACTGATTGCCTGTCCTAAGCCTAAACCACAGACGGGAGTAGCGTTTCTCACTCCAGATACGACGACCCCTGAGTCCTTCGGGTAGCTCAAGCTCGACCCAGACTGTGAAGTCCGTCCCAACTTCCTCGTATGTCAGGCAATGACGGTTGGGGTTCTTTACAGGGACGTATCGAGCAAGCCAGCGGTATCCCTTGATGGTGTCGCGGTCGAGCGTAAATTCCAGGGTCGCGTCGATAAACCTCTCCCAAACATGGACGGGCTTTGCTTGAACAATGAGATTTCTCCCGAAAGGTCCGACTTTTCGTGCAAAACCTCCGCCTTGAGTCCGCTCGACTTCTCGTCTAGGACGGGCCACAGCGTATTTTTGCCACAACGCTGTGCTGGCGGGGAAACTACGAGCCAGCCTTTGACCTCACCAGCGTGTCGCCGGAGTCGAACAGGACTCCCTGGATCTGGCCCATACACACTCCCCTGAGACTTGGGATAGGATTACACAGAATCCTACCACCCATCCTCAGAGGAGCCTCACTTTGACCTACTCCGCCATTATCGTCGGCGCTGGACACAATGGACTCGTGGCGGCCAACTACCTGGCCCGCCAGGGCGCGAGGGTACTCGTGCTCGAGCGACGCGACTTCGTTGGCGGCGCGTGCATCACTGAGGAGCTGTTCCCGGACTTCCGGGTGTCCTCGTGCTCGTACATCTGCCACATGCTGCAGGACAAGGTGATCGACGACCTGGAGCTCAGGAAGCACGGCCTCGACATCCATCCGGTGGACCCTTACCGTTTCCAGCCGTTTCCGAACGGCAAGTACATGCTCCGATGGCACGACGAGAAGCGCAACGTCGATGAGCTTGCGCGGCTGGCGCCCTCGGACATCGACGGATACCACAGGTTCCAGCACTTCATGACGAGGGCCGCGACCATCATTCACCGCTACTTCCTCGAAGAGCCTCCCACGCTCGCGCAGGTGGCCGCCGACGTCCAGGGCACCGCAGATGAGGCGGTCTGGGAGCGGCTGCTAACCGGCAACATGAAGGACCTGGTGGAGGAGCACTTCGAGTCGCCGGAGGTACGCGCGGTGTTCATCGACGCCGAGGACGCGCAGGACATTCGCGCGCCGGGCTCGATCATGTCCGTGGCATACAACGACACCGACATGTTCACCGAGGACCGCAACTTCGGCATTCCGCACGGAGGCATGGGTGGAATCACGCAGGCGATGGCGCGGGCCGCTGAGTCGCTGGGCGCGGAGATCCGCACCAATGCGCCCGTAGACCGCATCGTCACCAGGAACGGCCGCGCCATCGGTGTGCGGCTTGAGGACGGCGAGGTCATCGAGGCCGACGTCGTGCTCTCGAACGCCGACCCCAAGCGCACGTTCCTGTCGCTGATGGATGAGGGCGACCTGTCATCTGACCTCGTCCAGGGCGTCCGCAGGCTCAAGACGAACGTCTCGTACCTGAAGTTCCACGCGGCCCTGGACGAGCTGCCGGACTTCACCGGTTACCTGGGCGAAAGGTACGACGAGAACTACCTGGTGCAGGTGCGCATCTGCCCGTCGGTCGAGTACTTCCAGCAGAGTGCTGACGACGCGCGTGCCGGTCGGCCGTCGACGGCTCCGGTCATGCACATCCAGATACCGTCGGTGCTGGACAAGACGCTCACGCCCGAGGGCAAGCACGTGATGTCGATCTGGGTGCTGTACGCGCCGGTGAGGCCGTACGGGGAGTCCTGGGACAACTACCGCGAGCAGGCCGGTGAGGACCTGATCGACAAGATCTCAGAGTTCGCGCCCGGCTTCCGGCAGTCGGTCCGGGAGTGGGAGCTGTTCACGCCGCAGGAGCTCGAAGAACGAGTCGGCCTGACAGATGGGAACATCCGCCACCTCGACATCACCACGGCCCAGATGTTCGCCAGCAGGCCCAACTCGCTCATGGCCGGGTACCGGACGCCGGTGGACAACCTCTACCTATGCGGAGCCGGGACTCACCCCGGCGGCGAGGTCACCGGGGCCCCAGGTCATAACGCCGCCCACGCAGTGCTCAGAGACTGGGAGCTGGCGTAGGGGGTCTCGTTGCCCGTTATCGACCCATCCTCATACAATGGCGCCACGTTTAATCCAGGTACATCGGGAGGCACATGACCATGACCCAGGCGGAGTACAGGAAGCCCATCCCGGACCCGGTCCCGGAGACTGAGTTCTTCTGGCGCAAGGCGAAGGAGCACGAGCTCTGGATCCAGCGCTGCATCCAGTGCGTTGAGCCGTTCTTCTATCCAAGGCTCAGGTGTCCGCTGCCCGGTTGCATGTCGGACCAGGTCGAGTGGTTCCAGGCATCGGGTCGCGGAACGCTGTTCACGTACATGATCAACCACCGTCCCGCTCCCGGATTCGAGGCCGACGCGCCCTACGCGATCGCGATCATCCAGCTCGAAGAGGGCCCGCGCATGATGGGCAACATCGTCGGCATCGAGAACACGCCGGAGAACCTGGTGCTGGACATGCCTCTGAAGGTCGTCTTCACTGACGCGACCGACGAGATTGCCATCCCGAACTGGGAGCCTGCTTAGGCGGCTGTGTCTTCACGTTTGACCTTGTCCAAGTAGTTCGACTCTGGGCTCCGGCCTTCGCCGGAGCGACAGATGGAACAGGAGCCTTACGAAAATGTCACTCAGATACAAGACGGCCATTGTCGGCGCGTCGGAGACTACACAGCTCGGCATCATTCCCGACATGTCCGAGACCGAGTTGCACATCGACGCCGCCGTCAACGCCATGCGGGACGCCGGCATCGAGAAGGACCAGATCGACGGCATATCCGCCACCATGAACCCGGCGGCGCTTGCTCACAACCTCGGCATCGTGCCGAAGTGGGTGGACAACACCTCAGTCGGCGGCACGTCGTTCCTCATACACATGCGACACGCCGCGGCCGCGATAGCCTCGGGGCTCGCGACCACCATCCTGTGCACCATGGGTCAGAGCGGACGCAGCCGCGTCGGTGTCGGCGGAGCGCGGATCGGTACGGCCGCAGGCCCGACAGGTCCGAGGTACGACGGCTCGTATCCAGGCCAGTTCGAGTCGATCTACGGCGTGCTCGGCCCGACCACGCAGTTCGGCATGGGTGTGCTTCGCTACATGAAGGAGACGGGAACGACGATCGAGCAGCTGGCGTCGGTCGCGGTCGCCCAGCGCAGGTGGTCGAACAAGGTGCCTCGCGCGATGTTCCGAGACCTCGTCACCGTTGAGGAAGTCCTGAACAGCCGCATGATCTGCTATCCGTACCGCCTGTTCATGTGCTGCCCCGTCACCGACGGCGGCGGCGCGTTCATTCTCACGAGCGCGGACAGGGTCGACGAATTCCCGACCAAGCCGGTGTACATACTCGGCACCGGCGAGTCTGTTGAGACGCCGGTCGTCAGCCAGATGTACGACATGACGTCCTCGGCGGCGTTCAAGACGTCCGGCTCGAAGGCGTTCGAGGAGGCGGGTGTGTCGCACGACGACATCGACCACATCCAGATATACGACGCGTTCGTTCACCTGCCGATCTACGGACTCGAGGACCTCGGTTTCGTGGGACGCGGCGAGGCCGGGGCGTTCATCGAGGAGGGCAACACCTCGCCGGGCGGCAAGCTGCCGCTGAACACCAACGGCGGCGGGCTGTCCTACACGCATACCGGCATGTACGGCATGTTCGCGATGCAGGAGTCGGTGCGACAGGTCAGGGGCGAAGCTGCGCACCAGGTGGAGGGCGTGAAGACGTCGTTCTGCCAGGGCGTCGGAGGCATGTTCATGGCCGCCGGCAGCCTCATCTTCACCAACGAGCCGCCGCATAACTAACGCCGATGTCGGGTTTTCCGTGACCCGCGAACGGCAAGGTCGTCAAGTGGCAGGAGTTCATTAGGCTCATGGATAGGCGTGTAGGATAATCCCAATAGGTAGTTTGCGCTAATCACCTTGCTAACCGACTACAATGGCAACCAAATCAGATTGACTGATGAGCGGCTGCACGATCACATAGGAATCAGACATCCAGAAGTCCTCCAAATAGAGAATGCAATCCCGCAGGCGCTTGAGAATCCAGACTTCACACAGATTGACAGGGATGACGATGAGGTCAGGTTATACTTCAAGAGATTCGAGGCAAATTGGGTGGTGGTGGCTGTAGCATTCAAGCAGAATGATGCCTTCGTACTTACGGCCTACACAACGCGAAGGAGTCCGCACAGAAATGCAATACGAGACAGTTAGTGTATGGTGGGACGGGGAGGGCGACCTCCTCTGGGTGAACCTCGCCGATGGGGATGGCGATATGGTCTCCACCAAGGACGGCAAGTCCACCGTGAAGGTTGACGATCATGGCAACATCCTCGGCTTCTACATTTTCGGTGTTTCCAAGAGAGCCATGAAGAAGCCCATCAACATCGAGCTTGTGCCAGATCTAGTCTCCGAGGTAGTCGGCCCAACATCAGGCGACTGAATGTGACCAGATCATAACGAATCTGAATGTCCTGCCGGGTTATTTGCTGGATTGCGCTGGTCGTCGTGATAGTCGGCAGCCCGATTGCCCTGTTCATCAACAAATGATTCTTGAGATTAACAATGACCGACATACTTTGCTACGTAGACAGTTACCTGAAGACCTTTGAGGCAACCGTGACTGCGGTCACGAACCGGGGCGTTGTGCTGGACCGCACGGCGTTCTACCCCGGCGGCGGTGGGCAGCCCACTGACTCCGGCATCCTGGCCGCCGACGGAGCAGCGTACGCCGTCAAGCGCATCCGGCGCGACTCCGGGCAGTACGTCCACGAGATCGACGGCGAGGAGTACCCGGAGGTCGGCACGCAGGTAACCGGCGAGGTCGACTGGGACCGCCGCTACCAGCTCATGCGCACCCACACCGCGCTGCACATCCTCTGCGGGGTCGTCTGGCGCGACTACGGAGCGCAGGTCACCGGCGGCAACATGGAGCCGCTCAGGGCAAGAATGGACTTCGAGCTCGAGAGCATGTCCTCGGACTTCGCAGAGCGCGTCGAGGAGCTGATCAACGGAGAGGTCGCCGCCGAGCGCGACATCCACGTCAGCGTCCTCCCACGCGAGGAGGCGTTCCAGATCCCGGACCTGATCCGCACGAAGATCAACCTGCTGCCTCCACAGATCACCGAGGTCCGCATAATAGATATCGAAGGTCTAGATCTGCAGGCCGACGGCGGCACACACGTCGCCAACACCCGCGAGGTGGGCCGGATCCACGTCGTCGGCCACGAGTCCAAGGGCCGCATCAACAAGCGCCTCAGGATCGCCGTCGACGCCTGACACTCCTGATACCAAGGAAAGGAACAAGCCCACCATGCAGAAAGTGCTTATGACCGGTGCGTCCGGGTACATTGCCGACCAGCTCCTGCCGACGTTCAAGGAGCGCTACGAGATGGTGCTCGTCGACGTCGTCGACACCAACCGGCGCGGCGAGCGCGTTGAAGGCGTCGTCATCCAGGACCTCATCGACCCCGACCGCTCCAAGTACGCCCACCTCTTCGAGGGCGTCGACGGTGTCATCCACCTCGGATACAAACGCCGTCAGGGCAGCAACCCGCTCGACCACTTCTACGAAGAGAAAGAGAACGTCGAGATGGCGTACAACGTGTTCAGGTCCGCCTACGACTCCGGCGCGTCCAGGGTCGTCATGGCCAGCTCCAACCACGCCGCCGACTGGTACGAGCACAACCTGCTCCACGCCAGGAAGATGGAGTCGCTCGACCCGTACCTGATCCCGCTGTCTGACAACTTCTACGGCTGGGCCAAGGCGACCTACGAGCACATGGGCTTCCTGTTCGCGTGCGGCGCGATGGACTTCAGGACGGCAGGCGGAGACCAGGACCACACGGGCGCGTCGCAGGTCCAGCAGCGCAAGCTCGAGGTGGTGATGGTCAGGATCGGCGCCCCCCGCGAGATCGACGCCGCCCTCTACACAGGCAACACCGCCAACTACAAGCGCGACCTCGGCGCGTACATCAGCCCGAGAGACATCGCCCAGCTCTTCCAGAAGGCCACCGACGCTCCCAACATCGAGAACGAGCACGGCATCCCGTGGCAGGTGGTGTACGGCATCAGCAACAACACCCGCGCGTTCTGGTCGCTCTCCAACGCCCGCGAGGCGCTGGGGTACGAGCCAGAGGACGATTCAGAGGTAAAGTACGCCGACGACATACGCAAAATGCTGTCCGGTACAGGCGCCGGAGGCCGAATTGGTGGTTAATTTCTAGTATTTCGTTCAAAAGGCCTTGACAGTCCTGACGGCTGTCGGCTAGGATTTCAACCTGCACCTTAACAACTGGATAGTGGAAAGAACCAAAACCCAAAACAAATCCGTAGAGTTTGATCCTGGCTCAGGACGAACGCTGGCGGTGCGCCTAATGCATGCAAGTCGAACGGGCGGAGGGGCTTCGGCCCCCGAGCTAGTGGCAGACGGCTGAGTAACACGTAAGTGATCTGCCCCGGAGAGGGGGATAACCCGGAGAAGTCCGGCCTAATACCCCGTACGCTCCCTGGACTGCGGTCCAGGGAGGAAACGTTCCGGTGCTCTGGGAGGAGCTTGCGGCCTATCATGGTAGTTGGTGGGGTAAAAGCCTACCAAGCCGAAGACGGGTAACCGGTGTGAGAGCACGATCGGTCAGAGGGG
>CAZIDM010000010.1:0-75622 GCA_964537915.1 uncultured Dehalococcoidia bacterium
GGGTGAGAGTGACGCTGGAGACACCGATTCAACCTGGCAGCAGCGCTGCGCCAAGGGCGTGGAGGACATCGACAGGGCGACGTTCACGACGCTGCACAGCTTTGCCGGGGCGATCCTCCGTGAGCGTCCACTGGAAGCGGGGCTTCCGCCGTCGTTCGAGACGATGGACCAGGTCGCCAGTGACCTCGATTTCGACGAGAAGTGGAACGAGTGGCTCGACTGGGCACTCGACGATGCTGACAACGTGCCGACACTACCTGTCGCGCTGTCGCTCGGACTGCGCCCGTCTGATCTGCGCGAGATAGCCCTCGAGTTCCACAGCAACTACGACCGTCTTGAGGGGATTGAGTTCGACGATTCTGAGATTCACCCTCACCCCAACCCTCTCCCTGAGGGAGAGGGGGTAACGGGTATGTCTGCTCAGAGGCTCTCTGAGGCCGCGCCTGAGCTTGAGCGTCTGTGTGGATTCTCCAAGCTGCAGGAAGACGACCAGCTCTACCAGCACGTTCAGTCCAAGCTGTCGTCCATTCGGCGTCTCGAAGAGATGGAGGGGGGGTCGCCCGTTGCCCTTGGAATGCTGTCGAGGCTTATGCCTATTCGCCAGACACGGGGGCGCCAGGGCGACTGGAACACCGATCCGACCTCGGGTGTGAATGCCTGCAAGCAGCTAAAGGAGTATCTCCAGGAGCTTCATGCTGAAGCCGCACTGGAGTTGGAACAGGCCAGGGGCACATCTCTGCCACCGATCCTGAGTGCGCTGCGCGATTTCGTAGTCGGGTACGAAAAGGAGCGCAAGCGTGAGGGTCGCGCCGGGTACCACGACCTGCTCGTATGGGCACGTAACCTGCTGCGAGACAACATCAGTGTCCGGGACCACTTCAGGCAGCGGTACTCGTACCTGCTGCTCGACGAGGCGCAGGATACCGACCCGATACAGATGCAGATCGCGATGTTCATCGCCGAGAACGTCCCTGACGGCACGCCGCAGGAGTCGCGCCCGACAGACTGGCGAAGTGTAAGACCCGCGGACGGCAGGCTGTTCGTCGTCGGCGATCCCAAGCAGTCCATCTACCGGTTCAGGAGAGCGGACGTGCGTCAGCTCAACACGCTCAAGAGCCGGATGAACCAGACGCCGGTCAACCAGAATTTCCGGTCCCACCGGCCGATTATCGACTGGGTCAACCACCTGTTCGAGAAGTGGATGTCGGCCAGCGAGTCACAGGCCGAGTACGTGAGCCTGCGCCACAGGTGGGAGACAGGCACAGACGGCGTCGGTACGCCGTCGGTCTGGCGGCTCGGAGAAGAGTACGACGCTCCGATGGAAGAGGTCAGGGCGCTGGAGTGCCGGGGCATAGCCTCGGCGCTCAGGCAGATTACCGAAAGTGGCTGGCGGGTCCGCATGGACGACGTCGACACGGAATCACCCTCACCCCAACCCTCTCCCGTCAAGGGAGAGGGGGCAACGCTCAGCGACGGCGCGCCACGGTACAGGGCCGCCCGGTACTCGGACGTCTGCATCCTGATGCCGACGCGCACTGGCCTGAGAGAACTCGAAGCCGCGCTCGACAACGCGGACGTGCCGTACAGGCTGGAGGGCAGCTCACTGATCTTCGATACGCAGGAGGTCCGAGACCTGCTCAACTGCCTGCGGGCGATAGACGACCCGGTCGACGAGGTGGCGATAGTTGCCGCACTGAGGTCGCCGGCCTTCGCGTGCACCGACGTAGACCTGCTCAGGTTCTACGAGTCAGGGGGTCAGTTCGACTATCTGACGCACTCGCGTATCCAGGGAGGTCCTGTAGCCGAAGGGCTGGAGGCGTTAAACGACTACCACGAGCGCAGGATGTGGTCCTCGGTGGCCGCGCTGATCGACGGGTTCGTCCGTGAGCGTCCGCTGATGACCGCCGCGGTCGACCATCCACGCAGACGGGAGCAGTGGCGAAGGTACCGCTTCATCGTGGCTCAGGCGAGGGCTTTCACAGAGGCCGGGGGCGGCTCCCTCCGCAGCTTTCTTGAGTGGATCGACCGGCTGCGAAGCGAGGGCGCGCGCGTAACCGAAACTCCCGTCCCCGAGACTGACGAGGACGCCGTCCGCATCATGACGGTACACGGCTCCAAGGGCCTGGAGTTCCCCGTGGTGGTCCTGACAGGCCTGAACTCCCGCAGATCGAACCGGAGGCGACAGGTGCTGTTCGGACGAGCGGACGACTACAGCGGGCAGAACTCGGTGGAGGTGAAAGTCGGGAGCAGAAGCCAGACGTTCGAGACTGCGGGCTACGAGGCGCTGCAGTTGGACGAGAAGGCGATGCTCGACGACGAACACGTCAGACTCCTCTACGTCGCGGCTACCCGCGCCATGGACCACCTCGTGCTCAGCATGTACCGGAAGCTGGGAAGCGAGTCGGACGCATCCTACTTCGCCGACCACTTCGAGGGCCATGACGAAATGTGGCGTCAGTTGCCTGACACGACAGGGCTGACAGTTCCAACTGTGCGTGTAGATGAGGGCACAGCTATCCTGGACATTGGCCAGCACTCCCTGGAAGCGCGAACGCGATGGGTCGAAGATCGTGACGAGGTGATCGCACGGCAGGGTCGGCCGACCACCGTGGCGGCAACGAGACTGACAGAAGCCGCCAACGAAGAGACCAAGGACGATCAGGACAACGACGAACCCTGGCGACGAGGGCGTGCAGGAACGCAGATTGGTCGCGCCGTCCACGCAGTCCTACAGACGATAGACCTCGCAACCGGCGACGGTATCGAGGAGACCGCCCGAGCACAGGCGTATGCGGAGGGCATCCCCGGTCGCATCGACGACATCGTCAGGCTTTCTAAAGCCGCCGTAGAAAGCGAGATAGTCAAGCGTGCAGTCGAGTCTGATCGATATTGGCGGGAGGTTCCTGTCGGAGTCCCAATCGCGGGAGGCTCCCTCCAGGGGTTCATCGACCTGCTGTTCGAGGGGCCGGATGGCCTGGTCATCGTGGACTACAAGACTGACTCGGTGACCGCAGAGGGAACAGCAGCCACTGCCGCTAAATACCGTCCACAGGCAGCGGGATATGCCTTGGCAATCCAGCGCGCCATGCCGGAGAAATCAGTAGCTGAGGTCGTGTTCCTGTTCCTCGAACCTCACAGCGAAGAGTCTATGACGGACATCGATGAGCTGACCGCCGAGGGCAAGGCGCTGGCTACGGCGTATCTGATGTCTCCACGTTTGTAGTCAACTTGCTTTCAGTTAAATCTGACTTCGCAGTTGAGTTGTGAAAACTCAGCAAATTGCGACTTTTCAGCTAGAGCGTACTTCGATCCTATGAGTAGGTGGTTTCCCGCCACGTCGCCTATAGTGGACTCTTACTGAAACTCCATTCTGATATGACAGGGCCTCGGCAAGATGCCTCATTAGCATCGACGCCTGTTGATTATCCATTTCAACTTCAGTGAAGTTAGCGTAGTTCTTGGCCTGTCCCCTTGCGATTCCCTTGTGGCTGTTCTTCTTCGGCGGCATTGATGATCTCCGTACTCAAGATGTCGAATAGCACAGTTCGAATTGTAGGGGTTTCAAGTTCATTCGACTAGCCCAAAGGTTGCAGACGTCTCTTCAACTACTCCGTCGCTCTTGAGCTTGGCCAGGTGTGTGGTGACGTTGCGCTGGGCTGAACGCTTCAGTCCGGGCTTGAGATCGCGGGGATAGATCGAGTCGGTGATCGATTCGGCGGTTGCGTGACCGTCCTTGAGGGCGTCAAGCACCTGGGTCTCTCGCCGTGCGCGGTGGTCGTACTGCCAGCGGATGAGCCCGCTCCCCTTGGGGGGCGGCACTACGGGACCGTGCGCGGGACACACCGTATCGTGTTCGATCTCGATGAGCCTCTGAAGCGACTCCATGTAGGCTGCGAGGTCGCCGACTGAAGTTGACGATGCGCCGAGCACCGTGTCTCCGGTGAACATCACCCCGTCCTCAGCCATGTGGTAGCAGACGTGGTCGACCTCGTGGCCGGGAGTGAACAGGGCACGCAGGGTCACGCCCGCGACCTCGATGTGCTCATCGTCCTCAAGGGGATCTACGGCGTCATCATCCCCGAGGATCTTGCGCAGACGGTCGACGAGTTCCGGGTGACAGCGCACTGTTGCTCCAGTCGCCTCCTGAACGCGGTCCAGACCGCCGATGTGGTCGACGTGACCGTGCGTGATCAGGATCGCCGTGATCGTCGGTTTACCCAGCTCGGCATAGTAGTCGAGGATGGCCTGCGTCCACTCTCGCCAGTGGTCGCCGGTATCGATCAGCACCATCTCGCCGGATGGGTCTCCAACAAAGTAGTTATTGGACCCTCCCGGATGGGAGACCGCGCCGTCGTCGATGTGCATGTTGTAAACGTGTGGGGTTATCTGCATCTAAGTGTTCTGCTCCGGTGTGACATTCAATCGTCATTCCCACGAAGGCGGTAATCCAGTGGTTAGGTTATGAGCTTGCGAGTGATGCTACAGAGCGTCCAACTGTGCGACCACCTCGGCGGGCAGGTCTATCGTGGTGGCCTCGGCGTTGCTCTGGACCTGCTCGGGACGTGATGCGCCGACGATCACTGACGTGATCTGGGGGCGCGAGAGTGTCCATGCGATTAGAAGCTGCGGCACGCTGACTTCGAGCTCCGCCGCGATCGTTCTAAGCGACTCGACCATGCCGAACGTGCGCTCGTTCCAGTACGTGTCCTTCGCACGCTGTGCGTGTCGGGACGCCATGTGGCTGTCGTCGGGAGGGCCTGCGTTTGCGTCGTACCTGCCCGTCAGCACACCGCCCATGAATATCTGGTACGGGATGATGCCTACACCCTGGTCGTCGCAGACGGCGAACAGCTCGCCTTCGATGTCTCGCTTTCCGAGGTTGTACTCAGGCTGCACCGACTCGAACCGCTCAAGTCCGCGCTTATCGCTGACCCACAGGGCCTTTGTAAGCTGCCAGGCTGCAAAGTTGGAGCAGCCGATGTAGCGAATCTTGCCGGCGCGGACCATATCATCCAGGGTGCCGAGCGACTCCTCGAGCGGCGTGTCTGGATCGAAATAGTGGACCTGGTAGAGATCGATGTAGTCGGTGCCCAGCCTGCGGAGGCTGCTCTCGACGGCGTCGATCAGGTGCTTGCGAGACAGCCCGATGTCGTTCGGGCCATCGCCTGTTGCGATAAAGCCCTTGGTCGCCACGACATACTGGTCCCGGCGCGCTCGCACCGCCTTGCCGACAACCACTTCTGAGTGACCGGCGTTGTAGGCGTCAGCGGTATCGATGAAGTTGACTCCCGCATCCAGAGCGGCGTCGATGACCGAAACAGCGCGGTCATCCTCCACGTACCCGGCGCCAAACATGTTGGTGCCTAGGCACACCCGCGACACCTTCAGTCCGCTGCGTCCGAGTCTTACGTATTCCATGTGATGCCCTTACCTGAACAATCTTGCGGGACGCTCGACGGTGGCCTGGAGCCGGCGCATGAAGCTTGCTGCTACCGCGCCGTCTATGACCTGGTGGTCGGCCGTGAGGCTCAGCGTCAGCATTTCCCTGATGACTACCTCGCCGCGAGACACGACCGGCTTCTGAACGATGCGGCCAACCCCGAGGATGCCGCTCTGAGGCGGATTGAGAATCGGGGTGAAGCCATCGACTGAGCCGAGGACGCTGATCGTGAACGTCCCGCCGACCACGTCGTCGGGTGACAGCTCGTTCGCACGCGCCTTGTTCGCCAGCTCGAAGGTCGCGTCGGCTACCTCGGTTATGTTCATCGAGCCCACGTCTCGCACCACGGGCACTATCAGCCCGTCGTCGAGCGCGACCGCAACGCCAATGTTCACCTGGTCGAAGTAGTGGATGGTCCCGTTCGCCAGGACGGAGTTCATGGCCGGCACCCGTCTGAGCGCCTCTGCGCACGCCTTGATGAGTACGTGTGCCAGGGTTATCGTAGTGTCTTCTCCCTGGGATGCCTCCCTGCGCATTCGCTGCGCCTCTGTGGCGTCGACTTCGAGGAAGTACGATAGCTGGGCGGTGTTCCTGAGGCTGTCAGCCATGTGCTGGGCGATGCTGCGACGCATCCCGCTCAGCGGCTCGCTCCTCGACGGGTCTGGCAGACCCGGAGGCATCGCCGGAGCCTGCTCCGCCGCCTGTGCATCAGCGAATGCCCGAACGTCAGCCTCGACTATGCGACCCCTCGGACCGGTGGCTGTCACCTGCGACAAGTCTACCCCGAGATTCGACGCCAGCCTGCGCGCGCCAGGCGTAGATGGCACGACCGCGGGCGCGGCGGCCTGTGCCTCCGCAAACGCGCGGACGTCGGCCTCGACCACACGTCCTCCAGGGCCAGTGGGCGTCACCTGCGATATGTCGACTCCAAGATTGGTCGCAACTCTCCGGGCCCCCGGAGTCGAACGAACCGCTCCCCCTGAGCCTGTCGAAGGGCGTCTCTGCGGTGCCTGTCTGACAGATGTCCTCGCAGCGGGCGCTGCCGCAGCTTCCGGTGCAGGCGGCTCCTCGCCCTCGTTGAGCACATACCCGATGAGACCGTCGACGGCGACCGTCGCGCCCTCGTCAACTACCGGGTGGAAGCGGCCACCAGCGACCGATTCGAGGTCGTAGTTGAGCTTCTCGGTTTCGATCTCGGCGATGACCTCACCCTGGTTTACCTCGTCCCCCTGGCTCCTGGCGAGCCGGACGACGATGCCCTCGGTCATGAAGTCGCCCAATCTGGGCATGACAATTGGAGTAGCCAGTTCTGTCACCCTCACCCTAGCCCTCTCCCGTCAAGGGAGTGGGGATTTTCATACCCGCAGAGGCGGACCGCCTCTCGCCTGGTACTACTCCAGCACGCTGAGTGCAGCGTCGACGGTCATCTCGGCCGTGGGCACAAACAGCGCCTCCAGCGGCCTGCTGTACGGCACCGGAGCGTGAGGCGCGTTCAGTCGCTTCGGAGGAGCGTCGAGGTAGTCGAACGCCTCCTCGGCCACAAGCGCGGAGATGTCCGACGCGATGGAGCAGCGCGGGTAGTCCTCATCGACTATCACAATCTTGCGGGTCTTCTTGACCGAGTTGAGAATCGTCTCGTCGTCCATCGGCGACAGCGACAGGAGATCGACGACCTCCACCGAGTAGCCCTGCTCCTCGAGAGCGGCCGCTGCCTGGAGGCACACTCCGGTCGTGTAGCTGATGCCGACCAGCGTAACGTCGGTGCCTTCCTGCACAATGCGCGACTTGCCGATCTCGATCTCGTAGGACTCCTCAGGAACGTCGACGTCGAACCGGATGCCCATGAGCTGGCGGTTGTTGAAGACGATGACGGGGTCGTTGTCCCGGATGGCGGCGATCATCAGACCCTTCGCCGTGTAAGGATCGGACGGCGCGACGCACTTCAGTCCCGGGAAGTGGGTGAAGATCGAGTACAGCGTCTCCGAGTGCTGCGCAGCCGAGTTCGTCCCTGCGCCTGTTCCGGTCATGATCGTCAGAGGTATCGTCACCTTGCCACCGAACATGTAGTGGATCTTGGCTGCGTTGTTCGTGATCTGGTCGGCGCACACGCCGTAGAAGCCGACGTACATGAGGTCGACGACGGGACGCAGCCCCGAGGCAGCCGCGCCGACACCGGCGCCGATGAACCCGGCTTCAGAGATCGGCGTGTCGCGCACCCTGCCGCGTCCGAACTGGCCGACAAGCCCCTTGGTCAGCCTCATCGGGCCGCCCCAGGCGTCCTGCTTGTCCTCCCTGTCGCCGCCACCGGCGATGTCCTCGCCCATGACGATGACGTTCTCGTCGCGCTCCATCTCCTGCTGTAGAGCCTCGTTGATCGCCTGAATATATGAGACCTGTCGTACGGCTTCAGCTACCATTGGTTCCTCCTGGTTGTTGGCATCTTGGGAATTGGGAGATGACCGGCAGACCCTACCCGTAGTTCACGTACACGTCCGTCATCAGCTCTTCTGGGTCTGGGAACGGGCTTTCGTCGGCGAACCTGGTTGCGTCGGTCACGGCCTGCTGACACTCTTCGTCGATCGTCCTCAGCTCCGCCTCGGTGGCGAATCCGTTGTCGACGATGTGGGCCTCCATGCGGACGAGGCAGTCGCGCGCCTCGTAGTAGTCCTCTTCTTCCTGGGTCCTGTACCCGAGTGGGTCGTCAGCGCCGAAGTGGCCCTGGTAGCGGTAGGTCTGGGCCTCGATCAGGGTGGGACCGTCGCCGTTGCGCGCTCGGGAGACCGCCTCGGCGGCGACCTCGTGCATCTCGATGACGTCCTGACCGTCGACCGACACGCCCGGCATGTCGTACCCGGCGGCGCGGTTGGCTACCGACGCTCCCGCGACGGTGAACTCGAACGGCGTCGACTCCGCGTACCTGTTGTTCTCGCACACGAACAGCACCGGCAGCTTCCAGATGCTGGCGAGGTTCATCGACTCGTGCAGCACACCCTGGCTGGACGCGCCGTCTCCGAAGAAGACGACGCTGACCTGGTCTGTGCCTCGCACCTTGGCGCTCAGGCCAACGCCCGTCGCCACGGGGATGTTGGAGCCGACGACGCCGTTCGCGCCGAGCATCCCCTTGTTGATGTCGGCGATGTGCATCGTGCCGCCCTTGCCCTTGTTGGTGCCGGTGGACTTCCCGAGCAACTCCGCCATCATCTCGCTCAGGTCGACGCCCTTGGCGATGCAGTGGTGATGGCTCCGATGTGTTCCGAGCACGTAATCGTCGTCCCGCAGGTGCGCGCAGATACCTGTTGGGACCGCCTCCTGGCCAATGGAGGAGTGCATTCCGCGCAGCTTGCCCGCGTCAGCCTCGCGCCGCGACTGCTCCTCGAACCGGCGTATCGTCACCATCGTCCTGTACATCCACAGAAAGGTGTCTTTGTTGAGTTCAGAATAGGTGCTCATGGTCTCCTCCACGGAAGCTGAGATACATGTGTGAGAAGTCTTTGCGCGGAAGCGCGGACAAACGAACTCGTCGTCCCGCTTGCCACGGCGCGAGTGTAGCAACCAGGGTGTGAAGCGTCAATCGAGAAGCGAGACGCCCTACTCGTCCAGGTACACCATCCACTCCAGCAGGTTCTCATCGGGATCGCGGGCATACAGACTGACCGCGTTCCTGTGCTTCAGCGCCCCACGACGCGGGCCGGGGCCGGCAATTATCTCGACCCCCGCATCCTCCAGCATCTTGCTGCACTCTTCGGCCGTCCCGTTCCACACGAAGCAGATGTCCGCCGACCCCGGCACCGCCGTCGGCCCACGCAGGCTGGCCGTATAGCCCTCAGGATGGACGTTGATCTTGGAGTCGCCGACCTGGATCGAGAATATGCTGGCCTGACCCGCGCGCCAGGCATCCTCGTCATTGATCGCAAATCCGAGGCTCTTGTAGAACTCGATCAGCCGCTCGGCATTCGCCGTGGGCATTGCGATGTGGTCGATGCTGACAGTGCTCATGGATTACTCCTTTCGGTAACTCTGTTTAACCGGGAGGATGTCTGGAAGATGGTTCATTATGCCTCCTCTCCCTTGACGGGAGAGGATTGAGGTGAGGGTGACAGGTGAAGTCCCCCTCATCCTAACCTTCTCCCACCAGGGGAGAAGGGACACCTAAACGCCCTCTAAGACGGATGCCGCAGGAATTCAGTAAGGCAGCTCAGTCTCCGGCCTCTGCTGGATGAAGTGCCCCTGCTTGACCCCGAAGTTCTCCTGCAACTGCACGGTGAGCCCGCCGTCGACGACTAGCGCGTGTCCCGTAATGAAACTCGCCTCGTCGGAGCACAGGAACACTATCGCGTTGGCGATGTCCACCGGACGCCCGACGCGACCGACCGGGTACTGGTCTACAAAGAAGTCCAACCCGGTGGGGTTTTCCTCCCACCGCTCCCCGAGGCGCTCGGTGACGATGTGACCCGGACATACGGCGTTCACCCTGATTCCATCCGGCCCAAGCTCGGTCGAAAGCTGACGGGTGATCCCGATGACCGCGTGCTTGCCGGTGTCATAGATCAGTGCGCCGGGAGCGCCGAGCAGACCGTGCACCGACGAGATGTTCACGATGCTCCCATGTCCGTTCTGGCGCATGTATGGCACGGCGTACTTGGCCGTCAGGAAGTGGGCCTTCACCAGGAGCCCCATCCCGGCGTCGAAGTCGGACTCCGATATGTCCTCCAGGCTGTTGTCGCCTCCCCACAGACCAGCGGAGAATGCGTTGTTGACGAGGATGTCGATCCTGCCGAACTCGGCGTACGCCCTCTCGACCATCGCCTCGATCTCAGCAGAGCTGCTAACGTCCGCCCGCATGGCGACGGCAGTCCCGCCTGCTTGAGCGATGGCATCGACATTCGCCTGCGCGGAGTCCATGTCGACGTCGGCAATCAGGACGCTGGCGCCCTCTTCAGCAAGCCGACGTGAAGCCGCACCGCCTATGCCCAGCGCTCCACCCGTTACAATCGCGGCCTGTCCCGCAAGTCTGCTCATGCTGTCCCCCTTCATCGAGATAGTCCGGCAGTTCTCATCACCGCCATTCTAAACCCCACAGGGGATGATCGTCTCAGACCACAGACCTCAAACGAAGACCACGGGCCTATCTTCGAGAATAGCCAGTGGCGTGTCCACCACCATCGACATCGCTCTGTCCATCCCCACGATCTCGGCGGCGGCCTCGATCCCGACTCCGAGCCTGGGCGCCCTCAGACCAGTGGGCGAGTGGGTGTCCGACGCCATCACGTGCGCCAGTCCCATTCCGAGCAGCTCAAGCGTGAACCGCCTGACCTCGTCGCCCCACGTGCCGACTACGCTTCCCGAGGTGATCTGGCTGAGCATCCCGCGCTCGACGAACTTCGAGAGCATACCGACGTCCTCCTGGAACGCCTCGATGCGCTCCGGGTGGGCGAGTACCGGCGTCAGTCCCATCTGCTGGACCTCTGACAGCGTCCCTTCGATGAAGTCAGGCCTGCCGAAGAACGGCATCTCGATCAGGATGTACCGGCTGGCGTTTATCGGGAGCGCGCGTCCGGCCTCGATCTCGGCGGGAAGCGCCTCGTCGAGGTGGTTCTCCATCCCGAGCACGAGCGATATGTCGACGCCGTGTTCGGCGTTCTGCGCGTTCATGTCCGCGATGAGCCCTCGGATGTGCGCGACCGAAGACTCCTCGGTCACGTCCTTCCGGTGAGGAGTGGCGAGAATGACCTTCGTGCCAGTCGACGCCGCGACACGCGACATCTCGAGTGTCTCTTCAGGAGTCCTGGCCCCATCGTCCACCCCCGGAAGGATGTGCGCGTGGAGGTCGTACATTACCTGCGAATGTTGATCCTGCGGAAGCCCTCGGCGTAGGGCATGTCCGCCCTCTGACCGATCCTCCGGGCGTTCGCCCGCACGAACTCTCCCACGTCGGTGCCGTCGTCAGAGGACACCTGGGACGCGTGCTTCTTCAGCGACTCGATCTTGAGGTCAATCGTGTCCGTGATATCGATGTACGTGTCAGGCTCCTCGGTGCCCCAGAACAGTACGTCCCCGACCTTGTGAGTGTCGAGGCCGTCTTCGGTAATGTGTTCCGGGTAGTGCAGCCTGTCGCGCGCGAACGGGAAGACCGCGTCCATCGTGACCTGGCCGGACAGCCTGTGATCACGATGCAGGTAGAACGTGCGACGGTGCGGGTCAGTGGCGAAGACGACGTCAGGCCTGAACTTGCGGATCGCATGGACGAGCTGACCCCTGAACACCGACGTGTCCTCAAGTCCGCCGTCCGGGTATCTCAGGTACACGACCTCCTTGATGCCCAGCACCTCAGCGGCCTCAGCCTGCTCACGCTCACGTATCTCAGCCAGCCGCTCTGAGGTCAGGTCCGGGTCGCTCGTGCCCTTGTCCCCGTTCGTGCAGAGGACGTAGTACACCTCAGTCCCTTCCGCAATCCACCCGGCCACGGTCCCCCCGCAGCCAATCTCCGCATCATCGGGATGAGGAGTTACCACCAGCGCTCGTTCAGGTCTGTCCATAATCGTAGGAAGGCCTCCTTGTACAGAATAGGAATCAGGACTCGACATCCCAGTTTACAGGTATAGCTTCAAGCCTGTCAGCACGAGCCTCTACTGACCGCCCCGCCCCTCTGTTACAATCGGGGTTGGCTTCCCGACAACCTCTTAGCATAAGCGGTGAACATGGACGGTATAACTCTGCGTAAATTCGAGTGGGGCGACATCGAGTCGGTCTCCCGGCTGTTCACCAGCATCAGCGGCGCTGGAGGCACCGAGAAGGAAGTCGACTCCAACTTCGTTCGCCAGACCCTCGCTCACCCATCGGTACATCCCGAGACCAACCTGACTCTCGCCCTCTCCGGCTCGGACCTCGTCGGCTACTACCAGCTATTCCCGGAGGTCCCCATCAGCCGCGCGGTTGTCGCGGGAGGTGTCCTCGAGGAGTTCCGAGGCCGGGGCATCGGCACTAGACTGCTGAACACCGCCATCGAGCAGGTCGAGGCGCTGGACGTATCGGTCCTGAACATCCAGACGGCAGCCAACGCGACCGACGCGCGCCACCTGCTGGAGTCCAACGGATTCGAGCAGGTCAAAGACTACTGGCAGATGCGCTGGAGCGGCGGCGAGCTGCCGGAGCTGAACCTGCGGTCCAACTTCACGCTCAAGCCCTTCACGCTCGGCGAGGACGAGGCGATGCTGACCGAGCTCCAGAACGCCGCTTTCGGCCAGCACTGGGGCTTCTGCCCCAACACCGTCGAAGAGATCGCGGCGAGGGTCAGGATCTCCAACACCGACCCGGACGGGATCATCTTCGTCATGGACGGCGACAGGCCGGCGGGCTACAACTGGACGCTCAGGAACGAAAACCGGTACGGCAAGGTGGGCTTCGTCTCGATGACTGGCGTACACCCCGACTACAGGGGAAACGGACTGGGCACCGCCGTGGTCGTTACCGGCATGGAGTACCTCAGGCAGCAGGGCGTCGACGCCGTCGAGCTTGAGGTGGACTCCGAGAACATCCCGGCCAGGGAGCTGTACCTGAAGCTGGGCTTTCGACAGGTCCACCACTCCGTCTGGTTCGAGCGCCGATTCTAAACCCCCCTCTCCCCCAGGGTGAGGGTTGGGGTGAGGGTGAAACATAGGAGCGCAGGCAACAAATGTCCTTCCACTTCGTTCAGATGGCCGACCCCCAGTTCGGCATGTTCGCCGCGATCAGCGAGTACTCCGACGAGGACATCGAAGAGCGGCACGCGAGAGGACTGCTCTTCCGAAAGGCCCCTGAACGCATCACCGGATTCGACGACGAGACCCGTCTGTACACCGCCGCCATAGAGGCGACGAACAGGCTCAGCCCTGAGTTCGCGGTAGTCTGCGGCGACCTCGTTCACGACGCCTCCAACCAGGACCAGGTGGCCGAACTCGCAAGGGTCACCGCGCTGCTCGACGATCACATCCCCATGTACCTCGTACCTGGAAACCACGACGTCGGCGAGGCGCCAACTTCGGACTCGCTCGCGCTGTACCGGTACCGCTTCGGCCCGGACAACTACTCGTTCGACCACGGCGACTGCCACTTCCTCGTCATCAACAGCTCGGTGGCGTTCGATCCGGTCAACGTGCCCGGCGAGTGGGACAACATAGTCCAGTTCATGGTCGACGACCTGAGCGCCGCCAGGGCGCGGGGCGCGCAGCACATCGTGCTGTTCACCCACCATCCCCTGTTCCAGGAACACGCCGCCGAAGAGGACAGCATGTGGACGGTGCCCACCGAACGGCGCGACGTCATCGTCAGCATTCTCAGGGACTACGACGCGACGGCCGTCTTTGCGGGCCACCTGCACAGGAACGTCTATGCCGAAGACGGCGGACTGATGATGGTCACAACAGGAGCAGTAGGCTATCCCATCGGATCAGACCCATCAGGCATCAGGATCGTCCAGATGCGGGAAGAGGCGATCAGGCACCGCTACTACGGCATGGACTCCGTGCCAGGTTCCCTCCCCGGCCTGGGCAACGGGGACTAAGCGCGATCAGTCTGCGCCGTGCTTCCTCGTACGACGGGGTCGCGATTCGGCCCCTCAACGACGGTGATAGTCTCCCGCAGTCCCTCCGGAATCACTATGCCGCCTGAGAAGATGATCTTCATCGCCTGCTCGACGCTGATCCCGGCGTCGTCTACCTCGTCTTCGGGAATGACCGCCAGCATACCGGAGGTCGGGTTCGGCACGGTCGCGATGTAGATGACCAGCATTGTCCGCTCGTCGTGAGGCAGCACGCACTGGCCAGTCACCAGGCCAAGCGCCCTCACCCCGGGCCTCGGCCACTCCAGGAACACCACCCGGCTGAAAGCGTTCTCCCTTGGAGTCGATAGCGCCTGGGTGGTCTGGTTGGCCACGTCGTAGATCGACTTTACTATCGGGATACGGCCCAGAAAAGCGTTGATAGCCACAGCGACCCGGTTCTGGCCCTGCTCGCCGGTAACCAGCATCCCCAGGAAGTAGAAGAGAACGATGACCGAAGCAGTAACCGCAGTCCAGACGATGAGCGTCGCACCAGGAATGTCGTCGAGCACGGGCCTGCTGATGACAAAGTCCACAAACGGACTTATCACGCTTCCCGCAAAACCCACAAGGTAGCGGAGTATGAGAATCGTTATGAACAGGGGGATGAGTAGCAGGAATCCTCGGGCGATGGACTGCCACACATGTTGCTTGATACGAAGCGGAAGAGCTTCACGCTTGTGAGTATGGAGGGCATCCCGTTCTGGGCCAATTGTTCCGTTACCGTTCACAGCGCGCGTCCTAGTCAAACTAAAGTCTTACGCTCCCCCTAAATTCATCATAAACGAGGTCCAACAAAAAGGGTGTACCAAAAAACGGGTCAACATTTAGTGAATATATGGAATCACAGGTCTGACCGGCCTACCGATGGGCGAGTCGCCAGAATGTAAACGGGCGCGGGTATGGATAAACCCAACGAAGAGAGGGCAGAATGCCCGAAATCAACATGTCCCCGACGCAGTAGGGTCGACCCTAAGGCGGGGCGACACGGCCTCAGTCGCCGGCGAGGGCTGGCCAGGAGAATCGGTCGATGTGGGTGGAGTAGTAGTCGAGCATCTGATCGGCGACGCTGTCCCAGCCCATGCTGAGCGCCTTCTGGCGGGCGGCCTGACCCATGGCGTGCCGGAGCTCTGGGTTCGCGAGTAGAACGTCCAGCCTCTGGGCGAACGACTCGGGGCACCTCCACGGAACGAGGTAGCCGTTCTCGCCGCTGTTCACGAACGTCTTCATGCCGCCAACGCGGGACACGACCACCGGAGTTCCGCAGGCCATCGCCTCGAGTGGGGCCAGTCCGAAGCTCTCTGAGTGGGACGGCAGGACGAACACGTCGGCCGCGCTGTAGTACGTCGGGAGCGTGCTCTGGGGCACTGACCCGGTGAACGTCACGGTGTCCCCGATTCCCAGATCGGCGGTCAGGGACTTCAGCCTGTCGAGCTCGGCGTCGTTGCCGGGGTTGCCGCCTACGACCATCACTCTGAGGTTTTGGCCGTACTCCAGCATTGGGACGGCGCGCAGCAGGATGTCGATGCCCTTGAGCGGCTCGATCCTGCCAACGTAGAGGATTACACGCTCCTCCTTGATGCCAAGCTCGGCGCGGGCGGAGTCCCGGTCGACGGGCTGGAACATGTCGAGGTTGACCCCGGCGGGGATGACCTGGATGTTACGGGGAGGCGCATCGTAGTGCCTGATGACGTCCTGACCCTCTTCGTCGGTGGAGACGACGATGCCGTCGGCGACGGACATGACATGGCCCTCGATGTCCTGGCGGAGCTGCGACTCACGCTCGCCGGACCTGGCGCGCATCTTGGTCTTCGCCAGCGTGTGGAATGTCGCAATGTGCGGGGCTCCCCACTCGCGGCTCAGGGTCTCTCCGACCATGCCGGACAGCCAGTAGTGGCTGTGGATGAGGTCGTACCTGGTCTCCTCTTCCCTCTGAAAACGGCACAGGCCGTTTACGAAGCTGGGGATGTAGGAGAAGAGATCGTTCTTGGAAGCGTCAAGAGGGCCGGCATCAAGGTGTATAACCCTTGCACCCTCTTCGATCTCGACAATTTTCGGGTCGGCGGGATCGTGGTACCGGGTGAAGACATCAACCCGGTTCCCTCTTCTAGCGTACTCCCTGGCTAGCTGGAGGACATAGACGTTCATGCCGCCGGTGTCCTTTTCGCCCAATCTTGCCACGGGACAGCCATGGTAGCTCAATAGCGCCAGGCTTCTACACATATACACCTCTACCGTGTAATCGTCAGACGGTATACAAGCTCATCCTGGCCGCCCAGGTTGTACTTGTACCTCTCATTGCCTTTAAGGAAGTTGAAGGTCTTTCGACCTTCTTCGATGGCCGACTGCAGGCTGAGCGCCTTGTTGATCAGGCCAACGCTGAGTCTCGAGTAGCTCGGATCGAAGCCACTATTGTATAGCAGATAATCATCGCCGTAGTCGAAGCAGATGCAGGCGGCCACGTTCTCGCCGTCGACCTCGAGGAAGCTAAGCCTGAACTGGTCCCGGCTTAGCGACTCCCTGGCGATGTCGAGGAAGAATGTCTCACGCTCCGGCGTAAGGAACTCGTTCTTGTCCTCGCGGCTGGCTCGCAGCAGTCTGAAGAAGTCCTGCATCGAGCCGTTGAGCACCTCGCCCTCGTCGGCCACGTACTGGCGGTGGGCGTTCTCCCTATCCAGACGCCTGATCTTGCGCCTGAGCTCGTGCCGGTCTTTCTTCCTGAGACCTGCGAGGAACTCGTCCCACGAGGGTGGAAGCTCCGCCTTCGGGGTGGTCTCTTCCTCCTCGACCGTGACGCCCATGTTCGCGCCCTCGGCGAGACCCTGGAGGCGCTCCAGTGACGGCGATCCGCCGGGGAGCGACGGCAGGTCCAGGGTGGACCACCTCGTGTCGGCGAGCAGGTATTCCCACAGGGCGGAGAAGAACCTGTCTACCCTGTCCTGCGGGACCACGAAGTCGAAGTAGTCCGACAGGTCCTTGTCACCGAGGAACGTCAGTGTATCCCCGTCTGACATGAGCGGGGCGATGCCGAGCAGTTCGTCGCCGTCGTATACGGACAGGATGCGAGGCTGCCTGGAGCCGCCAAAGTTGTCCCACCAGGTCTTCTGCCACCACGGAGTTACGAACACCGTATCGGTTACGCAGTCCGGGAGGACTTGCTCCCAGCTATCCCAGATTGAATCGAAGCTCTCTTCTCTGACCTCTGTGGTCATTGTCACTTATACAGTCTCCTCTACTCCACCAGCAGCGCCTGCTCGACCGCAGCCAGGTCGGGCGGGAACTCTTCCATCCACTCAGGTTCGATTTCGTTTGCCAGGTCGGGGTCCTTCAGGCCTGAGCCCGTGATTACGCACACGACCTTCTGGCCCTCCAGGTCAAGCCCAGCACCGGTGTGCTTGAGCAGTCCGGCCACGCTTGCGGCGGACGCAGGCTCGCAGAAGACGCCCTCGCCGCTGGCCATCAGCTTGTAGGCGTCCAGGATATCTTCGTCCGAGACCATGTCGATTGTGCCACCCGACTCGTCGCGCGCCGTGATGGCCTTGTTCCAGCTCGCCGGGTTGCCAATCCTGATCGCGGACGCGATGGTCTCCGGCTCGGGGACAACGTCCCCTCTGACTATGGGAGCCGCCCCCTGTGCCTGGAAACCCATCATCTTCGGACGAACGGCGGACCACTCGTTGATGTAGGCCTCCTGGAATCCAAGCCAGTATGCGGTGATGTTGCCAGCGTTGCCGACGGGGATGAACACGTAGTCGGGGGCGGCGCCGAGGTCTTCGACGATCTCGAACGATGCTGTCTTCTGACCCTGGATGCGGTGTGGGTTGACTGAGTTGACGAGGGTGATGGGGTTTCTTTCGGTTAGCTCGCGGACGAGTTCGAGCGCGTGGTCGAAGCTGCCGCGAATCAGCATGATGCGGGCGCCGTAGGCAATCGCCTGCGCCATCTTCCCCCTGGATATGTTGCCCTTGGGCACTATTATGGTTGTCTGCAGACCGAGGTATGCGCCATAGGCTGCCGCCGACGCGCTGGTGTTGCCTGTTGAGGCACAGGCTATGCTGCGTCCACCGGCCTCTATCGCCTTGGCGATCGCGACGACCATTCCGCGGTCCTTGAACGACCCGGTCGGGTTGCATCCCTCGAGTTTGAAGTAGAGCTCGTCGCACCCGACCATCGGGCCGATGGTGCGAGACTTCACCAGGGGAGTATCGCCCTCTCCGAGGGAGAACATGGGCGTGTCATCGGACACCGGCAGGTGGTCCTTGTACTTTTCGAGTACGCCTTTGTTCATCATCTCCCTGAGCAGGGCACGCCCTGCACCCGTAAAAGTGACTGTGCCGTGGGGCATGTTGGTCTGGCTGATGTGAAGTAAATCTGTCAGCCGTCGAACGTCGTGGCAGTTCCGGGAATGGTGTCTTGATACGGTGGCGGACAGGGTGGGATTCGAACCCACGAGAGCCCTATAAGACCCTACGCCCTTAGCAGGGGCGCGCCTTCAGCCGCTCGGCCACCTGTCCGCGAAGATTCTTAGTGCCCTCCCGCCACGGCGGGCGTTCCGCGCAGAGTGTCACATACTGAGTCAAAGCTGTTGATACTCTAACGCAGGGTGCTACTGGGGGGCAAGTTTGGGCGGCCCCTGGACAGAGCAATCGCATTTAGATGTCAAGACGCTGAACTCGCCAGATTCTGGGTTCCGGCCTCCGCCGGAACGACGGATTCGAAGCGCTATCGGGGTGTTCTGGCGTCGTTGGAATCGCAGTGGGCCCTAAGTGCGATTGCCCTGGGCCCCTGGAGCCTGTGTCAGACTGGCAGGTAATCGATGCAGGGGCGGTTCGCGAACCGCCCCTACGGGACATGCGGGCGAGACTCCAACGCACGACATCACGATCAGAAGACTCTCCACCAGGGTGCGGCGAGCACGTTGGAGGTCATCCATTCGATGAGATCACCTGAATGCAGCAGGAGCCCCGGCCTGGACCGTTCGCCATACTCAGCCCTGAACGTTCGAAGATGAGCCGTGTCGCGGAAGCGCGGCCTGCCTGTGGCTTTGACCTCGATTGGAAGGAGGCTATCGCCGGTCTCCACCACAAAGTCCACCTCTTCACCTACTGAGGTGCGCCAGTAAAACAGCTCGACCTGCTCTATTCTCGAGTCCCGCCAGGCCATAAGGTCATGCAGCACCAGGTTCTCCAGATGCGCTCCCCTGGGCGCCGACTCCTGTGCCAGGTGCATTGCCACTCCAGTGTCCCCCCAGTACAGCTTTGGGGCCTTGATCAGGCGCTTGGTGCGATTGACTGCGTACGCCGGGAGGCGCACCAGCAGGTATGACGTCTCAAGGAGATTGAGATAGCGATGGACCGTGGGCTGCGAGAGTGCCACATCGCGTCCCAGATCTGTCTGATTGACGAGCTGACCCATCCTCAGACAGGAGGCCCGCATCAGGCGCCGGAAGTCTGGAAGGGCGGCGATGGATGACAGGACCTGAAGGTCACGTTCCAGGTAGGTCCTCACATAGCCGTCAAACCAGACGGCTCTGTCCCCCTCCGATCCGAGCTCCAGCGCAGGAGTGGGGAATCCTCCACGACGGGCAAGTGCTCTCCAGTCCTCCTCGAGTTCTGGGGTCTGCACACGAATTATGTCGGGCCACTCTTCATCCGGGGCCGCAATCAACTCGTCCCAAATGCCGCACTGTCCCACTCCCGCCTGCTCCCTGCGGGTCATCGGCCACAGGGTCAGATAGCTCGCCCTTCCGGCGAGCGATTCCGAGACTCGCTGCATCAGGAGCAGGTTGGCCGATCCAGTGAGCAGAAATCTACCTGGGTCACGGCGGCGGTCAATGGCGCGCTTCACTGCGTTCAGCAGATCTGGTTCGCGCTGCACCTCATCGAGTGTGATGGGCTGGTCACCACCCAGGAGGGCGTCAGGGTCCCTTCGGGCCAAGTCCAGAACGTCAAGGTCGTCAAGGGAGAAGTAGCGGCGGTCCCCGAGTGTCAGTTCGCGGGCCAAGGTACTCTTTCCTGCCTGCCTCGCACCTGTAACAATCACAGCTGGCATCACCCTTAGCCGCTGCTCGAGACTGGGTACTACCAGCCGGGGAAGAGTACTTTCAATCATGCCGTGAATGATAATCATTCACGGCATGAATTACAATGCACTGCAACTGGCTAGACGTGCTTCACAAGCGTGACAGCCCGCGCCAGAGTGCGGCTGCGAGAAGCACTGCGGCGGCGGCTACGGCGAGGGCCAGGCTGTGCCGCCTGATTGCTCCGACGAACTCGCTGGAGAATGCCTTGGCGATTTCGGCCCATTTGGCGGAGAGCAGGCTGGATGTGCTTTCGAACAGGCCTCCGGGCCGGACTGCCAAGTCTATTCCCGACTGTTCGATTACGGCATCGGTGAGCGCGTCCTGCATCGGCCATGAGAGCAGGAAGATTACGGTGGCTGAGACGAGCAGCGTGGACGACATCCATGCGATCCTGCCGCGCCAGCTATTGGCTCCGAGAAGCCCTTCGGACAGCAGCAGGAGCGGGGTCAGCAGGTAGGCAATCCACTGGAGGCGCCGAGCGGTATCCAGTTGCTCCCGTCCGTTTTGTAATGTCCTTTCGAGACGGTTTCGAGGAGCGTCCCCGTAGGTGTGTGAGTAGCCATCGGACAGGAATGCGCGGGTATTGTCCAAGGCCAATAGGGCATCGTCTCTTGCGGACAGGTCTGTCCTGAGGTCGTGGTGGCTGTAGGTCCATCCATCGTTAACGACGTTCCTGATGTAGTCCAGGCGCTCCAGAGCATTCGGTCCGCCGGACTGGGCCAATGCCGTCCTAAGGTGAGACTCGTTGAACATTACTGCATCCGGGATTAGCGCAAGCGCGGACTCCCCCAGCGCAGTCGCAGCTTCACGTTTGTTGTCCCTCAGGTCTATCTCCGTCGAGAAGCTGTCTGACCGTCCGACGAGGTATGGCCCCACGTGGTCGATTATTGCTTCGGCTTCCTGCTGGACCCACGACGGCGGAGCAGCTTGCCGGAGGGCATCGATCACCTCCTCGCGGGTGGCAGTAGCGCCGTCCGGGTACCTGATCACAGGCTGCAGCACATCCGTCAGAGTGGGCTCCACCACACCTGAGTAGACAATCTCGTATGCGTCGGCCTCCCGGAGAATGGACTTGCTCTCCTCAAAGGCTCTTTCGACCTCCGCGCCAGTCAGTCCGACTCTGATCTCGAAGTCGTCAGTCTCGCCGACGAGGTAGGCAGCGACCTCGTCGAGGACGTGCTCCACCTGGCCAGCCAGCCAGTCTGCCGTCAGCGGACTCATCACGACGCGCACGACCCAGTCCTCAGCGTCTGCGGAGTCGCCGAACAGGTACTCCATCCAGACGGAGACGTTCTCGTCGGCCCCCAGCATCTCGCCCGCGGCCTCACGGACGCGAGGTTCCAGCTCGCGTTCGATGAGCGAGCCGTACGCGCCCGACTCTCGCATGAGAGTGTGCAACTCGGCGGTCACATCCCTGACGTGTGTTCCGGCGTCCAACTTCACCCGCACACGGTCACGGTCTCCCCTGAGGTACTCACCGACCTGTACGAGGATGGGAGAGGCGAGCTTGTCCAGGTCGCCGGGGGGCAGGCCGCGATGTATGGCTTCGGCGATCTGCGGTGTGGCCAGCCCGGAGGCGACGACGGGGTTTTCGCGGAAGACGCCTCCGAACTGGTCGGCATCCATCCGCCGTGTTTCGTCGATTGCAGACGTTAGAACGTCGACCATTACGAAGCGGTACACGTCGCTACTCTGCACCAGGCCGGGGTAGAAGCGTGGCTCCAGCAGAGTGCCATTTAGCCTTACGAACGCAAGGGTCGCCAACAGTGACAGCAGGAAGATTGCGCCCAATACCACGGCGAGTGCGCGTCGTGTGTAGTTCATGGCGGGTCTAGTCGACTGCAAGGTGGAGTTTTCCACAATTCAGGCGTTTGATATAGTATCTCAGTATCATTACACCGGTATCGTACATGGAATCTGTCCCTGGCCAGGCTGAGGCATCTGTGCAGCCACCCCACCACCCCTGGATTCCGGCTTTCGCCGGAATGTCGGAAGTGGTCCAGACCTCTGATCCAGGACAGATCCAAAAACACAGTTGAGGTTTAGACATTGGCTGCTGAACACGTGAACCATAATGTCCGGTATGAGCCGGATGACAGCCCTCCCCGCCTGGTGACCGTTGGCGCCGGTTTTCAGGCAGCCATGCTGATAGTGGCCCCTGTGGTGCTGACGGTGGTCATAGTGGCACGCATTGCGGACCAGCCCGAATCTTACATTGCCTGGGGAGCCTTTGCGGCGCTTCTGATCAGCGGGACTACCACCATCCTCCAGGCTGTGAGGGTGGGACGCTTCGGGTCCGGACACGTCCTCATAATGGGAACGTCAGGCGCTTTCATCTCGGTGTGCGTGGTGGCCCTCGTCAAGGGCGGACCGGCCATGATGGCAACGCTGATTGTCATATCGTCACTGTTCCAGTTCATGCTGGCCGCCCGCCTCTCCCTGTTGCGCCGGATATTCACCCCGGTCGTCACAGGCACAGTCATCATGCTGATCGCCGCCACGGTCATGCCGATAGTGTTCGACACGCTGAAGGACGTGCCAGAGGGGTCCCCGCCGGAGGCTGCCATCCTGGCCGCGCTGGCAACTCTCGTTGCCGTAGCGGGCCTGGTGCTGCGAGGCCCGCCAGTGCTGAGGCTGTGGTCTCCTATAATCGGCATCATAGTGGGCTGTGCGGTTGCCGCGCCCTACGGACTGTACGACGTGCAGCAGGTGATCGACGCGCCCTGGATCGGCATCAGCGTGGGCGAGTGGCCGGGGTTCCACCTCGTCCCTGACGAGACGCTCCTTGCGCTCATTCCCGCGTTCGTGGTCGTAACCCTGGTCGGGGCGATTGAGACCATCGGCGACGGGGTGGCAATCCAACGGGTGTCCCAACGTACACCGCGCGCGACCGACTTCCGAGTGGTACAGGGCGCGCTCAACGCCGACGGTGTGGGGAACCTGCTGTCAGGACTCCTGGGAACGCTCCCGAATACGACATACTCATCCAGCATATCGCTCGCCGAGGTCACCGGGGTCGCCGCAAGGCGAGTGGGTGTGGTCATCGGCGTAATCTTCATAATCGTGGCGTTCTTCCCCAAGTTCACGGCCCTGCTGATAGCCATACCGACTCCGGTTGCGGCGGCCTACATCACCGTCTTCATCGGAGTGCTCTTCGTGCAGGGGATGAAGATCGTGATCCAGGACGGCGTGGACCACCGAAAGGCCGCGGTCATCGGGCTGTCGTTCTGGGTCGGCACAGGCTTTCAGAACGGGTGGATATTTGCCGAACAACTGGGAGACGGATTCGTGGCAGCGTTGCTCAGCAACGGCATGACTTCGGGTGCGATCGTCGCGATCGTCATGGTGGTGTTCATCGAGATGACCGGCCCGCGTCGCAGGCGACTGGAGACTTCGCTGGACATGGACACGCTGTCGAAGCTGTCTGATTTCCTGCGCGGGTTCGCGTCCAGGTCGGGATGGGGTCCAGACTCGGCTGAGCGGCTGGTGCTGGTGGGAGAGGAGACGCTTGCGAGCCTGTCCTCTGATGAGAACGGCTTCGAAGCTGACAGGGCGAGGCGCCTCGTCGTAAACGCACGCAGCGACGTGGGAGGGGCGGAGCTGGAGTTCATTTCCGCCTACGAAGGGGAGAACCTGCAGGACCAGCTGGCATACATGGGAGAGACGCCTGAGATAACGGACGACCGGGAGATTTCGTTCCGGCTATTACGCCACTACGCATCGTCAGTGTATCACCAGAAGTACCATGGGGTCGATATCGTTACGGTGCATGTCGACGGGCCGAGGAGCGAGTGACCCTGAAGGGGTGACGATGCTGAACAAGTCCCGGCTTTCGCAGGCAGCCGTGCTAATCACAGGACAAAACAGAACTGGTGACCCTATACTGAGTTGGGAGTGACCAACTCTTAAGATAAATGCACTACAGCGGCTGACTGGGCCGCCGGGGAGACTGAACATGGGACCGATTTCCAAGTACGCAACCGTGAACGGAGTCCGACTTCGATACCTGGACTGGGGGACGCGCGGGCTGCCGCCCATGGTGTGCCTGCATGGACACACCGGGCAGGCGCGCATATGGGACGAGTTCGCTGAGGTGATGCGAGACTCCTACCACGTGTATGCAGTAGACCAACGCGGTCACGGCGAGTCCGGGCACGCGTTGGACGGGTACGCACGCGACAGGTTCGTCGAGGACCTCGCTGCCTTCGTGGATGCCCTGGAGCTGGAGCGGTTCACGCTCTCCGGCCTGTCGATGGGCGGATGGCACTCGATGCTGTACACCGCTGAAAACCCAGACCGTGTGGAACGAATCGTGATGGTGGACATCGGGCCTGAGCCGTCGGAGGAGTCCGTTGCAGCCTCCGGCAGCCGCCCGATCACCCCGATGGTATTCGACTCCATAGAGGACGCCATCGCCTGGATGCGCTCCGGCAATCCGTGGGCGTCGGACGAGAGGCTATCCAAGGACGCCCGGGACAAGATGAAGCAGACCGAGAATGGCTCGTGGACGTGGAAGGCCGATCCAGAGCTGTTCAACGTGCCGCTGCCGGACATGTCAGACCCGGACCTCATCGGCAGGTACTGGAGTGCGCTTGAGACCATTCCGTGTCCGATCCTGGAGGTGCGTGGATCTGAGAGTCCGCTGGTGTCGGACGCTGTGCTCGATCGCATGAAGGCAGCGGCGACTGATCTCACGTCGGTTGACGTAGACGACGCGGGCCACGTGGTCACGGTCGACAAGCCTCACGAGTTCATCAAGGCAACGCGTGAGTTCCTGGGAGTGTCTGCCTGAGGGACTGGAAGCAGAGCGTCATTCGCCGCGGCGAACCCAGGGGATGGGGTGTCCTTCGACAAGCTCAGCACGAACGAATTGTCGGCTTACCTACCCCTGTAAGCCCGTCAGGGGAGAGGGGGTATACTAAGGATCTCGGGGGGACGGGTAGATGGCTGAATACGATTACGACATGGTGGTCATAGGTTCGGGGCCGGCGGGTCAGCGTGCGGCGGTGCAGGCGGCCAAGCTCGGGAAGCGTACCGCCATCGTCGAACGCCATGCCGAAATCGGCGGCGTCATGGTCAATTCAGGCACGATCCCCAGCAAGACCCTCCGCGAAGCGGTGATGTACCTGACCGGGTACAGGGAGCGGGGCATCTACGGTGAGTCGTACGCCGTCAAGGACGACATCACCATGAGCGACCTCATGATCCGCACGAATCACGTGATGCAGCAGAAGACAGACACGCTGCGCCACCAGCTTCTGCGGAACAGGGTCGAGCTCATCACCGCACACGCATCGTTCATCGACTCCCACACGCTGTCGCTCGACGCCGTGGGTGGGATGGGCAGCCGTCCGATCACCGCCGACAAGGTGGTCATAGCCGTCGGCACCACGGCGGCGAAGCCGAGCTGGACGAACGTCGACGGCAAGCACATCATGCTGAGCGACGACATTCTCAACCTGCCCGAGCTTCCCAGAAGCCTGGCAATCATAGGCGGGGGCGTCATCGGCCTGGAGTACGGCAGCATCTTCGCGACGCTCGGCATACGGGTTACGCTCATCGAGCGCGACCCGAGGCTGCTGGACTTCGTCGACTCCGAGCTCATCGACACCCTTGTGTACCACCTGCGCCAGAAGAGGGTGACGCTCCGATTGAACGAAGAGGTCACCTGGATGGAGCCTTTCGACGACGAACGGGGCCCACACGTAAGGATCAGGCTGGTGAGCGGAAAGCAGATCGTGAGCGATGCCGCACTGTACAGCATCGGGCGCACGGGGGCTACAGACTCACTTGGGCTGGAGACTGTGGGCCTGGAATCGGACGGCAGGGGCCGACTGGCAGTAAACGACTCCTACCAGACGTCTGTGGACAACATCTACGCAGTTGGCGACGTCATCGGCTTTCCGAACCTGGCGTCTACGTCTGCTGAGCAGGGCCGCCTGGCGTCGTGCCACGCCTTCGGACTGCCCTCAAGAAGCGTTCCGGGGCTGTTCCCATACGGCATCTACACTATCCCCGAAATCTCCATGGTGGGCCGCACCGAGGAGGACCTGACTGAGGACGTTGTGCCCTATGAGGTGGGCAGGGCGCAGTACAGGGAGATAGCTCGGGGCCAGATAATCGGCGACGACTCGGGGCTGCTCAAGCTGCTCTTCCACGCCAGGACGCGCAAGCTGCTTGGGGTGCACATCATCGGCGAAGGCGCGAGCGAGCTCATTCACATCGGGCAGGCCGTGCTGGCGTTCGAGGGGACGGTCGACTACTTCGTGGATGCGGTCTTCAACTATCCCACGCTGGCTGAGTGCTACAAGACGGCGGCGCTGGACGGGATCAACCGGCTGGAGGCGTAGGGGGCAGCAGGGAGAGTTACGCGCGCGCTGGGACTGGGGCGGCGGACGTGGGCATGCTCAGCTTGAACTCGGCGTATTGGCCGTCTACGGTGTCGACTGTCAGGTCTCCACCAGCGCGGCGGGCCACGTCTGCGGAGATCGGGAGTCCGAGGCCCGCGCCGAGGGCGCCGTCGCGGGTGGAGAAGAACGGGTTGAAAATGTGCTCGATGACGTCATCGGCTATACCGGTACCGTTGTCCCACACGATGACTTCTGCCACGTCATCGACGAGGCGACTCGATACTCTCAGCACAGGGGCATAGTCATCTTCAGAGGCAATCTGCTTCAGACGCATCGCGTAGCAGGAGTTGGACACCAGGTTGACGACCGCCTGACCGAAGTCCTGCTCCACCAGGGGAATCTGCCCGATAGATGAGTCGAGGTCGAAGGTCGGCTGGACCCTGAAGTCCTCCCACTGGGACATGAACACGCTGCACGCCGCTTCAGCAGACGTTCGGAGGGCGGCATTGAGGTCGATGGGCTCGGGCTCCCCGCCGACAACACCCAGACCGCGCATACGCTCCACGATTGCCAGGACGCGCTCCCCGTTGGACTGCACGCGAGTGAGGCTGTCAGACAGGTCCTCACTGATCTCATCTAGCAGAGTCACGTCCTCTTCTTTCAACTGGTCTCGATAGTTCCCCAGCACCTCGTTCATCTCGCTGTAGAGCTCCAGTGAGCCCTCTGAGAAGTTCTTGACGAAGTTGAGGGGGTTGCTGATCTCGTGGGCCACGCCGGACACGAGCTCGCCAAGCGCAGCGAGCTTTTCCTGCGCCACGAGGCGGTCCTGCATCCGTTCAAGCTCGTCGTTTGCCTCCTGCAGCTCCCCGTAGAGACGCTCGACGAGGTTCAGGCGCTGGACCTCGAGGGCCTGCTGCCGGAAGACTTCGAGGGCGTTGGCAAGCTCGCCAATCTCGTCCTGGCTCACCTCGGGCACGGGCGTCTCCAGGTCTCCGGCGGCCATGTTGCGCATCCGCTCGGACAGTCGCGACAGCCGCCGGACCACGCCGTTGCCCACCCACAGCCAGGCCGCAAGGGTGGCGACAATCACGCTGGCGAGGCTGACTGCGAACAGGAGTATGCGTCCTTCGTCGAAGGCTCGGACGGACGACTGGAGAGCGCCGGTCGACTCATCTCGGGCTCCCGCAAGCAGCGCTGAAGTGGCCGTATCGAGAGTCTGGCTGGAAGTATCGAAGCTCATGAGCAGGTCTCTTGAGCGGGCCTGGAGGGCTAACTGCTGGCCGCGGACTGCGAACGCTCCGTTACCGTCAGCGACAAGCAATTCCACCACCGGATCGACCCCAGTTGCGGCCATGGAGGTGAATGAGTCCCACAGCCCCTCCAGCTCAGCTTGGTCTTTGGCCAGCAACATCAGCTCAACCACCATCAGTTCGGCATCGGACGAACCCGGATGGCCACGAAGCCCGGCCGCCCGATCGCGGATTTCGGACGCAAGAGCGATTGTCTCAAGCAGCGAGTCCCTGTAGACGGAGAGTGCGTCGATGACTGCAACCAGCCCATACGCGGTGTCCTGCACCTCCTGGGCGTAGGCAGACAGCTCGGGCACACCGCTGGCAACTGATAGGGCGTCTTCCAGTCGCTCAAGGGACTCATCGACGGCGTCTGTCTGGACAGGTCCTACTCCGGTGTCTGGATCGGACATCAGCTCCAGACCCAGGGCGCGCAGGCGCTCGGCCTCACGTATGGCGGTCCACGAAGCCTCCAGCACAGGGACCGACTGGTCGCGTAGCTGAAAGTTGAGGTCGCCGCTGCGCTCGAAGTAGTAGACGCCGACCGCGCTGGACACGAGCGTCAGGAAAACGGCGAATCCGAGGGCCAGGTAGAGTCGGGCGCCTATGCGACGCCAAGTATTAACCAGAAAACGCATCAGCTAGAAAACCTCTAGGACGTTTCACTGACTCCCACCAACATATCGTGGAATGAATGTAGCACAGTGACCAGATGTGAGAGTCCCAACAGTGCAGAAGAGTTCTGTAGTTCATGTCTGGGATTGCGCTCATAATAGATTAAAGGTATGACTAACCCAAGGTTGACATTTGATCAGTTCCTGTTTTCGCAATTATATGTTCAGATTCCCTAAGTCAAAAGTCAGAGCACTTCCATTGGTGTTCCTGGGGATGGTTGCCGTGTTTGCGGCGACTCTGCTGCTTGCGGAGACGGTATCGGGCCAGGCAGTACCAGCTCCCGAGAACTTCAGAGTCCATTCTACAAACCATCATTTCATTGATGATGATTCACCATTTCAACGTACATACATTCAACTGACCTGGGAAGCGCCAACTTCCAATTCCCATACCATTACAGGCTATGAGTTGGACCGTCGCGTATACGATGATGTGAATGATACGGCGTGGGATTGGGAAGTCAGGTACGCGAGATTTGGCAGTTCGGTTACCTCGTTTGACGACGGCGACACCTGGGTATGTGACGGGACGTATCATTACAGGCTCAGGGCGAGATCGGGCTCTCTATCCAGCGAATCAGTCTCTGGCTTCCGCCACTTTGATGAGCCCCCGAGATGTGTAGATACGGATGGTGACAGGAGCCCACCTGAACGGCCGCAACCGCCGCCACCCCCACCCAGACCGACCAGTACGCCAACAAGGACGGCCACTCCGACGGTCTCGCCGACGCCCACGGTCTCGCCTACACCCACAGTTACTCCTACTCGGACCAACACGCCTACACCCTCGGCTACTCCCACCCGAACCAACACTCCCACGCCGACTATCACGCCCACTCCTACCGTGAGCCCGACGCCGACTATTACTCCGACGCCCACTGTTAGTCCTACCCCGACCATCAGTCCGACACCGACGATATCGCCAACTCCGTCGGCCACCCCGACGATCACGCCGACGCCGACGATTACTGCTACACCGACTCAGACTGGCACACCGACGATTACGCCGACTCCAACCGAAGTCGTTATACCCGTCCCTTATCCTCGGACACCAACGGCAACCCCAGAGGCCACGCCCGAGCCGACCCCGACTCCCACGCCTGTCCCGCCAACTGCAACTGTCGTTTTAGTACAGAGAGCTGTGCCCACCGCGACTGAAGTGGTTATTCCTGTGTCCGCAAACACTGCGACTCCGTCGCCAGTGCCGAGTCCTGTGCCGACAGAGACTCACACTCCAACCGCAACGCCGACGGCGACCGCGGTCCCGACGCCAACGGCAACGCCGTCGCCATCACCATCACCCACTATCACTCCAACGGTCACGCCTCTTCCTACACTGACACCCACGCCGTCGCCATCGCCGACTGTCACACCAACTGCCACGCCTGTCCCAACGCCGACGCCCACGTCGACGGTGACACCCACGGTCACAGCATCACCTACACCCGACGCAGAGGCTGCGGGCATAGCCATCTTCACGCAGCCGGACGCGACACTGACGGCAATCGCGGCAGATCTGGCTCAGCCCACCAGCACTCCTGAAGTCGTCCGGGTTGAGCGGGAGCGTCCGATCGTTGAGATTGTCGGTGATGCAGTCCCACGAATGCGTAACGCGTTGGAGTCCGTTGTGACGAGTCCGCGCCAGCGCACCACGCTGGTCATGATCCTGATCATTGCAGGCATCCTGGCAATCGGTGCGTTCGGATACCTGATCTTCCGAAGGCGTTAGACCGGTTGCCCGACTGGGTATATGCCCATAGAATTGAGTTATGGCTGAGTAGACTCAGCCAGACCCACGTAACAGCTAACCAGCAGGGGCGCTTTGACAGTAGTCGCTGCGCCCGATGACGAAAGGAGGTCGTCCATGGAGATAAAGGTCCAAGCCAAGAACATCGACCTCAACCCCAATGCGGAGGAGTACATCCAGAAGAAGTTCAGCAGGCTCCAGCGGCATCTGCCCAACCTCGACGATGCCAAGATGGAGGTATCGATGACGCAGGCGCGAGCCACACGCGACCGCGTCCAGGCGCAGATGACGCTGAACATCTCCGGCTATACGCTCCGC
Organism: uncultured Dehalococcoidia bacterium; assembly: GCA_964537915.1. Taxonomy (GTDB): domain Bacteria; phylum Chloroflexota; class Dehalococcoidia; order Lucifugimonadales; family UBA1123; genus VXRN01. The sequence goes on from CAZIDM010000010.1 coordinate 30,476, forward strand.
GGGCAGGACAGCGGAGTCAACCTGTTCGCCGCGGTCGACGCGGTAACGGACGTCGTGGACCGGCAGATCCGAAGATTCAAGGGCAAGGTATACCGCAGCTCGCAGTCCAGGAAGTCGCGCAGCAGTCTAAGGGACATCCCGCCCGAGGCGATCATCGACATGCCTGATACCATCGAGGAGGAAGAGGCTCTTGAAGAGATCGGGCAGGTAGTCCGCACCAAGCGCCACTCGATGCCGCCGATGTCGGTCGAGGACGCGATCCTCCAGATGGAGATGCTGGGGCACAGCTTCTTCCTGTTCTTCAACATGGACTCGGATGAGTACAACGTCGCCTATCGCCGGCACGACGGCGACTACGGCGTGATCGAGCCCGAGCTGGCGTAGGTGAGGAGTGAGTAGATAGGAGTGAGGAGTGAGAACCGCCCCAATCCCCTTGCCATGCGACCTGGCGCGGTAGGATAGACGGCATTGGCTGAGGCGAGATCAGGCCCGTACATCTGGGCCACGTGGCTGTCGAAGCTGCTCGTAGGAGACATGTCGTGCGAGTGGGCGTCGTGGTTCAAGGCCCACTACAAGGGCTACGAGCGGATGCCGAGCACGTTCGATATGGTGACCTGGCAGATGAACCACACGTCGCTCTTGAACGACGTGCGGGACAAGCTGGAGGCCGACGATCTGACGGTGCTCACGGAGAACCAGAGCTACTTCAACCTGCGCGGGGGCTCGGGTACGGTCATCGGTGGCAAGCCCGACCTCGTTGCGCTCGGGCCCGGCGACACCGGCACCATCTACGACATCAAGACGGGGCAGCCGCGGGCGTCAGACACGGCCCAGGTCATGATCTACATGTACGCGCTCCCGTACACCAACCAGTTCCGGGGAATGCGGTTCCAGGGTCGGCTGGTGTATCGGAACGATCATGAGGTTGAGATCCCGGCAGACAGTGTTAACGACACCTTCAAGTCGCGGCTGTTCGAGCAGATCAGGCGAATCGCCGATTCGCAGCCGGCCCGCAGGGTTCCAAGCGCGCTGGAGTGTGGGATGTGTGACATCACGCCCATCGACTGTCCTGACAGGATAGATGCTGCGCCTGCTGAGCAGATTGCTGATGGTGGGGAGTTCTGAGGCGAGAATTCGCAGTGTAAATTCTCGCCGAGGGCGGACGTGATTGCCTACTGAGTTTTCGCCCTCACCCTAACCCTCTCCCCCAGGAGAGGGGACCTGTTGGTTGAGTCTCAACCTTGTATTGCTGCCTTGCCGGGTTTGCAGACGTAGTTTTCGGACTCTCACACGCCGAGGCGCATCTGCGACCCGTCAAAGGAGAGGGGGCATATCGGCTGATGTTCATGCTTGTCTGTGTACCACATTCTACCCCTGTCCGGCGCGGGCTTTGATGGCGACTGTGTGGTCCCAGGGGGTGATCCACTCGTCCTTGATCTCCATGCCCCAGCCGGGGGCGTCGGTTGGGGTGATGTAACCGTCCTTCGGGATCGCGAGTCCGGGGATCGGCCAGACCTCTTCGAGGGGGATTCCAGGATCGCTGCCCATCCAGAACTCGGCCATCGGCGACTCAGGCATGGCAATCGCGAAGTGCTGGCCCCACGGGGAGGCGACGGCGGCGTGCGGGATCGTGATGATGCCCGCGGCCTCGCCGATCGTGTAGATCTTGAGAGCCTCGGAGAACCCTCCGCACCACTTCATGTCGGGCTGTAGCACGTCAACGGCGCGGTGTTCGACGAGCTGCCTGAACGTCCAGCGTCCGTGGTGGTCTTCTCCGGTGGCGAGTGGTATCCAGTTGATGGCCTTTCGCAGCTCGATGTGACCTTCGAGGTCCGTCGGAATCAGGGGCTCTTCCAGCCAGCGCAGGCCGTAGGGTCGCAGGCGCTCGGCCAGCCTGACCGCGAACTCTACATTGAAGCTCATCACGGGGTTGTACATGAGCTCGGCGTTCGGCCCAATCGCGTCGCGCGCCTTTGCGATGTGCTCCTCGACGATGTTGATGCCGTCGATGCCCTCGTCGTAGTGGGCAGGGTTGGAGACCTTGAAGCACTTGAAGCCCAATTCCTGGGACCAGTCGAGGTCGTCGGAGGTGCAATAGACGAGGGCCTTGTCCCTGCAGGGGCCGCCGATCAGCGAGTACACGGGCTGGCCGAGCAGCTTGCCCTTGAGGTCCCACAGCGCGAGGTCGACGCCGGACTGCGCGACGGTCGCGATGCCTCCCGCTCCAAAGCGTTGGGTCGAGCGCCACATCAGGTCGTTCAGGTACTCGAGGGCCATGCAGTCGCGACCCTCCAGAAGCGGGCCGAAGTGGTAGTCGATCAGCGCGGCGGTCGGCTCGCCGAAGCTGCACTGGCCCAGGCCCCAGGTGCCGTCCTCGGCGGTCACCTGCACCCATACGTCGGCGCTGGTGTTGGCGCCGGGCATCTGGCCGTGCAGCCTGGGGAACTCAGGGTACTTGTTGATGGGGAGCGCGCGACGTGCGTGCGTGTTCCAGTTCGGTCTGCGGGACTCCGACTTCGGCGGCGTCCGGGGTATGTTCAGTTCGACGGCCCTTACTTCTTTGATCTTCAAGATTCTGGTCCTCTCTATTCAGAATTGTCGGCCGCATTCAGGAACGCCACGGCAGCGTCAGGGTCTATGAGTGGGTAGACGTCGAACTCTGCGGGGATCATCTCGGCCCATTCGGTCAGCAGCGTGTGGAGCGTCTCGTTGGAGTCGACGTCGAACAGCGCGACCGCTCCCCTGCCCGTGCGCGCGAAGAAGAAGCGCGCGAGTCCGCGGTCCAGCTTGTCCTGGGACCACGGCCAGTACTGCTTTCGCTGCTCGCGCACCTCGGACGGGCGTGTCGGCAGCGGCGTGCTTATCGCGAGAAATAGCATGGTTACTCTCCATATCTGTTGCCGGAAAGATAGTATCATGTTCGCCGGTGTGGGCCGGTGTGGTGGCTCCCGCCTGGAGTGCCCACAGCCCCTGGATTCCCGCTTTCGCGGGAATGACGGTGGGGTGTCCTTCGACAAGCTCAGGACGAACGAATTGTAAGTTTACCTACCGTCAAGGACATTTGGGAGAGGGGACTTGTCACTCTCACACCATGCGCTCAATACACAGTTTCAGGCTCATATGACCAAGACTCAAAGGAGATTACGACAATGCCGGGGAAGCTTGCTGATCAGGTTGCGATAGTTACTGGTGGGAACAGTGGAATTGGGGAGGCTACGGTGCATGCATTTGCGCGTGAGGGGGCGAAGGTCGCCATTCTTGCGCGCAGGGAGAGTGAGGGACACGCCGTCGAGTCGGCTGTCAGAGACGGTGGTGGAGAGGCGATGTTTGTCAGGTGCGACGTCTCCGACAGGCAGCAGGTGGACGCAGCGGTGCAGGCTGTCGTCGATGCCTACGGAGGCGTCGACGTGGTGTTCAACAACGCTGGCGGCGGCGGACCCGGAAACTTCCCGGACGAGGAGGACGACGTCTGGAATCGTGTGCTGACTGTCAACCTGACCGGCACGTTCTACATGTGCCGCGCCGTGTGGCCTCACATGATCGCAGGCGGCGGTGGCCGGATCGTCAATATGTCGTCGGTCGCGGCACAGCGCGGGTTCAGCAAGAAGATGTACGACCTGGTCGGACGTGGTCCGTCGGCGTCGTACTACGCAGCGAAGGCGGGAGTCGACGCGCTTACGCGGTACGTCGCCGGTATGGGCGGGCAGCACAACATCCGGGTGAACGGCGTGAGGCCGGGGCAGATTATCACTCCTGCTGTCGACACCGGAGGCGGGCACCATAGCCTGGAGGCGATGTTCGACTTCATCCAGATACTCGACAGCAAGGGGTATCCAGAGGACGTGGCCAACACTGTGTTGTTCCTGGTGAGTGACGAGGCGAGGTTCATTACTGGTGAAATAGTTAATGTGGATGGTGGGATGCCGGGGAAGCTGTAGGGTTCTCTCGCAAGTTGCTGGGCACCACCCGTACCCCTCTGGATTCCCGCTTTCGCGGGAATGACGGGTAAGTAGTCGGAGGGAGTGACGGGTAGGCACTCGGAGGGTGTGATGGGTAGGCACTCGGAGGGTGTGATGGGTAGGAACTCGGAGGGAATGACGGGTAGGCACTCGGAGGGAGTGATGGGTAGGTAGTCGCAGGGAGTGATGGGTAGGGACCCGGAGGAGTAAATATGCCTGAGTTGGATGGCAGGGTAGCAATCGTGACGGGGGCCGGTCGTCTGAGGGGGATCGGGAGGGCGGCTGCGGTTGCGCTTGCGCGGCTTGGGGCTGATGTCGTTGTCACGGGCACCGGTCGGGACCCTGCGACTTTTCCCGACTACGAGAGGGACATCGGATGGCGCGACGTGGAGTCTGTGGCTGAGATGATCCAAGCCGAGGGACGACGCGCGCTGCCGCTGGTGGTGGACGTCACCGATGAATTGCAGGTCGGTCGGATGGTGGAGCGCACTGTCAGCGAGTTCGGCAGGCTCGACATCCTGGTGAACAACGCCGCGCACGGAGTCGGGGCGGACAGGACTCCCATCGTGGAGCTTGAACCGGCGGTGTTCGATCGTGTTGTGAACGTGAAGGTGCGTGGCACGTACCTGTGTACGAGGGCTGCCGTTACGCGGATGATCGAGCAGGGTGACGGTGGGAAGATCGTCAACATCGCGTCAGTCGCTGGAAAGCGCGGGGGCGCGAACACGCTCGCCTACAACGCCGCCAACTTCGCGGTGGTTGGAATGACGCAGTCGTCGGCGCGGGAGCTAGGCCCGCATGGCATCAATGTGAACTGTGTGTGTCCGGGACTCGTGCAGACACATCGCGGAGACGTGTTCATGGACGTCTTCGACAGGACGTGGGAGCAGACGGCTGAGTCGGTGCCGATCGGGCGCAATGGTACGGATGAGGAGTTGGGGGACTTCGTCGCCTACCTGTGTACGAAGGCGGCTTCGTGGATACATGGGCAGTCGATCAACATGGACGGCGGCGTGATGATGGAGCACTGAGTACGGCCCAAACATTCATTCCGACGGGATATCACAGATTTCGTTTAGCGAAGCGATCAACTCAGCCTAACTATGCCGGGGCATGTATCGAATCCACCGTCGAAGCTCAGAATGCGTTCGATCCCGGACGTTTCCATAACTGCAACATGTAATGCGTCTCGGGCCGAGATGCCATTCAGGGATCCGATCAACGCCCTGGCTGCGCGAACTTCTGACATGCCATAGGTCAAGACGTCACCTACAATCGCATCGAGACTCTCGAAGGCTGCGTCGATAGCGTCCAACCTTTGGATGGCCGTGTACCTGTGGAGGATCTCCTGATACACCTCAGTGTCGGTGACGAGATATTCTCCATCGTTGACGAGCTGCGTAAGTAAGGCTATAGCGCGATCCTTGTTCGGATGCCGTGCCCCAACTAAGTACATCGGTACGTTGGAGTCGACAAAGATCACCGGGGACGGCGCCCTGCTTCGATTTCCTTGAGCATGTCATCTATATCAGCCGTCGGGAACTGATGTCGAGATGCCTTGGCAATGGCGCGCAACTTCGTTTCCACGGCTCCGGGATGTTCGTCCCTTGCCCTGCGAAGTGCCTGCCGGACCCACTCCGCCATGGTCACTCTTTGCCTACGAGCAACGCTTTGAAACTCAAGGTATTCTTCTTCGTCCAGGAGGACTTGCAGTCTCTTAGCCATGCTTGCAGTCTATTCAACTCATATGTGATTAGTCAAACTACTTTAGCACAGGGAAGTGTCCCGGTTTGGTAGGCGGGAATCTCACCCTCACCCCAGCCCTCTCCCTGAGGGAGAGGGGGTCATACAGTGACGTAGATCCTTAATCCAGCGAGCCCATCAGCCCCGTGGTGTACTGGCCTCGGCGGAAGTGAGGGTGGCGCAGGGCCTTCTGCAGGGCTGGTATGTTGCTCTTCACGCCTTCTATACGCGTCTGTGCGAGGGCATTTTCTATGAGTGATATGGCATTGTTGCGTGTGGGGCCCCAGGCGATCAGCTTTGCCAGGAGTGGGTCGAAGTGGGACGATACTTCGTCGGACTCGCGGAAGCCGGTCTCGACTCGTAGACCTTCCAGTTGGGGCAGATGGAACGTTTCGAGCGTTCCTGGCGACGGGATGAACGTCTCGGGGTCCTCGGCGTAGATGCGGCACTGGATGGCGTGGCCGTTTACGGGAATGACGTCTCCGATGGTGATGCTGTCCCCGGCGGCGATCCTGAGCTGCTGCTCGACTATGTCGACGCCGGTGACCATCTCGGTCGGGCCGTGCTCCACCTGGATCCGGGCGTTCGCCTCGATGAAGTAGGGGTTGTCATCGGAGTCGACGATGAACTCGAAGGTTCCGACGTTGGTGTACCCGATCTTCCGGGCGGCGAGCATGGACACTGAGAGCAGGCGCTCTCTCGTCGCGTCGGTGATCGACGGCGAGCCCGCCTCTTCGATAACCTTCTGGTGGCGTCGCTGCACCGAACACTCCCGCTCCCACAGGTGGGTGACGGTCCTGTCGGTGTCTGCGACGATCTGTACCTCGACGTGGCGAGCGTCCGGGACGTAGCGTTCGAGATAGACGTCCTGGCTGCCGAAGGCGCGTCGCGACGATGACCGAGTCCGTCTGACGGCGCGTTCGAGCTGCACGGGGTCCTCGACCATGTTCATCCCGATTCCGCCGCCGCCCTCGCTTGCCTTGATCATCAATGGATAGCCGATAGATTCGGCTTGAGCAGCAAGATCGGAATCAGCGTCGAGGTCTATCTCAGTACCTGGGAGCACGGGCACGCCGTACTCAGCGAGTCGTCTCCGCGCCTCGCGCTTGTTTCCTGCGAGTCTGATCGTCCCGGCTGACGGGCCGATGAATACGATCCCGGCGTCCTCGCAGGCCTGAGCAAACGCGGGGTTCTCGGACAGGAAGCCGTAGCCGGGGTGTATTGCTTCAGCGCCGGTGTCGACGGCTGCCGCGACAACCGCGTCGATGTCCAGGTATCCGGCCACCGGGGTTGCCGTCTCGGGCAGAGCAACTGCCTCGTCGGCGAGTTCGGCGTGCAGCGGACTTCCCTCTGCGGGGGAGTAGACCGCCACTGTATCGACGCCAAGTCGTCTGCAAGTGCGGAGCACGCGGCAGGCGATGGCGCTCCGGTTGGCTATGAGGACTTTGTTGAACAACTCACACCGCTCATTCTTAAGTAGCTCGGCAATTATACCCATCCTCACGAAGCGCATATCCAGGGCATTCGCTCCTTGACCGTCCAGCCTCCATGAGACTAATCTTATGACTCACAATGATGCAATAACTGAGTCAAGAAGGGCAGGCAAGATTGAAACAACTCACGGTCAGAGGATTCGACGAAGAGTTGGCCGAGACCATCCGGCGAGTCGCAGAACGAGACAACATCTCTCTGAACAAGGCCGCACTGAAGCTGCTTAGACAGGGGGCCGGGTTATCACAGGATGCCAGAGAGTCCGACACAGTCGGTACCTCATTGGACCACCTGATCGGCTCCTGGAGTCGAGAAGAAGCTGCTGAGTTCGACTCTGCCCTCAAGGACTTCGAGACGATTGACGAGTCGATCTGGAGATGAGGGTACTCCTTGACTCCAACGCCTACTCACAGCTCACACGGGGATCTCATCAAGTTGCGGAGATCGTTCGCACGGCAGAGGAAGTGCTGCTATCAGCAGTAGTTATGGGAGAACTACTGTATGGGTTTCGAAGAGGTTCCCGATACGAAAGCAACATCGCGGAGCTCAACTCATTCCTTCAAAACCATTACGTGACTTTCGTTCCCGTTGGGCTCACGACTGCTGATCGGTACTCCAGGATAGCGACATCGCTGAGGGCCAAAGGCAGGCCCATCCCGACAAACGACATCTGGATTGCGGCTCATGCTATGGAGACGGGGGCCGACCTCGTATCGGCCGACCGGCACTTCGAAGACGTCGACGGAATTGCATGGGTGCGTATCGGGGCTGAGTGAGGCTGTCTTCTACGTAACCGATCCAAGACAGGGACAGCCATCACGTCGCCACTTCTACCAGCCTGTCGCCTTCGGAGACTGACTGGTCTTCCTCGACGTGGACTGCTGATACGGAGCCGTCGACGTCGCAGATGACTTCGTTTTCCATCTTCATGGACTCGATCACGACTACCACGTCTCCGGCGCCTACTGCTTCGCCCTCTAAGACCAGCACCTCTATGACGCGCCCTGTCATGGGCGAGTGAATGATTACTTCGGCCAATGTAGTCTCTCCTCAGTCTCTTCTGATTAAGTACCTACTAAGTGGGCAAGCACTTCGCCCTAACCCTCTAACAACTGACAGGGGTAGGTACTCGAGCTTTTCGCCCCCGGATCAAGTCCGGGGCAGGCTCTCACCCTAGCCCTCTCCCCCAGGAGAGGGGACTCCAAATTCCGAAGTCAATTACTGACTGTACCGATGCACGTCAGTCTTCTCTGAAGATTCCAATTGTTCCGTTGCTTTCGAGTTTTTCGACATGCCGGGGCAACATGCCGAGGATGTCTCTCGCGATGTACTCGGAGTGCTCTCCTAGTCGAGCCGATGGTATCCAGTCTGACTTGCTAAGTCCGCCCATTACTATCGGCTGTCCGGGGTATTTCTTGCGTCCGACGTCCGGTTCGTCCAGTTCTACGAAGAAGTCGCGGGCGTTCAGGTGGACATCGTCGAGCATCTGCCAGTTCTTGGCGACCCTGCCGGCGGCGATGCCCACCGACTGAGCGGCTGAGGCTACGTGCTCGGCATCGAGCGTTCGGCTCCACCCTGACACAATCGTTTCCAGTTCGTCGTGGTTGGTTCGACGGGCTTGCTCTTCGCTGAACTTCGGATCACGGGCAAGTTCAGGTCTGCCCATCAGTCTGCACAGCCCTTGCCACTCAGAGTCGGACTGGACGCAGATCGCCACCCAGTTGTCGTCTCCTGCTGCCGGATAGACGCCGTACGGGGCGTGTTCGGGATGCGAGTTGCCTGTACGCGGCGGTTGATGACCGGTGCGCGAGTACGCCGCGATGTACTCGCCGATCTGGCAGATCGGACCCTCGGAGAGGGCGAGGTCTATGAACTGCCCCTCGCCGGTCTGCCGGCGGTGGTGGAGCGCGGTCATGATCGCCGCCAACGAGTTGAGCGCGGCAATCGGGTCAGGATAGGCGAGCGACGACGTTCGCGGCTCGCCACCCGCAGCCTGCTCTGAGCCTGACGAAGGATAGCCCATCATGCTGGGCAGTCCGGTCATGGCCTCGACCGACGGGCCGAAGGCGGGGTAGTCGGCGTACTCGCCGGTGGTGCCGAAGCCGGGCATCGAGCACATGACAATGTCGGGGCGTACCTCACGCAGGCGGTCGTAGGTCAGGTCGAAGTTGCGCATCACCCTGGGTCTGAAGTTCTCGACTACGACGTCCGATGTCGCGACAAGGTCGAGGAACAGCGCGCGTCCCTCTTCCTGGTCGAGTCGTAGCGCGAGGTTGACCTTGTTTCGGTTGAGTTTGTTGTTGGTGCCTGAGAGTCTGTCCAGGGGAACTCGGGGGTCGCTTATCTTGATGATCTCCGCGCCGTAGTCTCCGAGGATGCGCGTGGCGAGCGGGCCGGACCAGACGCGGGTTAGGTCGAGTACGCGGAGGCCTTTGAGAGGTGAGGGATGGTCGGAGGTGTGTTTAGCAGTATCGGTCTCTCGTTTATCTGGGCTTTCACCCTCACCCCAACCCTCTCCCATCAAGGGAGAGGGGGCAGTTGAAAGCGCGTCGGAAGTGTGCTCGCCCAGCCGGGGCGCGCGCCGGAACTGGGGCTTGGTTCGGCTCATGTGGAATGGTACGGTCGGGTACCTGAGTGGTCCGGCGTCGGGGTGGTCGATCTCTGTGAACAGGCCCCTGTGGGCGAGGTGGCTGTCTGCGATCACCTCACCAAGGTCCAGCAGCGGTGATGCCGGTTCCGACCACGTTCCAGCGGCGTACTCGAACACCTCGGCGCGGGTCTTGTCTTTCATCCAGTCGATTAGGACCGAGTCTATTTCGTCAGCGTTCTCTCGTCTCTCGACGAACGTCTCGAATCGAGGCTCCTTGAGCAGCTCCGCACGTCCCAGCATGGGGAACAGCGTCTCCCACTGTCCTTCTGTGGACACAGCGAAGGCCACGTAGCCGTCTTTACAGGGGAGCACCGTGATGGGGTAACGGCCGTAGGAGCCCTTGTTCTCCCACCTGGCGCCGTGCCTGCTGCGCACGAGTCCGTTGTAGGTGTGCATGACCGTGGTGAACTGGTGCAGGGCGGCCAGGGACTCGATCTCGGAGACCTCGACTCTACCGCCGGATCCCGTCGAGGTCCGCTTCTGCAGCGCGATCATCGCACCTGCGTAGCCGTGCAGGCCTGCGATGTACTCGGACTGGTGGCCGGGGATCATGAGCGGCTCGCGGTCTTCGTCACCGGACAGGTACAGAAATCCACCGAGGGCGAGGCTAATGAGCGGAGTTGAGCGCCAGTCTGAGTACGGGCCGCTGGCGCCGAAGGGGGTGAGAGAGAGGTCTATCAGTCCGGGGTATTCTTGGAGGGCGTTATCCAGTCCGACATCGGAACGCGTCTCCGCGTTCCAGTCCTCGATGAGTATGTCGGCGGAACTTACTAGTCCTGTAAGTGCGGCGACTCCCTCATCCGACCGGTAATCGAGGGCGACGCTCTGCTTACCCATGTTGAGGTGGAGAAAGAGGGTGCTTGCCTCGGACTTCTTGACTCCGGGCAGTCTAGGGTGCAGATCCCTCGTGCGATCACCGTGTGGGGTGGGTTCGACCTTGATTACGTCCGCGCCGAAGGCTGCGAGCATCCGGCCGCAGAATGGGCCTGCGACGCCCTGGGCGGTCTCGATTACTTTGATACCGTGGAGGGGAGGATCGATCACAGTTCCTTAGTACCTCCTCTCCCTTGATGGGCTAACGGGGGTAGGTATTTGAGGTTTTCACCCTCACCCCAGCCCTCTCCCCCAGGAGAGGGAGTTCGTTGGTGGCTGTTCATGCTCGTTTAACTACCTCTACCTACACCTGTAAGCCCTTGATGGGAGAGGGGGGTCATGTAGAGGTTTCCATTCGCGGGAATGACGGTGGGGGTTGATAGTGAGAAGGGTCTCTACTCGCGGCCCTTGATTACGGCGTCGGCAAGGAGTGACTGGATCTCTGAATCTGGTATTCCGAGCGTGTCGCGGAGTACCTCTTCGGTGTGCTCTCCGAGGAGGGGCGGGTGACCTTTGGGCGCAGCGGGTGTCCTGCCCAGGTGCTGCAGGGCGCTGCCGAGGAGCTGGACGCTGCCGAGGGTGGGGTGATCGACGTCCCAGACTGCGTTTCTGGCCTTGGCCTGGGGATCGTCGAGCGCGTCGGCGATCGTGTTGATCGACGTAACCGTGATGCCCGCCTCCTGGAGTGCGCTCAGCCAGTGGTCGCGGGTGTTCTGTTTGATCTTGTCGTTCAGCATGGACGCCAGGAGTTCTCTGTGAGCGACGCGCGCGGCGTTGTCGACGAAACGCTCGTCGCCGGGCAGGTCGGGCAGTCCGACCACATCGCACAGGCGCCGGAACTGGTCGTCGTTGTTTGCGGCCAGCATGAAGAAGCCGTCGGAGGCCTCGAAGTCCTGGTATGGGACCACCTGCGGATGCGCGTTGCCGATGCGGCCGGGGGCTTCGTTGGTTGCCAGGAAGCTCTGAGCGAGGTTGGCCATCGTCGCGATGCCGACGTCGAACAGCGACACGTCAACGTGCTGCCCCTTGCCGCTCAGCTTTCGCTCGTGGAGCGCGGCCAGGATGCCTATCGTCGAATGCAGCCCTGTCAGGATGTCGACCCACGCTACGCCGACCTTCGTCGGTCGCCCGTCGGCCTCGCCGGTCACGCTCATGATGCCGGTCATGCCCTGGAGCGCGGCGTCGTAACCCGGCTCGGCGGCGCGGGGGCCGGTCTGACCGAAGCCTGTGACCGATGCGTAGATAATCTCCGGGTTGACCTTGGAGAGCGACTCGTAGTCCAGCCCATAGCGGGCGAGGTTGCCTACGCGGAAGTTCTCGACGAGTATGTCGGCGCGCTCGGCGAGTCCGCGGATGATCTTCTGGCCCCTCTCGTCTCTCAGGTTGACGATCAGGCTCTTCTTACCGCGGTTTGTCGACAGGTAGTACGCGCTCTCCGTGCCCACGAACGGGGGACCCCAGCTCCGGGTGTCGTCGCCCCAGGGGGACTCTATCTTCCAGACCGTCGCTCCGAGGTCCGCCAGGATCTGCGTTCCGAAAGGCCCGGCCAGTATCCGGGACATGTCCAGCACCGTGATGTCGCTAAGAGCGCCCATGTAAGTCATCCTTCGTGAAAATTCAGACGCAATAGTAAAGGTTTGGCATAGTCGGCACAACACGAAAACTGGCGCAGCGCGCTCACCTGTCCGCGCCTACAATTGATGTACAGGCCCAATTGGATCAGCGAGGGACATGGTTAATCAGCGGACAGTACTGGTAACAGGCGCAACCGGGTACATCGGCGGAAGGCTGGTCCCCCGGCTGCTGAGGGACGGGCACCGTGTGCGAGTGTTCGTGCGGAGCAGGGCGAGTGCGATGTCGCGTCCATGGGCCGAGCAGGTCGAGATTGCGGCGGGCGATGCTCTCGACCGCGAGAGCCTGCTGGATGCGCTGGAGGGCGTGGACACCGCGTACTACCTGATCCACAGCATGTCGAGCGGGTCCGACTTCCATGACCTGGACATCCAGGCCGCGCGGAACTTCGGTAGTGCCGCCCGTGAAGCAGGGGTCGAGAGCATCATCTACCTGGGCGGACTGGGAAAGTCGGACGCTGCCCTCTCACGCCACCTCAAGTCGCGACACGAGACGGGGGACGCGCTCCGGGAGGCAGGCGTTCCCGTAACGGAGTTCAGGGCGGCGGTGATTGTCGGGTCGGGCAGCATCTCGTTCGAGATGGTCCGGCACCTGGTGGAGCGTCTGCCAGTCATGGTGTGCCCGAGATGGATCTACTCGCGCATCCAGCCCATCGCTGTCGACGATCTGCTGGAGTATCTTGTGTCGGCACTCGATACTCCGGAGAGCCGGGGCCGCACTATCGAGATCGGCGGCAAGGATGTCACCACGTACAGGGGGCTGATGCTTGGCTATGCCAGGGCACGCGGCCTGAGACGGATGCTGATGCCTGTTCCGGTGCTGACTCCCCGCCTGTCTTCGTACTGGATCCACTGGATGACTCCGATCCCGGCGCCGATCAGCAAGGCGCTTGTCGAGGGTCTCAGGAACGAGGTCGTGGTGACGGACGACATGGCGAGCAGGCTCTTTCCGCATATCGAGCCGCAGGGCCTCGCCTCGGCAATCGGACGGGTGACAGAAGACCTCGACGAGGGCCGGATACCTACCTCGTGGAGTGATGCCGCGGGTGCGTCGCGCAAAGAGGGGAGGCGGGTCAGGCTGGAGTCCAGGCACGGCATGATCGTCGAACGTCGCAGGCGTACCGTTGCGGCTCCGGCCTGCGATGTATACCGCGTCTTCACCGGCATCGGAGGAGCTCGCGGATGGTACTTCGCCAACTGGACGTGGAAGCTGCGCGGCACCATAGACAGGCTGCTGGGAGGCGCGGGGCTTCGCAGGGGTCGGCGACACCTAGATGAGCTGCGAATCGGCGATGCGCTGGACTTCTGGAGGGTGGAAGAACTCGAACCCGACCGTCTGCTCCGTCTGCGGGCCGAGATCAAGCTGCCCGGACGGGCCTGGCTCCAGTACGAAGTTCGAGAGAACCCGGACGGGTCCAGCGAACTGGTGCAGACCGCGGCGTTCATCCCCAAGGGGCTGTTTGGCCTCGCCTACTGGTACGCGCTGTACCCGTTCCACTCGTGGATATTCAGCGGGCTGATAAGGGCCGTTGGCCAACGGGCTGAGGGCCCGACGGCCACGCTCAACGTCAAGCAGTCCCCACGTCAAAAGTCGCCCAGATAGCCCATCCTCTCCTCGCGGTCCACTGATCCCGTATCGGAGTACGTGCCATGTATAATCGGGACACCAGATCAGGAGGGCTAAACATGGTCACCACGCCCAAGCTGACCTACCAGGACTACGCCAACATGGAGGGCGACGAGCGCTACGAGCTTCTCGACGGAGTGTTATTCCCTGTCCCGTCACGCAACACTGCTCACCAGACAGTAAGCATAGGGCTAGTGTCTCGATTGCACTCATTCGTACAAGAACATGGACTGGGACAAGTCTTCCATGCTCCATTCGACGTCCTGTTTACCGACACCGATGTCGTGCAGCCTGATATTCTGTTCGTCTCCAATGAGAGGGAGCACATCAGGACGCCAGCCAACATCCAGGGAGCGCCTGACCTGATCGTCGAGGTATTGTCGCCCTCGTCATCGAGGCGGGACTGGCGGGACAAGCGTGAGCTGTACGCTGAGCACGGCGTGAGGGAGTACTGGATCGTCGATCCTGCGAACCACATCGTCTATGTCATGCTGCTTCGGGATGGCGTGCTGGAGATCGAGGAGACCTACACGGAAGGCGACGCGGTGGCGTCGATGACGTTGGAGGGGTTTAGCGTCGGGGTGGATGAGATTTTCTAGGATGGGAGACATGACAACCACACAGCAGAAGCTGCTGACCGCCGACGATTTGCTCAGGCTTCACAGCGAGGGCGTCCGAGGCGAACTGATTCGAGGAGTATTCTGCGAAAGTATGGCTGCTGGAGAAGAGCACGGTGAAGTTGCCGCAATTGTAATCAGCACACTAATGGAGTTTGTTCGACCTCGCAGATTAGGACGAGTTATAGGCACCGATTCTGGCATCCTGCTGCAACGTGACCCAGATGTGGTCCGCGAGCCGGACGTAGCATTTATATCTGCCGAAAAACTCTCCCTTGGTGTCAGGCTGAAGGGCTACTTCGAAGAGCCTCCCGATCTGGTCGTCGAGATTGTGTCGCCCTCAGACCGCCTCGCGAATGTATACGACAAGGCCTGCATGTGGGTGTTGTTTGGCGTTAGGCTAGTCTGGGTTCTGGACCCCGACGACCGTACCGTTGACGTCTTCAGACCAGGTGTCTCGATAACCAGATTCGCCGAGGACGACACCCTCGACGGCGCTGACGTCCTTCCCGGCTTCTCCTGTGCTGTCAGCGAACTCTTCGATCTCTGATCGCAATACAACCACCTGTCTTCCCCACCGCCAGTTGCGGAAAACTCCCCGGAGGCTTCTGAATGAATATCCAGCCGTATGAAGTGCACATTTCTGATGAGGTCCTCGATGACCTGAAGGTCCGGCTCGGCCGGACGCGGTGGCCGGATGAGCTGGAGGATGTCGGCTGGGATTACGGCTCGAGCCTCGGGTATATTCGGGAGCTTTGCGAGTACTGGCAGGATGGGTTCGACTGGCGGGCTCAGGAAGCCCGGATCAACGAGTTCGACCACTACAGGGCCGATGTCGAGGGACTCGGCATCCACTACATCCACGCGAAGGGGCAGGGGCCAGACCCCATGCCGCTGGTCATCACGCACGGGTGGCCGAGCACGTTCGCGGAGATGCTCAAGATCATCCCGCTGCTGTCAGACCCGGCAAGTCACGGTGGAGACGCCGCGGACTCATTTGACGTGATCGCTCCGTCGATGCCCGGGTACGGCTTCTCGGACCGCCCGACACAGCCGGGGATGAGTCCCATACGCATCGCGGAGCTGTGGAACACGCTGATGACCGAGGGCCTGGGTTACGACCGATTCGTGGCGCAGGGAGGCGACTGGGGAGCGCAGATCACGACGACGCTGGGGCTGAACTTCCCGCAGACGGTGAGCGGGATCCACCTGACCATGGCCGGCGGCGGCTCGCCGATTCCGTCTGACGACGAGTTGTCAGACGAGGAGAAGGAGTTCCTGGCTCACCGCGACTGGTGGCAACAGGCGGAGGGCGCGTACGGTCACCAGCACCGCACCAAGCCTCAGACGCTGTCTTACGGCCTGAACGATTCACCGGCCGGTGTGGCTGCCTGGATCGTCGAGAAGTGGCGCACGTGGAGCGACTGCGATGGGGACATCGAGTCGCGGTTCAGCAAGGACGAACTGCTGACACACCTGACAATCTACTGGGCAACGGAGACGATAAGCTCGTCGGTGCGACTCTACTACGAAAGCGGGAAGGCGCCGTCACAGCTTACGTCGGACAACCAGGTGACGGTGCCGACGTCGTTCGCGAAGTTCCCGGTGGATATCAGCTATCCGCCTCGGGAGTGGCTGGAGAGGTTCTACAACCTGGCCCGGTACACGGAGATGCCCAGCGGGGGGCACTTCGCCGCGGCAGAGGAGCCGCAACTGCTCGCTGAGGACATCAGGGAGTCGTTCCGCAGTCTGAGGTAGGCTGGGCAACAGGGCTACTCTTACTCGGGTCTGGCAGGGTAGGTGTTCGCGGATGGTCACTCGCCGCAGCGAATCCAGGGGATGCGGCGTCCTTCGACAAGCTCAGGACGAACGTGTTGCTGGCTTACAGACCCCTATCAGCCCTGAAGAGGATAGGGGCCTGTCCGATTGGGGTTATGCGGTGACAGCCTCCCGTTCCGTGCTCTGCTTGCTGGCGGTCTGTTCCGACCTCCAGCCGACGGACCCGATCCTGGCCTGGCCAAGAGCGGCGTCGACGTTCGTGAGGAGCTTGTAGTACCGCACGCCTGCGAAGGGCATGAATGACCCCATCAGCCTGACTGGTTCGGCGTCCGGTCTTCGACTTCGAATGACATTCGATATCATGATCGGCCTCCGGCTTCCACTGCTGTGTTCTATACACTCAGTGTAGCCGGTTGCGACGGAATGTCAACATTGTTCAGAATTGCACAATTGAATCGGTCGTGTTCATGCTTCAGAATGTGTGAAACTCATCACAAGAACAGGGATGCAGGATTCGAGTTGGGGTTAGTCCTGTGGGCGGGATTTTCGCCCTCACCCCCGTATCAAGTACGGGGCAGGCTCCAACCCTCTCCCCCAGGAGAGGGGACTTTGGGGTCCGGCAGAATCGTTGCGGTCTTACACGATTCCGTTTGACTGGAGGGCCTCGAACTCTTCTGTGGGGATCCCCAGCTCGTCGACGTAGACTTCCTGGTTGTGCTCGCCAAGGAGCGGGGGGCGTCTGCTGATGGCCCAAGGTGACCTGGGGAACTGGTACGGGGCTCCGGCGTACACGAAGCTCTTGCCGAGATCGGGGTGCTCGACCTCTACGGGGAATCCGCGAGCCTTGAAGTGCGGGTCTTCCAGCACGTCCTCGGGAGAGTTGACGATTCCCCACTGGAAGCCGAGGGCCTGCGCCCGCTTGAAGAGCACGTCGGCGTCGGTCCTGCGGGCCAGCTCTCGCATGACTTCTGCCACACGACGCTGCTGCTCGCGGGCGTCACTGTCTCCACGTCGCATCGCATCGCGGCTGGGGTAGTCGAGGAACTCGCCAAGGTCTTCGATCAGACCCTCTTCCTGGAGCCACGCCAGCAGGTGAAACCACTGCTCCTCGGTCCTGGCTCCGATGCCCAGGTTGACGTAGCGTCCGTCACGACACAGCACCTGGCCGTCTGCTGAAGGAACTACGGCCGCGTGTCTGCCTGTCTGACGCTGGACTGTGTCACCGGCGACCATCCAGTTGATGCTCGAGCCCTCGGTGGTCACATTCGCCGCTGCGTGCATGTTGGCGTCGATGAACTGACCGGCTCCCGTGAACTGCCGGTGGATCAGCGCGGTCATTACGCCCATGACCGCGAAGTGGCAGACTATGTGGTAAGCCTGATTGCCACCTCCACGAACCGGAGGGATGGAGTGGTCGTCGTAGCCGCAGCTCCAGACGGGTCCTCCGAACGCGAGCGCGGTCAGGTCGGTGCTCTGGTAGTCGCTGTACGGTCCCGACTGACCGAATGGGGTGATGGAGACCATGACAAGGCCTGGGGAGTCTTTCGCGATAGTCTCGTAGCCGAGTCCGATGGAGTCCATGTATCCGGGCGGGTGGCTGTCCACGACCAAGTCGGCCTGTGAGGCCAGACGCCTGAACACCTCGCGTCCGCCGTCCTTATCCAGATCGAGCGTAACGCTTCGCTTGCTGGTGTTGTAGTGCCAGAAGAACAGACTCCTGTCAGGGCCGGGCTCGTTCTCGTAGAAAGGCTCGTAGCTTCGCGTGGGATCGCCGGTCAGAGGCTCGACCTTGATGACGTCGGCGCCAACGTCGGCCATCAGCTTCCCGCACCACGCGCCAATCTCGCCGCCCACCTCGAGCACGCGGACTCCGTCGAGAATGCCCTGTCCCATCTCATGACCCTGCACGCTAGAAGACCCCCTCTTCGGTAAGGGCATCGACAGTTGATTGCTCGATGCCCAGCACTCCGGCGAAGACCTCCTGGTTGTGCTGGCCGAGTACGGGGCCGCCGTTCTTGATTCGCGCCGGAGTCTCAGAGAGCTTGATCGGCATTCCGTCCACCCTGACCCTGCCCATCTTCGGGTGTTCGACCTCGGGGAACAGACCCCAGTCCCTGGTGTTGGGATCGTTGTCGATGCGGTCCACGGGGCGCTGCACCGCTCCGGCGGGGACTCCGCGAGCCTGCAGGGTCTCCATCGCCTGCATGGGGGACCTGACTGACGTCCAGGTCTCAATGCATTCGTCGATCTCGTCGTGATGCTCGATGCGTCCGTCGACCGTGTCCAGCCTGGCGTCGGACGCCATGTCACCTGCTCCGATGACTTCGCAGAGCGCGGCCCAGTCGTCATCGTTGCGCACGGAGATGCCAACCCAGTTGTCTTCTCCCTCGCAACGGTAGATGCCGTGCGGGGCCATCCTGGGATGGATGCTGCGGTTGCTGTTGGGATTGCCCGGCCGTCTGGCTGGGACCCCGTTGACGGTGTAGTCGAGGATCGCAGGGCCGTTGAGGGCGGCAGCGCCGTCGGTGCAGGACATGTCAATCCACTGTCCGACGCCCGTCCGGTGGCGGTGGTAGAGGGCCATAAGCAGGGCGATTGCCATCAGGTATCCGCCCGTGTGGTCCATGTACGAGTATCCCCAGCCCGCAGGGGGCATATCGGGCAGACCGGACTGGAACGTGAGTCCGGATACCGCCTGCACGATCGGGCCCCAGGTCTTGTACTCAGAGTACGGCCCGACATGGCCGAATCCGGAGTTGGAGACGTAGATGATGTCGGGCTTGATCTTGACCATCTCCTCGTAGGAGAGGCCCCAGCGATCCAGCACGCCCTTGGAGAAGTTCTCGGTAACGGCGTCGCTGACGGAGATCATCTCTTCGAGTACGTCCCTGGCCTTCGGCTTGCGCATGTCCAGCGTGACGCCGAGCTTCTCGATGTTGTGGTTGTTGAACGTGCCTCCGAGGTTGATGCCTCGCCGGTCGTCCATCCACGGTCCGTTGCCCCTGAAGATGTCCCACTGGCCCTGTCTGAGCCTGTCCTCGACCCTGATTACCTGTGCGCCGAATGCTGCGAGTACGCGAGTCGCGCCGGCCCCGGCGAGCTGGCCGGTGAAGTCGCAGATCCTGATTTTGGAGAGGGCGGCGCAGTGGTCGTTCTGGTTGGTCATGACACTCAGCTTCCTATGTCGGATGTCGCGTACATGAAGAGTGGCAGGCAGTGTTCGGGCTGCCTGCCACTATATCATCAAGACTTGCGATTTTACGTGCCGGGGTCGCCGGTCTAGGTGACCTCCAGGGTTGGGTTGCGGAGGGGGGCGGCGAACTGGGTGCGGTCCAGTTCGATCACGTCTTTCTGGTAGATCTGGACGCGGTACGACTCGTAGTCGGGGATGAACAGGCGGAACTGGCTGTCGATCCTGACCGACCTGGGCTTTCGCAGGTACTTCTCCTGCTCGATTC
This sequence comes from uncultured Dehalococcoidia bacterium, assembly GCA_964537915.1. Classification (GTDB taxonomy): domain Bacteria; phylum Chloroflexota; class Dehalococcoidia; order Lucifugimonadales; family UBA1123; genus VXRN01. Next base: position 50,304 of record CAZIDM010000010.1, read on the forward strand.
GGCCCATCTCGCGGAGTCGATTGGAGACGGCGTTGGTCAGCATGTACTGGCGGGCGACCCGAGACAGCGTTGCGTCTCCGCGGAAGCTCCACAGGTAGTGGCCCTCGGCGTTGAACATCTGCACCCGGTTGTTGCCCCAGTCCGCGACGTAGATGTCGCCGTGAGCGTCGACAGTGATTCCTGTCGGCCTGTCGAATTCGGCCTCGCCGGAACCCGACGTGCCGACGACGTTCTTGACCTCGCCGTCGGGGCTGAATACCTGGAAGCGGTTGTTGCCCCAGTCCGCGACGTAGATGTCGCCAAGCTCGTCGACGTGGACGCCCCAGGGGAGGTCGAACTGTCCCGGACCGCTTCCCTGCGAGCCGAAGCCGCCGAGGTACTTGCCGTCCTCGGTGTATCTCTGTATTCGGTGGTTCTTTGAGTCGACGACTACCATGTTGCCATCGGGGTCGAACGCGATTCCCGTGGGCCCGTTAAATTCGCCGTCGCCCTCTCCGCGGATGCCGAACTTGGAGACGAACTCGCCCTCCAGGTCGAACTTGGTGATGCGGTGAGTTGCCTCGTCGCTCACGAAGAGATGGCCCTTCCCATCGGTGATGAGCTGAACCGGCCACACCATCTGGCCGTCGCCGGTGCCGTATGCGCCGAAGCCCTTGAGGTCGTCGGTCAGAGCGTCGGCGTCGTCAACCGGCCAGATTCTGACCGTCGCCGCACCCTCGGACCTCATGAGGATGTAAGCCTCCTGGTCGCCGTTTGGGAACGCGACGTCCGACGGGAAGTTCGTAACTCGCCTCATACCCAGCGTTCTCAGATACGGGTATCCGGCCCTAAGCAATCCGTGTGGCCTGCTCATTGATATTCTCCTGATAACGCGGCTGTCTGCCGCCAGTCTGTCGCCGACATGCGCCGTCGGCGTTGCCTATTGCGAACTATATCAAAACGGCGTTGGTGGCGCAGTTTAGTACGCCGCACTCATCTCGCCCGGCAACCGGTCTTTCCAGTCCGGCGAGTTAACCTCGTCGAACATCTCGACTATATCATTGGACGGCGGAGCCGTGATCAGCGTTACGCCTATCGCCAGCAGCATGGCGATAACGAAGCCAGGTGTGGCTGGGTTCACGTTCCAGACCCCGACTTCCTGGAGCCGGTTCACCGTCGCGCCGAATCCCAGCGATTCGGTTATTCCCACAAGTCCGTCGTGGCGCAGTCCCATCAGCCACCAGAAGGTGGATACGCCCGCGCCGGCCGCCACCGCCGTCAGCGCGCCCCACAGATTGAACCGACGCCAGTACAGGGCCAGTATTACCACGGGGCCGAAAGCGGCGCCCATTCCTCCCCATGCAAGTGATACCAGCGCGAATATCGAGTCCGGCGAGATCATGGAGATCATCGCGGCTACGACGCCGACCGTTACCAGCAGCAGCCGTCCCATCCACACGCGCATTTCCGTACTCATCGAGTAGGTCAGCCGCCTGATTCCCGGCACGTCGTCTGACGCGATGGCGGACGCCAGGAGCAACTGGGAGTCGGCGGTGCTCATCACGGCAGCAATCACCGCCGTCAGCAGAAGTCCCGCCACTATGGGGTGGAAGAACGTCTCGGAGACAACTATGTACAGCCGCTCGGCGTCCGGCAGGTCAACGCCCTGACCGGCTAGCGCGGGCGCGGACACCAGTCCCATCAGCAGCGCGAGCGCGAATATGAGGACTATCCAGATGATGGCGATGAGGCGACTTCTGGACACCAGGCTCTCACGTTCCAACGCCATGAATCGCGCCGATATCCGCTGTGAGCCCAACGCGCCAAGCCCCCATCCGGCGGCTGACAGGAAGAACATCACGCCAAGCACCTGGTTGTCCGCGTTGGTAAACGGGTTCCAGAATCCAGGCACGGTGGACTCAAGCCCCGCGAACGGGTTGACGGTAGTCGCTATCAGGACAGCGGGAATGATGAAGAAGCCGGTCAGCATTATCATCGCCTGAAAGACATCGGTACGCGATACCGCGAGGAAGCCGCCGATGAAAGTGTACGAGACGATGGCGACAAGCGTTATCAGCACGCCTATGTCCTGGATGGCTCCGGGGTTCTCCAGCTCGAATACCTGGTCCAGCAGCTTGGCGCCGGCTATCAGCCCTGAGCAGACGTAAAGCGTCATGAAGTACAGGGTGATGACGGCTGCCAGCGCGCGCAGGATTCCGGACCTGTCGTCGAAGCGCTTCTCAAGAAACTCCGGGATGGTCAACGAGTCGCCCGTGGCGATTGTGTAGCGGCGCAGACGCTTCGCCAGAATCGTCCATGCCAGCCACGCGCCCATGATGATGCCCACTACCGTCCACAGGTGCATCATTCCCGCCGCGAACGCCAGCGCGGGCAAGACCAGCATCGTCCAGCCGCTGGTGGCTGAAGAAGCGGAACTGAGCGCGGAGGTAATCGGCCCCAGCCTGCGTCCTGCCAGCACGTAATCGGTCATGCCCCTCATCTGCCGCGCCCGCAGGACTGCGATGCCAATGAGGATGGCGAAGTAAACTACGAATACCGAGAGTATCCAGGCTGAGCCTTCCATGGAACTCTTGCTGGCCCTCTAGTTAACGAACGGAGAAATCTGCTCGAACTCGCCCTTTACGATTGGCTTGGCGTCTACTTCCAGCCACTGCTCGAGGACTGTGCCGTAGATGCCCCGGAAGTCGATCGTGTGCTTGAGGTCCTCGCCGTGCTCCCACTCGGCCGGGTCGAGCGACGGGTACTCGCTGTACAGGCCGCCGCGAAGGTTCTTGCCGAACATGTACGCGCCGCCGCCAGAGCCGTGGTCGGTTCCGGAGCCGTTGTCGCGCATCCGCCGACCGAACTCGGTGAACACCAGGATGGTCACTTCGTCGGCGCGGCCGTGCTCTTCGAGGTCGTCCATGAAGTCGGAGATCGCGCCTGACACTTCGTTCATGAGCTTGGGGTGTGTAGGCATCTCGTTGGCGTGCGTGTCGTATCCGCCGTGCGAGGTGTAGAAGATGCGGGTGCCGAGATCGGCGAAGTGGATGCGGGCGATGTCGCGCATGTTCTTCGCGATCTGGTTGTCGGCGTACTCGACAGTCGACTCGTACTGGCCGGCGACGTCAGCGAGCATGTCCGCGCCCTTGAGCACGTCCAGTCCGGTCTGGCCGATGTAGTCGGCCACCGGGCCGGTGCCGATTGCCTGGCCGTAGATGCCCTTGAAGGCCATCAGGGCCTTGTCGCGAAGCTGCTCCTGCTCGATGCGGGTCATCACGCCGTAGCTCGCGAGGTCGCCCACTGACGTGACCGGCACGCCGCTCACGGCCATGGCCCTGGGCAGGCCCATGCCGATGTTGACGCCTGTCAGGACGTTCTCGGCGTTGGGGTCGAGATCGCGGATCGCCTGACCCAGCCAGCCCTCGCTGCCGACGCGGTTGGGCTCGGCGGTGTGCCAGATGTCCATGCCACGGAAGTGCGAGCGGTTGGAGTTCGGATAGCCGATGCCCTGGATGATCGCCATCTTGCCCTCGTCGTACAGTCGTTTGAACGGCGCGGCATTGTGGTTGATCGCGAGGGTGTCGTTGATCGGCAGGACCTCGTCCTGGCCCATCACGACCTTCGTCCTCGCCTCGTAGTAGTGCGGGTTCGTATAGGGGACGATCGTGTTCATGAAGTCGTTGCCGCCGGTGAGCTGCACTACCACCAGGGTCTTTTCTCTACTCTTCGTGGTCATTTCTTTCTCCGTGGGTCTGGCTGAGACTGGGTCGGTCTGTGGGCAGGGTTCTCACCCTCACCCTAACCCTCTCCCTGAGGGAGAGGGGACTGGCGGGCTTTAAGCTGGCTGGCTACTCGAACTGGTAGTCGACGGTGGAGGCGGTCATCTGGAGGAGGTTATGGACCCCTACGGACTCGTCCCTCTCCATGCCGCTCAGCTCAGTTGCGTACGCTATGAGCGACTCGTACGTCTGCTCGCTCACCGTGATTCCGCCGAGCAGGTCGAGACAACGGTTGACGAGCTGTGTGGGGTCGTCGTCGAGACTTCCGGCTCGTTCCACCATCTCCCTGACGCCGGGCTTGTTCAGATCCTCGAACTGGCTTTCGACGAAGCCGATGCGCTCGCTGAGCGTCCCGGAGTCGATCCACTCGTGGCCGGTGTGCCAGCCCTCGACGGTCGGTGGGTTCATGAGCCGCTGTCCCATGATAGCCAGCGGGCCCTCTATCGGGGAGCCGTTCAGCGTCGTCACAGCGAACTCGTTGAGTCCCGGAGTGGGACTGCTGAACTCGCCGGTCTGCCGGATTACGCCGACGACCAGCTCGGTCGGGCTCTTCACCTTCTTGAAGTGTCGCGCTTCCTTGAAGAAGTCGGAGTTGAACATCTCACGCAGCACCGGGCGTATCTGTCCTCCGGTCTCCAGGAAGACCCTGGACATCTGCTGGATCGCGTCCTCGTTCTTTGGAGGTTCCGTCGCCCATGAGGGCACCTGCACCTCGTCCTCGACGAAGAAGTTGTACATATGTCGCGAGATGAACCTGGCGGTGGCCGGCTGCTTCACGATGATGTCGATGACGTCCTCACCGTTGAAGTTGCCAGTCTCGCCGAGGAATGTCTTCTCGTCGTAGTCGTGGTCGTCGGCGATGAACTCGAACTCGGCCGGGTAGTGGCCGTTCGGGTAGAGCGACAGCGGCTGCCTGAACGTCCAGCCGGTGAACGCGCGAGAGGCGGCCTTGATGTCGTCCTCGGTGTAGTTGCCGACGCCCATCGAGAACAGCTCCAGCAGCTCCCTGCCGTAGTTCTCGTTGATCTCGTCCTTGTGGTTCTCGTTGTTGTCCAGCCAGAAGATCATGGCGGGATCTCGGGAGAGCTCGAGGAGGATCGTCCGCATGTCGGTCAGGCCGACGCGACGGAACATCTCGATCTCGGTGTAGAGAGACGGGCCGTGCTCGCTCTTGCCCCACGCCACCGGGAAGATGTGGTGCAGGAAGAGGCTCATCTTCTCTTCGAGCGGCCTCTGGGTGTTGGCCATCCTGTAGATCCACTTGCCAACGTGGACGGCCACCGGCTCGCCACTGTAGTACCTGTCGATGTAGGACTGGTCGAGCTCCTCGAAACGCTCGGGAGTGACCAGGTCGTCAACGATCTCTTCGTACGTCTTTTCAGCCGTCAGTCTGTCAAGCTCCGACGGCGTCGCGCCAAACCCGGCGCGTCTCATCAGGTGTGCGACAAGCCCCCGATCCGATTTCATTTCCACATCCTCCAGCCTTCAGATCTCGCTACGTCTGGCGACGCATTTTCCCATCGTTATTGATCGTACGTATTATAACCGCAAAATCATTCCAACGTGTGTACTGTCGAGGGAGCCTGTCCCAAGTTGGTAGGCAGTCCAATAGGCAACCATCCTTCGACAAGCTCCCGCCACGGCGGATTTTCAACAGGACGAACGGATGCGGGCAAGATGCCCGCGCTCCAAATGGGGGCGTCTACTAATCTGGGACAGGTACCTGTCGAAGGCTGCTGAATCCTTAGCCCAGGAATTTCAGGCAGACGGGCATGGGGATTTCAGTGACGCTCCCGGTTGGCGTCAGCGCGCCGGAGTCCGTGTCGATGCTGAATGACACGATGGTGTCGGAGTCCTGGTTGGCGGCGAGCAGGAACTCGCCTGACGTGTCGATCGCGAAGTTGCGGGGTGTCCAGCCCTGGGTCGACTCGTGGCCCAGCGCTGTGAGGTGTCCGGTGTCCTCGTCTACGGAGAAGATGGCGATGCTGTCGTGGCCGCGGTTCGAGCCGTACACGAACCTGCCTGACGGGTGGACGTGGATGTCGGCGGTGGTGTTGTGCCGTCCGAAGCCTTCGGCGGGGAGGGTGCCGACGGTCTGGAAGAGGGTAAGCGCACCGCTCTCGCTGTTGTAGTCGTAGCCGGTGATCGTGCAGCCAAGCTCATTGATGACGTACGCGCGCGTGCCGCCGGGATCGAAGTCGAAGTGGCGCGGACCTGCTCCCGGCTCAGCCTCGACGTGCGCCGGATCGTTGGCAACCAGGGTGCCGCTCTCCAGGTCCAGTTGGTAGATGACCACCTTGTCCTGTCCGAGGTCGGGCACGTAGGCGAAGCGGTTCTGCGGGTCCAGGTTGATCGAGTGGGCGTGTGCCTGCTCCTGGCGGTTGGGGTTGACGCTCGACCCCTCGTGCTGGATGAAGCACGAGAGAGGCTCCAGGCTGCCGTCGTCGTTGATCGGCGCGACACAGACGCTGCCTCCGTGGTAGTTGGCAGCCAGCAGGTAGCGGCCCGTCGCGTCCACGCTCACGTGACACGGTCCCGGACCGCCGGAGCCCACCGCGTTTATCGGGGACAGCCGGCCGGTGCCGGCGTCGATGGAGTACGCGTACAGGGCTCCCTGTCGCTCGCCATCGAAGTCCTCGGCCTCAGATGCTGCGTACAGAATGTGTCCGTTCGGATGCAGGGCGAGAAAAGACGGGTTCTCGGCGCCCGACATCGACGAGACGGGGTCGAGGTCGCCGGTCTCCGCGTCGAATTCGCAGATGTATATGCCGTCGGATGTCGTTCGTGTATATGTGCCAACTGCGACCAGGCTAGATTGCGCCATAAGAGTCCCCCTCATTCCTATATCCCTATTCTAAGGCAAATTGACGCTCCAAACGGGCGTTGATACACTCAGGCTCATCTCAGACCGGTGAGGTAGCACCATGCCAAACAGCGTCTCTTTTCATGACCTGAACCCCCTCGCGTTTCTGGACCGCAGCGCGGCTGTGTATCCTAACAAGCCCGCGGTCATCTACAACGACAGGACGTACTCGTACGCGGAGTTCAATGACCGCGTGAACAACCTTGCGGGCGCGCTCCGGCAGGCGGGCGTGAAGAAGGGCGACCGTGTCGCTTTCATGCTGCCTAACATCCCTCAGATGCTGGAGGGGCACTACGGTCCGATGCGGCTCGGCGCGATGCTGGTCGCCATCAACATCCGGCTGTCGGCGAGGGAGATCGCCTATATCCTGAACCACTCGGGCGCGAAGGTTCTGGTGTTCGACTCGGAGTTCGCAGACACCGTACGAGCCATGGACGGCGAGATTCCCGGCGTGGAGACGGTCGTGCAGGTCGCAGACGTCGCTCCCATGGCCGAGGACATCGAGTCTGTGGAGTACGAGGCGTTCCTGGCTTCGTCGCCTCCCGGAGTCCACAGCGAGGCGCTGGACTCGGAGATCGACCCGATATCGATCAACTACACGTCCGGCACCACCGGAATGCCGAAGGGCGTCCAGTTCCACGCACGAGGCGCGTACCTGAACGCGCTGGGAGAGGTGCTGGAGTCCGGTCTGACCTGGAACAGCACGTACCTGTGGACGCTGCCGATGTTCCACTGCAACGGCTGGTGCCACACGTGGGGCGTGACGGCAGTCGGGGCGACGCACCTGTGCCTGCGCAGGGTGGAGGCATCCCAGATATTCAAGCTGATTGACGAACACGGCGTAACCAACATGTGCGCGGCTCCGACCGTGCTGACGATGATGTACTCGTCACCGGAGGCGGAGAATGCCGACCTGTCCGGGGTCACCATCATGACGGCGGGGGCGCCCCCTGCTCCGCAGGTCATCCGGACCATCGAGGGGATGGGCGCGTTCATCCTGCACGCTTACGGGCTCACCGAGACGTACGGCCCCACGACGATCTGCGCCATCCAACCCGGGTGGGGCGATCTTCCCTCAGAGGAGCAGGCGCAGCTGAAGTCGAGGCAGGGCGTGCCGTTCATCGTGTCCGAACCCGGACTGCGGGTGGTCAACCCGGAGATGGAGGACGTCCCAAGAGACGGCGAGACCCTGGGAGAGGTCGTCATGCGAGGCAACATCGTCATGTCGGGCTACTTCAATGACCCGGAGGCGACGGCAACAGCTTTCGAGGGCGGGTGGTTCCACTCCGGCGACATCGCCGTGTGGCACCCGGACGGCTATATCGAGCTGCAGGACCGCGCGAAGGACGTGATCATCTCCGGCGGTGAGAACATCTCCAGCCAGGAGGTCGAGAAGGTCATCATGGAGCATCCGGGCGTGCTCGAGGTGTGCGTGGTCGGCGTTCCAGACGACCGTTGGGGCGAGGTGCCGAAGGCGTTCGTCGTGCCGCGGGCCGGAGCGGAGGTCGGAGAGGACGAGGTGATCCGGTTCACCCAGGACCGCATCGCACGATTCAAGGCTCCGAAATACGTTGAGTTCAGGGACCTGCCAAAGACGGCCACAGGCAAGATCCAGAAGTACATTCTGCGAGAAGCCGAGTGGGAAGGCCACGAGTCCCGTATACAGGGATCGACGACGTTCTAGGCAGGTATCGGGGTTCTACGAAGATGCCGCAGTGTGCTGTTTGCGATAAGCACGTTTCTGAAGATCTGGACACGCCGGTTGGGCGGACGGTTGCGGGGACTCCCGAGCTGGACCCCACGAGGGGGACCAAGCGCTATTGGGACGGGGTGTGGCACTACTTCTGCGGGCTTGTGTGTCGCAGCCGGTTCGATTCGAGCCCTTCGGAGTTCAGCCAGGGGTGAGGGAGGCAATGTCGAGTCTCGCTTCGGGTGAGGCATGACGCGCCGGCTCGGTAGATGACATATTCGCCCTCACACCTGCGCTCGTCACAGGCGCGTTCGTCGATGTGTCCCGAATGGAACAGGTGCTCATACAGCTTTTGTCCATCGTGGCCACATGGGCGTGGGCGTTCGTAGTCACGGCGATCATACTGTGGGTGATCAAGCTGATCATGGGACTCAGAGTCGCCGACAACGACGAGCAGATAGGCCTGGACCTCACCGAGCACGGCGAGACCGCCTATCACCTGTAGATGTTAGTATGAACAACACGCCCGCATCCTTCGACAGGCTCAGGATGAACGGTAACAGGGTCAGGATGAACGGCGACTGGGTCAGGATGAACGGTAACAGGGTCAGGATGAACGACAACAGGGTCAGGATGAACGGCGACTGGGTCAGAATGAACGGCAGTCCGCCCTGCCCTGAGCCTGTCGAAGTCACGGCGAGGTTGAACAGTCCCACCGCATTCAGGAGGCGTCTGCCATGAAGAAAATCGAGGCAATCATCCGGCCCGAACGAGTCAACTTCGTCAAGGATGCACTGGTGGACGCCGGGTTTTCGGGGCTGAACACCGCACCTGTCACAGGCCGCGGCGCGCAGCGCGGAGTCGTTCACACGGGCGGCAGCGGTCAGTCCGTCATAATCGACATGTTGCCGAAGACCAAGCTGGAGGTCGTGGTTTCCGACTCGGACGTTGAACGCGCAGTTGACGTAATCGTAAAGACGGCCCGCACCGGGGACATTGGGGACGGCAAGATCTTCATCCAGCCTGTCGAGCAGGTCGTCAGGGTCAGGACCGGCGAACGGGGCGACTCGGCGATCTAGGACTCCAGGGGCTTTTCGCTTTCGAATGTCAGTGGAGTAGCTTGTTCGTGGTGAGCCTGTCGAACCATGAACGGACGGCCCTTCGACAAGCTCAGGGCGAACGAGAGACTGACAACGAGACGAAGATGAAGAGTTCCAGGTCTAGAACTCGCCGTCGAAGGCGACGATCCGGTCGGGTGTGATCCGAATAATCACGAAGTCGATCATCTTCATGATCTCTTCCACGTACGGGCCGCCTTCTTCATCGCCGAGGTAGTGGAACGACACGGTACGCACTATCTCCTCCACGCGCTCCTCTGACAGCCGCGCAGTCCCGTTGATCAGCACCCACGGCTGAGGACGCTGGTCCGCCGCCACGCACAGCGCAACCTGTGGATTGCCCCGGACGTTCCGGGCCTTGACCGTGTCTCGCGCCACCGCGATAACGACCTCAGCCTGTCCTGGGCCTGCCGAAGGGTCTCCGTCGACGAGGTGCCATACGGGTGTCACATGGGGTGTGCCATCTTCGCGCATGGTCGTGACGAAGGAGATGATGGGCTGGGAGATTAGCTCCCAGGTCTGTTCGTTGTTCAACCTGCCCATGTATTTGCTCCTTGATGGGTGCCCTCTTACTGGGTGGGGAATCGTGTTTTCACCCTCACCCTAACCCTCTCCCTGAGGGAGAGGGGATTTTGCAGTAGGTTAGGGGCTGCTTCGCCAGACGCTTTGAGGGTGCGTGACCTGCCCCTACAGAATCGTGCCGGCTTCCTGGAGGCGGCTGATGTCGTCCCAGTCGTAGCCGAGGTCTTCGATGAGGATGGTCTCGGTGTCCTGGCCGAGTTCCGGGGCCTCTTTCCAGACTCCGGCGGGGGTCTCGCTGAACATGACCGGGAAGTTGCACATCTTCACGTCGCCTATGACGGGGTGGGCGAATTCGGTGACGTAGTTGTTGGCGATCACCTGCGGGTCGTGCTCAAGCTCCTCGATCTTCTGCACCTTGGCGAAGATGAGGTCCTCGTACTGGTTGAAGATGGAGACCCACTCGTCGACGGGCCTGGTCCTGAACCGCTCGGCGATGATCGCCGTCAGCTCCGGCGAGCCGCCGGTCATCCCCTGTATCGAGGTGACCATCGGATCGTCGATCAGCTCTTCGAGTCCAAGCGCGCTCGCGAAGGCGGGCCAGTAGCGCTGGAACTGCGGGCTCATGAACTGGATCCACCGACCGTCGGCGCACTCGTAGGCGTTCACCAGCGGGTTCATCGGATTCGACCTGTCGGTCATCCGGTAGTGGAACCCTGACAGAAGCTGCATACTCACAGCCAGGCCCTGGAGCCACATGGTGCTGCTCAGGTGAGACACGTCCACGCGCTGGCCCTGTCCGGTGACGTCGCGAGCGTGAAGCGCAGAGACAACGCCGAGGCACAGGATGATCCCGCCCATCTGGTCGGACACCGCTCCGCCCACGTACGAAGGCTCGCTCCCGCCTGGGCCAGTGGCGGCGTCCATCAGCCCGGACCTCGCCTGGCCGCAGCCGTCCAAAGAGGGCTTGGCAGAGTCGGGGCCGTTCGGACCATAGCCTGTACCGGAGCCGTAGATCAGCCTGGGGTTGATCTCCCGAAGCGTCTCGTAGTCCATTCCCAGGCGCTCGGGGATGCCCTTGCGGTAGTTCTCGATGAACACGTCCGCCTCGGCGACGAGCTTGTGGACGATGTCGCGCCCCTCCTGGGTCTTGAGGTTTACCGCGATGCCGCGCTTGTTGCGGTTGCAGGTCTCGAAGTAGGCGTTACGGTCGCCGGCCAGCCCGATCGGGCGAGAGCTCATTCTCGCGACGGCACGGCCTACGTCGCCGTCTAGCGCCTCGATCTTGATTACGTCTGCGCCCATGTCGCCGAGCATCGAGCTTGCCACAGGTCCGAACTGGTACATCGTCCAGTCCAGCACCTTCAGGCCCTTCATTGGGCCGTTTACGCCGTTTCCGTTTGTGGTAGTCATAGCCGCCGCCTGGTGGTTCGGTTAGGTTTTTTGTCTTCGCTCCAGGGTTCTTCCCTGGGGAGCTTAGTGGGTGGGTATTCGAGGTTTTCGCCCTCACCCCCGGATCAAGTCCGGGGCAGGCTCCAGCCCTCTCCCCCAGGAGAGGGGGTTCGTTGGTTGAACCCACAGGAGAGAGGGCGTATTGAGAACTCAGCCCTCTTGTGAGATGAGGTCTGCGATGCGCTCGCCGATCATCATGGTGGTGACGTTGGTGTTTGCGCGGATACAGTCGGGCATGATCGAGGCGTCGGCCACTCTCAGCCCGGCCAGGCCGTGCACCCTGCCATCCTGGCCGACCACGGCCATCGGGTCGTCTGCGGGCCCCATCTTGCAGGTGCCTGAGATGTGCTGACCCGTCGTGGCCTCTTTCATCAGCCACTCGTCGAGCGCGTCGTCAGAGTCTACGATGTCGTCCGGTGGCTCGATCCGCTCTTCGATAACGTCTTTGAAGTCAGGATGCTGGACCAGTTCCAGGCACTTCCTGACTCCCTCACGGGAGCGCTGCCGGTCGAACTCCTCGGAGAAGTAGTTGTAGTTGAGGTTCGGCTGGACGGAGACGTCAGTCGAGGCGAGTGTCAGCTCTCCCGAGCTCACGGCGAGGTCCAGCACCACCAGCATCCTGATGCCCAGCGGCACCATGCGGTCTCCACCCCTGTTGATCCGCTCAGTCGCGAAGTTCTGCATGGATATCTTCATGTCGTTGCGAAGGTCCGATCCCGTCGCGGTGTAGCGCAGCATAAGCTGGCTCCTCGGGGCGAAGCCATCGAGCTCGATCTCAGGCTTGGTCCTCCACGTCGCCCACACGACGGGATGGTCTCTGAGGTTCTGTCCGACGCCGGGCAGGTCGTGGACCACTGGAACGCCGACCTCTTCGAGGTGAGCGGCAGGGCCGACTCCCGAAAGCAGCAGTATCTGGGGAGACTCTATCGCGCCGGTGCTCAGAATGATCTCGTCGCCCTCGACGACGAACTTCTCATCGCCGCTCTCTACCTCGACGCCAGTTGCGCGTCCGTCCTCGATGATGACGCGGTGCGTCGTGCAGTTGCCCCTGATCGTGAGGTTGAGCCGGTGCCTGGACATCGACAGGTAGCCGACATTGGTGCTCCACCTGATGCCGTTCGGGTTGTTGTACGGCGTCGGACCGATGCCGGTCACGTCCGGGTGGTTCTGGTCGGGGCCGTCTGGGTGTCCGGCGGCCTTCGCAGCGTTATAGAAGGCAGTCTGCATCGGCGGCCAGTCGGACGAGTCCTTGAACCGGCGGCAGATGATCGGACCCTCGGTGCCGTGGAAGTCGCCGCTGAAGTCAGTGTCGGTCTCCAGCTTGCGGAAGAACGGCAGCACCTTCTCGTAGTTCCACTGGTCGTTGCCGCGTGCCGCCCAGCCGTCGTAGTCCTCGGGCATCCCGCGCAAGAAGACCTGGCCATTGATCGCGCTCGATCCGCCGGTCACCCTGCCGCGCGGCACCATCATCGGCTCCGCTATGGGTGTGGGCTGACCCCAGAACTGCCAGTTGTGGTCGCTGGTCATCACGTCCATGCCGGTGGCGTAGCCCTGTCTCACCTCTTCCGGGAGGCTGTCGATGTCCGCGTAGTCAGGCCCGGCCTCCAGCAGCAGCACAGACCGGTTGGGGTCTTCCGAGAGTCTGGTGGCAAGAATAGCCCCTGCCGAACCCGCACCAACGACGATGTAGTCATACTTCACCGGACAACCTCCCCAGAAGACTATGAAGCGAATTGCAGGAATCCTATAGTTCATCCTCTAGGTCGTCAATACTGGTAGAGGCCTGAATCTCATCTCCTGTTCCCCAGGAAAACGGGCCAGATCGTACACGATACAGCCACCGCCGCGACGCCCAGGCCGACCGCGATTCTGTAGGCGTCCTGGAACGCGAGGATGAACGCCTGGTCCTCAGGCAGGGACGCCTCTCTTACGCCCAGGCGCGCTGAGAAGATCGCCCCCATAACGGCGACGCTGAACACGACGCCAAGCCCCCTCGAAAGGCCCATAATCCCGCCACCCATGCCGAGACGGTCAGCGGGCATGGAGCCCATGATCAGGTTGGCGTTGGCCGACTGGAAGAGGCCCGTCGCAACTCCGACGCCGATGAGGCCCACCGCAACATGCACCACACTCGAACCTGCGTCCAGGACTGACAGGGACACCATGGCGGCGGTCGCGACGGTCAGCCCTCCGGTAATCGTGTACGCAGGTCTCCACCGGTCAGACAGCCAACCGCCCAGCGGTGAAGCGAACGCGGTGGCCACCGTCATCAGCATCAACAGCAGTCCCCACACGCTTGCGCTTGCGCCCAGCGACTCCACCACGAAGAACGGCAGCAGGAACCAGTTGACGAATGTGGACAGCATAGCCAGCATGGAGACCACCAGAGCGGGAGCCAGCACCCTGTTCCTGAGGACGGAAAGCTGGAGGACGGGACGCTCTGCCCTGCGTTCGGCTGCCACGAACGCCGCGACGCCCGCAACCGCCAGGACTCCCAGAAGCGGCACGTAGACGGCCGTCCATCCGTGCCTGCCTCCGAGCGAGAGCATCAGGATCAGCGCTCCGACTGCCGTGAACAGCGTTGCCGATCCCCAGACGTCGAATCCCCTCAACGCAGCCTGCCCGTCACGTCGGCCCGACTCATCCGGGACTCTCAGAAGCAGGGCCGAGAATGCGATTGCCGCGAGACACAGCGGCACTCTGCCCAGGAATATAGCCCTCCACCCGAAGGCGTCGACTAGCGCGCCGCCGCCGAGGGAGCCTGCCATCATCCCGAGCGTTCCAAGCGCAGCCATGATGCCGAGCGCCCTTCCCCTGAACTCCGACGGGAACAGCCGGGTCACTATCGCCGGGGCCAGCACCATGAGCAGCCCGTTCCCGACCGCCTGGAAGACGCGCAGTCCGAACAGCAGTCCCAGGCTCTGTGCAAAGCTGATCGCGAACACCGCTATCGTATACCCGATGAGGCCTAGCACGAACATCCGCTTCAGGCCGAAGGCGTCTGCAGCGCCTCCCAGTCCCAGGTGCATGGCGGTGCTGCTGCCGACGTACAGGATGATGATCCACTGGATGGTGACGGCGTCCGTTCCGAAGCTGTCGGTGATGTTCGGAAGGGCAACGTTGACGGTGATGTCGAGCGACGTCAGGAACATCCCCGACGCTGCCGCGACAAGCCCGATCCACTGTGCCCTGGAGGAGATTCGTCTCTCGCTGATCACAGACGTGCCTTATGCGTCACTGGTGTGGAAGTAAGGGCGGTTCTCGAACCGCCCCTACAGGTTGTTGCATTACCTTCGGTTGGGTGTCAGATTTGACATGGTAGGTGCTGTATGCTTGACTCACAAGCGAATTTATTTCAGAGGATTCTTCCGTCATGAACCATATCCAGTTAGATTCAGACCTGCAGACCGGGATACCGCTGGAAAAGCCCCCTATCGGACTCGCATTCGTGGAGGGGCAGCCATACGGGGTGACCAGGACAAGCAAGGTCGTCCCATCCAGCTGTGCGTTCTGGCACGAGGCGGAGTCCGGTGTGTTCTACGCCGCCGCCGAGGACCACTACAACTGCACGCTGGGCACGATGGTCATGGGATTCGAGCTGCCCGAAGAGCAGATGAACACCCTGATGGGCGAAGTCGGCATGATGTGCGAGATGGAGTACGTCAGGGAGGAAGAGGTCCCGAACGTACCCAAGGTGGAGAAGCAGTCAGGAGGGATCGTGTACGGCCCTCTGGCCGAGCTGCCTGTCGATCCCGACGTCGTGCTCCTGTGGGTCAAGCCCTCCCAGGCGATGGTCGTAAACGAGACCGCTGGGCAGATGAACTGGGCCGCGTCGCCTGCGGGAGTCTACGGACGACCCGGCTGCGCCGCGATCCCGGTCGCGCTGTCGCAGGGGAACGTCTCACAGTCGTTCGGCTGCACGGGAATGCGAGTCAACTCAGGCATATCTGACGAGTACATGCTCATGGTCGTCCCCGCCGACAAAGTCGAATCGCTAGCCGAGTCGCTGTCCCAGGTGTCAGACGTCCACGAGAAGCTGACCGCCCACTACGAACAGAAGGCCGCCGCACTGGGCTAATGGCCTTTGATTACATCTGACACAAGAGGAAGAGACCAAAATGACAGAAACAACATCCACTGAACAGTTCCGAGGCTCGCTTGCAATACCCAGCCAGGAAGACCGCCGCGACGTGACTGTCGTGATCGACAGGCCCAATGGCTCGGTCACGCTGAAGTTCGACGAGCCTGTCGCCGGCTCCGCAGAGTGGCGCGGTGAGAACGTCCTGCTGATGGACAGGCCCAGGTACCAGGAGATCCAGTTCGCCACAACCGACCTGCCGGTCGAGACGGTCCAGCTCACCTGGAAGATGAACCAGTCCAAGCTCGACAACACGATCGCAGGGGTCGTGGTAGCAAGGCCCAACACAGTACGCGTACGCGGCGAGAAGGGGTTCATCCTGACACGGGTGTAGGGGGCTTGAGGATCGAGTACAGCAAGACCGCAGACGCCCTATACGTCTACTTCCGCGAGATCGAGGTCGCACGCAGTGATGACATCTATGACGGAGTGGTGGTGGACTTCGACGATCAAGGCCAGTTGGTCGGCATTGAAGTCCTCGACGTTAGCTCAAGGCTCAGTCTTGCGGACCTTTCTAACGTGAGTATCGAGGGTCTTCCGGTGGAGATGGCTGAGCCAGCAGTCGAAAGCTGCAGTGATCTGACCTCTCGTATTCAAGGATAGAGTGCGCGTTCCGCCCCTATTACATTGACCATTCCTTTTGAAACAGCCTACGTGACGCTAGGTTCCTGTACTACTATGGATTCCATCGTGTGCAGAATACTCGGCCAGCCTATACTCCCCCAGAACATCGATTGATGGTCAATATTGCTTATGTCAGGGTTATCTGCACCTATGTCGCTTAACTTCCACGTCGTTTAATTCCTAGGAGCTAGTCCACTATGCAAGAGATACAAGGTCACGCTAAGTCTGTTCGCTCACTTCTCGGCCAGAAGTATCAAATCGACTACTACCAGCGTGATTACAAGTGGGAGACACAGCAGATTCAGGAGTTGATCGAAGACCTGACAACCAGATTCCTGCAAGACTTCAAGGAGACGGACGAAAGATCAGCGGTGATTGAATACGGTCAGTACTTTCTTGGATCGATCATTATCAGTGGGAAAGGCAATGAAAAGTTCGTCGTAGATGGTCAGCAAAGACTAACGACCCTAACCCTCCTCCTCATCTATCTAGACAACTTGCAATGTACGCTAGCCGACAAGGATAGAGTTTCGGTCTCGTATTTGATCTACTCGACTCAATATGGAGATAAGTCGTTTAATCTCAATGTGAAGGAACGGAACGCCTGCTTACAATCCCTACTTAACAACGAAATACCAGATGCTTCTGATCAACCGCCGTCAGTCCAGAATCTGATCAACCGTTATGACGACTTAACCCAGATCTTCCCGGACGAATTAAAGGACGAGGCATTACCCTACTTCATGGATTGGTTAATAGAGAAGGTGATGTTGGTGGAGATCACCGCATTCTCAGACGAAGATGCCTACACTATCTTCGAAACCATGAACGACAGAGGGCTCTCTCTGACGCCGACAGATATGCTCAAAGGCTACTTGCTTGCAAACATAAGCGATCAGAAGGGTCGCGTCCACTCCGATGACGTCTGGAAAGCTCAGACTTCCAAGCTCCGGAACTTCGGCAAAGAGGCTGACGCTAGCTGCGTCACAGCATGGCTTCGCAGTCAATATGCTGACACCATTCGGGAACGCCGAGCTAGGGCTAAACCAGAAGACTTCGATAGAGTCGGCACAGAATTCCACAGATGGATACGCGACAATCAGGAACGGATGGGGCTCAAGACAAGCGCCGATTTCACAGCCTTAATAACCAGAGATTTCACATTCTTCGCAGGCGCATATGAACTCGCACGTAAAGCCGCGATCGCATACACACCCGAGAGCAGTTCAATCTTCTTTAATGCCCAGAATAGATTCACTCTCCAGTATCCAATGATGCTGGCCCCGCTTAAGTTGAGTGACGGAGAGGCAATTGTGCATCGCAAGATGCGACTAGTAGCCACCTTCGTTGAGATTCTGCTCGCTCGGCGTCTTTGGAACTTCAAAGCTATCAGTTATTCGACGATGCAGTATCGGGCCTTCCTCATTATGAAAGCCATCAGAGGGATGGAGCTCGAGCAACTCCGAGATGAACTCATCAAGCAATTGTCGCCAGAAGGTCCGAGCGATGAGTACATTGACTTCAATACTCAAGAAGCTTTCAGGTTGCACGGCCATAACGGCCCTCAGGTCCATCGACTGCTCGCCCGACTGACAGACTTTCTTGAGGTCGAATCCAATAAACCTTCTCTTTACCCTGAGTATGCTAGGCGATCAAGGAGAAGGGGAGGTTACCAGATTGAACACATCTGGGCTGACCATCCTGAACGCCACACAGATGAATTCGGGCACGCTTCAGCATTTACCGCCTACCGCAATAGGATCGGCGGACTCGTTCTACTACCGGGCCCCGACAACGCAAGTTACTCTGACATGGAGTATTCAGAAAAGCGCGAGCACTATGTCAAGCAGAATTTGCTTGCCAGATCACTACATCCAATCGCCTACAAGAATGACCCTGGATTCCGAAACTTCCTCAATACTACGGCGTTACCATTTGAGGCAAAGGCGCAGTTCCAGAAATCTGACTTGGACGACAGACAGGAGCTATACACAAAGCTTGCTAGCATTTGCTGGTCCCCAACTAGGTTGAGCGAAATATAGCTGGGCGGTATAGATCTCGCAGCGGCACAGAGAGACCTACCCCTGCAGAATGTGCCTAGCCGTTCCAGTCCCTCTGCCTGTGGGGAAGCCAGTAGGATCTCAAACTGCACAGGGATGCTGGCACGCTAGCCAAAAGCTACCGTCTCTCGGTAAGCGATTGCACAAGCGTGGCGTTGGGGACACAGACCCTTAACATTCCTCCTCGCACGTTAGACCTAGTCATTCAGTACGAGTTGACTTCAGTGTATCAACGACCTTTACATCCACAATGCCGAACTTCGCTGGCAGTTCGGGTTCCCCGTCGTCGAAGTCTTCTGAGGCATCCTCGCCAAACTCCGCCATCACTTCGTTATGGCGTGCTTCGGCATCTTCGAGTGACATCCTCGCTTCAGGGAGTGGTTCGCCATGATCCAGCATAGCCTCGATGTGGAAGGAAATGGCCTCGCGAATCGTCCTCTGCACGTATTCGAATGACTCTCCTGTGCTGACGCACCCTGGCAAGTCGGGCACATACGCGGAGTAGTTGTTGGAAGTCTGCTCGAATACTACCGCGTATTTCTGTGTCATTGTCTTCTTTCCTTGAGTCCCGCTTGTTTCAGGATGCTATCCCACGTCCCAGGCCTTAAATCGTCGCCAGGGCGACCATGGATTGTCACCGTTCCAGGCTTTTCAGGATGATGAAACTGTCTATGGCTTCCCCGTGTCCGCACATGATACCAGCCGTCTCGCTGAATCAACCGCAAGGCCTCCCTAACCTTCGGCAGCAGTGAACCCCTGTTGCCCCGCTCCCGGTGTGGCGGCTACAATTTGGGCATCGGGTGGTCGGCTTTGCTGGCATCGGCGGCTCGATACTCGGAGGGGTGGCCGAGTGGACGAAGGCACCTGTCTTGAAAACAGGCATACGTTAAGCGCGTATCGCGGGTTCGAATCCCGCCCCCTCCGCCAGCCCAACGCTTTTCCAAACCGACCTCTGTTCATCTGCTCGTCAGCAAACACGCGCCCTGCGCTACAATACCCTGCGGACTATTAACACACGGAGCTGATCTATGAAGATCCATGAGTATCAGGCTAAGGATGTCTTCGCGAGATATGGAATCCCTGTTCCGAAGGGGCGGGTTGCGACCTCGCCCGATGAGGCTGCTGAGATTGCTGCCGACATCGGCGGAAAGGTCGTTGTGAAGGCGCAGGTCCATGCAGGCGGACGCGGAAAGGCTGGCGGCATCAAGGTCGTCGACTCTCCCGAGGCGGCGGCTGAAGCGGCCGAGGCGATGATCGGCATGACTCTCGTCACGTTCCAGACCGGACCCGAGGGCGTCCCGGTCAGCAGTGTGCTCGTCGAGGAGGCGGTTGAGGTCGAGTCCGAGATGTACGTCGGCATGGCCGTCGATGGCGCAGCCGAGGGCATAGTCGCCATCGCGAGCGCGGCGGGCGGCATGGAGATCGAGGAGGTCGCGGAGACCACCCCTGAGAAGATCCTCACGGTCGCGATTGACCCGGTTCTCGGCCTGCAGCCCTTCCAGGGACGCAAGCTGGCGTACGGACTCGGAGTTGCGGACTCGCTGAACCGGCCCGTTGCTGGGCTGATGGCCTCGCTGTACAAGCTGTTCGAGGAGAACGACTGCTCTCTCGTGGAGATCAACCCCCTTGGGGTCACGTCGGACGGCCGGGTGCTGGCGATGGACGCCAAGATCAATATCGACGACGACGCCATGTTCAGGCACCGCGACATCGTTGAGCTGCGCGACGTCGAGCAGGAAGACGACCTCGAGGTCGAGGCCGGCAAGTTCGACATCAACTACGTCAAGCTGGACGGCGACGTCGGCTGCATCGTCAACGGCGCCGGGCTCGCGATGGCAACGATGGACGTCACTCACGCGGCCGGGGCTTCGCCAGCCAACTTCCTCGACATCGGCGGAGGCGCCGACGAGGAGAAGTGCGCGAAGTCGCTGGAGATCGTGCTGTCGGACGAGAACGTGCGGCGCGTCCTGGTCAACATCTTCGGCGGCATTCTCAGGTGCGACGTCGCCGCGCGCGGATTCGTCATGGCCTCGGAGCGCGCTCCGGAGACGATGCGCCCGATGGTCGTGAGGATGCTGGGAACCAATTCGGACGAGGGACGCGAAATACTGTCCAATTCGGGGCTGGACGTCGTGCTTGTAGACGACCTCAACCAGGCCGCTGAGGCCATCCGCAACGCCGGGTAAACAAAGCAGAGGACGCATCATGACGACATCAGATATCGGGATGGCCCCAGTCAGCGGTATCGTCAAAGTGCTCTTAGAGCATAAATACGAGCTTTTGGACTGCACCCCCAAGTCTTGGGTGTTTGAATCCAAGCATCCCGAGACCTACGCATTTGCTCTACCAGCCACAAAGAAGCAGGTCCCTGTGGAGATCGTGCGCAATGCGCTCCGATCAGAACCGCTGAACATTGACGCTGTCGTTGAACAATCGGTTGAGAAGTCTGACGAAGAGGCCTCCCGGCAGTACTATGCTGGCGAAGATCCGGTAGTGATTGACGAAGAAGAGGTATTGAGGGTACTCAAGGAAACACCTCTTCAGCGCGCCGAGGTCTCTGAAGAGGACTTAAGAATAGTCCAGGAGTTTACTGACCGCGTCGCGGAGGAGTCACGCAAGATAAGTGATGAGGATCGCGTCGACGTGTCCGGTAACCTCAAGTATTACCTCCACAGCGAGTAGTAGATTATTCAGGGCAGATCAACCGGGGAGATCTTCATAGATGCCAGCTGCTGGTTAGCCTACGCTAACCCCAGGGACGAGAGGAGCCGTTTGGCCAACCGCATTTGGAATAACCTGAGTCGGCAACGGCTGAGGCTGGTGACTACGAACTGGACTCTCTACGAAGCACTCACATATCTCAACAGCAGACAAACCGGAAGACATGATTTGGCCGAAGGGCTCCTGGATGTTGCACTACGAAGGGCTCTAGTGGTCGACGCTTCACAATACGAACAACAAGCCTTGGACACTTTCATCTCACATACCGACAAGAGATGGAGCATGGTTGACTGCGCAAATTTCGTGTGTATTCGTGAGCGCGGAACGCCCTTCGCGCTATCATTCGATAGGGATTTTGCCCAAGCGCAAACTGAGTTTTCGTTTCGGGTGCTGGGTTTCAGGAGTTAACTGATGAGCATACTGGTAGGCAGGAACACCAGGCTGATGGTGCAGGGGATCACCGGACGCGAGGGCAGCTTTCACGCGCTCCGCAGCCGGGAGTACGGGGCGAACCTCGTTGCCGGAGTCACTCCCGGACGCGGCGGCCAGATGTTCGATGACGACGTCCCCATCTATAACACGGTCGAGCAGGCCGTCGATGAGACCGGCGCGGACGCGGCGCTGATCTTCGTTCCGCCTCCGTTCGCTGCCGACGCGATCGTCGAGTCGATCGACGCCGGAATTTCTGTCATCGCGTGCATCACCGAGGGCATCCCCGTGATGGACACCGTTCGCGTCGTGCGCTACCTGAAGGGCAAGCCGACCACGCTCATAGGCCCCAACTGCCCGGGCGTCATATCTCCGGGCGAGAACTTCAAGATGGGCATCATGCCCGGACACATCCACATGGCCGGACGCGTAGGCGTCGTGTCGCGCAGCGGTACGCTGACCTACGAGGCCGTGGGACAGCTCACCGATCTCGGAATCGGGCAGTCCACCTGTGTAGGCATAGGCGGCGACCCGGTCAACGGCTCATCGTTCGTGGACATACTCAAGAAGTTCGAGGACGACCCGGACACCGACTCGGTCGTGATGATCGGCGAGATCGGCGGCACGCGTGAGCAGGAGGCGGCCGAGTTCATCGGCAGCGACGAGTTCACCAAGCCTGTTGCTGCGCTGATCGTCGGACAGAGCGCCCCTCCTGGAAAGCGCATGGGCCACGCGGGCGCGATCATCACCGGCAGCGCCGGTCGAGCCAGCGAGAAGGTCAAGGCGCTGGCGGCGGCGGGGGTCAACATCATTCCGGCTCCGGGGGAGATTGGGGTTACGGTCCAGGAGATGATCTCAGGCTAGAAGACGCTTCCTGTGTCATTCCGGCGAAGGAACGTCACCCCGTACTACGATACGGGGCCGGAACCCAGATGCGTGTGGGTGTTGCCAAGCAGGTTGCAGTCGGCGTTTTCACCCTAGCCCTCTCCCTGAGGGAGAGGGGGTTATCAAAGGTCTCCGAAAGCGGGAGTCCACATGGCCGAGGGGTAGATTCCCGCTTTCGCGGGAATGACGGGACTCTTGCTGGGATGGTTTGTAACTCTCCTCAGACGAAGTATGCAGTCGGTAGCCTCGACAACTTGTGCTAGACTGGTATGCAAGTTCAGACGATCAACTCTAGTGCCCCATGACAGGTGAGTTTGAACCGCTTGGAGTTAGCTACAGACCGCGACCTGGAAGTCTTGATCGACAAGCTTCCGGCCCACATCCAGTCGCCGCTTCGCGACAGAGATGACCTCGATCACCTCCTCGAAGTAGTCCTCGACCTCGGACGAGTGCCTGAGGCGCGCTTCAGGGACGAGAGCGTCTTACTCAGCCCTGACGAGGTCACGGCCGAAGACATCGAGTACACCATCGAGCGGATCGGCCAGTTCGGCGAGGACAACCGCGCCGGCATCGAACGCACGCTCCACCGCATCTCCGCGATCCGCAACCGCGCGGGTACCGCAATCGGCCTGACCCTGAGGGTCGGACGCGCCGTGTACGGGACGATCCGGGTCATCGAAGACCTCATCATGTCGGGCAAGAGCGTCCTGCTGCTGGGCAAGCCCGGAGTCGGCAAGACCACCATGCTCAGGGAGGTCGCCCGCGTGCTTGCAGACGACGCCCACAGGCGCGTTATCGTCGTCGACACGTCCAACGAGATTGCAGGCGACGGCGACATCCCCCATCCCGCCATCGGACGCGCGCGCCGTATGCAGGTGCCGTCCCCGGCACTGCAGCACAACGTGATGATCGAGGCCGTCGAGAACCACATGCCCGAAGTCATCATCATCGACGAGATCGGCATCGAGCTCGACGCCAACGCCGCCCGGACCATCGCCGAGCGCGGCGTGCAGCTCGTCGCGACCGCACACGGCAACACGCTCGACAACCTCGTCATGAACCCGACGCTGTCCGACCTCGTCGGCGGCATCCAGTCGGTGACCCTGGGCGACATCGAGGCGCGACGGCGACGCACGCAGAAGACGGTGCTGGAGCGACGCGCTCCGCCGACCTTCGACGTGCTGGTCGAGATCCAGAGCTGGACGGAGGTCGTCGTTCACCCGGACGTCGCCGACACGGTCGACCGGATGCTGAGAGGCTACCCGATCACACCTGAGCAGCGCACGGTCGCTGCCGACGGCTCTATCACCAAGACGCGCCCACAGGTCCAGCAGGGACAGAACGGCACGTCCTCACAGATGAGGGGCCTCCCCTTCAACAACAACGGCGACTGGGGCAACGGCAGCAGGCGCGATGCAGCTCCCGAAGAGAATAAGCCCACACCTCCCGCCAAGGTCACCCACATCATGCCCTACGGCGTGAACAGGGGTAAGCTGCAGCAGGCGGTGCGCCACACCAACTCGCCGGTCGAGGTAGTCGACAACATCGCCAGCGCAGACCTTCTGCTGACGACCAAGAACTACTACCGGCGCAAGACCGGCCAGCTCCAGTCTGCCGAGCAGAAGGGCAAGCCGGTGTACGTGCTGAGGCGCAACACGACCTCGCAGATCGAGCAGTTCGTCAAGGCTGTCACGCGGGACAAGCGACATGGCCGTCACGACCAGGCGCTCGACGACGCGATGCGCGAGGCCGAGGACGCGGTCGAGCGCGTCCAGAGAGGCGAGCACCAGGTGCAGCTCAGTCCGCGCGGGGCCTACGCCCGCCACGTCCAGCACGAGATCGCCGAAAACGGCGGCCTGACGTCGCACAGCGTAGGCAAAGAGCCCGTGCGAAGCGTGGTCATCTACCCCAAGTAGAGTCCTCTAGTCTTCTTCTTTGGGCGCCTTCGCGTAACCTCGTCGTTCCGGCGAAGGCCGGAATCCAGAGGGGCGTGGATGATTCCAAGTAGCCTTCAATCAGACCTTTTCGCCCTCACTCCAACTCTCTCCCCCAGGAGAGGGGGCCATTGGAGGCTTCCTCTCGCGGGCGTGACGATTGTCTAGGAAGACAGCGCAGCCGCTTTAACACCGCGGCGTTCTGGAATAGAATTCCCTCCACGACTTCATGTGTCCGAATTCTGGCTGGGGCCGTTAGGAGTGGCTGATTGGCGCTGTTCATTTCATTCGAAGGCGGGGAGGGCTCCGGCAAGAGCACGCAGGTGGACCTGCTGACGGTCAAGCTCGCCGAGGTCGGCGTTCCCGCGCTGAAGCTCCGCGAGCCAGGCTCGACCAAGCTCGGCCTCCACATCCGCGGTCTGCTCAAGGGACGCCCCTTCCCCGGCGAGAACATATCGCCTGAAGCCGAGCTGTTCCTCTTCTCCGCGTCCCGCGCGCAGCTTGTGACCAGGCTGCTCAGGAAGCGTATGCAGGAAAAGCGGCTCGTCATCATTGCCGACAGGTACGCCGACTCCACCACCGCCTACCAGGGCTACGGCAGGAGGCTTCCGATAGACCTTGTCAACGCGACGAACCGGCTCGCAACGACAGGACTGATGCCGGACAGGACGTTCCTGCTCGACCTCACTCCCGAAGAGGGACTCAGGCGCGCGGGCTCGGACAAGCGTGAGATGTTCGACGCTGACCAGGGCGGAAGGCTGGACGAGGAGGGCTCAAGGCGCTTCGAGGAGGAGCCTCGCGCCTTCCACGAGCGCGTCAGAAAAGGCTACCTCACGCTCGCTGAGAACGAGCCGGACCGCTGGGTGAGAATCGACGCCGCCCGGGACGAGGACTCGGTCTTCGAGGACATCTGGGGGCATCTGCAGGGGATGGAGGAGTTCCGGGAGATGCTGGCGCCGGTTGAGTACACGGAGGGCATCGAGTCCGACACGCTGCAGAAGAGCCTGTTTCCGGTGGCGGAGCGGAATTCTTCTTAGTCCGATGTCAAGGTATCCATGGATTGTCGCAGGGTCTTTCGATTGTCCACAAGTCAAGCCAAGTACGTTCGTGGTGAGCCTGTCGAAC